>JABAZY010000009.1:0-5056 GCA_018608245.1 Alphaproteobacteria bacterium | reverse complement strand
GAATAAAGGGTATATAGAAAACTAAAAAATTACCTTCTTTGGCTATTTCAAAAACAAAAACTGTAATATTCAGTTACTACGCCCACAACAACAAAAATCAATGATTTAGCTGCGTTCAAGCGGATTTTTATTATCTATTTTTCTCCACAACGCTGATGAATAGCGCCTAGAAAGCCGGTTATGTTGAATTATGTTGACGTGGAGCATAAAATCAGGCTTAGTCCTAATAAGTTTGATTGTTACGTATAAAATATTAGTTTCCTTTCGATTTCGTTCGGTTCACTGAAAAAATAATGCAATGCATTATCAAACAGAAAAATTCAACTACAAGGTTGTAGTTGAAAAATACAGACACTTGCATAAGGAGAAATTACAATGGCAACAGGTACAGTAAAATGGTTTAACCCAACAAAAGGTTTTGGTTTCATCGAGCCTACAGAAGGCGGCGGAGACGTGTTTGTTCACATCAGCGCAGTTGAAGCATCAAGCCTTAATGGTTTGAACGAAGGCGATAAAGTTGAGTTTGACATTCAAGAAGAAAAAGGCAAGCAATCTGCTGCTAACTTGAAAGAAGCTGCTTAATTTAAGCGCTGTTAATATAATTTAGAAAACACGGGCTACTTCGGTATCCCGTGTTTTTTTTGATTAAATATAAATTTAATCAAAAAAGTCGTTCTCCCTCAAAGCCATGCAAATACCACAACTCTAAATTCCCATAATTTGCATGTAAGTTACCGTTTTTGCTATGATGATCTTGTGTAAATTAACAAGTGTATCAATAAGTGTGAATAGGTGAGGCAATATATATGGGATGGAATCCCTTTAGAGATTTTGTAGAACATATAATAGAACCCTTCTATGAAGATGTTCTAAAGCCAATTGGAAATGCAATCCATGACGGTTTAGAATCGATTGGCGATAGATTTGAAGAAGACGTTACCCAAGAAATAAAAGACGAAATTTTTGATCTCGACGCAGCAGACAGCACAGCAGAAATAACGGAAGAGCAAGGCGTACGGCCGCAAACTGATGCGCCCGTACGTCATGTCGTCACAATGGATGGAACAGGACAAGATGGCGGTAGCACTGTCCATGATTTACATCAAGCAACGGCGGCCGTTGGACCAGACGGCACAATTCAACAAACCGCTTATTTTAGAGGGAGTGGCACAGAACATTCAGGTTTAGGTGATTTATTTAACCAAGCTTCAGGCGCAGACATTCCCAACGGTATATTAGAAACCTACAGGCATTTAGCGGCTAATTTCCAAACGGGCGATGAAATTCTTCTTAGAGGTTACAGCAGAGGTGGATTTGAAGCAATATCAGTCACGGGCATGATAGATACAATCGGGCTTATTGATACGACGGGAATGACACCAGAACAAATAGACGCCGCTACTCAAGAAGCATTAGAGTTATATCTCAGCAACCCAAGTGATGTAGAAATTCAAGCCTTTAGAGACAGATACCCTGTTCACGATGCCCCCATATTGAGATGAGTTTAATTGATCCCGTTGATACAAGGCTTCATAATGGTGATTATCACGATCTTGACCTAAGCAATGTTGCACATGTTTCTATAGCTTATGGGTTAGATGAAACCGCAAAATTTTTTGAACCGATGGAATTAAGTCATCTACCAAATGTTACAGGTATGTATTTTGTTGGGGATCATGCAACACTTGGTGGAACAGATTCATCTGAACTAGGCTTGTCCGCAATCCCAGCAAGGTGGCTTGCTGAACAAGACGGAATTGGTTACGACCCCGTTGCCTTTAATACTCTTATCGCACAACCGGATCCCCTACTCCATGTTTCAAATAATAATTTTGTAAGTGAATCCTTTCCTATAGCCCTTGGCGGTTATGAAGATCGCGAAGTTCAAACTGGAGCAGAAATTCATTCTTCTGTTGAAATTAGAGTTGAACAGGTTGCAGGGTATAATCCAGCACATTTGCAAAATAACAGTACATATTTTGCTAGTCTTGATCCTAATTTCATGAGAACTGCCATAACAGATACTAGTGGTAATTTTGTAAGAACAATGGAAACAGATCGTATGCAATTTGATACCTCTAACATGCTCTTTACCGGCGTAGATACATCAAATCTTGATTTCGAAATCGATCTTCAGGCATTAAGATATCCCCAACCGTTCTTATCAACAGGCGAACAAGGACCATGGAGTAGTGCCGCACTAGACAATACAAATGAGCAGCCTCGTCGTTCATCCGAAGATATAGCCCCAACAAGAGATAACAACACCTTAGTACTAGGTTAAAAAAGCAGCCAAAACCCGCATAAACGATGGACTTATATACCTTTTGTTAATATAAATATGATATATTATAAATTGGTATGCATACTGCATTACTTTTACTTGAGTATTTAAGTAAACCCATTTTGATAAAAAGAAATTTTACACGCAAATGGTCGATAACATAGTCATAGGTAACTCTGTTAGGAATATTATTAACAGCATAGGTCAGGCGCAACGCAACGCCGACGATGTTTCCTCGCGCCTTGCTTCTGGTAGGCGCGTCAATTCCCCAACCGATCAACCGACAAACTTCTTCACTGCCCAAGGACTTAATCAAACAGCCAATAATTATAACCGTATACTAGATGGTTTATCACAGACCATTCGTACAGTCGAAGGCGCTTTTGCAGGAATAGAAGCTATTGAAAACATGCTTGAGTTAGCCGAGACAAAAGCCCTTGAAGTACAACGCAGTTTAGAGCAAACCAGCTCCGCCCTGCCCGATGCAATTCTTGCAAACGATCCCATTGGTTATTTTCGCCTCGACGACGCAGCCGAAGCAAATGCAGCAAACTTAGGATCGCTTGGAGAAGGTGGAAACGGCGTAAACCAAAATGGCGTCACGCAAGGCGAAGAGATTTTATTCTACGGTGCTGGTGGCCTTCCCGCTCGCTTTAATGGTGTGGATCAATACATTGCGGTTCCTAACGATGACTCAATCAACGAAGGTGGCCCTTTTCCAGAGCGTACAGTTGAGCTTATATTCAACGCAGACAGCACCGACGGACGTCAAGTTCTATGGGAAGAAGGCGGGACCATTAACAGTTTAAATATATATATTGACGATGGCTTGCTTCGCGTTAATGGTCGTACAGTCAGAGCAGGTGGTTATGGACCGTTAGACATCAGCATCCCCATTAAAGCAGGCGTTAGTTACCACGTGGCTTTTACACAAGATGGTCCAAACGGGCAATTTACAGGGTACTTAAACGGTGAAGCATTCGGCAGTGAAGCAATCGGCAGCTTTATTGGAAATCATCCAAATGAAAATGGAATTGGTGCGGTCAATAACAACGTCTATTTCCATGATGATGGCCCTGTTGGCAACGCTCCAGGACGGGGAAATGGAACATTTCCTTTTAACGGTCAAATGTCTGATTTGGCCATTTATAACTCCATCATTACCCCAGAAGAAATGCGCGAACGTTACGAGGCAACGTCCCTGCCTCTCGCCGAACAAGGTCGCCAAGAAGTTCAAGCAGTATTACAACAATTAGACGATATTGTCAGCGACACCCAATATCGCGGTACAAATTTATTAAAAGATGAAAACTTGAAAGTTGATTTAACGAAAGAGCGTAACAGCAGTTTAGAGATTGAAGGTACCGACTTCTCTATTGAAACATTACGCCTAGAGGACTTAAATTTTCAGAAACCCTCACAGGTAGCAGATAGCATTAAGAGAATTAGAGAGGCTATTGATCAAGTTAGAGAATATGGCCGCACGCTTGCCGTTGATTTAAACATTGTAAAAATCCGCGATAACTTTACCCGTGAATCAATTAACACATTTAAATCTGGTGCAGATGACTTAACACTCGCTGACTTAAACGAAGAAGGTGCCAAGCAATTAACCACCTCAACAAGACTTAACCTATCAACAACTGCCCTCTCCTTAGCCAGCCAGTCTCAAGCCTCTATCCTAACCATCTTCACAGGCGGTAGCTAATCCTGACTTACCGCATAAAGCGAAACAGCCGCGGCATTTGAAACATTCAAACTAGAAATTTTACCCGCAGTCGGAAGCTTCACAAGTTGATCACACCCCTCACGCACCAAACGCCTTAGGCCTGGACCTTCCGCGCCCATCACAAGCGCGATTTTGTCATAGCTTGGTAGATCTGCAATATTTTGCTCACCTCGTTCATCCAACCCAACCACAAAATAGCCCTCTTGCTGTAAAGCCTCAATCGCGCGCGATAAATTCGTTTCATAAACGATCTTCAAATGTTCAACACCACCACAAGCGGTTTTAGCCAGCACCCCGTTCAGCTCTGGTGCATGTTTCTTTTGCATCACAAGTGCATCAGCACCAAAAACACATGCAGAACGAATAATAGCCCCTACATTATGGGGGTCAGTCACTTGATCAAGGATCATTAAAACTGATTTACCTTTAACTTCAGCCTCAATCGTCACATCACGTAAGGTTGGCTCTTCCAACGCTTGCACATTCAACCCAATACCTTGATGGACACTCCCCTGTGGCAAGGCACGATCCAGCACAGATTTATCAATAATTTCTGGTTCTGGGCGTTTCAGACCATTACGTTGCCCCTCCGCGATAATATCCTCAAAATCAGCGTAAGCCGTCTCCGTTATATAAAGCGCATGAACATAGCGTTTAGGGTTTAACCACGCTTCCCGCACAGCATGCGTACCAAATAGCGATATCTTAGCCTTTGACGACGTATTAGCCCGTTGCTCGTTTTGCCCGCCAGAGCGCTTATGAGGCTTACTCTGATGACGATTATTCGGCGCTTTTCTGGGCTTTTGCCCTTTATCTTTTTGAGAATTTTTGTTGTTTCGCATATCCGCTCCTAATCTTGAGGGCATATTAGCTATTTTTCTTTGGGAATGTCACTCTATTTCTGTCTTAAGGACTTGACAGCAAGGACAAAAAACGGTTTTCTGCCACTTGCTAATAAGCTCGACGAAAACACGATATATCACTTAAATGTGGAGGGATGGTCGAGTGGTTAATGGCAGCGGACTGTAACTCCGCCCGCGCAA
>JABAZY010000052.1:108632-114369 GCA_018608245.1 Alphaproteobacteria bacterium | reverse complement strand
GCCTGGTAGCGCGCCTGCTTTGGGAGCAGGATGTCGGGAGTTCGAATCTCTCCACTCCGACCATTTTTCTTTCTTTATAATTTCCCATTTCATGTTAGATTAATCGCCACATGAGTAATCAAGACACAGCAGAGCAATGGACGGAATGGGCGATACTCGCTCAACAGGGTGATAAGAGATCTTATCATGCGTTGCTTAGTGCTATTGCACCCTATATTCGCAATGTCATTATCAAATCACTTAAAAATCAAGAAGAAGCGGAAGATGTTGCGCAAGAGGTTTTAATCTCTGTGCATAAATCACTTCATACGTATAGTGGTGATCGCCCTTTTAAACCTTGGCTTATGTCGATTGTGAATTTCAGGCGTACGGATTATCTGCGTAAATATTATTCTTCGCGCCAAGATGTGACCATTTCAAGCGATGCGACACCTGATTTAGGGCATAATGTAACGAATATAAGCACTGCTTACGAATTAAAAGATATAGAAACGGCTTTGGGTAAGTTTTCAGCTGATCAGCAGAAAATATTCAAGATGATCAAGATTGAAGGCTATACGGCGAAAGAAGTTTCAAAAGAGCTGGATATGAAGGAATCTGCCGTCAAAGTATCGGCACATAGAACGATGAAGAAATTACAAGGTATGCTGAAGTGAGTAAAAAAGATAATAAAAATACAGATGATTTGATAGGCCAACTTTGCGACGGCCTAGATAAAAAATGTGGAGATTTTTGCGTTATCCGTAAAATATTACCATGGGCTATTATATCTATTGTTTATGCTGTGATTGTGTCTTTTTATTCAGGGCTACGTTATGACTTTGCGGATGTTATGCATGAACAAAACTTCTTATTTGAGGTTGGGCTAGCTTTTACAATTTTTGCCGCTTCAGCCTTGTCTTCGGC
Organism: Alphaproteobacteria bacterium; assembly: GCA_018608245.1. GTDB lineage: Bacteria > Pseudomonadota > Alphaproteobacteria > Micavibrionales > Micavibrionaceae. The sequence continues at coordinate 113,463 of JABAZY010000052.1, read as the reverse complement.
TTATCTAACTGTGCCTGACCAAGGACAGCAAAAATGGATCAAAATTGTTCCGCTTACATTAGTGGGTGTTTTTCTGCTCTGGAGCATTATCCGTGTTTATATTGAAGGGTTCTATATGCCTTCGTTTACAGGGCTTCACTGCGCGGAGCGGGGGGCTTATATTGAGCTTCTTCCTATTTTGGCGATTGTTATCCTAAGCACACGTGGGCACACCACACAGCCTTACTGGCTCATTAGCATGAATGTTTTATCTGTGATGGCGTTGGGGTGGATTGGATTGCGCTTAACATGCTCTATGGACGGTATGGATCACAGTTATATCTTCCATCTATTACCATTTGGTGTGGCTGGCGCTGTCCTAGCATTTTTTGCCAGAAAACTATTCAAGTGGTGACAAATCATACACGCTTCGTGTAAACTATTCTGATGAAAGTATTTATTTATAAGCCTGCGAAAAGCGCAATGCAATCTGGTCATGGAAAATCCAATCAATGGGTTTTGGAGTATGAGCCAACAAGCAAACGCGCCCCAGAAGACTTAATGGGCTGGACTAGCTCCAGTGATACGCTTAATCAGGTTAAGCTCAAATTTGATACTCAAGCTGAGGCAATAGAGTTTGCGAAGAAAAAAGGCTGGCAATATATGCTACCGCCTGCGCATAAACGTAAATCCCGCCCTAGAAGCTATATGGATAATTTTAAATATGTTCCGCCTAACACCGCCGCTAAAACGGAAAAAAAGACAAAAACTTCTTCCAAAACAGAGGCCTAATCGGTATAAGGTCTATGAAATACACAAAAGGCGCCCTTAGCTCAACTGGATAGAGCACCTGCCTTCTAAGCAGGGGGTTGCAGGTTCGAGTCCTGCAGGGCGCACCATTTTCCACAATCCCATTGACATAACTTAACAATCTGTTTAAACATTATTTTTTGTTATAAAATGGAGTTTTGTTAAGTGATCCCAAGACGTTCTCCCAGATCAGTAATGCCGATCTTTCATAAAAGCTCAATACTTCGTGCAGACGGCGATGCAATGGGGATTATCGAGCAGGCTCGTAAAGAGCTCAATAGATCAATGTGGGGGCCTGAATTGCTCCAGTTTTGTAAAGATCATAACATTAAATTTGTACAACGTGCTGATTATAAGGGCGCGCCTGCCGCATTATATGCTCCTTCATACAATTATATAGAGTGTTACGAAAAGTTGCGTGGTGTAACTCTTGGACATGAAATTAGGCATGACCAACAGTTTAGAGAGCTCCTTAAAGGAACTTCTATTCCGTTGAATTTAAGACATAGATTGGCTTTATCTGCATTGATAGAGTTAGACGCACAAGTTATAGGAGAGGTTTTAGAAGTCTCAAAGCTGAACCGTCGTAGTAGAATAAGAATGGGCTCAAAGGCTAATAGACAGCATTTAATTTCAACCCTGCAAGAGTCATTGGTTGAAAATATTGATTTGATTTATGGTGATGAGGATTCTTACGAAGACGATCATTTTGATTCTATATTTTACGATAATCGTTTAGGTTTGGCGTTGCAAAACCCTTTTGTGGACAGGCTGGAGACATTTCTTCAACGGCATTTCACGTCAATTAAATCTAAGTATGACATTCGTGACGAGCCTCCTAAAGAAGATATTGCTTATATGGCAGATATTATTGGGAAGCTGGGTAAGTTTCCTGATGGCAAGGGAAGTTATACAAAAGGTGCAGAAAAGAAACTAGCTGAGCAAGCTTGGCATAAAATATTTACACCTGCGCGACAGGCAAAAATCCAATATTTAGAGCGCTCTGTTGAGATACAGATAAGAGCGTTTCAATCTATACAAAACGTTACTACGGCAGCTAGTAATATGGGTTGTCACGTATAATTGTAAAAAGCGAAAAATCCATAAAAAAAGTCCGAAACCTCACGAAAAGGCCTCGGACATTAGCGGTAATAGAGGGTGTGCGTTCTTAATATACATCAAAATTTGCATTTTGCAAGAGAAATATGCATTAATTCATGGTTAGGCATGCATTAATCGCATAATGCCCGTTCAAGGATATTTTTAACTTCGCTTAAAGCCTTATACACCGTATGGTTGCGAATTTCTGTGCGGTTTCCTTCGAAATTACACTTAAAGACATTAATTTCGTTTTTTGAGTCTTTATGGCCTAGTCCTATGGCTGTATAAACCAGTCCAACTGGCTTTTCGGCGGTTCCGCCAGTGGGGCCAGCTATGCCTGTAACGGCGATAACAATATTTGCTCGTGATTTTTTTAACGTCCCAATGGCCATTTCTTGGGCAGTTTCTGCGCTAACGGCGCCAAATTTGTCTAATGTTTGTGCTGAAACGCCTAACATGTCGATTTTTGCCTCATTAGAATAAGTGATAAAGCTTCTGTCAAAGACAGCGGAAGAGCCTGATAATTCAGTCATAGCTGCCGAAATTAAACCTCCTGTGCAGGATTCTGCTGTGGCGAGCATTAGGCCTTTATCTCTTAATAAGTAGCTGACTTCTTTAACCAAGTCCTGCATAACGCAATCCTATCAAAACAAGTGCGGCATAAAGACCTGCCATTAAATCATCTGCCATCACGCTAGGTGCTCCGCGCATTTTTTTGTCCATGAAGGAGACTGGCCACGGTTTCCAAATATCGAATAGGCGGAAAAACGCAAAAGCGAATAGAATGGATAAGGGGTTTAATGTCGCAGGGATGAGCGCTATCCATAGGCCTGCGACCTCATCAATCACGATCATGCCAGAATCTTTTTCTTGTGCCATATCAGTAAAATGCTTGGAAGCCCACAGCCCAAGGGGAATAACGATGGTAAGCCCTATCAATAGAGCGGGGATGCCGCCAAATACAAGCAAAATAATGCCAAAAGGTAAGCCACCTAATGTGCCCCATGTGCCTGGTGCGGGCTGAATAAAGCCACATCCAAACCAAGTGGCAATCCATGTTGCAGGATGCTTGAAATCTAGGCGGGCGAGTGTTTCGCGGTTTTTAATTTTTATCATGGGCTATAATCTCATGCGCGGTTAAGGCTGGCAAGGTGAAGTTATAAGGTTATGGTGGCCACGGCCTGACAGGCAATGCCTTCTTTACGACCAGTAAACCCAAGTTGTTCAGTGGTCGTAGCTTTAATACTAATGATATCGGGGCTTACAGAGAGTATTTTGGCGATGTTGTTTTGTAATGTTTCACGATGAGGGCCTATTTTAGGGGCTTCTGCTAGGATGGTGACGTCTATGAATTCTATGGCAGCGCCTTGTTCATTGAGTAGTTTTAAAGTTTTATGTAAGAAAATTGCGCTATCTGCATCCTTCCACTGATTATCAGACGGTGGAAAGTGCGTACCAATATCACCAGCATTAATTGATCCCAAAAGCGCGTCAGTAATGGCGTGAAGAACGACGTCAGCATCTGAGTGTCCTTTCAGCGCGTAATCATGTGGAATTGTGATTCCACCTAAGATTAGAGGCTTTTCAGTTCTTTCAGTCTCAAATGCGTGAACATCAAAGCCCATAGCTGTGCGTGTTTTGGTTTCTTGCTTCAATAATTTCTCGGCCATTTCTAAATCTTCTTGTGTGGTTATTTTTATATTCTCGCGAGAAGAGGGGGTTATTGCTATATTTTTTCCCATTGCCCTCACCATACTGGCATCATCCGTGAAGCTATCATTATCTTGAAAATGCTGGTGAGTAGCGAGTACAGTGGATATTTTAAATGCTTGAGGTGTTTGAATAGCCCATAAGTCTTCTCGGCTAACTTTGTCACCCTCTCGGTATAATGTATCGCTGACAGGGGTTGCTAGCGTTGCACCATCTGTACCTTCGTTATCTAAAGCGTTTAATAAACCTATAATATCATCTGTTTTTACGCATGGACGAGCGGCATCATGGATCAGAAGCACTTCTTCAACTTGACTTTTAGTGAAACTATTTAACCCATTATAAATACTTAATTTTCTTGATGTTGACCCTTCTATATATGGTTCTATTTTAAGGTCATGAACCGCTTGGTTGTAGTCATTTAGGTGTCTCGGGTCGATAATTACGCGTATTGAACGTAAATTTTCAAAGGTTAGGAACTGTTCTATCGTATGTCTTAAAATGCTTTTACCGTGTAATTTTAGGTAAGGCTTTGCGGTTTCACCTTTGCCCATACGTGAGGACTGCCCCGCGGCAGGAAGAAGCAGATGAAAACCCTTGGTTTTTATACATTCTTGTTGATTCTTTTTAAGAGCGTTCATCGGTTAATATGCTTGCGTTTTGCGGTGAAACTATAGATAATCCTTTAATATTAAAATAGGTCAAAAGTCAATTCCCGCTATGGTTTTACTGAGATTGAATAGCAGAATTAAATATAAGGCATTCTATAATTTATGAATAGTCGAACAGATAAATTACTGACGGAAAATAATGTGCAAAAGCCTAATGATCAAGGCTTTTGGCGTGGCATGGCGAATAGTTTTTTAAAACCTAAAACACATCTGAGCGTTTTACGTCGTAGCTTATCCTCAAAAAGTTGGAGCACGCGCTTATCATTTATTTTGATTGCTCTGGCGATCATTAGTGGATTTATGACTTACGTCGCGCTCACGGAATCTCCACCATTTGGTGATAACCCTGATTTGGTTATATGGCTCTTAAACATTGATCTTATTATTCTTCTATTGCTAGTGACACTAATTGCACGGCGTATTGTGTCTATTTGGAGTGGGCGTCGCCAAAACATTGCTGGGTCGCGGTTACATGTTAGATTGGTTTTAATTTTCAGTGTTATGGCAGCAATGCCTGCCATTATCATGGCTGTTTTTTCAGCCTTCTTTTTTCATTTTGG
>JABAZY010000052.1:3623-108622 GCA_018608245.1 Alphaproteobacteria bacterium | reverse complement strand
CGTTCAAACTTGGTTCAGTGAGAATGTGAGAACAGCCGTCGTAGAATCTCAGGCTGTTGCAGAAGCTTATTTGGAAGAGCATCAGCAATTAATTAAAGCTGATATTTTAGCCATGGCAAATGACCTTGATCGTCAGGCTTTTATTATGATGGAGAGTAATCAGGCTTTTGATCGTATGTTGGACACACAATCATTGTTGAGAAACTTATCTGAGGCAATGATTTTTGACCAGTCGGGAAAAATTTTAGCGCGTTCTGGGTTAACCTTCACGTTAACATTTGAAACTGTGCCAAACTACGTGTTGCAGCAAGCTGAAGATGGAGAAGTAGTCATCTTATCAAGCGATAATGAAGACCGCGTAAGGGCGCTTGTACGTCTAAATAGCTGGAGCAATAGTTATTTATTTGTAGGCCGTGCTGTTGACCCAGTAGTGTTGGCTCATTTGGCGTCCACGCGAGATGCATCCAAACAATATGCGCAATTAGAAGGTAGCTATTCTGGTCTACAAGTTACTGTCACCATGATTTTTGTGGTTGTGGCGTTACTGTTATTAATGGCAGCAATATGGGTGGCTATTATGTTGGCGCGTCAGTTGGTAACACCAATTAGTACGTTAATTTCAGTCTCTGACCGTGTGCGGGCAGGGGATTTAACGGCGCGTGTGCCAGATCAAGCACAAGTCGAAGAATTTGATTATTTAGCAAAATCTTTCAACAGAATGACTAGTCAAATTGAAGAGCAACGTGATGAATTGATTAAAGCAAACCGTCAATTGGATCAGCGCCGTCGTTTAACTGAGACTGTTTTGGCAGGTGTTTCTGCAGGGGTTGTTGGTGTTGATGAAAATAATAAGATCACCCTTGCTAACAGTATGATTGGTGAGATGTTTGAGCGCGAGAGTGATGAGTTAATTGGCCAAAACATTGTGGATATTATTCCTGAAATTGAACCTCATTTGATTAAGGCCCATGAAAACCCAAGTAAAATTATTCAATCTGAAATTCCTTATGTTAATTTAGAAAATCGTAAATTGGCGTTTACTGTTCGTATTGCTATTGAGATGATTGGCGATAAAGGACAGGGGGCTGTGCTGACGTTTGATGACATCACGGAATTACAATCGGCACAGCGTAAGGCCGCATGGTCAGATGTGGCTAGACGTGTGGCGCATGAAATAAAAAACCCGTTAACGCCAATTCAGTTATCAGCAGAGCGTTTGCGTAAAAAATATTTACCTGAAATTAAAAATGACCCTGATACGTTCCAAATTTGCACCGACACGATTATTAAACATGTTGAAGATATTGGGCGGATGGTTGATGAGTTTAGCGATTTTGCGCGCATGCCTGAGTCCGTTATGAAGCCTGAAAAGCTTGCTAAAGCTATTGAGAATCTTATCACTTTTCAAAAATCAGCCCATCGTGAAATTAAGTTTAAATTAGATGGTAATGCACTGGCAGATAATGATTTGGTGCTTTGTGATTTGCCACAATTACGTCAGGCTGTGACTAATTTATTACAGAATGCGATCGATTCAATTGAAATGAAAAAAAGCAATGATCCAGAGCATAAAGGTGAAATTCATATTTTATTAGAAAAAGTTACGCCAGAAGATTTGTCTGTTATTATTACCGATAATGGTATGGGACTGCCTGAGAATGAAGCGCCTGAGCGCTTAAGTGAACCTTATGTGACACATCGCCTTAAGGGGACTGGGTTGGGGCTTGCTATTGTCAAGAAAATTATGGAAGACCATCAGGGTAAACTTATCATTGGGAAGACATCAAAATTAGCAAAAATCAAAGATTGGCAAGATTTAGGTGGCGCTGTAATATCGCTTTCTATTCCTGTAAGTGCTGCTGATAAGTCATTTCAGGAAAATAACAACCAGCCTAAAAAATTAAAGCAGGCATAAATGAACAAAGATATTTTAATTGTAGATGACGAAGAAGACATCCGTAATCTGATCAAAGGGATTTTGGAAGATGAAGGGTATGAAACGCGTCAGGCAGGTAATGTTGTTGAAGCATTAAGTGCTGTGGAAGCAAAAGAGCCTGACCTTATTATTTTAGATATCTGGCTTAAGGAAAGTGATAAAGACGGTATTGAAGTACTAAAATCAGTGAAGAAGGATTATCCATTCTTACCTGTTTTAATGATTAGTGGTCATGGCACAATTGAGACGGCTGTCTCTACTATTAAATTTGGTGCTTATGACTTTATTGAGAAGCCATTTAAATCAGACCGCTTATTGTTGATGATTGAGCGTGCAATTGAAACGGCGTCCTTAAAGCAAGAAAACAAGCTATTAAAAGCTCAGGCCGTTCCTCAAGATATTACATTGATTGGAGAGTCCGTTGCCATTAGCACCATTAGGTCACAAATTGAAAAAGTAGCTCCGACAAATAGTCGTGTTTTGATTACAGGCGAAGCCGGGACGGGGAAAGAAATTATTGCGCGCACTATTCATGCAAGTTCTGAACGTAAGGGGCAAAGCTTTGTGGCGCTAAATTGTGCTGTTTTGCACCCAGATCGCATTGAAGAAGAGTTATTTGGTTCTGAGCTTAATGATGAGGTTCGAAAAGGTGTTTTGGAGCGTGCGGATAAGGGGACGCTACTACTTGATGAAGTGGCTGATATGCCTTTGGAGACCCAAGGTAAAATTTTACGTGTGCTGCAAGATAGGCAAGTGAAGCGTGTTGGTGGTCAAAGGCCTATTAATGTTGATGTACGTATTTTAGCTTCGACCAATAAAGATTTGGTGCAGGCAATTGAGACCGGTGATTTTAGAGAGGATCTTTATTACAGATTAAATGTTGTTACGTTAAGCATACCAGCACTTTCAACGCGTAAAGATGATATCATACCTTTGGCTGAATATTTTATGAGTAAGCAGGCAAAGCGTCCGGAGAATGAATCTTTTCAATTTACGGAAGAGGCTAAGATATTGCTGAAACGTTATAATTGGCCGGGTAATGTGAGACAACTTAGAAATGTAGTTGAGTGGATCAATATTATGGGGAATATAGATCAAGAAAGTAATGAAATTGGTATTAACGCCCTTCCACCAGAAGTTACAGGGAAGGGGGATGCTGAAAATGCTGATAGTTTGAATGAGGGCGTTGAGGATTACATTACGCTTTCTTTGCGTGATGCGCGTGAAACGTTTGAGCGCGAGTATTTAAAAATGCAGCTAGAGCGTTTTCAGGGAAATATTAGTCAAACTGCGAAATTTGTAGGCATGGAAAGATCAGCATTGCATAGAAAATTAAAGTCACTTGAAATTTTGGTCGTAGATAAGCAGGATAGTGGGGAAGAAAAGAATCAATCTCCCAATACATCATTGGGGAAGTCACCAAGAAAGAGCGCATAAAACATGAGAGTTATCATCTGTGGAGCAGGTCAGGTTGGATATAGCATTGCGGCCTATCTATCGCGTGAGAATAATGATGTGACCGTCGTTGATACAAACCATGAGGAAATCGTGCGCGTTAATATGGAGTTGGACGCGAATGGATTTTATGGTGCCGGCTCTGACCCTGAAATTCTGGCCGCCGCGGGAGCCAAGGATGCAGACATGATCATTGCGGTGACACGTGAGGATGAAGTTAACATGGTGGCGTGTCAGGTGGCACACTCGCTTTTTAACGTCCCTAAAAAAATTGCACGTATTCGTAATAAAGTTTATTTGAACCCTACATGGGCTAATCTATTCAGCCGTGCGCATATGCCTATTGATGTGATTATTTCTCCTGAAGTAGAAGTTGCGAAACGTATTACTCAACGCTTAGCTGTACCTGGTACGACAACGGCTATTCCTATGGCGGATAATAAGGTTTATTTATGTGGCATTATCTGCCAACAAGACTGCCCACTGGTCAATACACCGCTTCAACAGCTCATTGATTTGTTCCCTGATATGAACATGAATATTGTAACCATCGTTCGGGGTAAAAAAGCATTTATCCCCAAGCCTGATAATCAAATGCTTATTGGGGATGAAGTTTTCTTTATGGCTGAGACGTCACAGTTAGATCGTATCATGAAGGGGTTTGGTTACGACCAAACTGTTTCACAAAACATCACAATTGTTGGGGGCGGTAACATTGCCCGAAATATTATTGAAGATATTCAACAAAGCAAAAAACCTCTCTCTATAAAAGTAATCGAGAAAGACACTGAGGTTGCCACAAGGCTTAGTGAAGATTTTGAGAATATTATTGTACTGAATGCTGATGGTCTTGAAAAAAATGTTTTTGAGGAGGCTAATGTAGCACAGATGGACAGTGTGATTGCTGTTACAAATGACGATGAAGCCAATATTTTAATGTCCTTACTTGCTCAGCAACATGGCTGTAAGCAAACTATTCCACTTGTTAATAAGGGGATTTATAATGTTCTTACGAGCTCTCTTGGGCTTGGTGCCGTTGTATCATCAAAGGCAATTACGGTTTCGACTATTATGAGGTCAGTGCGTCGTGGACGGGTCAAGGCGGTTCATAACATGCTGGGGGAATTCGCAGAAGTATTGGAGATTGAAGCCTCAGATTCTATTCCCATTCTAAATACACCTTTGCGTGATATTAGCTTTCCGCAAAGTGTTCTTATAGGCATGATCATTCGCGGCGATGAAATTATAGTGCCTAATGGTGATACAACGATCAAAGATGCGGATCATATCATTATGCTTGCGGCTAATGGCGATGCCTGCAAAGTGGAAAAAATGTTTTCACCACACGTTGATTTATTTTAGGAAAAAATTATGCCCCGTATCATATATGTCAATGGCCAATATCAACCTTACCATCAAGCACAAATTCATGTGGAGGATCGCGGCTTTCAATTTGGTGATGCCATCTATGAGGTCGTGGCATGTCTGCATGGGCATTTAGCTGATGAGCGGGGGCATTTAGATCGTCTAGAACGCTCCCTTAGTGAACTCAGAATTGATATGCCTGTGTCACGTGAGTCTTTACGCTTCTTGATGCGTGAAACTTTACGTCGAAATAAACTAACCAATGCAGGCATTTACATTCAAATTTCTAGAGGCATGGCGCGTAGAGATTTTAAATTCCCAAAAGCCGATACGCCACCGACATTAGTAATTATTGCTTTCCCAATTAATTTTGACAATCATCCTTATGTTGAGAAAGGTGTGCGTGTAAAAACTCTGCCTGATATACGTTGGCCCCGTCGCGATATTAAAACGACCCTCCTTTTTCCACAATCTTGGACGAAGCAAATAGCCATAGATGAAGGATATGATGAAGCATGGATGGTTGATAGTGAAGGTATGGTGACGGAAGGAACATCTTGTAATGCTTGGATTTTAACAAAAGATAATAAGCTTCTAACACGCCCTGTCTCTTGTGATATTTTGAAAGGAATTACACGTACTGCGATAGAAAAAATCTGTGCTGAAAATGATATAACCATTGTGGAGCAGGCTTTTTCGGCAGATGAGGCTTATGAAGCAAAAGAAGCATTCGTCAGTAGTGCGACTGGATTTGCTCTACCCGTTATAGAAATAGACGATCATAAAATTGGTGATGGTAAACGTGGCGCAATTACCAAAAAAATATATGAAGAATATTGCGCATACGCAGAAGGGCTTCGTGGTGAACAGGTTAAGTGGGAAGCAGGATTATAATCTATGAGCGATAAACAAAAATTCAAAGCCGTGATTTTCGATTGGGATGGCACGTTGGTGGATAGCACATCTGTTATTTTAGGCGCCCATAATCATGTGCGTGATCATATGGGGCTAGAGCCTTGGACGCTTGATGATATCTTTGGCTGCTCTAGTAAATCTGCGCGGGAGACTTATCCTGAAATTTATGGTGAACGCTCTGATGATGCATTATCGGTTCTATATAACTACACGGATAACTTCGATTTAAGTTTGCTGAGTGTTTTTGAGTCCAGTCATCAAGTACTTAAATTTATTTATAACAATAATTTACCGATGGCTGTTGTTAGTAATAAGCGTCATGACCCTTTACAGCGTGAGGTGACGCATTTTGGTTGGGAAGAGTTTTTCCCTGTGGCAATCGGGGCAGGGCGCGCAGAACGCGATAAACCTCACGCAGCGCCTCTTTTAATGGCTATCAATGAATTGGAAGTTGACTTACACCCATCAGAAATTCTTTATGTAGGTGACACGGAAACAGATCTTCTTTGCGCTCAAAATGCAGGATGCCAATCGGCTTTGGTAGAAGAATACCGCCCTCGACCATATTTGATTGAAAAATATAATCCCGATTATGTTTGCGCCAAGCTGGAGGATTTGTGTGAAGTTATTATGAACAATAGAACTGAGCAAAAAGAAAGTGTGGCAGGTTAAAATATAACCTCCAAAAATACTTGCCAACCATTCTCAATTTCGCTACCACGTAGGTAATAAAAATAATAATAAAAGAGGGCTTATACACATGGCTGATAAATCACAAAACGTACAAGACGTATTTCTAAATAAAATCCGCAAAGAAAAAATGACTGTCACCGTATTCTTGGTAAACGGTGTTAAGCTACAAGGTGTTATCACATGGTTCGATAACTTCTCAATGTTACTACGTCGTGAAGGTCATGTTCAGCTTGTTTATAAACATGCTATTTCTACAATCATGCCAGGCGGTCCTTTAAGTCTTTATGATGAAGAAGAGGGATCTGAAGATTAATATTCTTAACCTAAAGGCTATTCATCTTGTTTGACCATACCCCTGTCCCAGACACGGTTCTTATAATCCATCCTGTTTTCAGTTCACGGTCGCATAATAGTGACCGTGACGTTGATGAAGTGCTTTTAGAGGCTGAGGGGCTTGCTAGAGCGATTGAACTTGAGGTTCTAGATCTTCATAAGGCAAATATTTCACGCATGACACCGGGCTATTTATTTGGCAAAGGGACGCGTGAAATAATTGCAGAGAAAATTGAGGCGTTAGAGCCTAATGTTGTCTTTATTAACTATACGCTAAGCCCTATCCAGCAACGTAATTTGGAGAAAGAATGGAATGCGAAGGTAATGGACCGTACAGGTCTTATTCTTGAAATCTTTGGTGCACGCGCACAAACGAAAGAGGGAAGTATTCAAGTTGACCTTGCAAGGCTTGAATATGAACGCTCAAGGCTTGTTAGAACATGGACCCATTTGGAGCGCCAACGTGGTGGAACCTCGACTGTCGGGGGTGCTGGGGAGAGCCAGTTAGAGCTTGACCGTCGTATTATCGCTGAGCGTATCGCCAGTTTAAAGAAAGATTTGATCAAAGTGCGTAAAACGCGTGAACTGGGACGGAAGTCTCGTGAGCGTGTGCCATTTCCGATTGTGGCGCTTGTTGGTTATACAAACGCAGGAAAATCAACGCTTTTCAACCGCTTGACGGGTGCGTCAGTATTTGCGGAAGATTTGCCATTTGCGACGCTTGACCCGACTTTGCGTCGTATTGAACTACCGTCTGGGCGTGAGGTTATCTTATCAGATACGGTGGGCTTTATTGCTGATCTGCCGACAGACTTGGTAGAGGCTTTCCGCGCAACCTTAGAACAAACAGAATATGCGGATGTCATTCTTCATATCCGCGATAGCACACAAAAAGATTTTGAGATGCATCGCAAGGATGTGATTAGAATTCTACACGATCTTGGCATTAATTATGAAACTGATGAGCGTATCTTTGAAGTCATCAATAAGATTGATATGTGTGAAGAAGATAGGAAAGACAGCGTTCTCCGCGATTCTTCCTTTGACCCAAGCATTATTCCTGTATCGGCTATAACAGGTGAGGGCGTAGACCAGCTTCTAGAGAAAATTGACGCTCTGTTAGCGGAAAGCTATGTTGAGAGGCGCTTTGATATTCCTGTAAGTGATGGGAAGGCGATTGCATGGCTCTATGAGCACGCCAATGTTTTGAAGGCTGAGGAAAAGAAAGACTTTATGTCTGTTTTCGTGCATATTGACGCAGCAAATCAAAACCGTTTCGAAGGACTTTTCCATTATGCCGCACATTGACCCTGACAAGATTTCTCAATATATCAAGGAAGTGGCTGCTGAGCGTATTATTCCAAGGTTTCAGAATTTAGTTGAAGATGAAATTAATACAAAATCAGGCCCCTCAGATTTAGTCACTATTGCTGATATTGAAGCAGAAGAGGATCTCACAAAGATATTTAAAGACCTTATTCCAGGTTCCATTGTCATCGGAGAAGAAGCTGTATCAAAAGGTGAAGTCACTATAGACGCACTGACTTCAGAGTCGGGTTATATTTGGGTCATCGACCCAGTAGATGGCACGCACAACTTCGCACATGGCAAACCTATTTTTGCGACGATGGTTGCGCTTGTGAACCGTAATGAAACGGTTCAAAGTTGGATATATAACATCCCTGGTGAAGAGGTAGCGATTGCCGAAAAGGGAAGCGGTGTTACATTAAACAATACGAAAAAAACTTACCCGCAATATGATGAAGTTGATTTAACAAAGTTGCGTGGATTTATCAGCAGAAAATTTTTACCTAGTTCAATGCGCGTTGAGGTTGAAAAAATACTTGATGATGCGTTTGGTGAAGTTGATAGCTATAAATGTTGTGGCCATGATTACTTAGCCATATTACGTGGTGACGCGTATTACGCTATGTATTCTAAAATACATCCTTGGGATCATTTGCCGGGTGCGTTAATGATGGAAGAGGCGGGTGGTTATCTACGTCAATGGAATGCGTCAAACTACACCGCGAAGGATGCAAAGGGTGGAATTTTAGTAACGCCTGATCAACGCCTGTGGGATGAAATCCATGGTAAGATACTAAAACAATTTATGTAGTTTAAGGTTGTGGAAAAAGTTACGATTTCTGCTTTATCCACAAATCTAGCATCTCTTCCAAAGATAGGTCTTTGATGGTTTTACCATCTTTACCCCCAGAATTTTCAACAGCCTTTTCCATGCCCTTGAAGCGGTGGATAAACTTGTTATTAGCTTTTCGTACAGCCTCTTCGGCGTTGATATTTTTCATGCGCGCGTAGTTTGTTAGGGCGAACATCAAATCACCAAATTCTTCCTCTTGGGCGTACGCGTCTTTGATATCAATGGCTTCAATAAATTCGTTCATTTCTTCAACACATTTGTCAAAAGCGTGCTCAGGGGTTGGCCATTCAAACCCAACTTTTGCAGCTTTATGTTGTAATTTTTCTGCGCGTAATAAAGAAGGTAATCCGAGCGTAACATTATCCAATACACCTTTAGATTGTGTCTCTTTAGATTTTTGTTGTTCCCAAATTTCTGTAACATCAGCACTATTTTGAGCATCAACATCGCCAAACACATGCGGGTGACGACTGATCATTTTATCAGCTACTTTTTGAGCTACGCTATCAAACGAGAAAATATTTTCTTCACTGGCCATTTGGGCGTGGTAAATCACTTGCAATAATAAATCGCCAAGCTCTTCCTCTAGGTGATCCATTGACCCGTTTTCGATCGCATCTGCTACTTCATATGCTTCTTCGATTGTATAGGGCATGATGGACTTAAAATCTTGTTCTTTATCCCAAGGGCATCCATTTTCAGGATCGCGGAGACAAGCCATGACCCATTTAAGTTTTTCAATGGATGAGGTGAATTCTTCGTCTGATTTTATTTTGATTGAAGTCATGAGTGATACTACTTCATAAAAGAAATGGCGGACACGGAGAGATTCGAACTCTCGAAGAGGCTATAAACCCCTTACTCCCTTAGCAGGGGAGCGCCTTCAGCCACTCGGCCACGTATCCATTAAGCAATGTGTAACAATACATTGCCCAAGGGTCAATCATATAATCTTATGATTTGATTATTTTATAATGGTTGCATATCTAGAAATGCACATCTTTGCGCAGCGCCGGCATTTTGTTCACGAATTTCAGTTTCCGAAAGCTGGCGCGCGCCCCAAGTAACTTCAGGTAATTCGACACCATAATCACTAAATGAACTTAAGAAAGTGGATGGAGTCATTGTTTGAATTTCAATTTTATCACCAATAATTTCAGAACAATCTTCTGCTAATGATACCTTATTAAAGGGGGCTGCCGTTGTTCCGTTTTGTACTAAAGCACTTCTTATTGCTTCTTCTGATTCTGCTCTACCGCCCCTAACAACAACGGCGTTCAATGGTGCTCGATTATATACTGATGCGCCTTCTTCAACGAAAGAAACTTGAGATTCGCCTTCTGCAAAAGTTCCGCCTGTAACGGTAGAAAAACGCCCTGTTCTTGCTATGGTTGCTTTAGTAGCAAAACGAAGGTTACTTTCATTGCCAAATGACCCGCCATTAATTGTACCAACAGCTACGTCCGCTTTAGGACCAGCTTTGTCTATGTTTAATACATCAGCTCTTTCTACACGCATTCCAAACCCTGCTTCAGGAATTGTCACTTCACCGCCATCTACAACGGCTGTAAATAAATGACCTGCGTTAGTATCAACCACTAAATTAGGGCCTTTGTCTTGAAAATCAGAATTGAATGGTGTTTCTATTGTAACGCCTAGGCAATTTTGATCATTCGTTTGTAAAACAAATGTGCCAGTTTCTTCACCTTCAAGGTTAAATTGATCTGTTTGCGTTTCTGCAACGTTAATATTTGAAGTACCACCAGCGTAAACGTTATTAAAATAGGATGCTACAGGAAGCTCAGGGCAATCGACTTGACTTGCATTAGTAACAATTATAGGGAGAGCTAAAGGGTTCGTACCATTGGATGTAGAGTTAGTACCGCTATCGCCGTCACTGCAAGAAGCAAGAGTAAAGGCTGTGGTGGTTAATAAAGCGGCAATGGGAAGGGTAATTGTTTTTCGTTGAGTAGGCATTCAGCTATTCCTTATATTATTTTTTTACTTACGTAAACTAATTGCAAGATGGTGTCAACAAAATATATGGTAATGCCTATCAATCGATAAACTGTTTTAAATAAGTGCCCCAGTCGTTAATTTGAGTAATATCTGGGAATTCACTAATGTTGTGAACCATCCAACCAGTAGGGCTTGCGAGGCTTCTATAGATGGAGGCAAAGACAAAAGCATTAGCTTCGGCGCCTTCTTCGGCTGTCATATAGCTCTCAACCAAATTTTTATCGTCAAAACCATCAGCTAGACGCGCATAAGGTTCATCTACATCTTTAAATGTATGAGCACTACGGACTTCAATCATGAAGACAATTCCGTGTATTTTATTTGGAATTAGAGCCAATTCAGTTGAGATAAACTCATCATCACCGTCACCTGTGCCTGTATTATCATCACCGCTATGATAAACTTTACCTGACTCATCCATTGAATCTTGGGCTTCCGCACCAACAAAATCAATGAATTCACCGCTTTTATCGTAGATATAGCAAGAAATGTCTAAGTCATGCTGGCTATCTTTTTGAAGAAGTTTTTTGTGCAGTTTGACTTTATCTTCACGTGCATCCCAACTTAACCCAGTGATAATACGCTCACGGGCTTGTTGTGTGTGAAGAAGAGGGGCTTTTTCGCCTTTTGCTACAGTGCTCATAATTTATATCCATTTATTATTAGAGTGAGGTTAATCGAGGTAATTTTCGTCCTTAAGCTTCTTATTTTCAAAAAAATCATCGAATAGGGCGATGACTAGGGCTGATAGCACGCCAATAACAATGAAGGTCATGATTAATTTACCAAAAATGACATCGTTAAAAAGATCTAGCCATATTTGTAAAAGCAGAGAGCCAGAGAGCGCTATTCCCATTGCGCCTGATACCCATACCAATACTGCTTTGTTTTTTTCTTCTTGTTGAAAGGAGAGCATATAAAGATACCCGCTTAATGTACCTACAATAATTAAAGTTAGAAATATTTTTAATGTAAGAGAGGCATCTTCTAAACCAACTAAGCCCCAAAGGCCCGCTAACCCTATAGCTGCAATAGCTAAAATACATCCTAATAATCCGTAGGCGTATAAGTTTCGACGTTTTTCCAATGTGGCATCTTTTTTGGGTTGTGGCTCATTCATTGTTTTTCTCTTTCTAAAATTGTGATGAATGCTTCGCGCTTAAAGAATAATAATTCACGGCGGCTTTCGCGTTCCATTGTTTTAACGCGCCAGCCTTCATCACCATTCTTATTCAAGAATGCAGAATATTTAATAGGGTCCACTTTAGAGCCTTGAAGAAGAATAGAGCCTAATAGGGGCTCACGATAAATGGCAATTTTATATTCATATTTTTGTGTCATGGAAAACCCTTTTTGAAATTTCTATTTCATTATTGTAAACGATTTTTTTTATAGGAAAAGGCTTGATTTTTTAGCTCATGAGCGTAAAACAAACAACCAATCAGGACTAATTTAGTACTGTATTGAGAATGGTTTGCAATTAGAAGGTTTTGAGCGATGTTAAAGCTATCCAAAATGACAGATTACGCCGTCGTTATTCTGGCCGAGATGGTCACAATGAAGGGGGAACGGGTCAATGCGTCTGATTTGGCTGAAATGACCCAACTCCCTGAGCCAACCGTCTCGAAAGTGCTGAAAACATTGGCACGTCATGACTTGGTTGCATCTGTTCGTGGCGCAAATGGAGGCTATTTTCTTCAAAAACATGCTGACGATATTAATATGGCTAGCGTGATAACAGCGCTTGATGGACCTATTCAATTAACCGCTTGTGTTGATGTGAAGGGTGGTTCTTGTGAGCGTGCCTCACATTGTAATATCAAGGGAAAATGGAATCCTGTGAATGCCGCCATGCAAAATGCGCTACAAAATGTATCTCTTGCTGAGATGATTGGAGTAAATTCATGAGTGATCTCACAACAGAAAATATAAATATTGATCAAGAAACCATTGATACAGTGACAAACCTTGGGTCATATGAGGCTGGGTTTGCGACAGATATTGAAATGGAATATGCGCCGAAAGGCCTGAACGAAGATATAATCCGTTTGATCTCCAAGAAAAAAGAAGAGCCAGAATGGATGCTGGAATCGCGCTTAAAAGCCTACGCACATTGGCTTAAGATGCCTGAACCTGATTGGGCGAAGGTTGATTTCCCTGAATTTGATTATCAGGACGCTTATTATTATGCGCAACCAAAAAACATGACCGCCAAGCTTAAAAGCCTTGATGAGGTTGACCCTAAATTGCTTGAAACCTATGCTAAGCTTGGAATCTCGTTGAAAGAACAAGAAGTGCTTGCGGGTGTTGAAGGTGCGCCACAAGTCGCTGTCGACGCTGTGTTTGATAGTGTTTCGGTGGCAACAACGTTTAAAAAGTCACTCGAAGAAGTAGGGGTCATTTTCTGTTCCATTAGTGAGGCTATTCAAAAGCATCCTGATTTGGTGAAAAAATATATGGGCTCTGTCGTGCCTTATATGGATAACAAACATGCGTGCTTAAACGCGGCTGTGTTTACCGATGGGTCATTTGTTTATATCCCTGAAGGTGTGCGTTGCCCGATGGAGCTATCCACTTATTTCCGCATGAACGCCATTAATACAGGACAGTTTGAACGCACGCTAATCATTGCTGACAAGGGTTCTTACGTATCTTATCTAGAAGGATGCACCGCGCCGATGCGTGATGAAAATCAAATGCATGCGGCGGTAGTTGAGCTTATTACCCACGATGATGCGGAGATCAAATATTCAACCGTTCAAAACTGGTATCCAGGCGATGAAAACGGTAAGGGTGGAATTTATAACTTTGTGACCAAGCGTGGGCTGTGTGAAGGTCGTAATTCTAAGATTAGCTGGACGCAAGTGGAAACAGGGTCAGCCATTACATGGAAATATCCATCATGCATTTTAAAGGGCGATAACAGCCAAGGTGAATTTTATTCTGTGGCGATCACGAATAACCACCAACAAGCCGATACTGGCACAAAAATGATCCATATGGGTAAAAACACCAAAAGCCGTATCATTGCGAAGGGTATTAGCGCGGGTCAATCTGACCAAACTTATCGCGGGATGGTGAAAATTTTGGCAGGGGCGGAAGGCGCGCGTAACTTTACGCAGTGCGATAGCTTATTGATTGGTAATAAATGTGGGGCGCATACTGTGCCGTATATTGAAACCAAAAACCCAACGGCGCAGTTAGAGCATGAGGCAACCACCAGCAAAATCAGTGATGATCAGCTATTTTACTGCCAACAACGCGGGATTAACGAAGAAGAAGCCCTCGCGCTCATCGTCAACGGCTTCTGTCGCGACGTGATGCAACACCTCCCCATGGAATTCGCCGTTGAAGCGCAAGCCCTAGTGGGTATAAGTTTGGAGGGGAGTGTTGGATGATTAAAATTATAAATTTTGTTGAAAATATAAATATTGTAAAAGCTCTGCAGTTAGTAGCAATTGCTATATTTTTCTTAGGCATTTTGATGATTATATCGTCAATTATTTTAAATTTGCAATCTAACTCAGATCATTATTGGATTTTAGCTTATACAGCGTTCCAACAATTTATAGGAAGTTTATTTAGTCCTATTCTATTGTTAGCGTTAGCTGAAATTATTAAACTTTTAAAAGAAAAGCAAAATGACTAAAATCACCTATAGAAAGGCTGAAAAACATGAGGCTGGGCTTGTTCTTGAGTTTATCAAGGACTTGGCGGTCTATGAGAAGTTGGCGCATGAGGTTGTGGCGACGAAGGCGGATATTGAGGATAGCTTGTTCGGTGAGAACCCAAAGGCGTTCTGTGTTTTTGCCGATAAAGACGGTGAAACCGTTGGGTTTGCGCTGTGTTTCTATAATTACTCAACGTTCCAAGGGAAGCCAGGGATATATCTTGAGGATTTATACGTACGCTCCGAACATCGTGGGCATGGTATCGGTAAAGGATTTTTCAAATATCTGGCGCAACGCGCCGTGGCGGAGAATTGCGGTCGTATCCAATGGTGGGTAATTGACTGGAACGAACCATCAATCAAATTTTACGAGGCGCTTGGCGCAAAACCGATGAATGAGTGGATTACTTATCGCCTAGAGGGCGATGCAATTAAAAACTTAGCTGAAAAGGAATAAAAAATTATGACTAAAACGCAAATATTAAATAAAGATCCACGCAGAGCCGTGGAGGAAATGTATCAAATTACGGAAGAATTAGTTGCCCGTATGGAGATTGAGACAAATGCTGTGGCGACCAATGATGGCAGCGCTTTCAGCATGAATGAGATGAATAAAGAACATGTTGCTGACCTTTATACGAAGGCCGCAGACGAGTTTCGTAAGCGCTTACATGAATTTAAAACTGTTGATAAAGGCTTGCTCGGCAAGCTTGAGGAAGCTCAAAAGTCATTGGGGCAATCAACTAGAAATAACCTGAGCCTATTAGATAAGCTACAAGCAGAAGAATAATGATTAACTACGAAGCATTAGAGCGCGAAAAGAAAGCGACCAAAATATTCTATCGTACGGCCCGCATTGCAGGGTACGGCGCGGGATGTTTTGTGTTGGCGCTTGTTATGCCGTTAATCAATAAAACAGATATTACAGGCGCTTTACAGGACTTGTTTGTAAAATACGGCATATTCGCGATGGCTTGCGTGGTTTTAATGTTGGTGACGTATCTATTTATACGGGAACATATTTTTACGATGCATTTTATTATGCAGTGGGTCATTTTACCCTCTATTGCTATCGCATTGGCGCTTGATGTTTATGGTGTCATGACCAATGTTCAAGCACCAATAGACGTAAATATCCCAATTAGTGACCCCAGAGAAGAGTAAAGAGAGCAATTATGATTAAAATTAAAAACTTACACGCCGAGATTGATGGCACGGAAATCTTAAAAGGTCTTGATTTAGAGATTGGAGCAGGGGAAGTTCATGCCGTAATGGGCCCCAATGGCGCAGGAAAATCGACCCTTTCATACGTACTTGCTGGCCGTGATGGCTATGAAGTGACGGAGGGTAGTGCAGAGCTTGATGGGGTGAATATTCTAGATATGGATCCTGATGAGCGTGCGGCGGCGGGTTTGTTCTTGGCGTTTCAATATCCTGTTGAAATTCCAGGTGTTCAGATGACGACATTCCTCAAAACCGCTCTAAATGCTGTGCGTAAAGCACGTGGCGAAGATGAATTAGACGCGATTGGTTTGCTAAAGTTGATGAAGTCCAAGTGTAAGGAGTTGGGTATTTCTGATGAAATGATGAAGCGTGCGGTGAATGTCGGCTTCTCTGGCGGTGAGAAAAAGCGTAATGAAGTGCTTCAAATGGCTATGTTAGAGCCTAAGTTCGCGGTGTTGGATGAAACCGATTCAGGGCTTGATATTGACGCGCTTAAAGTTGTAGCGGATGGCGTAAATGCTCTTCGTTCTGAAGGGCGCTCTTTCTTGGTTATTACCCATTATCAACGCTTGCTGGATTACATTAAGCCTGATCATGTGCATGTGCTTGCCAAAGGTAAAATCGTGAAATCTGGGAGCGCTGATTTGGCGTTAGAGCTTGAGAAAAACGGCTATGCTGACATTGTCGGCGAGGCAGCATAAGGGAATATTATGAGCGCAGTCACCAAATTTACAGCAAGGTATAAAGCGGATAACGCTGATTTAGCGTTGTCTGAATGGGATAGCTTTAACGCTGAACACACACAAGTACCAGATTGGGTAAGTGCGTTGCGTAAACGCGGGTTTGATAAAGTCATTCAACAAGGTTTGCCAACGACAAAGTTGGAGCGGTTTAAATATTTCAACCTACCTGCTTACTTAAAGAAAAATGAATTAATCTACGCAAAAGCAGATATCGTGTTGGATGGTTTCACGGAGTATGTACGTGTTTTGCCAGAGGCGCTAAATGATCTTTCAGAAGAGCTGAAATCCACAATCATTTTGTCCCCAGTGGGTGAGGATAAGTATGGGGATATGATGCTGTGGGATACGGCCAATGCCTATTTCAATGATGGGGTTATCTTGGATGTGCCTGCGGATAAGTCTGTTGATAAACCATTGAATATCACTATCACTGGTCACGGAAATACGGCAACAACTACCCGTAATATCATCCGTATTGGTGATCATTCTGAGGTGACGATCGTTGAATATCATATTAGTAGTAATGTCTCATGGCATAATAATGTGACGCAAATTTTGCTTGGTAAGGGTGCTCGATTGAAGCATTACCGTATCCAAGAGAATAATAAAAATTCTGCCTATACTGGCAACACCCATGTGCAAATTGGGCAAAATGCTTATTACGAAGCTTTTACTTTAACAAAAGGAAGCGCGCTTAGTCGTAATCAAGTTCATGTTGAGCTTCAAGGGGCAGGAGCTGAATGTTTTGTGAATGGTATTAACATGATATCAGGCAAGCAACAGGGAGATACAACAATTACTGTGGAGCATCAGGCACCTAATTGTATCTCAAAACAAAATTATCGTTCTGTCATGGATGGGCAAGCCGTTTGCACGTTCCAAGGCAAAGTTCATGTCCATGAGATTGCGCAAAAGACTGATGGATATCAGTTATCGAATACTTTATTGCTTTCGCCGACAGCCACAATGAACACCAAGCCAGAGCTTGAGATCTATGCCGATGATGTTAAATGTTCGCATGGTGCTACGGCAGGTAATTTGGATAAAGAGGCTCTTTTCTATCTTCAATCACGTGGCATTCCTGAAGCAGAAGCGAGGGCATTATTAATTAAAGCATTCCTAGAGGAAGTCATTGAGCAAATTACTGATGAAGCTGTTCGTGAGCAAGTAGAGCTAATTGCCGAAAAGTGGTTGATATTACGCACAGGTGATAATGATGGGGAAGGGTGGCTGTAATGTCGGCACAAGTCCAAAAATCATCATCTGTGGATATGTCTGTGTATAGAGATGACTTTGCCATTCTGTCTGAGAAGATGAATAACAAGCCTTTGGTGTATTTAGACAGTGCCTCAAGCGCGCAAAAACCTGAGTGTGTTGTACGTAAATTTGAAGAAATATATAACAACAAATATGCAAATATTCACAGAGGGTTGTATCAGTTCTCTCAAGTAATAACTGAAGAATATGAAAGTGTACGTGGTAAGGTTAAAAACCTCTTAAATGCGCCATCAAATAAGGAAATTATCTTCACCAGAAATACAACTGAAGCGATTAATTTAGTTGCTCATAGTTGGGGCTTAAATAATCTACAGGCTGGGGATGAAATAATCATCTCTGGTATAGAACATCACGCAAATATCGTCCCTTGGCAGCTTTTAGCGCAAAAAATAGGTATAAAAATCAAAATAATACCTGTTTTAGACGATGGAACGATAGATTTAGGTGAATTTGTAGCGCTTTTGAGCCCTAAAACACGATTTATTGGTATAATTCACGCTTCAAATGCGCTTGGAACGATCAATCCAGTCGAAAAAATGGTTAAAGCCACCAAAAACTTTGATGAAAACATTAAAATTCTCGTTGATGGCTCACAATCTGTTGTTCACGGCACCGTTGATGTCCAGGCAATAGGCTGTGATTTTTTTTGTTTCACAGGGCATAAGCTATATGGGCCTAATGGAGTAGGCGTGCTGTGGGGCAAATATGCTATACTTAATGAGATGAAACCTTATCAAGGTGGTGGTGATATGATTGAGACGGTGTCTTTTGAAAAGGATGGCACGACATTTAAACCAGCACCAGCAAGATTTGAAGCTGGCACGCCAGCTATCGCGGAAGTTATAGCGCTTGGAACAGCTATAGATTATGTGACAGAAATTGGCATGGAGAATATAGCTAACCATGAGCAAAAGTTACTAAAAATATTGATGGAAGAGCTTAAAACCATAGACGGATTAACCTTTTATGGCACAGCAGAAGATAAAGTTGGTGTTGTATCTTTCACCGCTGACTGGGCTCACCCAAGCGATATTGCGATGATTTTGGATCAGTGCGGTGTAGCCGTTAGGACGGGCCATCATTGTTGTATGCCGTTAATGGAACGCTTTAAAATTGACGCTACTGTACGTGTTTCATTGGGGTTATATTCAAATGAAAATGACATTAAAACGCTCGTAGAGAGCCTAAAAAAAGCAAAAGAGATGCTAGTATGAGTAAAATGGAACAAGTTGCAGACGAAGAAATGGTGAAAAACGCCGTGGGTGAAGAAAGCTATGATGAATTGGCTGAACCACCTGAGTTGGAATGCTCAGATCATGTTCTTGTTCCATTGGTAAAAGCTGCCATTAGAGAAATTTATGACCCTGAAATTCCAGTGAATATATATGAACTTGGGCTTATCTATAAAATTGACATAAACAAAGATGGTGATGTTTATATCGAAATGAGTCTAACATCACCAGCATGTCCTGTGGCGCAAGAAATGCCCGGTTGGATTCAGGCTGCTATTATGCCGATTGATGGCGTACGTAATGTAGATGTTGAGGTTGTTTGGGATCCACCTTGGGATGCGTCTATGATGGCTGAGACAGCCAAATTACAGCTCAATATGTTCACTTAAACTGATTAGAAGCACGAGAGAATTCAAAAT
The DNA here is from genome assembly GCA_018608245.1 of Alphaproteobacteria bacterium. Lineage (GTDB taxonomy): Bacteria > Pseudomonadota > Alphaproteobacteria > Micavibrionales > Micavibrionaceae. The sequence goes on along the minus strand of JABAZY010000052.1, from coordinate 89,179 downwards.
GACGGCACAATCACCAATCACAATGACACCAGAGGCTGTTAAGCAAATTAAGGCTAAGACGGCTCTAAATGCTGATGCCATAGGATTAAGGCTTGAGATTGCCACTACAGGCTGTTCTGGTAACAGTTATAAGATGGCGCATGTCTTAGAGGAAGATTTGGTCAAGGATGAAAAATTCGAGGTTGATGGTGCAATGCTATATATAGCTAAAATTCATAGCTGGATGCTGTTCGGTATGGAAGTTGATTACGAAGATGGTAAGTTAAGCTCAGGCTTTACATTTAATAACCCAAATGAATCAGGACGTTGCGGCTGTGGTGAGAGCTTTACGGTTGATCGTGTAGATAATTGATTTTGAAGTATCAATATTTAAAGATAACATATAAATTTACATAATATATATTATCACATCAAAGCTTGTCTCTTATCCTCCTTAATCTACCAGTATGGACTAAAGTACATATGCACCTCATTAATTCAGTTCTACTGTCCTAGGTTTAGGGTTAGCCCCCTTCAACCCATCTATGATAGGCTTCATGGTTTCTTTGTTGATATCAACGATGCCGATGCTGTCTAAGGCAGTTGGCAGCGTATTGGGAAATTCATTATCAGTAATATATTCCAATTTAAGGGCTTTACTGGGATCATAATCCTCTGGTGCGCCCCAGCCGCAGTATCTATTATGGTCATAGCCTTGAGAGACATAGATGGTACCCTCATCGTCAACAGTGATTTCAGGCTCTGTTGCCAACTTAAAGTCCTCATTAGGAACCAGTATTACATCTATTATTGCCATTAATTTATACCTATATTTACACTCATTACAAATTTAGACGCTATGTTAAGATTATGTCAAGAGAGTGCGTGAACAATTTATTCAATAAATATCGCAAAAATCAGTGCAAATACCCCCTATTTTGTTTGACAGATATTTGTAGTTGTGTATATTGCACCATCTTTAATTAGCTTAAATGAGCAGGAAATAGTTATGTTTGCAGTAATACGTACCGGTGGAAAACAATATAAAGTCGCCAAAAAAGAATATCTTCGCGTTCCAAAAATGGACGTAGAAGCAGGTAAATCAGTCGATTTAGACGTTATCATGGTTTCAGATGGCAAAGACTCACAAGTGGGTTCCACAATGAAAACTGGTGCAAAAGTTGCTGCAAAAGTAATTGAGCATATCCGTGACGACAAAATTGTGATATTTAAAAAGAAACGCAGACAGAATTATCGTCGTACAAAAGGTCACCGTCAGGATCTGACAGTGATTGAAATTACAGATATCAAAGCTGCATAACTTAAAAAAATGAAGTATTAGCCGTAGCGGGTCTACCCGCCTGAGGCAAAAAACAACTCTGGAGGACATTAAAAATGGCACATAAAAAAGCTGGTGGTAGTTCAAGAAACGGTCGTGATTCAGCAGGACGTCGTTTAGGCGTTAAAAAATTCGGTGGTGAAGCTGTCCTTGCGGGTAACATCATCATTCGCCAACGTGGTACAAAATACCAAACTGGCCACAATGTTGGTATTGGTAAAGATCACACAATCTTCGCTCTTATGGATGGTCAAGTATTATTCACTAAAGGTCGTGGTGGTCGTGCACGCGTAAACATCGTTCCTGCGAATGATGCAGCAACAGCGAAAGCAGCTGAGTAAGCTCACCTACTTTATAAAAGAATTCAAGGGGAGGCTCAGCTTCCCCTTTTTTTACATTATATTAATAGAAGAAATTTGACAGCCGTAGCGTGTTTACACGCCTGAGGCTCTTAAGAAAAGTAAGATGAAATTTTTAGACGAAGCAAAAATATATGTGAAGAGCGGTGATGGCGGTAATGGCGCTGTCTCCTTCCGTCGTGAAGCCCATGCAGAACACGGTGGCCCTGATGGTGGTCACGGTGGTAAAGGTGGAGATATCATCTTTGAAGCTGTCGATGCGCTGAATACGCTAATTGATTTTCGTTACACACAGCATTTTCGTGCTAATAACGGTATGGGTGGTAAAGGTCGTGACCGTACAGGCGCAAGCGCTGAAGATCTAGTTATTAAAGTTCCTGTAGGCACTGAGATTATTGATGAAGATAAAGAAACTGTTTTGATTGATATGAATGAGGAAGGACAGCGCGTTACCTTACTTGAGGGCGGTGATGGCGGTTTTGGGAATATTCATTTCAAAAGCTCCACCAACCAAGCGCCACGCCGTATGATTCCAGGCTGGCCTGGGCAAGAGCGTGATATATGGCTACGCCTTAAATTAATTGCGGATGCGGGTCTTGTTGGTTTACCAAATGCTGGTAAATCGACTTTCCTTGCAGCTTGTTCACAAGCTAAACCGAAAATTGCGGACTACCCTTTCACTACCCTTCATCCTAATTTGGGGGTGGTTAAGGCTGGTGAGTTTGATTTTGTGATTGCTGACATCCCTGGATTAATCGAGGGCGCGCATGAAGGGCATGGTCTCGGTGATAGGTTCTTAGGGCATGTGGAGCGTACGGCTGTAATTCTTCACTTAGTTGATGCAACGCAAGATGACCCTGCCGGTGATTACAAAACGATTCGTAACGAATTGGAGAAGTACGGTAAATTACTTGGTGATAAACGTGAAGTTGTGGCGCTGACCAAAATGGATGCTATTGGTGGTGAACTCGCTGAAGACCAAGCACGTATATTTGAAGAAGAAACAGGCATTAAGCCGTTTGTAATGTCCTCTATCTCCAAACAAAATGTTGATGAGGTTCTATATGAGCTAGCGCGTGTTATTCAAGGCAACCGCAAGGTCGAAAAAGCTGAAACACCAACTGATTTAAAGGCAAGATACGCCTTACCCGAAGAAGACCATAGAGACATAGAAGAAGATGTTGATTAACGACGCTATTAACAAAGCTAATCGAATTGTTATTAAAATTGGCTCTGCCTTATTGGCCGATGAAAAATCTGGGTTGGTGCGTCAAGACTGGCTCAACACCGTTGCAAGCGATATAGAAGCTCTCCTGAAATTGAATAAAGAAATACTTATTGTCTCCTCTGGTGCTATTGCATTGGGGCGTAAGGCATTGGGTATTGATTACACCGATAGCCCCTCTTCTATCCCCTTAGAAATGAAGCAAGCTTCAGCGGCGCTTGGGCAGGTGCAAATCTCAAAAGCCTATGAGGCCGCGTTTACAGCGCATAATCGTCCAACAGCTTTGGTGCTTTTAAGCCCTAAGGACACGGAAGAGCGCAGAGCACATTTAAATGCGCGTGCCACGCTTCTCACGCTAATGAAGAATGGTGCAGTGGCGATTATTAATGAAAATGACACTGTCTCTACGGCGGAAATTCGTTTTGGCGATAATGACCGTTTGGCGGCGCGTGTGGCGCAAATGGTTGAAGCTGATTTACTGATACAGCTTTCGACAACGGATGGGTTGTATAGCGGTGATCCAACACAAGACGATAGCGCAGAGCATATTCCACTTGTGGAAGATTTGAACCAAGATTATTTGGACATGGCTGGTGACGCTCCTAAAGGCTTAAGCACTGGTGGTATGAAAAGTAAGTTAGAAGCTGCGCGTATAGCCATGACAGCTGGTGTTGATATGGTGATTACTAGCGGTAGGATAGATCACCCGCTTAAAAGTCTCGAAGGTGGTGCAAGAGCTACATTATTTAAAGCGTCTGAAAAGTCTCTGTCTGCCCGTAAAAAATGGATATCTAGTCACCTTATTGCCGAAGGGCAAATCATTATTGATGAAGGCGCAGTTAAAGCCCTCAAATCTGGCAAAAGCCTGCTCCCTGCGGGTGTTGTGAAAGTTAAAGGTGATTTTGACTATAGTGACCCTGTAGAGATCATGGATAGCGAAGGGCATAAGCTGGCTATCGGTCTCCCCTCCTACAGTGCTAACGAAGCTCGTCACATATTAGGATGTAAAAGCACTGGTATTTCAGAGGTTTTGGGGTATTCCCGTGGCGATGAATTGGTTCATAGAGATAATTTCGTATTGACATAAATTTATTTTACTTTTATATAATTTAAAAAATATAGGAGTTAAATATGTTAAGTGCGTACAATCAAAGTTCCAAGTTTCAAGCAAACGTTCTAAGCCCTTCAAGACTTATAGATATCATTCAATCTACTTCGACCGTACTTAGGGTAGCTAAAGGTAACAATGAAACCCCTATTACAATTAAAGCGGATGCAGGCGTTGAGCTTACACCAGCCTCTTTGAGCATCACTAGCCATGATGCAGATTATTTAAGTCAGTTGGTAGGTGCTATCTACGAGGAACGCGCCCCTCATTACCAAACATTATTAACTGTCCAAGATCCTAGACCATTATAAATTTATCTTGAATCTATAATTTAGACGCGCCATTATACCCCCTTAAATAAACGGGGATTCATTTATGCGTACAGACACACCACAGACAATCTACTTGAAAGATTACAAAGCTCCAGACTACAAGGTCATGGATGTGGATGTGCGTTTCGAGATTTTTGATGAAAAAACGATTGTCACAACCAAAGCACAATATACTCAGAACAATGAGGCCGAGGCAGATCTTTTCCTTAATGGTAAAGAGCTAAAGCTTATTTCCTGTAAATTGGACGCAAAAGATATTCAGCCTAATATTGATGATAAGGGCATGACGATCTCCTGCCCTGGTAAAGATATTTTTACGCTTGAGATTGTTACTGAAATATACCCACATAAGAATACAGCGCTTGATGGGCTTTATAAATCAAACGGCACTTATTGCACGCAATGTGAGGCTGAAGGATTTCGCAAGATAACGTATTACCAAGACCGTCCAGATGTGATGGCAACGTTTAAAGTTACGGTTGAAGCCGACAAAGAGAGCGCGCCTGTGCTTCTTTCGAATGGTAATTTGGTTGATGAAGGTGATGCTGGCGGCGGCCGCCATTTCACTATTTGGGAGGATCCAACACCTAAACCTTGTTATCTATTTGCATTAGTTGCCGGTGATTTGGAACGTGTTGATGACAAGTTCACTACTATGTCTGGTCAGGATGTTGACCTTTATATCTATGTTCGTAAAGGCGATGAAGGGCAGTGTAATCATGCGATGGACTCCCTCATTAAATCTATGAAATGGGATGAAGAAGTTTATGGGCGTGAATATCAATATGACCGCTTTAATATTGTGGCCGTTAGTGACTTTAATATGGGTGCGATGGAAAATACTGCGCTGAATATCTTTAATACGGCACTTGTTCTTGCGCACCAAGAAACAGCTACGGATCAAGATTATATCCGCGTTGAAAGCGTGATCGGTCATGAGTATTTCCACAACTGGACAGGTAACCGCGTTACTTGCCGTGATTGGTTTCAGCTATCTTTAAAAGAGGGCCTAACCGTTTTCCGTGATCAAGAATTCTCAAGCGATCTAAATTCACGTTCAGTTCAACGTATTGATGATGTTGGGCATTTACGTAGATCTCAATTCCCAGAGGATGCATCTCCCCTAGCCCACCCAGTGCGTCCAGAAAGTTATATGGAGATCAATAATTTCTACACCATGACGATCTATGAAAAAGGTGCCGAAGTTATTCGTATGTTCTACACCCTTTTAGGGCCAGATAACTACCGTCGTGCGACAGATTTATATTTTGACCGCCATGACGGGCAAGCAGTGACTTGTGACGATTGGTTTAACTGCATGCAGGAGTGCTGTGATATTGACCTTACGCAATTCAAGCTCTGGTATTCACAAGCTGGCACGCCAGAAGTTAACGCTGAAGGTAAATACGACGCAAAGAACAAAACTTACACGCTAAAGCTATCCCAAAATATTCCAGATACTGCGGGACAAAGCGACAAAAAACCAATGCACATCCCTGTGGCATTTGGCTTGGTAGGCAAAGAAGGTCAGGACTTACCCTTATCAATTAAGAAAGAAACAACACAAGTTTTGGATCTAACCAAGAAATCTCAACGCTTTAAGTTTGAGGGTATTGAGGAAGAACCTGTGCCTTCTATTCTGCGTAATTTTTCAGCGCCTGTGAAGTTAACTACGGATTTAACGGATGAGCAACTTCGTTTCTTGATGAAGCATGACAGCGATGGTTTCAATAAATGGGAAGCAGGTCAAAAATTATATTTGAGTGAAATCAACGCAATTATTGACGGTGGTGCAACCGAGCCCTCTGAAGGATTATTAGAAAGTGTTGGGCATTTAATTGAGCAAGGAATTGAAGGGAATGATGATAAGGCTCTTCTTGCACGTGCTCTTAGCTTACCAGATATTTCTATTATTGGGCAAAGCCGTGAAATTGTTGATCCTGATGCTATTTCAAAGGCCCGTAAGGTTGTAACCAAGGCTATAGGCAAACGTTATGCGGATAAGTTAGAAAAAATTTATCAAGGAAATCTTGAATGTGAAGTCTTTAGCGTGAATCCAGAAGCTATGGCGCAACGCGCCCTCAAGGTTGTCGCTTTGAAGTACATTAAGGCTGCAGATAAAGAACATGGTATAGAATTAGCCAAGAACCTATATGATAATGCCCGCAACATGACTGACCGTGTGAGTGCGTTGTCTGTATTGAGTGACACACAAAGCACAGAAGCGACGGATGCCTTTGCTGATTTCCATGAACGCTTTAAAGATTATCTTTTGGTCATTGATAAATGGTTTTCACTACAAGCTAGTACCTATTATGATGGTGTTATTGATGACCTTAAAAAACTGGCTAATCACGAAGATTTTGATATTAAAAATCCAAATCGTGTGCGCTCGCTTTATTCAGCCTTTGCCATTAATAACCCAGAAGCTTTCCATGCCAAAGACGGTAGCGGTTACGAATTTTTAAAAGAGACCATAATTGAGCTGAATATAATCAATCCTCAAATTGCCGCGCGTATGGTTACACCAATGCGTGAGTGGAAACGTTATACGCCAGACAGGCAAACGATGATCAAGGCTGCATTACAGGAAATTTTGGAACAACCAAATCTCTCACCAAACGTATTTGAGTTAGTGAGTAAAAGTCTAGCTGGGTGATGGTTCTTGCTCTCGGATGAGGCCAAACCAAACGCCCTCGTGTGTTTTGTTGTCACGAACAGATGTTGCCATGACGAACTGAACGCCATTAGGTCTTTCAAAAGCAACAAAGGTTGACCTGTTTCCTTGCTTCATTTTAGCTTTTTTTTCCACATCAGAGAGTAAATCATCCATTGTGCTGTTAACTGTGGCGTAACTGATCACCCCTAAAAAGGTCGTATTACTTGGTTGTGAACCTTTACCGTAAGTTTCAAAGGCCTGATCGAGTTCAAATTTAGTGCTCCATTTGGGGGCTAGTTTATAGCTTGACTGAAACATTGTACGGTCAACCCCCATAGCACCTCTTACCAAAATGCCTGTACCTTTCATGTTAATGCTAGGGATGTCTTCTGGCTTTCTTGGTTTTCCAGATACTATTGAATATTCTGTTTTACTAGATTTAACAGAAATTGCTATATGGCGAGCGCCATCAGGAGAATTAAAAAATCTATTATTTGTTATATTATCTGGTGCTGGATCTAAACTTTTTGAAAGAGCAAGTAATTCCGATTTTTCACGCTCCAGCCTTGCTGTTGCTATATTATCTTTTTTTAAATACTCAAACGCGGCTGCTAATTGCTTCCCACCCATATTTTTTTCCTGTTTAACTCATCAACTTATTCGTGATGTTATTATTGCTATAATTCTACTGTGCTCTGTAAGGGATAGCCAGTTATTTTTGCAAACTTATTACACAGGGTAAAATGTGTTGGGTAAGTGCCCTTAGAGGGTATGCGGCTATTCAGCTTCTAGTTTGAACATTGTTCCTTGAACGTAGTGTATGACATCATTTCTTCTATGCTCTACGCATTGGCTGCTGTTAATGAAAACGCCATCTGGTTTAAACTCCCCTATGGCCGTGGCGCAGTTAAATTTTGTTGCATCTTTTGGAATTCTGGCGCCCTTAATGGACGCTGTGAAAGGAGCGGTAATGGCCTTTTCGGGTATATTTTTGCGATTACGAGTTACTGTTATGGCCATTTTTTAAGTTCCTTACCGTGCTTTTTTCCTATAATTTAGTGGAAGATAATCAAGGGTTGAGGTTATGTCAATGAAAAACATGAAGTTTGATGCGCAATTTGCAAGTCCGCTATGCGGAATTGACGAGGTTGGGCGTGGGCCGTTGGCGGGGCCTGTGACGTCGGCTTGCGTTATGATTAAGCCCGAATTTGCTGGTGACCCCTGTTGGAACAGTGTGACCGATAGTAAAAAGCTGACAGCCAAAAAGCGTGAAATGCTTTATGAGCATATTATTGAGAAAACGTACTGGGGGCTGGCGGAGGCTGATGCTCAAGAGATTGACCAGTTAAATATTCATCATGCCACCCTACTCGCCATGAAGCGCGCATATGAAGCGATGGCAGATAATAGTCCAGAAGTTCAAACTGCTTTGATTGATGGCAAGTTCTCGCCTGACCTTCCGTGCACTACGCAAACGGTGATTAAGGGTGATAGTCTTTCTGTTGCTATAGGCGCCGCCTCAATTTTAGCAAAAGTGACGCGAGATCGTTTCATGACAAAATTAAGCGAAAAATACCCGCATTATGCGTGGGAACGCAATGCAGGTTACGGCACAAAAGCGCATATGGAAGGCTTGCAAAGCCACGGTCTGACTCCGTTTCATCGATTATCCTTCGCTCCTTGTGCAGCCTTAGTTAAAGCGGAGAAAAAATCTTAAAGAATCTCTATAAGCTTCTGACTCCATTAAAAAAAATACATTTTCTTCTTGACGGCGAATCACAAATGATTCATGATTCCAGCTGATTTTAAGGAGATCATATCTATGTCAGTGAACGTTAAGAAAAACACTATTATTCAAGGTGACTGCATCAAGGCATTGCAGAAAATGGAGGCTGGTTCAGTCGACATGGTGTTTGCTGATCCACCCTATAATCTCCAGCTTGGTGGTGATTTGCATCGCCCTAATAATACAAAAGTTGATGCGTGCGATGATCATTGGGATCAATTCGACAGCTATAAAGCTTATGATGATTTCTCACGTAAATGGCTAAAAGCGGCTCATGCTTCATTGAAAGATGATGGCTCTATTTGGGTCATCGGCTCCTATCACAATATTTTCCGTTTAGGCGCTATTATGCAGGATCTAGGGTTCTGGATTTTGAACGATGTTATCTGGCGCAAGAGTAACCCTATGCCGAACTTCCGTGGCAAACGTTTTACCAATGCTCATGAGACACTAATCTGGGCGGCAAAATCTGAGGATTCAAAATACACCTTTAACTATGATTCCATGAAGGCGTTAAACGAAGATTTGCAAATGCGTTCTGACTGGTTCATTCCGCTATGTACGGGTGGCGAACGCTTAAAGAATGATTTAGGTGAAAAAGCACATCCAACACAAAAGCCAGAAGCTCTACTCCATAGAGTAATTACGGCCTCAACCAAACCAGGTGAGTTAATTGTTGATCCATTCTTCGGCACAGGCACAACAGGTGCTGTGGCCAAGAAAATGGGTAGAGATTTTATCGGCATTGAACGTGAAGATGATTATATAAAAGTCGCTAATGCGCGTCTGGAGGGCATCACGCCATACGATGAAGAAGCTATTGCCGTTGTTAATAAGCGCGAACAAATGCGCATACCATTCGGCTGGTTGTTAGAGCATGGGTATCTAGAGCCTGGTACTCAGTTACAAGATCATAAGGGACGCAATAAGGTTAAAATTGCTGCTGACGGTAATATTAAAACCCATGAAGGCAATCATCGTGGATCTATCCACAAGGTTGGTGCAGCGGTTCAAAACGCTCCCTCCTGCAACGGTTGGACATACTGGCATTATAAGGATGGCAACAAGTTACGCCCTATTGATGACTTGCGTCAGCGCCTAAGGTTATCCATAGAAACGCCAGAGCGTCCAACAAATTCTACTTTACAATAACATCATCTTTTTGCTAAATAAGTATTATGAATAGTCTCTTTCAAACAGTTACATCTCGATGCAAACATAAACGCCGTGCAACAGATAATGTTGTCCCCTTTTCTGATAACAATCAGGAGGTCACACAAAAGATATTTATCAAGGATTTAGAACTTGATATGTTTATTGGTGTATTTGATGAAGAGAAGAAGCAAAAACAACGTGTTATTATAAGCGCTGAGTTGTGTATTACCCCAAATCAAAATTGGCAAGCTGATAACATCTCAGATGTCATTTCTTACGCTGACGTTATTAGCACGATAGAGGCCGTTACGTCTCAGGGGCATATAAATTTGGTGGAAAGTGTTGCTGAAAATATTCTACAAGAATGTATGAAATCATCATCTGTTTTATCAATGTCAGTCAAAGTTGAAAAGCCTGATATTTTTGATCATGCCCGCTCTGTAGGCACAGAGATCACTAGAACAAAAATTTAATTAGTGTTTTTAAAGCCCTTCAAATTCATTATTTGACGACGCTGCTTCTCCAGAATCTGCTTTTTTAGGGGAGTCACTCTCTATTCGTCTTTGCTTTTCCTTTAACTCTTCTCTTAAACGTTGTTTAGATTTTGGAAAATCTTGAGAAGATAAAAGACGTTCTTCCTTGCCATCTTCGAAGACATCTACGCCATCTAGGTAACCAAAAAACATAAATATTTCTTTGTCATGGGTATACCCTCTAAATTTATTTTCGGTTGGGCCACCAAATTTGCTAATAGTCACTCTCAAGCGTGCAAATGCAGGACGTTCATAATCACGTAAGTTCATGTTAATAACATCATGTCGAGAATTATTACGTCGAATAAGAAATGCCTGCGCCAGATGTTCATCGACTTTGACAAAATCAAAAGTGATAGGGGCATCTAATATGAGTAGTATAGACCTTGGATAGCCTTCCATATTATGAGTGATACAGTCAGCATTATTATCTGAGTCAAACCTAGTGCTTTGAATATTTCCAGACCCTCTTCTATCTTCAACATTAATACGGCGAATATTGTCAAATTTTGTACCGTTAATAATTGGAAAACCTTGCTTTTCAACATCATATTTACCGAGGTCAATGGGCATTTGAGCCTTAATTTGCGCCGAATAAATTTCTTTGTTGTCTTTAATCATTTCTTTGGCTGCTTTTCTCACGCGTTGCCATTCAAGATCATCTTCACCAAAACGTTTATATAAAGGACATTCATTAATTCGTAGAAAATCATCAATCACTTTATCATCAGTAATATCAAGTATATTCATTTTCCAATATAAACGGGATAGGTTTTGAAGGCTTGCGACCAAATAAGTATCTTTATACACATCTTCAACAATAGTGGATTCGGAATTCAATAATGGTGTGTTTCTCATTAAACTTTCAATGTCTTTTTCACTATCCAGCTTGAATTCTGTGCCTAGTGAAAGGTTACGAGAGTTTGGATCTTTTTTTTCTTCAATCTCTGTTTGATCTTGCGCATTCACAATTGGTTGAACTGCGAAAAAAGCAATAAATAGGATAAGAACGGATAAGTGGAATCTATAATTTGTCATTAGTATATTATACCCTTTCTAGCGGGTTAATTCAAAACTTTAGTAGCTTAATTACCTTCTTAAATAATGTAGGTAGCCCTAAATCTTCTATATCGCAGTATTTCACCCAAAAATGGTCATTTTCAGGCAAAATTGTACCGTCTTTAAGTTTAGCTTCCTTTATTTGGAGCATTAAATCAAAATGTGTGAAGCTGTGCTTTACCAATAAATCGGTATGTTTTAATGGATGCTTATGTATGGTGGTTGGTGCTTTAACGTCATTTTTTGATATATCCCAATTGGAAGTTGGAAGCCCTGTCATGCCCCCTAACATTCCCTTCTCACCACGCTTTAAAAATAACAAACTTTTTGTCGATAAATCATGAATTAAGTATACTTCGCCGTGTTTATGCGGCTTTTTGGCTTTTTTAACACGTTTAGGTAATTCTGCCGCGATTCCTTGCTTATGCGCCTCACATTGACCTCTGACTGGGCAAAGCAAGCATTTTGGTGGGCTATCTGTACAAATGCTTGTTCCAATGTCCATTAATGCTTGAGCGTAGTGTCCAGGCGCATCTGCTCGATCATGACTGAATAATCCAGCCAATTCTTTTAAATATGGCTTACTAGCAGGCATAGGGTCAGTTACGGCAAATACCCGCGCCATAACGCGTTCAATGTTTCCGTCAACCACATTAGCCGGTTTACCAAAGGCAATAGATCTAATGGCGGCGCTAGTGTAACTCCCTATTCCTGATAGGCTTTCTAAAGCTTTTTGATCCTTGGGAAATTTACCCTTATACTCTGATACAACTGATTTGGCGCATTTATGAAGATTTCGCGCGCGGGCATAATAACCAAGCCCTGCCCACTCTTTCAAAACTTCGTCTTGTTCCGCGTTAGCCAAATCATGAACCGTTGGCCATAAATTCAGAAACTTCTCAAAATATGGAATAACCGTTGGGACGGTTGTTTGCTGTAACATAATCTCTGACAGCCATACATGGTAAGGATCAGGCTTGGTTTTAGAACCATAAGGAATACGCCAAGGAAGCGCACGTTGATGGCCTTTATACCATTTCAGAATGTTTTTACGAAAAATATCGACATCTATAGCGTTATCAGCGTTGATCTTCTTGTTGTTTGTAGTTGAAGATGTCATATTACAATTATGTGTGCCCTAAAATTAGTGTCAGATGCTGTTCCAAAAGTAACAGATAAAACCTTTAAGCGTAAATATATTGCTTTGGGAAGAGTTGTCACGCATTGGGAAGATATTATGGGGGAAAAGATGGCGCAAGTGGCGCAACCCTTAAAAATCCATTACCGCAAAGCACATCGTAAGGGCGATAAACCTACGGCCACATTGGATATTGCTGTTTCAAGTTCTCAAGCCTCCCTCCTTATCATGCAAAAAGGGGTTTTGTTAGAGAAAATCAATCACGTTTTTGGCGAACAGTGGATTACTGATATTAAATTTGTCCATAACTCAGCAAATATGCCCTTAAAAGAGGCAAAGGTGAAAAAGATTCTCTCAGAAGACAAAAAAACTGTTCTATCTAACATGCTTGATGTGGTAGAAGATGCTGAAATTAAAGAACGTCTCGCCAAAATGGGCAGAGGCGTTTTATCAGAGCAATAGAACTTAGGATCAAATCATGAAAGTTAATGCAATCACCATACGTAAAGGCAATGTCCTTGAGTGCAATGGCAAACTTATGGTTGTCGCGGGGTATGAAATTATTCAACCTGGTAAAGGTGCCTCTGTTATTCAGGTGGAAATGCGCGACATTCGTACAGGCAACAAAGATAATGTCCGTTTCCGTACACAAGAAACAGTTGAGCGCATACGCTTAGATCAAGATGATTGCCAATTCTTATTTGCAGATGGTGACGACTTAACCTTCATGAACACTGAAACTTATGATCAGTTTGTAGTGAATAAAGAAATTATTGGGGATCCTGCTGTATTTTTACAAGACGGCATGGTGGTGAAGATTGAAACTTTTGAAGGTGAACCTTTAGGAGTTCAATTACCTGACACCGTAACAATGGAAATTGTTGAGGCTGAGCCTGTTGTTAAAGGCCAGACTGCAACAACCTCTTACAAACCAGCTATTTTAGAAAATGGTGCGAAGGTTATGGTGCCACCACATATTGATGTGGGTACGCGCATTGTCGTTAGAACCGAAGATTCAACTTACCTAGAACGTGCGAAGGATTAAGCATTATGGCTCCTACCTCCCCTATAATGAATATCATGATGAAGGCCGCCGAAAAAGCTGGTCGTTCATTGATACGTGACTTTGGTGAAGTTGAACAATTACAAGTATCGCGTAAAGGCCCTGGTGATTTTGTAACCGCTGCTGATAAACGCGCCGAAGAAATCATCTTTGAGGAACTAAAGGCCGCTCGTCCTAGCTATAGCTTCCTAATGGAAGAAGGTGGTGTGGTTGAAGGTACAGATACTGACAATAAATGGATTATTGATCCGCTTGATGGCACGCATAACTTCATGCACGGTATTCCACATTGGTGTATTTCTATTGCTTTGGAAACAAACGGTCGTATTGAAGCCGCTCTAGTCTTCGACCCTGTGAAACATGAAATGTTCCGTGCAGAGCGTAGTAATGGCGCTTATTTAGGACGTAATCGTTTACGTGTTTCTAATCGTCAAGACATGGAAATGTCGACTATTGCTTTCGGCGGTGCTCAATTGGACCCTGTGAAACAAGCTGTCTACATCAAAGAACTTAACGCAGTTTCTTCTTTAGCCCCTATGGCACGTCGTTTTGGTGCGGCGGCACTTGATCTTTGCTACGTAGCAGCTGGCCGCTTTGATGGTTACTGGGAACGCGGCATTCATCCTTGGGATGTGGCAGCTGGTATTCTTATATTGAAAGAGTCTGGTGGATTTGTGACCACGATTGATAATCAGGACAACCCTGTTTACAGCCGTAACATAGTATCGGGTAACAATGATATTCACGATAAAGTGAAAAAAATTCTGAAAGAAACAGCAAAATAATCTGCTGTCTTAATAGTTTAGGGAGATTGCCTTGAGGCGCTCATATCTAATATTAGCTTGTTTGATGTTGGTCGCATGGCCAGCAGACGCGCAGGATAATTATGTGCCCCCTCCTATGTTTGGCGCGCCTAGCCCTGTAGCAAAAACACCTAAGCCAGAACCTGCTCCCCCTAAAAAAGCAGTTAAGATTGAACAGCGTAAAGTTCAACCAGCTCCCAAGATTGTTGAACCAGCCCCAATCAAGAAAGCTCCCCCTGCTGTTAAACCAAAGCCAGCTGAAAAGAAAATGGTTGTTGTGCCGCCCGCGCCCAAACCTATCCCCCAGAAAGAAGTTGTTAAAAAGGCTGAGCCAACGATAAAACCGGTAACGGTTACAAATATCGAGGCGCCTAAGCCAACCCCTACACCTAAGGCCATGCCAGCTAAGACCAGTTCGGCCGGCGTCGTTAAAGGTCCTAAAGTTATGCCTGCCGTTAAAAAGCAAGGTGTTGATGCCGAAGTTTTATATGCGCCGAGCAATAACAAGCAAGTTGGCCTAATCGACCGCGCACAACCTAAAGCTGAAGAAAATAAAGTAGAAAACGAACAAATTGCCTCCATAGATTTTGACAACCTACCCAAATTTACACCCACGCAAGATGGTGAACAAGTAATTTCACTTATGTTTGAACCTGCTAGTACTACATTAGATAATAAATTAAAAGCGTCATTGAAGCAGGTAGTAGATCAATTTATTAAGAATGACGGGCAGAAAATCCAACTTGTATCCTATGCTAGTGCTGTATCTGGTGAGTTAAGTTCAGACAGGCGCATTGCCCTGTCCCGCGCATTGGCTATTCGTGGCTATCTGACAGAGCGTGGAATTGAATCCCGTTATATTGAAGTCAGGGCTTTAGGTTTAGTTGAGAGCGACCAGCCCAAAGACCGTGCTGAGCTTACGATTATCAAATAATCAGTATATCTCATGTGGATAAGCCAAACCGCTAAAGCCCATATTCATTGACAGTTTAGGTCATTATCCTTCACTTTGTACTAGATTTTCCAAATTATATAGTTTAAACATTGTCATATTATTTGTGACGTTTATGAAAAAGGATTAGAAGTTATTCAAGATGGCCTCAATGAAAAATAAAAAAATTATTCTGTTGTTACTGCTTTTAATATTAGCGGCATTAGCTTATTTCGGCTGGAATAGCATGAATGAGCAGAAATCTAATCCTACTGCTGATGAGCCAAAAGTAACCGTTCCTGCACCTTTAGGCACAACGGACGATAGCCATATTGGTGAAGAAGACCATGATGACCATGCTCATGATAAAACAGCAGAAACGCCAACATTTGATAAGGCCGCTAAAGGTACTGTTTATAACTTGCCAGAAAGCCCTCTTGTTGGTGTACGCGCCGTTGGTGATCCAAATGCCCCTATTGTTATTCAAGAATTTTTCTCATTAACATGTAACCATTGTGCCGAATTTCATAACAACGTATTTGCCGATCTAAAATCTAAATATATCGACACTGGTAAAGTTTACTTCATCTTTGAAGAGTTTCCATTAAATGGCCCTGCTCTTTATGGTAGTAAAATTGCTCGCTGTTTACCAGAAGAGCGTTATACAGGCTTTATTAGCATGCTATTTAAAACTCAAGATAAATGGGCCTTTAGCGGTAACTTCAAAGAGTCATTGAAACAAAATGCGATGCTTGCAGGCATGAGCGAAAATGACTTTAACCGTTGTTTTGATGATAAAGAGCTTCAAAAAGCCATTGGTGAGCGTCTGCAATTAGCCTCAGATAACTACAAGGTAAAATCCACACCGTCATTCGTCATTAATTACGGTGAGCGCGCTCTACGTGGAAGCCAACCAATTCAATCATTTGATGCCGTTATTGAAGAGTTGATGGCTGACTCTTCAAAACCTGATAGTTCATTCATGGAAGCTGATGTTTCCAATAATTAATAGAAGTAAGAGTAAAAATTAACACATGATCCAGTTTAAAAAACTACGTCTGAATGGATTTAAATCCTTCGTTGACCGTACAGAGCTTGAGATCTCTACGGGCTTAACGGGGATTGTGGGTCCTAATGGCTGTGGTAAATCTAATCTGGTTGAGGCGTTGCGTTGGGTTATGGGTGAAAGCTCTTCCAAGCGTATGCGTGGTGGTGGTAGCATGGAAGATGTTATCTTTAATGGTACATCTGAACGCCCTGCCCGTAATTTTGCCGAAGTGTCTCTATTACTTGATAATTCCACACGCACCGCACCCGCAGCTTATAACCAGCATGAAGATGTTGAGGTTGTTCGCCGTATCGAAAAAGATAAAGGCTCACTCTATAAAGTAAACGGTAAAACTAACCGTGCGCGTGATGTGCAAATGCTTTTTGCTGACACGGTGACAGGTGCTAACTCACCTGCCCTTGTATCTCAAGGCCGTGTGACGCAGATGATTAATGCGAAGCCGCAAGAGCGTCGTTTGATTTTAGAAGAATCTGCGGGTATCTCTGGGCTATATGCCCGCCGTCATGAGGCTGAGCTTCGCTTACGTGCCGCTGATAACAATCTTCAACGTATCGAAGACTTGGTTGGTAGCATGGAAGGGCGCTTAGGCGCTTTGAAGAAGCAAGCACGCCAAGCTATCCGTTATAAATCATTAAGCGCTGAAATCCGTGAGCTTGAACATTCAATTGCTTATGTTGAGTGGCGCTTATTGGTGAATAAAATTAATGACGCTAAATCAACCTTTGGCGTGGCTGAATCTACTGTGGCTGAGCGTTTAATTACGGTGACGCAATTAACACAGACGCAAAATTCACAAGCTGAAGAATTGCCTGAACTACGTCATAGAGAAGCTGAATCTGCAGCCGCTCTACAAGCTAAAAAGCTGACGTTGCAACGTATTGAAGACCAAGAGCAAGCGCTTGAAAATCAGCTATCAGAAACAAAACAAAACTTAGAACGCTTAATCGAAGACCGTACGCATGAACAACAAAGCTTAGAAGAAAATACGGCTACCTTAGAGCGTATGAAAGAAGAAGAAGTTAAACTTCATTCAAGCGAAAGCTCAGAACAAGAAGATTTGACTGAAAAGCAAGCAATCAAGGCCAAATTAGACGCGGAAGTTGTTGAGCTTGAGCGTGAGTATGAAAGCTTCATGGAAAAAGCGGCTGAGACCAAAGCCAACCGTGAAACATTAGAGCGCCAGATATCTAACGATCAAAATAAGCTAAACGCCGTTAGAAGCCGTTTGGAAAAAGTGACCGTGGAGCTAACAACTGCGCGTGATAGCTTCCAAAATGATAGTAATAGCGTTGATTTAAAAGATACTATTACGATGCTAACGGGTGAAATTGAAACGTTAGAAGCTCAAACTGAAAAATTAGAAGCACAAAAAGAGCAAACAGTTGCCAATGTTGAAACCACGCGTGAAAAGCAACAAGAAACAGCTAAACTAGAATCCGAAATTGATACTGAAATCAAAACACTAAATAATTTTCT
Source organism: Alphaproteobacteria bacterium (assembly GCA_018608245.1). Lineage (GTDB taxonomy): Bacteria > Pseudomonadota > Alphaproteobacteria > Micavibrionales > Micavibrionaceae. Next base: position 71,165 of record JABAZY010000052.1, on the reverse strand, counting down.
TAATTCAAAAGATGAAGAAAGATATAAACCTGTTTTGGCGGATGTTATGCCCGACAAAGGGTTTGAAACAGCCCTATCCCGTGCATTGGGTGACACATTGATGGCGTCAACAGACAGTGATGCGCCAATGATTTGGACGGATCGTAATTTCAATATTGCAGACTTCCCTGCTCTACCTGCCCAAGCAAAAGCATTACAGCCATATGTTAAAGCACCTAGCCACCTGAAGGCAGCCCTAAGTTTGATTGGCGTTGTAGATAGTGTAAACGAAGGTACAGCTTGTGCGGATCAGCTTAAACCTGGCCAATCTATCGTCTCTAAGGACGGCGCTTACTGGCGTTGGGATGGCTTGCATATCAAGGCTGAAGCTTCAGACCGTCACGCATTACAGTTACAACAACGTAACCGCCTAAAAGAGCTGGAAACACGTTTTGAACAAGATCAAAAAGACGCTGAGCAGGCACGCGAAGCATTAGAGCAGGCACAAGTTGCAAGACAAGAAGCAACAGAAGCCTTTGATCAAAACCAATCAGAATTACGTCAGAAAGAACATGCTTTAGCCGCTAAACAAAACGAACAAAACAAACTTGTAGAAGCGCGTTCAGGATTAAATGCCGAAATCGCGAAACTGGAAGAAGCATCCAATAACGCCAAAGAAGATATTAAGGGTTTAGAAGCCTCTATCGCCGAAAATCAAACATCGCTTGATGCGTATAATGAAACAACGATGAACGACCAAAATGCGCAAGTTGATAAAGTGCGCTCTGGTCTAGGCTCTGTCCGTGAAAGCTTGCAAAAAGCAGTCCGTGATCTGGATATGATCCAACAAGAACAAAGCCGTCGTAAAGCGCGTCTGCACGCGATTGCCGATGAAAGCGTTAATCTTCAAAACCGTATTATCCGTTCACGTGAGCGTTTAAAAGAGCTTGAAGAGCGTGAGGGCAACTTAACCACACGCCGTGATGAGCTACAAAATAAGCCTAAAACAATGGGTAGTGAGCGTGAAGAATTACTAGAATCTATCTCTAGCCTAGAAGAAGCGCGCAATATAGATGCTGATCGCCTAGCTAAAGTTGAGACTGAACTGGCGGAGACCAATCGAGCGCTGAAGGAAGCTGAGCATATTCTAAGCACTGCCCGTGAAGAACGTGCGGCTGCTCAAGCAACAGCCAATGCAGGGCAAGAGCAATTAAACGAGATTGTGGCTAATACCCAAGAAAAGTTCGAGATGAAGCCAGAGGCGTTAATTACACAAACAAACTTAAAGATCGAAGAAGATCAAGAGCTTCCGGGCGTCGAGCCACTTAAGAGCGAAAAAGAAAAACTAACCCGCTCCCGTGACATGATTGGTGCTGTGAACTTACGTGCTGAACAAGAAGCTAATGAGTTGGAAACAGAAGTTGGTGGCGTGCTTGAAGAGCGTAATGACTTAACCCAAGCCATTGCCGAGCTTCGTGAAGCTATTGATACACTTAACTCCGAAGCGCGTGAGCGTCTAACGGCTGCTTTTGATCATGTGAATGCTCACTTCCAACGCTTATTCGTTCAGCTTTATAACGGTGGTCAGGCGCATTTGAAATTACTAGAATCTGATGACCCGCTTGAAGCTGGTTTAGAGATTTATGCGCAACCTCCGGGCAAAACGTTGCAATCTCTATCTCTACTTTCTGGTGGTGAGCAAACCTTGGCCTCTATCGCGCTTATTTTTGCGATGTTCTTGACCAACCCATCACCAATTTGTGTGCTGGATGAGATTGATGCACCTTTGGATGACGCCAATGTTGATCGTGTGTGTGATTTACTAGAAGAAATTGCAGAACGTGGTGAAACACGCTTCTTAGTTATTACCCATCACCGTTTAACAATGGCCCGTATGGATCGCCTATACGGTGTAACAATGGCAGAACGCGGTGTTTCACAGCTTGTCTCCGTAGACCTAAACCAACAGCTAGATTTCTTAGAAGCTGCTGAATAGTCCGCACATAAAAAAATAGGATAGCTAATTAAAGCTACCCTATTCCTAATATTTCATTTTTATTGGTCTATTCTTAGAAGCGGTGAAGTTTCACAAACCACTACTGAAAGTGATATATCTTGGTCTATAGCCTCTTGATGCTGTAGGCTACACCTAACCAAGGATGGGGTTTCTGTTCCGCATATAACTTCTGCTGCTAAAAACTGAGCGGCCAACTCGGTGCCTATAGCTGTACAATCTGTATTGTTTGAAACGGCATATAGTTCATCTACAACACCCATTGTATTAGCCATTGGATCCATTGGATTTAGATAGCTCGCTAAAGCAAACGAATGTTGTGCCGTTACCGCTTGTGGTATTGCTAGAGCTGCAGCCGCTAAAGTCATGTTAAGTAATTTCATAATAATTCTCCTTTTTCTGGCATTGTTTATATAGGGGCTTCCCATAAAGTCAATAAATTATGTAATTTTATTAAGTCAATTATTAGAAATTTACAAAGTCGTACTTATTCAATATAAATTATGGCTTAACCCTAATTAAAAAATTGAATCATATAATGGCCATTAACAAAGATGACGACCCTAAACTTCAAAGATTAGATGCTGAGCTTAAAAAAGCGCGTGGTGAATTTGAAGAAGATTACAATCCAAAGGTTGAGGTTGATGAAGGCTTAAATGATGGCGCACGCGCAGGAATCGAATTAGTTGGCGCTATTCTTGGTGGAGCTTTGCTTGGATATGGTGTAGATCACCTATTTGGTACCTCCCCAATCTTCTTTTTTGTAGGCGTTTTATTAGGTGTTATCACAGGATTTTACAGTATTTATAAAATAACTATGAATGTTGGCACTTCTGTTGGATTTAAGGGGTTGAAAGCTGATCAAAAAACAGGTAAACAGTCCGTAAATTCAATCAGTCATTTAGGTGATGATGACGATGAATAAGTAATAGTAACGCACTTGAAGGATTAGAGTTAGTGGCAAACCCTATTAAACAATTTGAAATCGTACCTTTGGTTAATTTCCCTTCAGAGCAATTAGCCTTTACTAATTCAGCTCTATGGATGGCTATTGCCGTCGTTTTATCTATAACATTTTTAAGTGTTGCAACACGCAAAAAAGCGTTAATTCCAGGCCGTATGCAGGTGTTTGCTGAGAGTCTATATGAATTCGTAGCAGGCATGATCCGTGAAAATATTGGCTCAAAAGGTCGTCAGTACTTCCCACTTATCTTCACTCTATTCGTTATTGTGTTATTGGGTAACATGCTGGGTATGCTTCCCTACTCCTTTACTTATACAAGCCATATCATTGTGACCGCTGCTTTGGCGTTCTTTATCTTCTTTATTGTGATGATTGTTGGTATTTTCAAACATGGCTTTCACTTCTTTACTTTGTTTTTACCGCCTGGTGTGCCGATGTGGCTAACGCCGTTGATTATTCCTATCGAGATCATGTCATTCCTGATCCGCCCTGTGACCTTATCGGTTCGTTTATTTGCTAACATGATTGCTGGTCACATTATGTTGAAAGTTTTCGCAGGCTTTAGTGTTGGTATGGCTGCTGCGATGGGCACAACTGGTGTGCTTGCGGGGATTGGCCCAATGTTCTTCAACGTTGTTTTAATTGGATTTGAATTATTAATCGCCTTTTTACAGGCATACGTATTTGCTATTTTGAGCTGTATTTACTTGAAAGATACTGTTGAAATTGGTCACTAAAAACCCGTCATACCGCTTGCGCGGTGGACATAAATTTGTTAATCGAACTTAGTTTAAAAAGAAAAGGAAAAAACTATGGAATTAGAAGCTGTTAAATTACTTGCAGGCGCAATCGCACTATTACCACTAATCGGTGTTGGTATTGGTTTGGGTCTAATCTTCGCATCATACAATGAAGCTGTTGGTCGTAACCCAAATGCAGCTGAATTATTAGACAAAAAATACTTCCTTGCTTTCGCATTGACAGAAGCTTTGGCTATTTTTGCTCTATTGATCTCACTTTACCTAGTATTCGTAGGTTAATTTAGGCGAAGTCGTAACATGAAAACTTTATCTGCTAGCATTATTGCACTCTATCTATTTACCATATCTTCTGCATTTTCTGCTGAAGATATACACGGTGCTGACCATAGCGTTGTTGATGCTGCCGCAGATGGTATTCATGTTGATAAAACTCATAATGAGTTAGCCCTCGGCGCGGAAGAAGCTGTACATCATGGTGCAGAACATGCTTCTAAAGGTGGGCTACCTCAATTTGATCCAACTTGGTTTGCCTCACAGGTGTTTTGGTTAGCCGTGGCATTTGCTATTTTATATGTAGTATTTGCGAAGAAAACTTTACCTGACATTTCAGGTGTTATTGAAAATCGTAAAAATCATATTCAGTCTGATTTAGAAACGGCTGAGAAGCTAACATCTGAAGCAGATTTGGTTCATGATGCTTACCATGCCAATCTCGAAAAATCTCAAAGTGACGCATCAGAAGCTATTCAAAAAGTTGATACTGAAATGAAAGCTAAAGCGGCAGAAGCATTTGATGATTACAGAGCCCGCTCTGAAAAGGAAATACAAGCTGTTGTAGAACGTATTCTTGTGGCTAAAAACCAAGCAATGGGCGAGATGAATGTCATTACAGCTGAAGTTGCTAGTGTGGCCGTTGAAAAAATCATCAACAAAAAAGCTAACCCATCGCAAATTCAGTCATTAATTGACGGTATTTCAAAGAAAGCAAAGGCTGCTTAATATGTTAGAACTTTTAGCACATGACACAGGTATTTGGGTTGCAATCTCTTTCGTTTTATTTGCCTTCATAGCATATAAATTAGGCGCAAAATCTGTTGTTGGTAAATTAGATGGCCGTATTGACGAAGTTAAGCTTGAAATTGAAACGGCTGAAAGACTACGTGTTGAAGCTCAAGAGTTATTAGCGCAATACCAACGTAAACAACGTGATGCAGATGAAGAAGCAAAAGGCATTATTGCCGATGCTAAAGAGCAAGCAAAAGCCTTTAAGGAAAATGCTGAAGCAGACTTGGCTGAGTTAATGGATCGTCGTGAAGTTCAATTAACCTCACGTATCCAACGTATCGAAGAGAATGCAATTGCAGATATTCGTAACCAAGCCGCTGAATTAGCCGTGGCCGTTACAACAGAAGCTATCATTCAAACATTGGATGACAAAGAAGGCGCTAAGTTAGCTGATGCTTCTATTGTTTCTGTGGCGAAACAAGTCAACTAATTGATAAAATAGCTTTTCAGCTTTCCCTATAATAGATACTCTATTGGCGATGAACGTACAAAACCTTACCTCAAGCGCCGATAAAAACGTAGATGATGTCATGCGTGAAATTGGCGTGGGCGCAAAAAATGCAAGTGCTCAGTTAATTAAAGCCACGCCCGTACAAATCAATCAAACATTAGACAGTCTTGCTGATCTGATTATCGAAAATCAAGCAGACATTTTATCAGCCAATAACTTTGATGTTGAATCAGCTAAGGAGAAATCCCTAACGCCCGCGCTTATTGATCGCCTGACCTTAACGCCAGAACGTATCGAGGCAATGGCGCAAGGCGTGCGTGATATTCAAGCGCTCGATAACCCTGTCGGTGATGTGTTAGAAGAATTGACACGCCCAAACGGACTAACCATCCAAAAAATCTCTGTGCCTATTGGTGTGCTGGGCATGATTTATGAATCCCGTCCAAACGTCACAATTGATGCGGCGGCGCTATGTTTAAAATCCCAAAATGCTGTGATATTGCGTGGGGGGTCAGAAAGCTTTCATTCATCTTCCCTGCTCCATGATTTAGTGCAACGCGCTTTAGAGCAAAATGATTTACCCAAAGAAGCTGTCTCTATGGCACCTTCTACAGATCGCGCCTTTGTTAGCGCGATGTTAAAAGCACATGAATATATTGATGTAATGATTCCACGCGGTGGTGCGGGATTAACCGGACGTGTCATGGCGGAAGCCACAATGCCCGTTTTTGCTCACCTAGACGGGAACTGTCATATTTATATTCATGAGAGCGCTAATATTGATCTAGCCGTAGGCGTTATTATAAACGCAAAATTACGCCGCACAGGTATTTGTGGAGCGGCTGAATCCCTTCTCTTTGATAAAGCGCTCGCGCCAGAAAAGGTTAAAGCAATTCTAACGGCTTTGCTTGATAATGATTGTGCTGTGGTTGCTGATAAAGATATTCAAGCGTTAGATGATAGAATTCAACCTGCAACAGATAAAGATTGGGGCACAGAATATTTAGAAGCTAAAATCAGCGCTAAATATATAGACGGTGCGGACGCAGCTATTACGCATATCAACCATTACGGCTCACATCACACAGACTGCATCATTGCAGAAGATGAAAGCGCCGTGAAGGATTTTCAATTACAAGTTGATAGCGCTATTGTCATGCATAATACCTCCACACAATTTGCCGACGGTAGTGAATTTGGTATGGGCGCAGAAATTGGTATTGGCACTGGCAAGCTTCACGCCCGTGGCCCCGTTGGCGTAAAACAGCTAACGACCTTCAAATATCTAGTTAAAGGGACTGGTCAAACGCGACCTTAAGGCTTAGTTCCTATGCATAAAAATCAAACACTTCCAGCCTTGACGCCCCCGACCTTAAAAGATGCCCATCGATGGAAAAATATGCGTATTGGCTTGCTTGGTGGCTCATTCAATCCAGCACATGATGGCCATATGCATATTGCCAGATTGGCGCGTGTAAAGTTTGGGTTAGATTTTGTCTGGTGGATTGTCACTCCACAAAACCCGTTAAAGGATTCCAAACATACTGCCCCCTACGATAAACGTCACAAACAAGTTGAAGAGATAACAGCCCGCTCCCCACGACAAATGGCGACGCATTTGGAAAAAGAATTGGGCACGCAATACACCTTTGAGACTATTCAGGGGCTTAAAACTAACTTCCCCTCAACTGAGTTCATCTGGATATGCGGCATGGATAATGCGCTTATCTTTCATAAATGGGACAAATGGCGCTCCATTATTGATATGATGCCCCTTGTATTCATAGCCCGCCCACCTGCCACTAATTTGGTACGTGGTTGCCCTCTTAAACTGCTCGATAGTGTTGCCCATAGGCATGATACGGACGGACGTAAGACTGACCTCACAAAACCTTGTATTTACTGGCTAGATGGCGCAAAAATGCTTGATATTTCCTCCACCCAAATCCGTAATAAGCAGCGTTAAATCAGCTTATTAATAGATTTTTTTAATATTTAAAATCAACCACTTAGCAGGATTTTATTGTTGAAAACTCGAATCCGCGGTAGAATATAGGTATGGACAGTGTGTTTTTGATACATTTTACAGCTTATGAAAGCGAGGTTATGTGGCGCTAATCAAGTTATGCCCCATGCTTCTTTTCAAAAAATCCCCCAATTACTATTTTGGATATGTCACCTTTGTGCCAAATACTTATTTTGGCGCTAAATTTGGCGTGCGCTGTTGAATATTATTGAAAACTATGGTTTGTACGTAAGTGTAATTAAATAGGAGGCATTAACATTCTAACATCAACATCAATCGAGAGGCTGAAACCCTCTGAGACTAAAGATCTTATCATCCAATCATTAGACGATGATAAGGCTGTAGAAATAGAAGTAATCGAACTTGCTGGGAAATCAGCCTTGGCAGATTATATCGTCGTTGCTTCAGGAACATCCACCACACAAGTCGTCCGCATGGCAGAAAAGCTGAAAGATCGCTTGAATGCACGTGGTGTTAAGCAAATTAAAATAGAAGGCGCTCCTCAAGGTGACTGGGTTGTTATGGATGCTGGCGACGTCGTCGTACATCTATTCCGCCCCGAAGTCCGCGAATTCTATAACATCGAACAAATGTGGAGCATGACCCCTGTTAAGGATGGTCAAGAAGACGGCACCCAAAGCGCTTAACATTTAAAAAGTTCCGTATAAAATAGAGCTTTTCTTCCTTCAATTTATCATGCATTTTGACGCATGAGCTTTTCCATTGAATTAATTGCTGTTGCTAAATTAAAGAAAAACAGCCCTTTCTACAGCTTGTTTGAGGACTATAGAAAACGTCTTCACGGCAAATTCACGTTACATGAGCTTGAGGCACATACGACGGCTGATGAACAAAAGAAAATCCTCGATAAAATATCTGACCAAGGATCACTAATTGTCCTTGATGAAACAGGAAAATCCTTCCCTAGCATCAAATTTGCTCAAAGATTAGAACAGCTACAGATTGATAAATCATCTGGCCCCATTCAATTTGTTATTGGAGGTGCTGATGGATTGAGCGAAGATATATTGAAACGTGCGGATAGTGTGATAAGCTTTGGTCAACAGACATGGCCACATATGATGGTTCGCGTTATGTTGATTGAACAAATTTATAGGGCACAACAAATTCTTGCAGGGCATCCTTACCACAGACAATGAAGATTTTTATATTAATATTATTGCTTATCGTTTTCTCTGTTGATGTTATGGCTCAGCCTACACCCCCTGCCCATCCCGTTAAGGACGTTGAATCACGGATGAAGGAAGAAAAGAAAAAGGCAGAGAAGTTAAAAGTTAAAGCAAAAGATATCGAAGCGGATATTAAATCCCAGAAAAAAGAAATCATTGCTATCGCCCGTAAGGTTAAAAAGAATGAACAGGATTTGCTCAATCTTGAAAACCGTATTGAGACACAAAGAGCCGAGCAGATAAAGATTGAGGAGCGTCTAAATAAAGATAAAGGCGCGATTGCTGATTTAGTCTTAGGGCTAGAGCGTATGCGCCGTATTCCACCAGAAGCTCTAATTGCACGCCCTGGCGCCCCGCTAGAAACAGCTCAAAGTGCTATGCTCCTTCAAAGCGTTTTACCCAATATTTATAACCGTGCGGAAGCGTTAAAAGCTGACCTTTCTCAACTGGAAAGCATCATCAGCAATCTTGAAGAACACAGAAAAGAAGCACAGGAAAAATCCAAAGCTCTAAATCAAAATCAAACCAAGCTAACATCCTTGATGAATGCCCGAGAGAAGAAATATGCGCGCGCATCAAAAGATGTCGAAAAACAACAAGCAGAGCTAAAGAAAATTGCCAAGGAAGCTGTCACGCTTAAAGATTTGATGGCCAAATTAGAAAAGAAACAAAAAGCTGAGCGTAGACGTGCCACTGAACTAGCCAAACAGGCAAAAAAACCCAAGCCTGCCCAATTTCAAGAAACGAGCGTTAGCACTAGATCCCTTAAAAAGACACCTATTCCAAAGACTGGCGCAGCTCAATTGCCTATCTCTGGCCTCATAAAAGTTGGCTATGGCACGCGCGATGATATTGGTGCCGTCTCAAAAGGTCTTAGCATTACCGGTCGTGCTGGTGCTATTGTTGTGGCGCCAATGGGTGGGGTCATTGAGTATGCAGGCCCTTTCCGTGGCTATGGAAATTTAATTATTATGAAGCATCAAAATAAGTACCACAGCCTTGTTGCAGGTATGGATAAAATAGATGCAGTCGTTGGCCGAGCAGTCTCTGCTGGGGAGCCTTTAGGATATATGAATAAATCACCTTCCAATGGTAACAAGCCTTCCCTATATTACGAATTGCGCTATAATGGTCATCCTGTTAATCCATCAAAAAAGATTGCGGGTCTTCGTTAACAGTTAACCGACAAAATACGTTTAACATAAAAGGATTTTTTCATGCGTTCATCTCTATTTATCTTGGGTTTCTTCTTATGCCTTTTAGGGTTTGCTCCACTTGCAAATGCGCAAGCAGAAGAACGTACAGCCGGTGAAACAGCAGAAGTTGAAGCTGGTGATAATGAGCCTGCCGAAAACAACGAAGAAACTTACCGTCAATTAGGTTTATTAGGCGATGTATTTGAACGTGCCAGAGCACAATATGTTGAGCCCGTGACTGATGAAGAACTGGTTGAGAATGCGATTGAAGGCATGCTCGCTAATTTAGACCCTCACTCATCTTACCTTGATAATGATGATTTCGAACAAATGCGTGTTCAAACAAGCGGTGAATTTGGCGGACTTGGTATTGAAGTCACAATGGATAATGGTTTTGTAAAAGTGGTTTCCCCTATTGATGGAACACCTGCTTTTGACGCAGGTATTAAAGCGGGTGATTATTTTACTCATTTAGATGGTGAAACTGTTATGGGTTTATCCTTATCAGAAGCTGTTGAAAAAATGCGCGGTAAAGTTGGTCAACCTATTGTACTAACTGTTGTCCGTGAAGGTGCAGAAGACGTCATGGATATTGAAGTTGTCCGTGACATCATCAAAATTGAATCAGTCAAAAGTCGCGTGGAACAAGATGACGTTGGCTATGTTCGTATTACAACCTTCAACCAAAATACAACACCTGGTTTAATCAAAGCGATTGACGATATTAAAAAAGAAGCTGGTGATAAAGTTATTGGCTATGTTCTCGACTTAAGAAATAATCCAGGTGGTCTGCTTAACGAAGCGATAACTGTTTCTGACGCGTTTTTAGAAAAAGGTGAAATTGTTTCAACCCGTGGGCGTAATGAAGAAGACACAAAACGCGATAATGCAAGACCAGGTGATTTAATCGATGGTAAACCTGTTATTGTCATTATTAATGGTGGTTCTGCTTCCGCATCAGAAATTGTTGCCGGCGCTCTACAAGATCATAAACGTGCGCTTGTTATTGGTGAGCAATCATTCGGTAAAGGGTCAGTTCAAACCATCATTCCTCTTCCTGGTCATGGTGCGATGCGCTTAACAACGGCGCGTTATTATACCCCATCTGGTCGCTCTATTCAGGCCGAAGGTATTACCCCAGACATTGAAGTTCGACCAGCTAAATTAGAAGAAATTGCTCAACGTGCTGGTATGCGTGAAGGTGATTTACGTGGTGCATTGAAAAATGACAATGATAAAAAGAAAAAAGGCAAAAACAAGATAGCAGCTAACGATAATGAAGAGGAAGAAGATAAACCTCAGGATTATCAACTTGACCGTGCCGTTGACCTATTACGCGGTATCACTCTTTATGAAGAGCGTATGGCTAAGAAATAGACCCAGAAATTTATTATGAGCAGTTTTCAAGCAACTTTAGATGATGAAATAGTCAAGCGCGAAAAAAGCGGTAAGAAACCAACGCGGAAAAAATCAAATAATAAAAACACCAATGTTAATGATAAATGGTTTTATGGCTCTAGCTTTTTAAACGCTTTGGCTGTTTGCGCTGTTATCTTAATTATGTTCATTGCCTACTTACTAATGACCCAAGGCGATTTCTATGCTGAACTACAGGCAAGAGTAGCTTCAAAAGCCGTTATTATTCAGGATAGTAGTAAACCAGCTAATCAAATAACCCTGAATATGCCTCCCGCGACAAATGTCGGAGAAGCAACACCAGTCGTTTATTCCGATGCAGGTAGCGTTCTACAGCCGTCACCTATAAATGGTTTTTACAACAAAACTGTAGATGGTTTATTGCCCAAAAGAAATGGCGCGTTAACACCTTTTGACGCGTATAAACGCCCATTTAATAGCAATAACAAATCAACACTTTCTATTATTATTACAGATTTAGGCATTAATGCTCAAAGAACAAAAGAGCTGATTGATACGCTCCCCGCAGACGTAACATTATCTTTCTCACCCTATGGCAATAATTTAAAAAAACTAACAGATTATGCCCGTAGCCGTGGACATGAAGTTTGGTTGACCCTGCCTATGGAGACCAAAAACTATCCAATTGATGACCCTGGCCCTCTAACTTTATTCATTAATAGCTCAATGGAAAAAAATGATAAACGCCTTGCCGAAGTGATGGCCTCTACAGATGGCTATGTTGGTTTCATTACAAGTAAAGGGCATAAGTTCTCTGCTGAAGATGGAGATATTAAGCCTGCTTTTCAAAATGTCTTTGAGCGCGGTTTAGCTATTATTGATAGCAACCCTTACAGCCGTAATTTTGTTAGCTCAATTGCTGGCAGTAACGATTACCCGCACGGGCAAAATAATGTTTGGGTTGATGAAGCGTTGGGTGAACAAAACGCCTATTTAGGCTTTCGTCGTGCCATTGATATAGCGGTTGGGCGCGATCATGCCACAATTATGATTCGCCCTTACCCATCTAGTATTAAGGCACTCAAGACGTTTCTGAACTCTTCTCAGGCACAACAATTTCAATTAGCCCCTGCATCGGCCACTGTTAAATATGAGTGATAGCAATAAACCCTATCGTCCTTGCGTCGGTGTGGCGCTATTTAACCCAGAGGGTAAAGTGTTCGTTGGTGAGCGTATAGACACTCCAAACGCTTGGCAAATGCCTCAAGGCGGTATTGATGAAGGCGAAGATATCCTTCATGCGGCTCTACGTGAGCTAAAAGAAGAAACAGGCACAGATAAAGCAAGCCTGATTAAAATTCATGACCAAAAAATTCGTTATGACCTCCCGCCAAAGCTTCAATCAAAATTTTGGAACGGAAAGTACGCAGGACAAGAACAAACGTGGCTAGCAATGCGCTTTGATGGCGTCGATAGCGATATTGATCTAACTGCCGATGAACGCCCAGAGTTCAGCAAATGGCAATGGATTGACCTAAAAGACACAATAGAGCTAATTGTGCCCTTCAAACGTCAAACTTATGAGAAAATCATAAAAGCCTTCTCACACTCAATATAATTGACATAATTTTTTATTTGAGCTAAAAACTGGGCATGTTAAAACGTGCATTTGATTTAGCTGTGTCTGGAACGGGTATAATAGTTACTATGCCTGTTGTAGCCCCTATTGCATTAGTGATGGCGTTTCAAACCAAATCTTGGCCTTTTTTTACTCAAGATAGAGTGGGCAAACATGGCAACTCATTCAAAATATATAAAATAAGATCTATGAACGACAAGGTAGATAACGATGGTCTACTATTGGATGATGAGGCCAGAACTTCTAAACTAGGCAGTGTTTTGAGAAAATCACGCCTTGATGAACTCCCTAATTTAGTAAACGTCTTTAAAGGTGATATGAGTATTGTAGGCCCTCGCCCCGTAGTAAAACTCATTCAGCAAATAGCAAACGACCATGAGAGACATACGGTAAGGCCTGGCATAACTGGACTTGCTCAAATTGCAGGACAAAACAATTTATCCGACAGTCGAACGTTAGAGCTAGATAAACAATACGTTAGAAATCATGATTTACCGTTAGATATAAAAATTTGTGCTTTGACCATACCGAGCCTTATTAAGAATTGGCACGCACCTCATTATAATGCAAAAACACAAAGCTCATTAATTGACCCAATTGATACACCAGCAACTAAAAAGTCAGAGTCAAACCATCATACGCCATAGCGTAACCATCTTTTAGTTCCGCTTCGACCGTTTGGTAGTCCATGGTGACGGGCAAGTGCATGATATACACTTCTTCTGCGCCCACCTGCTCATTTAACTCATACACTTTACCTATATGAGCATGAACATAGTTTTCTGCGTTTTGATAGGCGCCTGCGTCAACGAACCAAGTTTTGATCCCTTTTAACGCGTTGATTGCTTTATCATCCAAGCTTTTCATATCAGTCGAATAAGCCAAATCACCAAACCTAAAACCTAACGTGGTCATAGTGCCGTGATCTTGTTCAATCGACATTATATCAATATCGCCAATTGTAAATTGCTCATAAGGCGTAATGAGATTTTCTTCCAAAGCACTTGGATATAGGTGGCTATGTTTATCATCAAACATAAATGAAAATTGAAGTTTCAACTCCGCCAAAGTTTGCGCGTTCGTATAAATAGGAAAACGCCTATCTTGAATACGGCGTAAAATCGACAGTTCTTGAATACCATGCGTATGGTCCGCATGGCTATGGGTATAAAGGACGGCATCCATGTCTTCAATTTTATGTTTATTGCATTGCTCACGAAAATCTGGGCCCGTATCAATTAACACAGTTGTGCTATCTGTCTGAATAAAGGCGCTCGACCGTGTACGTATATTTCTGGGCTCTTTCGGGTCACAAGCGCCCCAGTAATTACCAATAATTGGCACACCGCCTGACGCGCCACAGCCCATTAATACAAAACGTGCTTTGGGCATTAATACGCCCCCGTATAAGTCTTTTTGGCTTTATCAAACAGCGTGAAGAAATTATCTTTTGTATGTTGCGCCATTTCTTGTTCAGTGACGTTATGAAGATCCGCCAAAAATTGCCCCGTTAGGCCAACATAAGCAGGCTCATTGGTTTTCCCGCGATGTGGTGTTGGTGCTAAAAACGGTGCATCCGTTTCGACCAATATTTTATCTAGAGGCACAAACTTGGCAATATCCTGAAGCTCCGTCGATTTCTTAAAGGTCACAATGCCAGAGAAAGAGATGTAGAATCCTTCATCAATAGATTGGCGTGCTAGCGTTTCATTAGAGCTGAAACAATGCATCAATACTTTTGTTTTACCATCACAAGCACCCTCTTCACGTAATATCTGTATAGTGTCTTCTTCAGCGTCACGGGTATGAATAATGATGGGCAAACCAGTTTCTTTACCAACATGAATTTGCTTACGGAATTGTTCAGCTTGAGCTTCACGAGGCGCATGATCATAGAAGTAATCCAGCCCACATTCACCAACACCAATAATTTTATCTTGTGCATTGGCCTGTGAAATCATTTGATCTGCAGTAATAGCTTGCTCCGCCTCAACACCTGCATCATGAGGGTGTGTGCCAATACTGCACCAAACATTATCGTTGGTTTGGGTAATACCCAAAAGCTCATCCATCTCCTTAGCCACTTCACAGCAGATGGTTAGCATACCATCCACCTGCGCCTGTTTTGCACGAGCAATTAAATCCGCAGGGCTATCCTCACCGCGTTCATGGTTTAAATGGCAATGACTATCAATCCACATTATTTACCACCAGCCAAAGAACATGCCTATTCCATCAATTGCTCCAATCGGTGGGATAAAGAAAACAACCAATGATAAAAGCCACTCACTGCTTGTCACATGTGTATATACTGAGAATATCCAAGCAATTGTAGGTACAATAGAGACAACCAACCCCACAGGTGAAAATATTTTACTTATCATAGCTTATGTCGCCTCTTCTTTTGTATCTAATCGTGGAAATACGCCTTCTGGTTGATCAATCTCTGTACCAGATTTTAATGCATAGTCTTTGCTCATATTTGCAAAGCTTCGCTCACCTTCTGCAATTTTTAATTGATTCAAAATCTTTGCACCGGCTTCTGGTGTAACAGATTGCACAGCAATACCAAGCACGCGAATAACATCCGCCAGCACATAAAGTACTGTCTTCATGCGTTCTGGATCAGTTTTTTTCAATCCCCAAGGCGCTTGCGCGTCAATATAGCCATTGGCATCAATCACCAAACGCCATATCAATTCTAACATACGGTTAAAGCGCATATTATTAGCTTCTCCACGAATAGCAGGTAATAACTTCTCATAAGCATGGGTCAATAATACTTGATCTTCATCACTCAATGCCCCTGCTTCTGGAATTGCACCATCACAGTTTTTGTAAATCATCGATAAACTACGTTGCGCCAAATTACCTAAGCCATTGGCCAAGTCACTATTAATCCGTTGCACCGCGTGTTCATGGGAAAAGTTACCATCATTACCGTGGCTAACTTCACGCATTAATAAGTAACGTGTTTGGTCAAGGCCGTACGCGTCAATCAAATCTTGTGGAGCAATCACATTCCCCACAGATTTAGACATTTTCTGCCCTTCGACATTGATAAACCCATGCGCAAAAACAGTATGAGGCACCTCTAAATTCGCCGCCATCAAAAATGCTGGCCAGTATATGCAATGGAAACGAATAATATCCTTTCCAATCACATGATAATTTGCAGGCCAGAATTTTTCGTATTTTTCATCATTCGTATCAGGATAGCCAAGCGCCGTAATATAATTCGTCAGTGCATCTAGCCAAACATACATTACATGATCTGGATCATTAGGTACTGGAACTCCCCATTTAAAGGTTGTCCGTGAAATTGAAATATCTTGAAGACCGCGTTTTACAAAAGCTTTTATTTCATTACGGCGTGCTTCTGGTTGAATAAAATCAGGATTAGCATCGTAATATTCCAACAATTTATCGCCATAAGCTGATAGCTTGAAGAAATAACAAGGCTCTTCTACCCATTCAACTTCCGCCCCTGTCGGCGCTAATTTCGTTTTACCGTCTTCAGCAGTGGTTAATTCATCCTCAGCAAAATAGGCTTCATCACGAACAGAGTACCAACCATCATACTTGCCTAAATAAATATCATCTGGATTATTCTCTTTGATAGCCGTCCAAATAGCTTGTGACGCCTTATAATGACGCTCTTCGGTTGTGCGGATAAAATCATCATTTGAGATATTAAGCTGCGTTGTCATGTCACGGAAGCTCTCAGAGATTTCATCACAAAAAGCTTGCGGCTCCATACCTCTGGTCTCCGCTGTTTTAGCAACCTTCTGACCATGTTCATCTGTTCCTGTCAAAAACATAACCTCACGCCCGTCTAAACGTTGAAAACGTGCCATGACATCCGTTAGAATTTGCTCATAAGCATGCCCCAAATGCGGCTTACCATTCACATATGAAATGGCAGTCGTGATATAAAAAGGTGATGTATCATGTGAACTCATGGTTCAAATTACTCCTAAAATAATGAGAGCAATTTAATATGATGTTTTGATTATATTAAATGCCCCAAGAACGGCTTGTTTTTTATCCAAATTGGCAAAATGTGCTTGCGCAAAATGCTCCTTTAAGTTGTCACAAATTTTGACCCAATCTTCAAGTGAATAATGATGTAGAAGCGCCGTAAACGCTTCATTATCCAAGGGATCTTCTAATTGAGCATGTTTTTTAGCTTTGGCAAAAACCATCTGCGTAACAACCCAGCACATAATTGTTTCAACATTCTTAAATAAGTCACCCTGCCCTGCACGGCTAATGCTGTCGGCCAAATGATGAATTTCAACCCAGTCCCAGTTTTCCCAACCTTGGAGAATATCTAATGTCATCTGAATAGTGTCAAATCCACCAGCATCAATGATTTTCTGAACAGCGCCCATACTGCCACCTGCAAGTGCTGTCAGTATTTTACGCTCACGCGCTGAAACTTCACCACCAACAGCAAGGCCCATCAATTGCTCAAGTGGCTCTTTTTCTAATGGGTCAAATGACACCACGCGACAACGAGACCTAATGGTTGGGATCATCGCGCCTAAACGATGCGTCACAAGAATGAGCAACGCATTTGATGGTGGCTCCTCCAAAATCTTCAATAAAGCGTTCTGAGCGTTACGGTTCATTGTATCTGCGTCATCAACCAACACAATACGCCAACCACCCTCTGAGGCTGTTTTACGCAAGAACGGAGCTACTTTCCGTGCCGTATCAACATCGAGGGCATTTTTCTGTACGCCTTTTGTGTCAATGGGACGTTCTATATATAAAAAATCAGGATGTCCGCCAGACGACACGCGGGAGAACACCGGATCATATTTAGCAACATCTAAGTTCATAGCTTCTAAAGGCGCATCACCAAACAAACTATCTTGTGCGCTATCAGCTGTGCCATGTTTTAATAAATAACGCGCCAATTTAAAGGCGAATGTAGATTTTCCAACACCGTGAAGCCCAGAGAATATTAAAGCGTGTGGCATAGCTCCGCTATTGATTAACTGTAATAATGTTTGCTCAGCGTCGTCGTGACCTAAACATAAAATGGAGTCCCGCGGTTGAGATAGTCCCTCTGGCTCATCAATATCATAGCCACTTAAGTCTACAGAAACATTTTCATCAATGTCTTGAAAGTCATCAAACATTCTTATTTTCTATAACATCAGAGGCGTATTGCCAAATATTTTCTGCAATGACATCCATCTTTGCATCGGCATCAATGACCTTAATACGTGCCTGATCTTCCTCAGCTAACGTCAAAAAGCCATCACGTAGCGACGTGTAGAATACAATATCACCATTATCATAATGGTCCCGCACACCACGTGTCTTTACACGCTCCATAGCGGCCTCAGCCGTAATATCAAGCAAAAGCGTTAAATCTGGCATATACTCACCAACAATGCGGGCATCTAATTGATGAATAAACGCCATATCAATTGATTGTAAAATGCCCTGATAGACACGCGTTGAATCAATAAAACGGTCACAGATGACAACCTTGCCGTCCTCTAATGCTGGTTTAATAATATCTTCAATATGCGACGCACGCGCTGCGTTAAATAGCATTAATTCTGCATAAGGCGGAAGGTTCGCACCAAATTCTACGCTTGAGACTAAATTGCGGATTTCTTCGGCGGCTGGTGTACCACCTGGTTCACGGGTTGTAATGACCTGGTGCCCTTCGCTTTCCAATTTATCTTTTAAAAAAGCAATCTGTGTTGTTTTGCCAACACCCTCACCGCCCTCTAATGTGATAAATGTTCCTCGGCTCATGGGCTATCGACTGCCTAAAAGATACGTTTTGGCTTTTACGAATGTACCTTTGAAAAACC
Organism: Alphaproteobacteria bacterium; assembly: GCA_018608245.1. Taxonomy (GTDB): domain Bacteria; phylum Pseudomonadota; class Alphaproteobacteria; order Micavibrionales; family Micavibrionaceae. The sequence continues at coordinate 52,663 of JABAZY010000052.1, read as the reverse complement.
CTAATTTTTCAACAGAGCTACCTGCTACTAGATCATATTTTTGGCCTTCTAAATCTTCGCCCTTGATCGTTAGCGTTCCAAGAACATCGCCTTTTTTGATTGGCGCCACGACAGGTTTTTTATACTCGATAACAATATTATCTTTATCATCAACTTTTTTAGGCACGGTGACCTTTAAGTTCTTTTGAAGAACTAAAGACACAGTTTTTTCTTGCCCCATCGCCACAGGCGCTTCGGTTACACTCTGATTGGCTTTAAATAGTTCAACATTCTTAAACTTGTCTAATCCCCATGTAATAAGTCTTGAAGATTCATCTGAGCGCTCTTTTTCGCTTTCCATGCCGTTTAGCACAATCAATACACGACGACCATCTTGCAAGGCTGTCCCTATTAAACCGTAACCGCCCACTTCTGTATGACCTGTTTTAATACCGTCTGCGCCAATATCACGGTAAAGCAATGGATTACGGTTTCTTTGTTTAATCTCTGCATAGGTGAATTCTTTTTCACCGTACATTTTATAATACTCGGGGAAATCTTTCATCACGCGGCGCGCCATAATTGCCAGATCGTGCGCCGTTGAATAATGGTTAGGGTCTGGCCAACCACTAGCATTCATAAAATTACTGTCACCCATCCCAATTTCTTCCGCCTTTTCGGTCATGCGCTTAGCAAATTCTTTTTCACTCCCCGCAAGCCCTTCAGCCAGAACAATTGTTGCATCATTACCAGATTGAATAATCACACCGCGTAGCAAATATTCAACTTTGACCTTCGTGCCATCAGCCACAAACATTTTAGATCCACCTTTTTCAGAGGCTTCCTTGCTGACACGGAACTCAGTGTCTAAATCAATGCGGCCACTCTCAATAGCTGTAAAAACCATATAAGCCGTCATCACCTTACTCATCGAAGATGTGGGCATACGCTGATCTGAGTTTTTCTCAAACAACACTTGTCCCGTTTCCATGTCCATCACAAGCGCTTGCTTCGCCGCTGTTTCTTGCGACCAACTCCACGCGGGTGCTGATGAAAAGCTAAAGAGAACAATTAAGGTTAAAAATATAAAGCGCATTTTTTTCTTTCAAATCACTATGACGAAATGGGTGTAATTAGTGTAATCAATCAACAATTAAAACAGCGTTTGCCTTACCACTATTGTTAAGCGCCAAAACAGCTTCGGATGCTTTCGCAGAATCTTCATATGGTCCTAAACGTACGCGATAAAATGGCTTATTATCAACACGTGTCATATAAACCTTTGATGGTCCATAAGATGATAATGTACGGCTAAAGGCTAACGCATTTTGCTCCTCAGAAAATGCACCAGCTTGAACAAATATTTTACCTGCTGGAACGGACGGTACAAATTTTGACACCTTTTGATTATCCACGACATTATTCACAACCTTTTCCACAGGAGCTGGCGATGTTTGAGTTGGCATCTCAGGCGATAGAACAACGCGCTGAACTGGCTCAGGTTTGTAATATATTTGTTGAGGTGCGCCTGTTGCAGGTTGTACTTGCGCCACACGCTGTGCATTTTGAACGCTTTGCGCACTCGCCATTTTTACTTCTGGTGTTGGTGGTGGCGTGATAATAGATGGTTGATCTAAATGATGTGTTTTGTTCTGGTTAAGCGCCACGGCATAACCGCGCGTGTCTTTACCCTGCTTAGCAGCATTGGCAACAACTTTGCTGGCGTCTGTCATGACCTCAATGCGTACTTTGGCCGTACCTTGGTTTTTAAACCCAAGCAAACTTGCAGCACGTTCCGACACATCTAAGACTCGATCATGCGCAAATGGCCCACGATCATTAACACGTAAGATTATTGAACGACCATTGCTCAAATTAGTTACTTTAATAACGCTTGGTATTTGAAGAGTTCTATGGGCAGCTGTCAGATCGTTTCTATCAAACGTTTCTCCATTGGCTGTCATTTTGCCATGAAATCCTGGGCCATACCAAGAAGCCGTGCCTGTTTCTACACCACCATAAGTTTCTTTTGGGTAATATTTACGCCCCTTAATGTTATATGGACTACCAACCTTAAAATAACCAACGCTTTTCGCTGCTTTATCTTGCCCCATAGGAATTTGTTTTACCATATGCGCGGCATAACGCGTTTCGGAACAGCCAGAAAGACCACCACCAAATACAATGGTTAGCAGCATGAAGGCGAATAACGGTTTAGGCATGGATTGTAAGGCTAAAGTACGCATGATATTTACTCTGTTTCTCGTCGTTAAAAATTTATCGGGCTAGCTGATCGGCTAGAAGACCGACAGATGTAGCAAAATAAGTGGATCTATTCCAATCCATTATTGTTTGATAGTTGTTGTACACAATCCATGCCTCTCCGCCTACCCCATCAGGAGCAACAATTGAAGACATCATATTTTCAGTTGGAAGTGGCGTTCCATCTAACTTACGCACACCTAAGCTTGACCAATATGAAATTGGTTTCTTAATTTTTGGCGTAACCATTTCTTTTGAAAAACTTGGGGGTAATTGTACACGGCGCCCCCAACGCTCCCCTGATTTCCAGCCATTCTTCTTGAGGTAGTTGGCCGTTGAAGCAAAAATATCTTTCTTTGTACCCCAAATATCGCGTTTTCCATCACCATTATGATCTACCGCGTAGGAATTAAAGCTAGAAGGCATAAATTGATTTTGCCCCATTGCGCCTGCCCAAGAACCTTTCATGCTTGCCGCACTAATATGACCCTCATCAATAATTTTAAGCGCATTAAATAACTCTTTACGGAAGAAGTCTGCGCGACGTCCTTCCCAAGACAATGTGGCAAGCGCAGGCACAACTTTGAACCCACCAGTATTACCACCAAAATTTGTTTCAATCCCCCAAAGCGCCACAATAAACTGCTTTGGCACACCGTACTTATCTTCAACTTCTTGAAGGATCGTATAGTTTTCTTGAATTAAACGACGCCCTTGCTTGATAAGGTTTTGGTTAACCACAGATGTACGATATTGGACGAATGTCTTTTTATTCTCAGGCTGTTTTTTATCTAACTCAATAACACGCTGAATAGGTTTAATGCCGTTTAACGCCGCGTTAATGGTGTTTTCTGAGATACCTTTTTGAGCAGCTTCGCTGCGCACGCCCTGTAGCCAAACATCAAAAGATTGGCTTTGCGCAAACGAAACAGATGAAAAGCAAACTAAAACAGTTACTAATAGTATTTTCTTAAAGTGATTTCTCAACATAATAATTCCGCCCATAAAGTTATTTTGATTCTGTTTCAGATTCTAAAGGACGCATGGGCAGTAGAAAAGCGCTTTTCCCTGAAAAATAGTATGTAGCACTACCCACAAACTCCTTAATAGCATTGCTGAGCAAGTAAAACTGACCTAATATACTGAAAGACCTAGGATAAATCTGATATTCACCATCCGTACGGGGTGCGCTGACATAGGGGATAACTTTCCAACCCTGTTGCTCAAATATTCCCATCGTGCGTGGCATATGAAACGCTGAGGTTATCACAATCCACTTCTCATCAGGCTTCGGCTCCACCAATTTCTTCGTAAACACTACATTTTCATAGGTATTGCGCGAGTCAGGCTCAATAATAAGCCGCGCCCCTTGAACACCCATTATACCTAAGAACGTTTGAGCATCCTCGGCTTCTTTACGGTCTTTAGACAATAAGCGCCCCGACCCACCACTAAAAACCAATTTGGCATTTGGGTATATCTTTGACAACGCCACAAACTCTACCATACGTCCAATATTCTCATTTAGGGCCAGTTGCCCCGTTTTGTTAGATATATGCGTATTGAAAGCGCCTCCCAGCACGATGATACCATCAACTTGTTTAGGTAAACGCTCGCGCAGATATTGCTTTTCAAGGAAAACAGTTAGATTATGCCCAATAGGCAGCACGCCCAGCAGAACAAATAAAACCACCCCCGTAAAAATCATCTTATAGCCCAAGTTAGGGTGTCTATTAATGATCAAATAACCAGAAACCATCAATAACCAGATTAAGTTTAAAGGGCTAATTAAGAACCAAACAATTTTAGAAATAATAAAAAACATACCCTATTCTTTAGCAAATTTAACTTTATTGCGTAAGAGGTAAAAGAAAGGCTTGTTTTTGGCGCCTAAAATCTGTAAATAGATTTCACATCAATTGCGGAGGAATGGCAGAGCGGTTGAATGCACTAGTCTTGAAAACTAGCATGGGTGCAAGCCCATCCAGGGTTCGAATCCCTGTTCCTCCGCCACTTTTGTTTCTAAGCAATGCTTGGCTGACACCTATCCAACATATAACGCAAATCTACAGCGTGCGCATTTTCCCACAACTCTAATGGCCTATCCTTACCCACGAATGAATTTCTATTTGCGTTAACGCTTATCAACATAGCTCTCTCGTCCGCATATTTTGTAGGGTTATTATAAAACATCGATTGCACATCAAATATATCAGTTAACTGATTTATTCTATTTCTAGTTCTTGTATCAAAATCCACCCCATCACATGACATAAGATAAAAGGCTAATTTAACATCTATAGATTGCTCATGACTGTGATCCACAAGACTGTCATGAAAACGGTGCCCCATCGATGTTTCATCTGTATAAATAATTTTACCATTATTACGAATAGCAAAATGCCAATCTAATGCGGCGCCTAACTCTTTAGGTAAATCCTTCATATCTTCCCAAGATACGCGCGGTATAGAAGATACACGAGCAAGCATATTGCACCACAAAGCGCTGTTACTATCTAAATGATCAATTTTTCTTAGAGGCACTCTATTCTTGTACTTGGGAAACATAAGACTCGCAGGCTTTGTAATTTTCTTTCCAAATGCCATTGGGTTAGCCGCAACAATGGCAGCATCCTCTTCATTCATCACTGACTTTAAAGTAGATAAATATTTGGGATCACTATATCGCTCATCAAAATCCACATAAAGAGCATAAGTATATTTTCCACTCTCAATATAATCACGCGTACGCACCTCACCAGCATAAAGGTTATCTATCTTTTCTGCACGCGGTGGAATTAATTTGATTTGGCATCTACCTTCTTTATTCATGCGCTGCACAGCACTTGAGCCATTATCAACCGCACCTTGTACTTGGGCGCGTTGATCTTCAGTCTCAAGGAAAATAATAAAATCAAAACTTTGGTCGTCTTGGGCCGCAATATCTTCCAGCACTTGCGGAAAGTACTGAAAGTACTTTGCGAATTTTTCAGGAATATCAAACCCTGCTGTCGTTATAACGGTATCTACGGACATAATTTAGTATCTTCTCTCTATTTCGTAAATAAATACTAATAAACACCATAGAAGTCAAACTATATGGCAAATAAATTTATTAAAGCTTTTGTAACCTTTTTGCGGTACAGTAAGAATAGTTATTAAAGGGGAAAAATAATGACTGATAATATTAAAAACTTTGAAGAAGCCGCATCATTATTACCGCGCGATACTGTTCCTGTGGAAAAATTTGAACAGTTTTTGCAAAATGTTGCCGATATAGATGGTTGCACACCTTAATCTACAAACGGGTTATTCATTGCTCTATCTTCAATTTCGATCACCCATAGATCTGGGTCACGGTTAATCGCACGGACGCTATATTCATCCGCCCTTTTCTCTTCCACTAATTCTTCCTTAAACATATTTTGCCATTCTAAAGCACCATCAATATTGCGTTGTTGGCTCAGCAATTTACATTGTCCAGACATGTCAGAAATTTTGAGCAGAATAAGTCCACCCATCTTCTCACCACGATGAGCGATATAGGCACCAATACCTTGCGTAGACAATTCACGCAATTTAGCTTCCACCAATAAATAGGTTGGAATGGTTGATGGTTCTTCAAACATATTTGAAAATTATTTTTTCTTCTTTTTGCCGTAAAGCTCTAAGCGACATTCAACAAGTTCATAACCCAGTTCATCCGCAATTTTCTGTTTCATCTTTTCAATTTTTTCATTTTGAAACTCGATCACTTTGCCGGTATCAATATCAATCAAGTGATGATGATGTTCTGTGTTTACTTCATAACGAGCATGCTGTTCATCGTTAAATTCATGACGGAAAACAAGCCCCATTTCGTCTAACAGCGCAAGCGTACGATACACAGTCGCCATACTAATAGATGAATCTTGCTTCTTTGAACGATCATAAACTTCTTCAACAGAAGGATGGTCCTTAGCGTGCTCTAGAATATCTAGGATGACACGGCGAGGCTCAGTCATCTTAAGACCTGCATCATGGCATTTCTGTATCAATTCTGCTGCGCTCATGGTATTTCCCTAGTCTAAAGGTTCATTATTCGATGGATATTACGCTTAGATAAGGTAAATATCAAGTCAGTTATATAAGGTGGGCATTCTCTTTTGGCGCGTGCTCTAAAACACGTACACGATGTTTAGGAAAACTAATAGTAACCCAAGTACCCACCCCCTCCTCTGAATCGAGCCTAAACTCTCCCTGATGTAGACCCACCATTGCTTTAGCAAGAGGCAGCCCTAAACCAGTCCCTTGGTATGACATTGTTTGAACAGGGTCATGAACTTGTCTAAAAGGTTGCATTGCTTCCCCAAGACGGTCTTTTGGAATCCCTATACCTTGATCACTAACGCTCATAATCATTTCACCGCTATCATTAATCTCAATCTTGATTTCAATGACACCGCCATTAATGGAATAACGGATTGAGTTAGTAATAAGATTAATCAATATTTGTTTAATCAAACGCGGGTCTGAGAAAAGCCCATAGCCACTTTTAATATCTGGTTCGAACTTAATTTCAACATTGCCCTTTTCTGCCCTTGGTGACATAAGACGAACCACAGTTTCAACAAGTGATATAATATTCACCTCTTTTTCATCAAGCACTGTACGTCCCACTTCAATTTTAGACATGTCTAAAACTTCGTTGATAATCTCTAACAGGTGGAGTGCACTCATATGCACATCACCCAAATATTCGATATATTTGTCATCACCTAAAGGGCCAAATGTTTGCTTTTGCATCATTTCAGAAAAACCGATAATCGCATTTAACGGCGTCCGTAACTCATGACTCATATTAGCCAAAAATGCTGACTTCGCATGGTTGGCAGTATCTGCCTGATCCTTTGCCAGCAGCAATGAGCGTTCCATCTGCTTACGCGACGTAATATCCAAAAGCGTTGCCACTAAAAACCTTCGGTTATGGCTTAACTCAATAACCGCTGTAGAATACCAACAATTAGCAACAGAGCCGTCCTTACAGACAAATTTAACATCACCCGCACCACGCTCGCTATTGTCAATGTAGCCTTGATGCGTCATAATTGCTTTGTCACGCTCTTCCTCAGGAATAAAATCCAGAAAATCCTTACCAATCATGTCTGTACTGCCCCAGCCATAAATTCGCTCGAAACTATTATTGACTCGCAAAATACGACGATGAATATCGCTGACCATGATACTAATATCACTAACATCAAAAATTGACGTTAGCAGGCTTAAAGCATCGTCACGTTCCCGCTCAACAACGCTATTATTCACAATCGATGGTTGCGCCATAATATCTAAATATAAAACATTCTCATCTTCACCTAAAATTGGACTGACGAAGAAGGATGACGCATTTCTAATACTTGGAAAATCAATTAACGCTGGAAGGCTGACAGGAAGTTTTCGCTCTAAACAACTTTTCAAAGATTCACTGACGCGCTTCGCATTATCAGGAATAAATAAATCTTCTATTTTTTTACCTATAATCTCTTCACGCGGGCGCACAAAGAAATCTTCACCCATTAAATTCACCTCAATAATGATGAAGTTAGCGCCAGAAGGTTCAACCAAAAACCGTGTTACGGGCATTTGTGAAAATATTTTATCGTAAGGGATAGAAGTGCGCCCCATAAACTACATACCTTTGATGTTATACAACCTACTATAATACATCAAAAACGCTCAAAATTCATTAATAATAATGGTTTAGGTGTTAAAAATACGGTCCCCAGCATCCCCTAAACCAGGCACAATATAGGCATCCTCGTTCAAATGATCGTCTAAAGACGCGGTATATATGAGGATTTCAGGATATGCTTCAGCAATAACGGACACCCCTTCTGGTACAGCCACTAATATCATCAATGTTATGTCACAGGGACTTACACCACGCTCTACAAGTAAATCTATCGCATGTTTTGCAGAATATCCCGTGGCCAGCATAGGGTCTGCCAAAATTACTTTTTTATTAGCTAAATCAGGCAATTTAACCAAATATTCCTTAGGTCTTTTGGTTTTTTCATCCCGATAAACCCCAATATGCCCAATGGATGCTCGAGGTAATAAGGTTTGCAACCCATCACTTAACCCCAAACCCGCACGTAATATAGGAATAATGACAGGATCGCCATACGCTAACGCCTGTCCTTCAGTGTTAGTAACGGGTGTTTCAATTGATATTTTCTTCGTTGGTAGGTTTTTTGTGGCCTCAAACCCTAAAAGTAGCGAAATCTCATAAATTCCACACCTAAAATCAGCAGACGAAGTGCTTTTTTGACGAATATAGCTCAAACGGTCATTGATAACGGGATGATCTACAATGTGCAGATTTTTGAAATTATGCGACATAGTAAAAATGCCTAATCTTCTTTATTGTCCATGAAACGCTGAAGTGGGCTAACTTCGATGAATTTCAAAATACTGTCAGCTTCTGCGCTGTGATCCTCTAAATCTTTACGCATATTCATCAGTAATTCATCTATATCATCCCCAACAGTCGGTTCCGTCAAACAGTGTGATAAAGTAATACTCATGCCCTCGGATGAGTGCTCATCAATGGCTTGCTTCAAACGATTAGCAAGCGCTTGCGCGCCAGATACATCAGAATGCTTTAAACTCAGTAAAAAATAACCATTGTCACAATAATACGCATCATCAAATGATCGCATGCACTCCTTAACGCTTTTAACAACAACATCTAGGGAAGCTTGATCAATATTATTTTCATCAAAATTATCTAGGCGTGACATCAGCAATGAAAAAGGTACTTTTTGACGGCTCAAACGTTCCATCTCTTTTTTCAAATCAAGAGCAGCCACATCATAGCTACGCAGACCTGTCAATTGATCTAAACCACTACCAACAATATTAGCGTCACGCTCAACACGACGCATCCGCGAAATAAAACCCGTATAAACACCTTGAAAATCTTGAAAATCCATCAATACGGGACGTTTTTTAATTTGGACTAATTGCACCAAATTGCTTCCTTGATGAATCATCTCCTGATAAATATCATTGCAATTCTCTACAATATCACCAGCCAATACACCTTCTTCCTTAACACCCTTATACCATTGTGAAAATTTGAGAGGTAACTCAATATCAGTTTGGGATACCTTATCATCATAAAATGCGACGATCATTGTAACTTGACTAAACCAAGTAGAACAATCCTCGATAATAGATGAAATAAGCGGAAGATTATTTGTTTTATTATATTCTAGAACCATGGCTGTAATTCTATACGAAAAATAAGCTTAATCAAAGTAAACTTAATCAACCAGCCATTCTTTTTCTAACGCGTCCAAAGTACCAGCTCTAATGGCTGCACGAACCTCACGCATAAGCTGATTAATCACCGCTACATTATGTTGAGAAACAATCTGATAACCCAGCATTTCCTTGGCTTTCAACAAGTGATGAATGTACGCTTTAGAATATTCAGTAGAACAAGGAAGCTCCATAGCTTCGTCCAAAGGTGTTGGGTCATCTTTGTATCTTGAATTAACCAAGTTAATTCGTTCGTTCGGCACGCCTTTCATTAAGGCCATACCATGGCGCGCAATACGTGTTGGCATCACACAGTCAAATGTATCAATACCATGACGTACAGACTGAAAAACATCTTTGATACGTCCAATCCCTAAGAAGTGAATAGGTCGATTAGGGTGATTTATGGCTTGGATAGATTCTAAAATACCATACATTTCCTCATCACTACCGCCTAGACAACCACCAACAGCTGTACCAAAGAATGGACGTTCAGCCACATACTCCGCACTAATCTTACGCAAATCATGATAGATTCCCCCTTGAATAATCCCGTATAACCCTTGAGTTCCATCATGATCTTTATCAAAAGCAAGCAAAGAGCGATCCCCCCAACGCATACTCATTTCCATTGATTTAGCTGTATAATCACGCGTTACTTGATACGCCGTACACTCATCCATCTGCATGATTAAGTCAGCACCCAATTGGCGTTGCAATTTCATGGACGTTTCAGGATTAAGCATTAATTTACGCCCATCAGCATAAGAGCGAAACTCCGCTCCATCCTCTGTAATTTTTAACAAACTCTCTTTCTTCGTGCCTGTGCTGCGCCCTTTAATTTCATCCGCGCATGTGCCATGCCCCATGGAAAAAACCTGAAAACCACCACTATCGGTTAACATCGGCTTGTCCCAATTCATAAATTTATGAAGCCCACCCATTTTCTCAATAATATCCGCTCCAGGCTGAATCATTAGATGATAGGTATTTGCGAGAATAATATCCGTCTGCGCTTCTTTCATTTGATAAGGAGACAGGTTTTTAACAGAGGCTTTCGTCCCACAAAAAATATAATTTGGTGTTTCAATCGTCCCGTGAGGAGTCGTAATCACACCAATACGCGCATTACTCTTTTCATCGCGATGCGTCACCTCAAACCCAAAATTCGGATAGTCTATCTTGATTTCACTCATTTATTTTCCAAACTAAAAAATCCTGTTTTGATTATACAAAACAGGATTTATAATAATTATTAAAAGCAATTACGCTGAAAAACTAAGCTTTTGCTTTAATTTTTTCAATTGTGTTTTTCAACTGACGTAACGCAGGATCAACCTTTGTTTTTGCTGTGTTTAGCAAGTAAGCGTCAATACCACCTTTGTGGTCTAATGTACGCAAGCCAGCCGCACTTACACGAATTCTAATTTTTTGCTTTAAGATTTCGCTGTAAACGCTTGTATCTTGTATATTTGGCAAGAACTTACGACGAGTTCTATTTTTCGCATGTGAAACGTTGTTACCGCTCATTACGCTTTTACCAGTTATCATACATTGACGGCTCATGGCTCTAATCCTTATAAAATCTATATATTATTCAATTTGTATTCAATTCTGGGCGAACATTAGTCGAATTCGTTCATATAAGTCAAGCATAGATGCACCAATTTTTGGGATAAAATCAAGCTCAACCCCTTCTGTCAGGTTCATGGATGCAAATAACATCGCCCCAACAATAGAAAAAACAAACAAAATCAAAGCCATAAAGGTTAAATAAGCTGCACGGTGAAGATGCTTAGCTTGTAACTGCGCAGTTGCTTTTAATGGTCCTACCCACTCCCGTTTTATGGCACTTCCCTCAATATCTGTGCTTGGGCCACCAATACTAATGTTTAATCCCCATGCGGCGGATGTCATCGGCATACCGCCTTGCCCATAAGGCGCACGCATTTTTGAGCTCATCACCCCTTTAAATCCACGCGATAGGCTGGCCGTAGGCGTCAGAATATTACCCAGTAAAATTAAAACACCTGCATACATACTCGTAACGAATCCCATCAAGCGTTCCAGAGCCATCGGCGCATGGCCGAAACCGCGCCCAAAACCCTCTTTACCAAAACGCCAACTAAGCGCCGCTAGTCCCGCATATAAATAAGCACCAACCAACCCTGTCAGTAGATACCAAATCACAGGCGCCACCAGTCCCTTATCAAAGCCTTTTAACAACATACCAATCCCAACACGTGTAATCGCAAAGTCATCGCTTTGACTCATATTAGTTTGGGTTGTACGGGCAATCGTATAATACGCGCCTTGGGTTACATCTGATTTATTCAAAGCTTTATATAACTGACCAATCCCCGCAAAAAGCGCACCACAGGTCAAACACAAGCTTAAAGCAATAACTTCAACAATCGAGTAATGCGGAAAAATTAAGGTCAAGAGTTCAAAAGCACTTCCAATCATAAACGCGACAACAAGCCCAAAGCTGGTTAGCAGAAAGCCTCGAAATATCAAATCCCCTTTCAATCGATCTGGCTTATTCATTTTATCACCGAAAGACCCGAATAGAATTTCCATGATATGCCAAAAAAATGGCTGAGCATTCCCGCCCAATGCGCCACGCATCATGCCAATAACAGTCACAAGCGCTATCGCCATAAGCGCTACTGGAAAACGATCAGGGTCAATTAATATAGTTGTTAATGATAATTCAGTTTCTTCCATGCCCATATATTACATTAAATATGAATTCCGTGAAGTCGGAATATTGGCACATTACTCTTGCCCAATATCATATTGCCAACTATTGTTATTAGATTATGACGGCTAAACGCACAAAACCGCTTCAAAGCGCTGAACGTAAAAAAGCTTCTCCTGCCACGAAGTTACAGCAGTTATTATGGAACGAAAAAGGTGCGACACATGATGACTTATACCCTTTCAGCGATATATCACCTGCCTTACAACTCCGCCATCACGCCCGCGCAAAACGCTTGGCCTTGCGCCTAGATGTTAAAAAACGCACTGTTTTTCTGGTTATACCTAAACGTACAAGCCTTAAGAGCGCCTATAAATTCGCGCTTGAGCATAAAAAATGGATTAAAGATCGCCTTGATGAACTACCGCAACAAATCACCTTTGAGCACGGAAACATCATTCCACTATTTGGACAGAAATACACCGTCAATATCACTTGCGATTTTACTTTAAGAAAAACCACTATATCATTGAAAAACAATAAAATAAGCGTCTCAACAAATAAAGAGTTTCCAGAGGCACGTATCCGTCGCTTTATCATAGATCACGCCCGTGCAGAATTGACCAGCATCGCCCAAGACAAAGCTGATATTTTAGGCAGAGAATTAAAAGGTGTTGATGTAAAAGATACCGCTAGCCGTTGGGGCAGTTGCTCACATGATGGCTATATATCCCTATCATGGCGCTTAGCTTTTGCCAGCCCAGAGGCTTTCGATTATGTGGTTGCCCATGAAGTGGCGCATCTAGCACATATGGATCACAGCCCCGCCTTCTGGAAGCAATGCGCCGCCCTCTGCGACAATTACGTCCGCGGTAAAGCATGGATGAAAATCAATGCGCAAGAATTACTTAAATACGACTAACGTAGGCTATATGTAAAAGCCATTGACGGTTTCTTTTTTATTTTATATAAAACGAAAATATAAATAAATATAGAAAACACAATGGCTCGTAAACGTACATCTACAACAGAAACACCTCCAAATCAAATAAAACGATACCACCAGTTTCTTGACCGGTATTACGATGAGTTTTATGAGAAAAAACAACTTGAGCACAACAAATATGGCTTCCCCCTGCAATTGCAAGCTGGGGTTTGCCCCGCAGATCCAAAAATGTCCCATGCTTCAGGTATTATTATAGATAACCTCCCTCAAGACCTAACAGGAAAAACTGTTTTAGATGTTGGATGTGGTAGCGGCGTCCTATCATTGGTTGCAGCTTTTCGTGGGGCAAAGGTTATAGCCTGCGATAATATAAAAAAAGCCATTACACTTACATATACAAATAAAGCAAAAAACCCAGAAATAACTGGGAAAATTTCAGATGTTATCTTAAGCGACTTATTTGAAAACGTAATCCAAAAGCATCCAACCCAGCAATATGATTTCGTACTAGGAAATTTATGGTTTGCTACCGCAGAAAAAGGCCGTGAAGACGTTAGAGATAAATCCCTTGCCTGTTACAGAAAATACTTTGCTCAAGTTCAAAGTATTTTAACAAAAAACGGTGTTGCCTGCCTAACGTCAAGCGATATTTGTGATATAGAAAAAACAGAAGAAACGATGACAAGTAACGGCATCACGCCCCACCGACTTACCGTACAAAAGCGCCATTTTGATAGAAAAGCCCGTATGAATTGGCACTTATATAGTTTTGACCAACAAGGACAACCAGCAACCCTCGACCACCTTAATCTCCGCTAGATATAATCCAAGCCCCCCTGCAAGATCAACTGCGCCGCAAGCTTATCAACCACCTGTTTGCGCTTTGTTCTAGACATATCCACAGTGTTTATCAGGAAATCATCCACAGCAGCTGTGGATAAACGCTCATCCCACAGGGCTATGAACGGCTTATCACCAAACACTTCGGGGCGCTGGCGCATTTCATCGGCGAATGAACGCGTGGCGTCACAGCGCGCCCCTTCTGTGCCATCCATATTGAGCGGAAGCCCCAAAATATAGCCCCCTACTTCAAATTCCTGAATAATCTTACTTAGCGCCTCAATGTCCTTAGAAAACTTTGACCGCTCAACTGTTGTTACAGGTGTTGCTATAGACTGCATCGAGTCACTAATAGCCACACCAATCGTCTTTGTGCCCAAATCCAATCCCATTAAACGGCAGTTTTTTGGAACTTGATCTCTTGGAATATCTTTCAACGCTAATATTTTATCTTTTTTTGCCATTAAACCTTTGTTCTATCTTGCGTGAGCACTAACGTAATGTTAGAAGAAATACCTTATAAACAATAGTCTAAAAACATAAAAGTAATAAGAAAGTATTGTAAATGTCCCTTTCAACCGACGATGTAAAAAAAGTTGCGCGCCTTGCCCGTATGAAACTGACGGATGCCGAGCTTGAAGAACATAAAGCAAAACTCTCTGGCATCATCAGCTTTGTTGAGCAATTATCCGAAGTTGATACAGACAACGTCGAGCCTCTCTCTAGCGTGGTAGATATCAAACTACGCCTGCGTGAAGATAAGGTAACAGACGGCGATATCGTTAAGGACATCTTGAAGAATGCGCCTGAAGAATTAGAAGATTTCTTCGCCGTACCAAAAGTTGTCGAGTAAATTAAACAAAGAACAAAATTATGAGACCAGACGATCTAGCAAAAAACACTAAAACACTCCCACTAAGGAAAATTGCCCCCTTTATCTTGGCATTTGATTTAGTGGGAGGGTTAATTATATGGTTTTTGCGGGACAGTTTATTTGAAAGTTCAGGTACAGCAACCATTCTAGCGGCTGTATTTATAATGGCTGGTGTTCTTACCTATTTCATTTTGATGCATATAACCAAACAAAAATAACCAATAAGATAAGTATTAAACCATGACCTCAAATCTTACACACCAAAGTTTAGCCTCCGCCCTTGAAGGACTTGAAAAAGGTGATTTCACCTCAGTTGAGCTTACCCAAGCACATATAAGTGCCATAGAAGCAACACGTGACCTAAACGCCTTCATCACGGAGACGCCAGAAATTGCGCTAAAGCAGGCTGCTAATAGCGATGAACGCCGCGCCTCTGGCAAAGCTGGGTTGTTGGAAGGAATTCCTATCGCCGTCAAAGATTTGTTCTGCACGAAAGGCGTACAGACAACGGCTGCTAGCCATATTTTAGAAGGCTTTATTCCACAATATGAATCAACCACCACCCAAAACCTATGGGATGATGGTGCGGTGATGTTAGGTAAGGTAAACCTTGATCAATTTGCAATGGGATCAGCCAACACAACCAGCTATTTTGGTAACGTCATTAACCCATGGAAAAAAAGAGATGGCTCAAATGAACAATTAGTTCCAGGTGGATCATCTGGTGGATCTGCCGCTTCTGTTGCCGCCTACACATCAATGGCCGCCACAGGCACAGATACAGGTGGGTCAATTCGTCAGCCAGCATCATTCTGCGGGATTACAGGAATTAAGCCAACTTATGGACGTTGTTCACGTTGGGGCGTCGTCGCCTTTGCGTCATCACTCGACCAACCAGGCGCATTTGCCCGTGACGTTCGAGATTCTGCCCTATTGCTTGAATCAATGTCAGGCTTCGACCCAAAAGACAGCACAAGTGCTGATATGCCTGTTCCACACTTCGCTGGCGCGCTTACAGGTGACATTAAAGGCTTAAAAGTTGGGGTTCCAAAAGAATACCGCGTTGATGGTATGCCAGAAGAAATTGAGAAAATCTGGCAACAAGGGATCGAATGGCTAAAATCCGCTGGTGCAGAAATTGTTGATGTGTCTCTACCGCACACGAAATATGCCCTTCCAACTTATTACATCATTGCCCCTGCGGAATGTTCATCAAACCTAGCCCGTTATGACGGTGTACGTTACGGGCTTCGCGTTGAAGGCGAAGACCTAACTGACTCATATGAAAAAACCCGCGCTGAAGGTTTTGGCGACGAAGTTAAGCGCCGTATCATGATCGGCACATACGCCCTATCTTCTGGTTATTACGATGCCTATTATATCAAGGCACAAAAGGTTCGCCGTTTAATCTCAAATGACTTCACCGATGCCTACAAAAAATGTGACGTGCTTCTGACACCAACCGCGCCAAGCGCCGCTTTCGTGATTGGTGAAAACGATGATGATCCGATCAAAATGTATCTAAACGATGTATTTACCGTGCCGTCATCACTAGCTGGCCTACCAGCTATGTCAGTCCCTGCTGGATTAGACAAAGATGGCTTGCCATTGGGGCTACAAATCATCGGTCGCGCATGGGACGAAGAAACAGTTTTACGGGTAGGTGGCGTACTTGAAACCGCCGCACAATTCCCGTTTTTGAATAAATAAAGATAGAAGGTATCAGAATATGTCAGCTTTAGTTAAAGGTGAAACAGGCGAATGGGAAATTGTTATTGGGTTGGAAATCCATGCTCAAATTATTGCCAATTCCAAATTATTCTCAGGCTCCGCCACTGATTTTGGCGCCGAGCCAAATACGCAAGTATCAATGGTTGATGCAGCAATGCCGGGCATGCTGCCTGTGCTTAACGAAAAATGTGTTGAACAAGCTGTCCGTACAGGCCTTGGCTTAAATGCTGAAATTATGCGCACATCTATCTTTGCGCGTAAAAACTACTTCTACCCAGATTTACCTCAAGGATATCAAATTTCACAATTTGAAGACCCTATCGTAGGTAAAGGCGTTATCGAGATTGATTTACCAGACGGCACGGTCAAGGAAATTGGCATTACCCGCCTCCACCTTGAACAAGATGCTGGTAAGTCTGTTCATGACCAACACCCTAAGAAATCTTTTGTTGACCTGAACCGTTCTGGCTGTGCCTTGATGGAAATCGTGTCCGAGCCTGATATTCGTGGGCCTGAAGAAGCCGTCGCCTACATATCTAAAATCCGTATGATCCTACGTTATTTAGAAACGTGTAACGGAAATATGGATGAAGGCTCTATGCGTGCCGATGTGAATGTTTCTGTGCGTAAGCCTGGGGATGAATTGGGGACACGTGCCGAAATAAAAAACGTCAACTCGTTAAAAGCCGTCCATCAAGCCATTGATTTTGAGGTTGAACGCCAAATTGAGTTAATCGAAGATGGCGGCGAGGTTGTTCAAGAGACACGTCTTTGGGACCCTGCTAAAAACGAAACACGCTCTATGCGTTCAAAAGAAGAAGCACATGATTATCGTTATTTCCCAGACCCAGACCTTCTCCCGCTTGTGTTAGAAGAGAAATACATCGAAGACATCAAAGCAACGTTGCCAGAGCTTCCAGACCAAAAGAAACACCGTTTCATGGGGGATTATAGCCTAAATCTATATGATGCCAGCATCTTAATCGCCGAGCGTAGCCGTGCAGAGTTCTTTGAGACCGTTGCAAATGACAATGATGCAAAACTCGCCGCCAACTGGGTGATCAATGAGCTATTGGGTGCTTTAAACAAAGATGAGAAGAAACTCGAACAATCCCCTATTTCCGCTAAAAATTTAGGCGGTCTGATTGCCCTCATCTCTGACAACACAATCTCAGGTAAGATTGCCAAGGATGTCTTCGCTGAAATGTATGCCTCAGGCAAAGAAGCCAACGCCATCGTCGAAGAAAAAGGCTTAAAACAAGTCACTGACACTGGCGCCATTGAGAAAATCGTTGATGAAGTCATCGCCGAAAACCCAGACAACTTAGCCAAATACAAAAACGGTAAAGTCCAACTCTTGGGCTTCTTCGTCGGCCAAGTCATGAAAAAATCCCAAGGCAAAGCCAACCCAAAGATGGTGAATGATATCCTTAAGGGTAAGTTAGATTAATCTATACGATATTTGCTCGGCAGAAGCTCTTGACCAACGTCGGTTGCAATAGTTCTGCCATCAATTAATTCAAAAGCCGCAATAGTTGATATAATTGCTCTATCATCATCTGCATTAAGCTTTTCAATAAAGCCTGCTAAGCTATCTCCGTACGATATCATGCTTGAATCAGCGAATTCACCACCCAGCCTAAATGTTGTAGCAGTAAGCTTTGGCGACATAACAAATCGTCCTGTGAATAATTCTTCAACTTTATAATAAGGTGACCCTTGTTGCTGTGCGTCATGTTCTGTCAAGGCAATGGCTTCATTTGCCTTATGATGAATAGCGTTATCTGGAATAGCGCCAATAACACGGGCAACTTGTGTTTTTCTGCCTTCTTCTGCAGGTGTATAAAATAAATCATTACCAATAAGTGTAATGCTCTCTGCGTCCAAGGTTTTAATAAGTCCCATGCTTTTTCTCCTATAAAATTTAACGTAATCTATTATGTGTTTAAGTTATGTCAACCAAAATATTGACATAATATGAAGTTTATAATACCCTCTTATTTTATTTAGGAAAGAAACGCTATATCGCAAGTTGTCATTAGGTCGCTTGCCTAAAATTATAACGAGAAATTATTATGGCAGGAACTTTAGATTTTAACGGCGCAACAGGCTTTTTTGGCCATGCTATCCTTACTATGGATAGCAAATTCCGCATTGTCATTCCCCCCTCTATTATTGAAGAGTTTAACGAAAAAGTATTTCTTCACCTAAATCCTAAAAATAAAACCTTGATAGGAACCAATAAACCTATTTACGAGGTTTTTGATAACCTGTCATTACTTATGACGGCTCCTTATATGTCAGAAGGTGAAATCGATAAAGATCGCAGAATAATAATAACAAAAGAGGTCGCTGACGCCATAGAGTTAGAGAAAAAAGGAAAGTTTGTTATGGCAGGATGTAGCAATCATATAATAATTCAATCTTTAGCTACATGGAAGAAAAATAGTTCTGCGTACGGTGAATACGCGGAAAGAATGATAGAAAGCACGCCAGTTCAGCCGTAAATATCTTTTGCACGCGCTTCAAATGAGTCTGTCATGCGTTTCACGACTTCGTTGAAAAACATAGTTGCCAAGCTCTGTAGCGCCTTATTACGAAATTCAAATTCTACGGAAAAATCGATAATACATCCGCCCCCTATTCTATCGGTGAAAACCCACTTATTCTTTAGGTTCTTCAACGGCCCCTTTAGATATTCAATATAGATTTCATTAGGCTCATCAAGTAGTACACACGATGAAAATTTCTCACGGAACATTTTATAGCCAACAATCAAATCAGCATAAAATACAGCGCCGTCATTTTCACGTTCGTTAATACGGCTTTTTATGCACCAAGGCAGAAACTCTTCATACTTATCAACGCTCGCCACAAGCTCAAACATTTGTTCTGCGCTGTATGGCAGTTCTTTCTGTTCGACATGAGTCAGCATTAACTTGCCTATTTATTTACGTTTTGGAAGTTTGCGTTTTTTGTGTTTACGGTCTGGGAGCGCATTACCCCACGCCATTTCATCCGCCAAATAAGTCGGCATGACGTTGTTATATTGAACAATCAGGTTCTTAAGCGCGTTATCAACTTCTTTCAAGTTCTCACAATGCATAAAGTTAGCGGCGTGAAGGCCAGATTTGAACAAACACGTATCAAGACCCATTGTATTAGCACCAATGACATCATGCGCCATCGTGTCACCAAACATAACTGTATGCGCAGGGTAAATTTCTTTTTCTTGGAAAATTTCTACACAATGACGGTAAATATAAGAATGAGGCTTTCCTACATAATTAACAATACCACCAGAATCTTCATAACGACGCGCAATCAATGCTGACCCCACCAAGAAATTAGTACCAATTAAGCCACGACTATCTTGGTTTAAGCAAATGGCCGCTAAGCGTTTTTTGATAGCAACCTTGATATCTTCTTCATAAGATTCCAACGTACGTCTTGGGTAGGCCATACCCATCATAATAACGAAATCTGCATCATTAATATCTTCAACAGCTTCAACACCTGTATCATCCAAAATCGACGTGTCGCCATCATGCGTAAACAGATAAGCTTTCTTACCAATATCTTTGAAAAAATCTTTATCTTGCGCGATTAAGCCATTACGCACCACTTCCATTGGGGTCACAATATCCTGATACAGGCTTGGCCCAATTTTCATTTTCTTAAGTTGTTCTTTTTTCTGCAATGCCGTTTTACGGTCATTCGTCAGAATAATGATGTGCTTATGACGCTCTTTTAACGACTTAAGCGTATCCACAGCCTCAGGGAAAGCATCCTCACCATCATGAAGCACGCCCCAATCATCAATGATACAGCCCATATAGCTATCTGAAATATCAGAAAGTCCGACGCAGAATTTAGTTTTTGGCATACAAGAAAGGCCTTAAAATATTGAACTCGAATAATTTTAGCTACGAATAGCCAAAGCGCATTATGCCGACATTCGCCTCATCAATCAATGGGCAATCAACGTGTTTTATTACGAAACCTAAAGCGCAGGATGTCCAGATAAACGGCACAGTATCTTGTATAGACGCCCTAAATTACTATTCAGGATTAAAGATGGGAATAATGCCCCGCGATCATTGCGATCAGCTTCCTCATATAATTCCTCATAAAGCGTTTCAAACTGTTGTATATAGCGCGATACATACCCTCTGAAATCTGCATTATTTTTGTAAATCTTGAATGTTTTAGCGTTTAAAACCTTATCCTCAACACTCAATAGATATTGCGTGAAGGCTTCACGGTCGCCATTTTGGTATAACTCCCAAATACTCTCCCGCACCTGTCCATCAACAGAACGTGTTAAATCTATTGAGATTGCATGCAATCCATCGATAGAATATTGCGAACCGCTATTAGCATTTACAGGCATATTGTTAGGTGATGTCATCGGGTTCGGCACAGATGTAGGTAATGGGACCGAAAAAGCCTTACGGCGCTCAACTGGTGGAATTTGTGCAGGCGCACGCATTTCTTCACGGAAACTACGCCCGCCAGAAGCTGCAGCCGCGCTAATATTTTGATCCAGCCCTTGGCTATAATCCTTCACTTCATCCATCGCCTTAATCAACGCACCGGATTGAAGTGCAAACGAGCCAGAAGCCTGTTGAATAACCTTAGAGGCCTTCAACGACACATCAGCAATACGATCTGCCTCAGACGATAGCTCCTTATTGGCGGCCTTGATATCAACGTGAAGCTCCTGCGATGCTCCTTGAATATGACGAATATCGGTCGCTATCCCGCCTATTTGCTCAGATAGTTCCTTGGCCTCTTCGTAAGTTTCCTTGATACCTTCATGCATTTCAGCATTTAGGCTCGTTGTTCGTTCTTCAATCTCATTAATCACTTCCATGAAACGCTCAGAACGCTCAGCAAGTAAAGTCGTTAGGGTATTAACCGATTCTGCTGTCTTGTCAGAGAACTCCAAGAACATACGTACATCTTCTTTTAGACGCTCTCGTGCATCAGGGATGGTCTGCGCCATTGCTTTTGAATAAGCAGCCAGCTCAGCCCCCTGAACACAAAAACGCTCAATATCCTTGTGAAATAGATACAAATTCTCACGAGATGGGAAGTCATGCGGTTGAAAATCATGATTATAAGCAATATTTTCGCGATTTTCGCGTCTTCTTGGTCTAAATAAGCCCAATAAGTACCAACAAAGGACAATTGGCGCCAATAAACCTGCTAAAAATATCCCTACAATATGCGGCGGCGTGCTAAAGATTAAACCCCATTCAGAGTATGAACGCGCATAATACCCAATCGCTAATCCTAGCCATATCGCGCTAAACGTAATCGCAATCAGCATTAACATTTTACGGCGCTTACGATCCGCTAACCTGCTCTGCTCTAGCGTTTTTTCACTCGCCTTGGTTTCTTGTTTATATTGTTTTTGCTCCTTGGCAACTTCTTCCTCATGGAAAGGAAACGCCATATTATCTTCTTCAGGCTCTACTTCCTCGCCCAGCACCAACTCTTCCTCATCATATCCTTCTGGCTCGGGCTCCGCTTTTAATTGAGCTAAGCGCCTTGCTTGATGTGTAATGCGTTTATCTAACTCTTCTGCCAATTGAGCTTCTAAGCGCTCTTCTGCTTCCATCTCTTTTTCAAGCTCACGTAGAAACTCTTCATCACTTTGCATATGCTGATCACGATTAGGTTCTGAGATGATACGGATATTACCTAAACCACCCGTAGAACTATCAGGAATTGAAATATGGTCGTCTTTTTCGGCAGGTTTATCGCCAGACGTAAAAGGTACACTGTTAATATCACGTTTAAGGCGTGATTTTTTCGTGCGTTTACCGCCACTTAACAGCTTATCTTTTATAGAATTTATCATAATAATATGACTATGCGCAGGCGCAACGTCCTAGACAAGCGCTATATAAAAGCACTTATCCACATATCCACAAGTACAGCTCAAATTTGCTCATTTATTGAGACTTTATAGGGCTTTAAGCAGGTCTTAACCTGTGGATAAAATAAAACGTAGCGTATATGGTATTTTTAAACTTAACAGAAACACTTATTTCTTAATCTTATCAATGTTTTGCAGATATTTTTTAATATCTAACTTTAACTCTGGTGCTAATAAATACAATGCTAAAACATTCGGAATAGCCATCGCGAATATCATCGCATCAGAGAAATCTATAATAGACCCAAGCTTCGTTGATGCCCCAACAATGATAAATAAACAAAACGCGATCTTATAAGCATTCTCTGAAAACTTACAGTTACCAACCAAATACTGAAGCCCCTTAAGCCCGTAATAAAACCAAGCAATCATCGTTGAAAAAGCAAACAAGAATACCGTCAGCGTTAAGACATAAGGGAACCAAGGTATAGCAGATTCAAAGGCGCTGGAGGTTAATGTCACCCCTTCCATGCCGTCACTACCCTCATATACACCGCTCATCACAATAACCAAGCCTGTCACCATACAGATGACGATTGTGTCAATGAACGGCCCCAGCATAGCAACAAAGCCCTGAGACACATGATCGTTAGTTTTCGCAGCAGAATGTGGAATAGCCGCAGACCCAATACCAGCCTCATTAGAAAACGCCGCCCGTTGAACTCCAATAAGCAACGCCCCCAACACAGCCCCAAAACCAGCCTCTGGCGTTAAAGCTGTTTCAAAGATAGTCGCAAACCCAGCAGGAATAGCCGATGCATTCATCGCAATAACCACTAATCCAGCCACTAAATATATGGCTCCCATCAGGGGCACAATTTTAGATGCCGCAGCTGCGATAGATTTCAGCCCACCGATAATCACGGCACCGACCAAAACCGCCAAGAAGATACCAAACATCCAACCTTTGCCCGCAAGCACGCTCTCTTCGCCACCCGTTACATTTAAAACTTGTTGAAACGCCTGATTAGACTGGAACATGTTTCCTGCCCCTACAGCTCCACCAACAATACAAACAGCAAATAGAAAGGCGAAAAACGCACCCATTTTAGCCATACCAATATTCTCAAACGCGGCCTTGATATAATACATTGGCCCACCAGAGACCTGCCCATCATCGGCAATAACCCTGTATTTAACCCCAAGAGCCGCTTCCGCGAACTTGGCACTCATCCCAAACAAACCCATCATCGCCATCCAGAATAACGCTCCAGGGCCACCAGTAGACACCGCTACAGCGACGCCACCAATATTCCCCAAACCAACCGTGCCTGACAACGAGGTTGCTAAAGCTTGAAAACGATTAATCTGACCTTTATCATTCTTTTTATCGTATTTACCACGCAGGATATTGATAGAATGCTTGAAATAGCGAAGGTTTATAAATCCCAAATATATAGTAAGGAACAACGAGATAAGGACTAGCCAAACCAAAATCAGCTTAATGTCATAGCCTGTAATAGGTTCCGCATAGAAAATAGTGTCCGATATTGCCTTGGCAATCGGCTTAAAAGCTTCGTCAATCTGCTGGTCAATACTCATCGTTAAATGCTCCCTTTATGAAATCTTTTCAAAAGGATAGCTGAATATTTCAATCGAACAAGAAAAACGGGATATTTTATCCCCTTTAGTGGTTAATGCACCGTTTCACCAAAGTGCAATTCTGGTGCTTTAGCAGGCTTAGACATTTGCTGAAGCGCCATACTAATCAGAGCATTTGTCGCTGCTTTCTCAAAAGCATTCTTTGCCACATCACTTTGTAAAGGCAAAAACTCAAATGTTGCAGATTGCTGGTCGCTTGTTGGCGTAACAGTTAGTAATCTTAATGGTTCAGCAGAAGAGTCTCCACCCCCTATTTCACATTCATATTTTTTTATTACAACAGCTGGAAGACGCCTAAAAAGCTTTTCTCCCTGTACGCTTGTAAAATCATGACTGATAACTAAATAAGTTCTATTACTCATTAATACGCTCCAATTAACAAATTATGACTATACATTCCCATAAGATACATCAAGAATTAATGGATTTTATTGCCACAAAGCGCATGTGCATGCTAATAAATAACCCTATGAATTTCTTTAAAAAGCAAAACCAAAGTGAGATTATTCCCAACCAAAAGCTGGCCTTAGTGGCCTCTTATTGGGCATTAAGCACGGCTTTAGTTTTGATTATTATCAAATCAATTGCCTATTTCTTTACAGGGTCGAATGCCCTGCTAGCCTCCCTCATTGACACTATCGGCGACGCTGTCTTATCCATCGTCAGCTATTGCAGTATCAAGATATCGCTTAAACCTGCCGATCATGACCATCGATTTGGTCACGGCAAAGCCGAAGGGTTCTTCGCACAAATCCAAGCATCCTTCCTTATTGGGTCAGCCGTCTTTATCACTTTTGAGACCATCAGAAATTATTTCAACCCCACAAATATTGAACATCATGCGTTAGGTATCGCCGTTTCAATCATTGCCATTGTCCTAACATTTATACTGGTACTGGTTCAAAAATGGGTACTTAAACGCGCACCATCGCTCGCAGTTGAAGCAGACAGAAATCATTATAAAGGTGATATCTTCATAAATATTGGTGTCATCTTAGCATTTTCAGCAGATTATTTAACCCAATCTGGTACGGTTGATTTAGTCATATCCCTATGCATCGCTGCTTATTTAGCTTGGACAGGGCTTAAAATCGGTAAAAAAGCGACTGACATGCTGATGGATCGTGAAATACCTTTCTGCGAGCGTCAAAAAATCATCGATCTGGTTAAACGAGATAAACGTGTTTTTGGCCTACATGACCTCCGTACACGCCAATCTGGCATGGATTTGCACATAAGCTTTGATGTTGAGCTAGACGGCAATTTAACGCTAGAAAAAGCCCATGATATCATCGAAGAGATTGATTTAGCTCTACTAAAGATATTCCCCCATGCCGAGATTATCATTCACATGGACCCTCAAGGCCATACCCACGACCCCCGCCATAAGCGCGAAGGTGTGCATTATTAGTTTACATATTACAAATGCTGTGATATAAACCATCCATGATAAACATTAAACAAATCGCAAGCGTCGTTTTTGGAGGCCTATTAGCTGGCGCTGTACATGCCCAAGAGCTAAATTCAGACTCTGTAATAATGACCAAAACAAACGCGTCACTTGAAACACTTATTTGCGAGACAGATGAAAGCCCTAACGCTAAATCTTTTTGTAGTACTATTCAAAAAAATTACAGCCAGCTTTTTATGGATTTAAATGTATGCGCAAGAGAAACAACTTTCTTTGCCAATTCTTTAGATCTTGGTTCAAGGCATACGTTAACGAATGAACAAATCCTGGCTAAATCTAAAGCAATATTGACCTTTAAAGAAGAATGCACAGGCGCTGCACGTACCAAATACGCCGCTGCTAATCAAACAGCCTTTGATACAGCGTTTCCTAATGGCTACGATATATTAGGAATGAAGTAATGATAAATTTAAAACAAATAGCAACAGGCATTTTTGCAAGCTCCCTACTTATATCTTCGTCAAGCTTCGCAGATGAAACGCCAGACCCAATCAAAAGATTCAACGATACACACGCTCAATATTGTGGGGAAAAACAATCCCCTCGTATTACGCGCTTTTGTGACCGTCTTGAGCAAATACAAAGTGAATTTGAGCAACAGACTCGGATATGTACCTTTGGTGAAGCCACTGAATCTGTAAGCGAATGTCACGAGGAAAATAATGCCGAAATATCTGGCAGACTTGAAAAATTAATAGCAAACACTGGGCATGCTTTAAAACGCGGAGATAGAGAAGCTAATGGTGTTTCTAAAAACCCACGCACATGGAAATGTAGCGACCTTGATTGTGAATAATCAAATAAGTTTACTGACAAAGAGGCTTGCTTAAACGCTGAGTACTAGCGCTTGCCTTAATCCAATCAACGAATTCTGTCCGTGACATATTCGCCACTTTTGGAATACGTGGCGAGAATTTGGCGCAGAATACATCAGGACGCATACGTGCAATATTTGTAGAAGTTTCATTGGCAAAGCTTGTACGCAAATCATGCATCTTACGCTCACCATTGCCTGATTGATTATAATAGCTAATCAATGTGCTTTCATAGCCTGAAATAGTACGAGAGTAATTATTGGTGATTTCACGATATTGTTGATAGAAGTTTTTCCACCCACGTGGTGTCATATGTTGGCAATTAAGCCCGATAACCATCAATTCACTGTGAATACGAATAGCTTGCTCAGCTTCCGCTTCAGCTGATGAATAACAACTTTTTGCCAATACTGGCGCAGAAACGCTGACGACAGCAACAAATAACAACACATAAAATCTAATCATAATTACCCTTAAATCTTCACTTCAGTTAATAACAGCTTACCAGCCAATTGTGCCAAAATATTGTCGATGACTAATTGACCCATTTTTGTTCTTGTCTCTACGGTAGCTGACCCTATATGGGGTAAAAGCACCACATTGTCCATTGAAAAATATTCCTCTGGTACGTGTGGCTCTTTAGCAAAAACATCTAGTCCCGCACCTGCAATTCTTTTTGCCTGTAATGCCTCAATCAAGGCTGGCTCATCAACAACGCTCCCGCGGGCGATATTGATCAAAAATCCCTTCTCACCCAAAGCATCCAAAACATTCGCATCTATTAGGTTAGCCGTTGCCTCGCCCCCTGGGCAAGTCAAAATCAAGAAATCACTATCTTTCGCAATTTCGGTAATATCATCGTAATATTTATAAGGGTAATCCTTCTTCTCACGCGGGCCATAATAAACAACATTCATGTCAAAAGCCGCACAACGTTTAGCGACCTTAGAACCGATGCCCCCTAACCCAACAATACCAACAGTTTTGCCTTCTAGGGAAACCCCCAACGGCATATCGGCCGCTAACCATTTACCCACGCGGATATACATATCCCCTTCCGCTAAGCGTTTGGACACCGCCAACAATAAAGCCATTCCAGTATCCGCCGTCTCTGCACAAAGCACATCAGGCGTATTTGTCACCACAACGTTATTATCCTTCGCCGCCTGTACATCAATATGATCGTACCCCACAGAAAATGTAGCAATAATCTGTAGCTTCGGTAAAGCTTCAATCAACTTACGGCTGATTTTATGACTCACAGTGCAGTTAATAGCTACCACGTCATCTTTGTATTTCTGGATCGTCGCTTCTGGGTCTTTTTCTTTATAAAGCTTAACCACCTCAAAAGTTTCTTCGAGCTGATCTAAGCCCAATACGCCATTACCATGAAAAGAGAGTAATACTGGTTTCATCTGTCTATATGCCTCGTTTTTGCTTGATTTGTGCACCTTAAATGTGATTAAACGCTTACGCAAAGGTTATGTGATGAAATTTAATAAAAAACTTTATATAAAGACTTGGGGCTGTCAGATGAACGTCTACGACTCAAGCCGTATGGCGGATATCCTCGCGCCTCTGGGCTACATGACCGTCGAAGAGCCTGATGATGCCGACATGATCATCCTCAATACCTGCCATATACGCGAGAAAGCCACTGACAAAGTTTTCTCCGAAATTGGTCGTTTAAAAATCCACAAGGATAAAAAGGTAGAAGCTGGCGGATCAATGCTAATGGCTGTTGCTGGCTGTGTTGCACAAGCTGAAGGTGACTTCATCATGAAGCGTGCGCCAACCGTTGATATGATCTTTGGCCCGCAAACCTATCATGAACTCCCTGAGATGGTGGCAAAAGCCACTGGCGCTTACGGTGAAAACCGTATCGTGAACACAGAGTTCCCAGAGAAAACCAAATTCGACTTCCTACCAGAGGAACAAAACCAAGGCGCATCAGCTTTCCTATCAATCCAAGAAGGATGTGATAAATTCTGTACGTTTTGCGTCGTACCATACACGCGTGGCGCGGAATATTCCCGCCCAGTGGACAAAATTGTGGATGAAGCCAAGCGTCTTGTGGATAATGGTTCAAAAGAAATCACTTTATTAGGTCAAAACGTCAACGCCTATCACGGCGAAAACGTAGACGGCAAAACATGGGGCTTAGGCCGTTTGATCGAGGCTGTAGCTGAGATTGATGGCATTGAACAAATTCGCTACACGACGTCGCACCCACGCGATGTTGACCAAGAATTGATAGATGCCCACCGTGATGTGCAAAAGCTCATGCCCTTCCTACATCTGCCTGTGCAAAGTGGCTCTGACAAGATGTTGAAAGTTATGAATCGTAAACATACAGCAGACAGATACCGTGAAATTATTGCTGACCTAAAAAAAGCCCGTCCTGACCTAGTGTTTTCATCCGATTTCATCGTTGGATTTCCGGGAGAAACAGACCAAGACCATGAAGACACGATGCAGTTAATCCGCGATGTTAAATTCGCCAGTGCTTATTCTTTCAAATACTCCGCCCGCCCAGGTACGCCCGCCGCCAATATGACGAATTTGGTGCGTGAGGATGTTAAAACAGTCCGCTTAACACAAATTCAAGAGCTTATCGGTGAATTCCAAGCGGAGTTTAACGCTGATACTGTCGGTAAAACCCTTCCTATCCTGTTCGAACGTAAAGGGAAAAAAGAAGGGCAATTACAGGGTCGAAGCCCCTTCTATCAGGCTATCAACGTTCCAGCCAATGAACGTCTAATTGGCCAAATAGTAGACGTCCACGTCACAGATTCCACAGGTCACGCCCTTACTGGTGAGGTTGTCACAGCTGTTAGCACATCCGAAAACCTTACCGAAAACATTGTAAAATCAGCATAATTTTGCTATACTAATAGCTTAACTATTGTGTGAGGAAAACCATAGTAAAACCGTTAATTAAAAGCATTGCGCTTTCTTTCGATGACAACACCCTTCTGCCCTATTTATACGGCGAACAGAATGCTCATCTCCATCATATTGAACAACTTTTAAGCATCGATATTGGCTGTCGAAGTAATAAGCTTGAGCTAAAAGGGCATCCTAAAGATGTGCTTATCGCTGATGAGTTGTTTAAAATGCTCTGGGAAAAGCTCAACCGTGAACAAGACGTAACCACTAGTGAAATTGATGCCGCTCTCCGATTTTTAAAAGAGAAAGAAAAAGACATGACTGACCTAAAAGAAGTTAAAAGTGCCCCACCTAAAAAGGGCAAAAAGAAAAGCGCTTTCTATGATGAAAAGTCAGGCATTAAGACCTACAAAAACAAATTGATTTCACCCCGCTCGCCCAATCAAGCATTCTACATTAATGCCATTCGTGACCATGACATGGTCTTTGGTGTTGGCCCTGCGGGAACAGGTAAAACATTTTTGGCTGTTGCGGCTGCCGTGTCGATGTTCCAAGAAGGTTTAATCGAACGCATGGTATTTTGTCGTCCTGCTGTTGAAGCAGGTGAGAATTTAGGTTTCTTGCCCGGAAGCATGATTGAAAAAATTGACCCGTATTTGCGCCCTATCTATGACGCACTTAATGAGATGATGCCAGCTGACCAACTTCCAAAGAAATTAGAAAGCGGTGAAATTGAAATTGCGCCCCTCGCCTTCATGCGTGGACGTACATTAAAGAATGCGTTTGTGGTACTTGATGAGGCGCAGAACACAACTTCCATGCAAATGAAAATGTTTCTAACCCGTATGGGTGAAGGCACGCGTATGGTTATCACTGGTGACCCAACACAAGTTGATTTACCGTCTAACGCACAATCAGGCTTAAAAGAAGCGATGAATATTTTGGGTAATATTGATGATATTCCGTTCGTACATTTTGACTCAAAAGACGTTGTCCGTCATAAATTAGTGACTAAAATCATTAACGCGTACGACAAGTATGAATTCAGGAGCACCAGAGCCTAATAATGGAATCCCCATTTTCAAATAACATAAAAGAAATCGTCACCGTAGACATTTCCGTTCAATATCCAGATTGGGAACGCATCCCTGATATCGAAGATATTATTCGTGTTGCCACACTCTGTAGCATTAATTCTATTACCCTCCCAACAATAGCGACAGGCCGTGAGCTAGAAGTTAGCGTTGTGTTAGCCAATGATGAATTATTACATGTTTTAAACCGTGAATATCGCGATAAAGACACCCCGACCAATGTACTGACTTTTGCTAATTTAGAGGGCGAAGATATCAACACTGAAGGTGTGCTTAATTTAGGCGATGTCCTCTTATCCTTCCAAACCATTCAACGTGAGAGTAAAGAACAAGGCAAGTTCATGCTTGATCATTTAAGACATTTAGTTGTACATGGCGTTCTCCACCTTATAGGCTTTGACCACAAGGAAGAAGAAGAGGCTAACGATATGGAAGCTTTAGAGATTAGAATATTAGAGCAATTAGGCGTTCAAAACCCCTATACAGGTACGATACTTGCTTGATTTTATGCACCAAAACGATAAACTGAATTGAAATGTTAAAGGTAGATACAAATAATATGTCAGATACGTCTGAAGACCCTTCAAGTAGCAGCCCGAAAAGGGCTTCTCAACATGCAACAACATCACAGGAGGGGGTAAATTCAACTGGTTTGCTCTCAAAATTTAAATCTATTTTTGGTCGTCAAAAAAATGGCTCGGAAATCCTCCGTGAAGCCTTAGAAGATTATATCGAAGATGTTAGCGACAATAATAGCCAAACCCCGTCTATCGCCGAACACGAAAAAGCTTTAATCAAAAACATTCTGACCTTACAAAGCAGAACCGTCGATGATGTAATGATACCACGTGCGGATATTATCGCGATTGACATTCAAGCCTCCCAAGAACAATTAATGGAGCTATTGAGCGAACATCAATATAGCCGTATTCCAGTTTACAGCGACACAATGGATGATATCTCTGGCACAGTGCATATCAAAGATATCCTTTCATCCCTCGCGAAGAATAAAAAAATCAAATTAAAAGAGCTGTTAAGAAATGTTCCTATCGTTTCACCCTCTCTTCCTGTTCTTGATCTCCTTATGAAGATGCAACAGGACAAAAAACATATGGCTTTAGTTGTTGATGAATATGGCGGTATTGATGGACTCGTTACCGTTGGTGATGTGATTGAATCGATTGTTGGTGAGATTGAAGATGAATTTGATCAAGACACGCCACCACAAATAACTCAAAAACCTGACGGCACAATCGTTGCCGACGCGCGATTAGACATTGAAGATTTCGAAGAAACGTATGGTAAGATTTTCAGCGAAGAAGAACATGATGAAATAGATACATTAGGCGGGTTAGTTTTCTACATCGCAGGCCGTATTCCTGCTCGTGGCGAAGTTATCACTCATTCATCAGGCATGGTTTTCGAAATTTTAGAAGCCGACCAACGCCGCATCAGCACCCTAAAAATCCGAGATATTCCAACACCTGACGAAGAATAATTGACCAATGCCTTCATCGTTCTTAAATAAATTAATACAGGCGCAAGCGTGCTCGCTTTGGATAAAATTGCCTATTCTAATTATGCTAGGTGGTTTATCCGCTCTCGCCCAAGCGCCTACTTATTATCTACCGTTATTATTCATCGGCTTTAGTATCTTTTACTTTTTCTATGATGCTTGCCAGAATAAACGCCAATGCTTTGCCACCGCCTTTTGTTTCTCGCTTGGCTATTTTGCAGTTGGGCTTTACTGGATCGGTAATGCTCTATTAGTTGAAGGTAACGAAGCATTTCTTTGGGTGTGGCCCTTCGCCGTCATTGCCCTGCCTATTCTTCTATCCCTATTCCCTGCACTCTACCTCACCATCAATCACATCTTATTTCCTAAAAACAACATATCTCGGTTTTTAGGATTCTGTGTTTTTATCGGATTATCTGAATGGGTGCGCGGCACCGCTTTTACAGGCTTCCCATGGAACTTATACGGCTACACATGGCTAGGGTTCATGCCCATAGCCCAAACAGCCAGCCTCATTGGCCCTTATGGTTTAACGCTTATCACTATTTTATGGGCAAGTGTCTTGGGCTACCTGCTAACGCCTCAAAAACATATAGACTCAAAAGTTATCATTGCATCCTTTGCCATTTTAACTTTATCCCTCAGCGCTTTTTACGGCACAGAACGTTTAACCAATACTCAAATAACTTACCAAGAAAATATCGATATCAAAATTATTCAACCCAATATTCATCAGGCTAATAAATGGAAGAACGATAAACTCGTCAAGAATTTTGAAACTCATATTGCATTATCAGAAGAAAATGCTAATCCAGATAAACGGACAATCATCATCTGGCCAGAAACAGCCATGCCCCCTGCCTTCATTAATAATGCAGCCGTTAACGAGCGTATAAATGTGATGATCCAAAAGAATAACGCTATTTTGTTATCAGGTGCACTAAACATTGATAGCAAGGCAGGTAACGAACAGCCCCTCTATCACAACGCCCTTAATTTCTGGAGCAAGTTCAATAATGCCGAACGCATTTACACTAAATCTCATTTAGTCCCTTTTGGTGAATACATCCCTTTCCAAGGTTATATTCCGTTCCAAGCCGTTGCCTCTTTTGGCGCATTCGAGCGTGGCGATGGCCCACAAACAATTGCCATTCCAGAAATTCCATCCTTTTCACCCCTAATTTGTTACGAAAGTATTTTTCCGCATGAAACGGTAAATAATCAACTAACCCCTGAATGGCTTCTAGTCATCACAAATGATGGCTGGTACGGCGACAGCCCAGGGCCTTATCAACATCTTGCCCAAGCACAATTTCGCGCAATTGAAACAGGTATTCCCGTTATACGTGCCGCAAATACAGGAGTCTCTGCGTTCATTAACCCTCTGGGCGAGACAACTCAAAAAGCAGATCTTATGAAAAAATCTATTTTAAACGGAAACCTACCTAAACCAACCTTTTTGAAAACATACTATAGTGTGTTTAAGGAATTGCCATTCCTCTCAATCTTCCTAATTCTGGGTGTTTTCGCGATTTTTTTAAGAAATAAAGATTTTTTATCATAATTTTTAAAGCCGTACTCTCAGATTATTTCGTAAATTAATAAATACCATTGCATACCCTCCTAACCTCTGCTATGTTTCCATATCTTTTCGGACATAAAGGGGGTTATGGAGAAAATGATCAAGAAAAAGAGACACGCTGAAACCATCGATATTTACGTTGGTGAACGTCTGAAAGAAATGCGCAAAATGCAAAAAGTCACCCAAGAATTCTTGGCTGAGAAAGTTGGCGTATCTTTTCAACAAATTCAAAAATATGAAAATGGCAAAAACCGTATTAGTGTTGGACGCCTTCATGATATTAGTAACATTCTCAAAGTGCCGTTTAATGCCTTTATTGAAGGTTTTGATCAGACCGACGAGATGGCTCAAGCATACGGACTATCAGACAACGCGCAACAAGGTTTAGAAGGACGCCCTCTTCCTGACCAAGATAATAACGCCCAAAATTACATCCCTAAAAAGGAAATTGATGAGCTGGTAAAAGTTTATTACTCCCTCGATAATCCTAAATTACGCAAAAGTTTCTTGGCTTTGGGTAAAAATATGGCTGAAAATATGCAAGATTCCGACGGTTAAGCTTGCTATTACTTGGTTAACCATGTAATTTCCTTCCGTATTTTGGATAAAAATGATGAAGGGTTACTATGCTAAACAATCTTAAAAATTATACATTCACAAGTGAATCAGTTTCCGAAGGTCACCCAGATAAGATCTGTGATCAAATCTCTGACGCTATCGTTGACCGCTTTTTACAGGAAGAGCCAGAGTCACGCGTTGCGATTGAAACAACTGTGACGACTGATTATGTTGGTATTTTAGGTGAAACACGCGGCCCTGACAGCATCACACCTGACGTCATGGAAGAATTAGGACGCGACGTCATCAAGAAAATTGGCTATGACCAAAAAGGATTTAGCTGGAAAACAGCACGCTTTGATGTTCGTGCTCACTCACAATCAGTGGATATTGCCCAAGGCGTTGACGCCGAAGGTGCTGGTGACCAAGGAATTATGTTTGGTTATGCCTGTAAAGAAACAGACGCGCTTATGCCTGCGGCTATTCAATACTCACATGAAATTTTAAAAAGTCTTGCTTATGCCCGTCATTCTGGCGAATTGTCTTTATTAGGCCCAGATGCAAAATCTCAAGTATCTTTAGTTTACGAAAATGGTATGCCAGTACGTGCCGCTTCTGTTGTTGTCTCAACACAACACGGCGAAAGCGCTTCACAAGAAGATGTACGTGAAATGGTACGCCCACACATTGAAAAAGTTTTACCAAATGGCTGGATGTGCCCTGAAGACGAGTTATACGTGAACCCAACTGGCCGTTTTGTTATTGGTGGTCCAGTGGGTGATGCTGGTTTAACTGGTCGTAAAATTATCGTTGATACTTACGGTGGTGCAGCCCCTCATGGTGGTGGCGCCTTCTCTGGTAAAGATCCAACAAAGGTTGACCGTTCAGCTGCTTACGCTGCTCGCTATCTTGCTAAAAATATTGTTGCGGCTGGTTACGCAGATAAATGTACACTTCAAGTGTCTTATGCAATTGGTGTTGCTAAACCTATCTCTTTATTTGTGAACACACATAATACAGGAACAGTGAGCGAAGAAGCCTTGGCAAACGCAATCAATAAAGTAATTGACCTAAGCCCTCGTGGTATTCGTGAACATCTAAAACTGAATCGTCCTATCTATGCCCAAACTGCTGCATACGGACATTTTGGTCGTGAACCTGCAAATGATGGTTCATTCTCATGGGAACAAACTGACTTAGTAGAAGCGTTACAAAAAGAATTAGGCTAGTCTCTATTTCATGATTGATCTTACAGACCCCAAATGGATAGTCGCAATAATTGCATCGATCATTGCGTTTGGGAACTTGGCTTATTATTTAGTCGCCATTAACAACGGACGTACGAAACCCCATCTTTACACGTGGTTAATTTGGGGCATCGTGACGGTTGTTGTCGCTTATACGCAGTTTTCTAGTAAAGGTGGCGCAGGCTCCATGATCACCGCTATCATTGCCTTTAACTGTTTCGCCATTGCTCTACTAGCCTTCTTTAAGGGTGAGAAAGAATTCACAACCTCTGACAAGCTATGTTTGGCGGGTTGCATTGTCTCCATTGCCATTTGGCCAATCTTTAAAGCGCCCTTATTATCATTGGTGATGGTCACGATCATCGACACCTTAGGTTTCTACCCTACCCTTCGGAAATCATACAAAAGCCCGCACCAAGAAAACATCGTCAGCTTCTCTATCTACGGATTCACTTATTTTCTGAGCATGTTTGCATTAGAAAAAATCAATGTGCTGACATCATTATACCCTATAGCAATCTCCTCAACCGCCTTTTTATTAGTAGGCTTCTTAATGATCAGACGCCATCAACTTGGCCACAAAGTCCTCACTTGGCACTAATATGACTGAGCAACAACAACATTCAGACTGGCGATTTTACGGACGACGTATGGGACGTAAGCTAACGGCAACTCGCCAATCACTATTGGATGACGCCTACCCTAAATCACAACTCCCCGAGAAACAAATCACCCAAGAACATGATCTAGCGCCCGCTTCTCTGT
Organism: Alphaproteobacteria bacterium; assembly: GCA_018608245.1. Classification (GTDB taxonomy): domain Bacteria; phylum Pseudomonadota; class Alphaproteobacteria; order Micavibrionales; family Micavibrionaceae. The sequence goes on along the minus strand of JABAZY010000052.1, from coordinate 16,539 downwards.
TTGATTATGAACCAGAGAAAATCGTTCTCGAAATAGGCTTCGGTGGTGGTGAGCATTTAACAGGGCTTATCCACCAATATAATGACAAAGGCATCAACGCAGGCTTTATTGGCATTGAACCCTTCGTCAACGGTATGGCGTCTTTTCTGGTCGATATAAAAGAGCAAAACTTAGAAAAATATGCCCGTGTTTGGATGGATGATGCCATTCCCGTGGCCAAATCATTTGAAGAAAACAGTATTGATGAGATTTATGTCCTTAATCCTGATCCATGGCACAAAACCCGCCATCACCGCAGACGGATCATTAACCAAGATAATCTCGATATATTCTCCAAAATATTAAAGCCAGACGGCAAACTGATCATGTCAACTGATGTGCCCTATCTAGCAGAATGGATGGTCACAGAAGCTACCACCCACCCAGATTTTACATGGACAGCTACCTGCGCCGATGATTGGCGTGTTGCCCCTGAGGACTGGATCGACACCCGCTACCAAACAAAAAAAGCCAAAGGTGCCGATAAAATGAACTATTTATTTTTCACACGAAACGCTACTTAACAGCCACTTTCGTAATAAAAATACAAATATATGAAAAAACTTTAAAATAATTCACCTTTTTATCCACAGTTGTGTTAAGACTACGTCCAAATAGAGCCCCACCCCGTTAACTCAGGGATATAAAAGAATAATCCTTTATATAATTTGGCTCTGACATAGGAGCCAAAATGACTAATTTCGCAGATTTTAATCTGAGCGTAATGCTGCAAGATTCACTAGAACAAATGGGATACGAAACCCCTACACCAATCCAAGAACAAGCGATACCGCTTGCTTTAGAAGGTAAGGATGTTATGGGCTCAGCCCAGACAGGTACTGGTAAGACAGCCGCCTACTCTATTCCAATCATTGAATTTCTTTTAACGAACCCTAAAGGGTCAGCCCTCGTACTAACACCAACGCGTGAGCTTGGTAAGCAGGTGATGGAGATTTTACATCAATTATTGGGTAAAAAGAGTGCCATTAACACAGCCTTCCTAATTGGTGGTGCACCAATGGGTAAGCAGTATGCACAACTAACAAAAAAACCACGTTTGATCGTGGGAACGCCTGGTCGTATTAATGACCATCTTGATCGTGGTAACATCCACATGAAAGATATGCAGTTCTTAGTATTGGATGAGACTGACCGTATGTTAGATATGGGCTTTAGTGTTCAAATTGATGCTATCCTTCGCCATATGCCACAAAAACGTCAAACATTGATGTTCTCAGCGACAATGCCTGATGACATTGTAAGAATGGCTAAAAACTACATGAACAACCCAGAGCGTGTTTCTGTTGGTTCAACAACAAACCCAATCGAAAACATCAAACAAGAAGTACTTCACGTAAAAGACCACGAAAAATATGAGAAGTTATGCGAGCAATTAGATGAGCGTGAAGGTTCTGTAATTATTTTTGTGAAAACAAAATATGGAACAGAAAAATTAGCGAAGCGTCTTAATAACGAAGCTGGTTATGAATTCCATGCAGATGCTATTCATGGTGATCTAAAACAAACACGTCGTGATCGCGTTATTAAAAAAATGCGCGCGCAAGAATTCCGTATCTTGGTGGCAACAGATGTTGTTGCCCGTGGTTTAGATATTCCGCACATTGAACACGTTATCAACTATGACCTTCCACAAGTGCCAGAAGATTATATTCACCGTATCGGCCGTACAGCCCGTGCTGGTGCCAAAGGTTCTGCACTATGTTTGATTACACCAGCTGATGGTCGTAAATGGAGCGCCATTGAAATGTTGATGGATCCTGAAAAAGCCCACACAGGCGGTAAAGTTTACCGTGGTCAAGGCGATGGTAAGAAAAGACGTCGCCCTGATACTAACCGTCCACGCCGTAATAGCGCCGGTGGTTATAAAGGTAAAGATTCAAGTGGCGGTAAGCCAGCTTACGGTAAGAAACCTTCTAATGATCGTTACAAAAAACCAGAAAATGGTTACGGCTCAAAAAATAGAGCGTCTAGTGATGGTGAAGACCGTAACAATAGTTACGCCGACAGCAAACGCGTCGGTATCAAAAAACGTAACAATGATCGCGATGATCGCAACGCAGGCGCAACTGGTGATGATAAAGCACGTAGCAAAAGCAAATATTTTGGTGGTGACCGTGGAAAATCTTTCGGTGACAAGAAAACAGCGAATGGTCGTTCAAAATCTTCTTTTGAAGGCGAAGGTTATAAAGGCAAAAATGTTGCTAAACCCGGATCAAAAACTAGTTTTGAAAAACGCAATGATGAAAACAAATCATCAAAGAAGAAAAAACCTTTCAGAGGCGGCGCAAAAGCAGACTCTAAAGGTGGCGTAAAAACTGGTCCAAATACGGGCTACAGAAAACCTGATAACGCCTCTGCTGGTGCTCGCAAAAGTCGTCCGTTCAATAAGAACGGTGCGAACAAAGGCGGACAAAGCAGAAATAACGCAAACGGCTCAAAACCAAGAACCCGCGCTTCATCATAAGCAAATAACATAATTTTAATTAAGCTTCTGGAGGTCTTATGCCCCCAGAAGCTTTTTTATTAATACGTTAGAAAATGCTTGCATTTTATCGTTGAAATACTTATAAACAACACAAATACCTGAAGTTTACAGGGTGGGCTCCAAAAGAGACCCGCCTTTTTTGTTACATTTTTTCAGGGTAAAGCGAGAAAAACTAGATGAATTATACGACCTTAGAACAGAACGTCAACGACATCATAACCCCCATTATTGAGGAGTTAGGGTTTGCTTTGTTATGGCTGGAGTATAAAGGTGGTGCGTTACAAATTTTTGCTGAGAACCCAAAAACAGGCAAGCTTAGCCTAGCAGATTGCGCGCAAATCAGCCGTGAAATCTCCCCTACTTTGGAGGTTGAAGACCCTATTGAGAGCAAATACCGCCTTGAAGTTAGCTCGCCTGGCCTCGACCGCCCGCTTTTCAAAGCTAGCGATTACGAGCGTTATGTCGGTTTAGGGATTGAGCTTAAGGTTGAATTAGATAGTGACCTTGAAGGTCAACGTAAATTCAGAGGGTTTTTACAAAAATCCGACGAAAAAGAAATTGTCCTAAAAACAGACCAAGGAGAGGTTGAATTACCCCTCAACAACATATATAAAGCCAAGTTAGTGATGACCGATGCACTAATTAAGGCCACAAAGAAATTTTTTGAGACGGCAAACGAAAACGACGCTCCTCAAGAAGAAGTTAAAACAGAAGAAAAACAGCCGTAGACGGTTTACCGTCTTGAGGCAATTAGATAAGTAGAAGGAATAATATCATGGAACTGTTGCAAGTAGCCGATGCTGTGGCAAGAGAAAAGAATATTGATCGCGAAGTTGTGATCGAAGCAATGGAAGAAGCAATCCAAAAAGCTGGTCGTTCAAAATACGGTCATGACCATGATATCCGTGCGCACCTAGATCGTAAGACTGGCGTTATCGACCTTAAGCGTTACCGAGAAGTTGTCGAAGAAGTTGAAGACGAAGTGCAACAACTAACGCTTGATCAAGCTCAGCGCGTCAAAAAAGATGCGGCTCTTGGTGAGTTTTTAATTGATGAATTACCGCCATTAGATTTTGGACGTATTGCCGCACAAACTGCAAAGCAAGTTATTGTTCAAAAAGTACGCGAAGCCGAGCGCGCGCGTCACTACCTAGAATTCAAAGACCGTGTCGGTGAAGTTATCAACGGTATCGTAAAACGTGTTGAATATGGTAACGTGACTATTGATATTGCTGGCCGTGCCGAAGGTCTACTTCGTCGTGAAGAATGTATGCCACGCGAACATTTCAAAACTGGTGAGCGTGTTCGTGCGTACATCTACGAAGTGCGTGAAGAGCAACGTGGACCACAAATTTTCATGTCCCGTACACACCCACAATTTATGGCTAAATTATTCACACAAGAAGTGCCAGAAATTTACGATGGTATTATCGAAATCATGGCTGTTGCCCGTGATCCTGGTAGCCGTGCGAAAATTGCTGTTCAATCTCGTGAAGGTTCAATTGACCCTGTTGGTGCCTGTGTTGGTATGCGCGGGTCACGTGTTCAAGCCGTTGTTAACGAGCTTCAAGGCGAGAAAATTGACATCATCAAATGGACTGAAGATCTTGGTAGCTTGATCATCAGCGCCCTCGCCCCTGCGGAAGTTTCTAAAGTGGTTATGGATGAGGATAAAAAACGTATGGATGTTGTTGTTCCAGAGGAGCAACTATCTCTTGCGATTGGTCGTCGTGGTCAAAATGTTCGTTTAGCGTCTATGTTAGTTGGTTGGGAAATCGACATCATGACAGACGAAGAAGAAGCAACCCGTCGTCAAGAAGAATTCAAATCTCGTTCAGAGCTATTTATTACAGCCCTTGATATTGATGACATGATTGCTCAATTATTGATCACAGAAGGTTTCACAACCGTGACCGAAGTTGCCGATACTCCTGTTGAGGAAATGACAGAAATCGAAGGCTTTGACGAAGATATCGCAGCTGAGTTAATCAACCGTGCCGTGACATGGCTGAATGCTCAAGAGAAAATGTTGGAAGAAAAAGGTGCTGAGCTAGGCATTAGCGATGACTTGATCGCATTTGATGGCCTAACACCAGACATCATCATCAAGCTTGGTGAAAATGAAGTGAAAACATTGGATGATTTCGCTGACCTTGCAACAGATGAGTTAATTGAGATTATTGGTGAAGGCGTTATGAAGAGTAGCGAAGCTGAAGCCTTGATCATGAAAGCGCGTGAGCGTTGGTTCGCCGAAGAAGATGCTGCGATTGCAGCCGCTGCTGAGGAAAATGCAGAAAATGATAATGGAGATGCAGCGGCCCTTGAAAGTGAACAGGCACCTGCTGAAACTGCAACCAATGCTTAATTGGCTACGATAAAGCCAATCAGAAATTGCTAAGCTTCTAAGGGCTTATACATGATCTGGTTGGAATAAGAGCCAGATTAGTGTAAAAGATAACCCTGTTACGGTGATTACGTATATCACCCGAGCATATATAGAAGCGAAGGCAAGTATGACTGAAAAGAAAACAGACGACAAAAAAGAAGACGCACCAAAGAAAACTTTAGGGCTCAAAGGCGGAACGCTTAGCCTTAAAGGTGGTGCTAGTGCGCCTAAACCTGCAGGTGGTACTGTGGTTGAAGTTCGTCGTCGTCGTAAAACGGCAGAAGAAGTCAAAAAAGAAGCTGATGCTCTTGCCCTAACGTCAAATGAACGTAGCGCACGCGCTAAAGCTTTGGAAGAAGCACTTAAAAATACTGACAGCAAATCATCTTTACCACCACCACCATCAAGTGGCCCTTCTGCAACTGAAATTGCCAAAGAAGAAAATGCAAAGCGTAAAGAAACTTCGGATGAAGCAAGACGTCGTGAATTAGAAGAATTGCAACGTATTGAATCAGAAGAAAAAGCGACAACGTCCGCTACTGACGCCAAACATCAGCAAAAATTTGCACAGCAACAAGCAGCAATGCCTGCGCGCCGCGAAACCGAAGCTGAAAAAGACAAGTTAAAACGTACAGCCAAGCCATCAAAATCAGCTGATGATCGTCGCCGTGGCGGTAAAATTACTGTGACACAAGTGCTGAATAATAATTATGACCGTGACCGTGGTATGTCCATGGCCGCGCAAAAACGTGCCCGTGAAAAAGCTCGTTTAGCGATGAAAGGTCCTAAAGAAGACAAAGCAAAAGTTTTCCGTGAAGTTATTGTTCCAGAGACAATTACTATCCAAGAACTTGCTAATCGTATGACTGAACGTGGCGCCTCTATTGTTAAAACCCTTATGGGTCTTGGCGTTATGGCGACAATCAATGAATCTATTGATGCAGATACTGCTGAGTTAGTTATCGAAGAATATGGTCACAAAATTAAACGTGTGACAGCTTCAGATATTGAGATGGCGATTGATACCGTCGAAGATGACGCAAAAGATCTTGAGCCACGTCCACCAGTTGTGACAATTATGGGTCACGTTGACCATGGTAAAACCTCCCTTCTTGATGCGATGCGCTCAACAGACGTTGTTGCTGGCGAAGCTGGCGGCATTACGCAACATATTGGTGCTTATCAAATCAAAACCGCTAAAGAGAATAAAATTACATTCTTGGATACACCAGGTCACGCAGCGTTCACCGAAATGCGTGCACGCGGTGCGAATGTAACTGACCTTGTGGTCTTGGTCGTTTCCGCTGCTGACAGCATCATGCCACAAACTGTTGAAGCGATTAACCACGCTAAAGCAGCTGGCGTTCCAATGATTGTAGCCATTAACAAAATCGACCTTCCGGGTGCCGATGCCAATAAAGTTAGAAATGACCTTCTGCAACATGAAGTGATCACTGAAGAAGTTGGTGGTGATGTTATGGCTGTTGAAATTTCTGCTAAAAACAAAACAAACCTAGATGCGCTTGAAGATGCCATCATGCTTCAAACTGAAATTCTTGAGTTGAAAGCCAACCCTAACCGTAATGCTCAAGGGGCGGTTATTGAATCCAAAATGGAAAAAGGCCGTGGCTCAGTGGCTACCATCCTTATTCAAAATGGTACGCTTAAAGTTGGTGACACATTCGTTGTTGGTGCTGAATTTGGTAAAGTACGTGCTATTTTCGATGATAAAGGCAAGCAAATCAAAGAAGCTATTCCAGGACAACCTGTTGAGGTCTTAGGCCTTAATGGAACACCAGCTTCTGGCTCTGTCATGAACGTTCTTGATGATGAAGCCAAAGCGCGTGAAATTGCTGAATTCCGTGCAAACCAAATTCGTGAAATTAGTGCGACGGCCGTGAATGATGGGCGTACATTCGAAAACTTATTTGCCCTTTCTTCTGACACTAAGAAGAAAACACTCTCTGTCGTTATCAAAGGGGATGTTCATGGATCAGTCGAAGCTATTATCGGTTCACTAAATAAAATGACCGAAGAGAACGAAGAAATTTCTGTTCAAGTCCTTCACTCTGGCGTTGGTGGCATCACTGAATCTGATGTGACCTTGGCAAATGCGTCTGACGCGATGTTAATTGGTTTCAACGTACGTGCAAACCCACAGGCGCGTGAGCAAGCCGAGCGTGAAGGTCTAAGCATTAATTATTATAGTATCATTTATGATTTAATCGACGATGCGAAAGCCATCCTTGGCGGTATGCTTGATCCTAATATGCGTGAGCAATATCTTGGTCAAGCTGAAATTCGTGAAGTCTTTAATATCTCTAAATTCGGTAAAATTGCTGGGTGTATGGTCACCACAGGCGTTGTAAAACGTGGCGCAAAAGTTCGCCTGCTTCGTGATGATGTTGTTATCCATGAAGGTACGCTGAAAACACTGAAACGCTTCAAAGATGAAGTGAAAGAAGTAAAAGAAAAAGTCGAATGTGGTATGGCCTTCGAAGGATATGATGACATCAAAGAAAAAGACGTTATCGAATGTTTCGAAATAGTTGCAGAAGCGAGAACTTTGGATTAGGTTACGTTAACTAGTAACCAAATTTAGGAGTGTATAATGATCATACAAACTATTTTTTCTAAGACGACCGAACAAGCTGAAACAGATGAAGGTTTTGAGCCATTAAGATATGATAGCAACGGCGAACCATATAATGGCCCAGGCGGAAAACCTGCTATTCCAGCTAATAATTAATTTACCACTGCCTTTATTGTATACGCCGTGAAGGCAGAACTAAGTTAATAAAATCATGAAAAACAGACAAAAAACACCATCAGGAACAGGCCCATCTCAACGCCAATTGCGCGTTGGGGAACAAATTCGCCACATCATCGCTCAAACTCTGCAAAAGGGTCATTTCCGTGATGAGATTTTAATTGATGCGAGCGCAGATATTACAGTGACCGAAGTACGCCCCTCGCCTGACCTTAAGCAAGCAACTGCTTACGTGATTTCACTTGGTGGTAAAGACATGGAAGAATTCATCCCTGCGCTTAACAACAACGCCGCACAATTCCAAAAAGATATTGGCGCACAAAACACCATGAAATTCACGCCAAAAGTCAGGTTCAAAATCGACACGTCTTACGAAAACGTTCAAAAACTTGAAAACATCTTGGGAAAAATCGAATATTCTGACCAAGAAGAAGACTCAGAGTAATCAAAGATGGGCAGATCACGTAAAAACGGCGTCAAAATTGATGGCTGGATCAATTTTCACAAACCTGTTGGCATGACTTCAACGCAAGCTGTTGGCAAGATCCGTCGCGCGTTAAATGCCAATAAAATTGGCCATGGTGGAACATTAGACCCCCTCGCCTCTGGCGTATTACCTTTAGCGCTTGGCGAAGCGACAAAGACAGTTAATTACGCTCAAGACGCCAGTAAAATTTATGAATTTACCGTCACATGGGGCGAACAACGCACAACGGATGATGCCGAAGGTGACGTCATTCAATCCTCAGACACCCGCCCAACCCAAGAACAAATAGAAGCGCTTATCCCTGAGTTCATCGGCAGTATTGAACAGACACCACCACAATTTTCAGCCATCAAAATTGATGGTGAGCGCGCCTATGACCTTGCGCGTGAAGGCCAAGCAGTTGATATCAAATCCCGTATCGTTCACATCTATGATCTAGAAGTAATCAGCCATGATGAGAACGAAACAGCCTTCAAATGCACTTGCGGTAAAGGCACTTACATCCGCTCGCTCGCCCGTGATATGGGGCAAAAACTGGGCTGTTTTGGTTATATATCCGCCCTAAAACGCACAAAAGTTGGCCCATTCGACCTAAAAGATGCGATTTCGCTAGACTTTTTTGAGCAGATGGGCGATAACACGGCACTCGAAGATGTAATTCTTCCCCTTCAGACCGTCCTGGACGACATCCCGGCTCTGGCCTTGAAGGAACAGGAAGCGGTAGCATTAAAGCATGGGAGGTCATTATCCCTGATGGCTAAATCAGATTTGGAGCGTTTAACCGCTTTGGGGCTGGATTGGAAATCAGATGATCAGACAATTATCCTAGCCACATATGAAGGCCAAGCGCTCGCGCTAGTCACCGTATATGGCGCAGAAATAAAGCCGCTTCGGGTATTGAACATGTAATCCAAATGGTTGGGTTACTTTAACAAAAAGGAGTATACGATGTCGATTACAGCAGAGCGCAAAACAGCGTTAATTGAAGAATATGCAACATCAAAAGGCGACACTGGTTCACCAGAAGTACAAATCGCTATTTTAACTGAGCGTATCAACAACCTTTCAGAACATATGCAAGGCAACAAAAAAGACTTTGGTTCACGTCGTGGACTTTTGGCTATGGTTGCGCTTCGTCGTAAGCTTTTAGATTACGTTAAAGGTAAAGATAACGCACGTTACCAAGATATTATTAAACGCCTAAATATCAGACGTTAATAAGACTTTCTTCATATTGAGAATTAAAAAAGCCGCGTCATCAGATGCGGCTTTTATTTTGAGCATTTAAGCAACGGCACTGACAACACTCGGTCCGTCACCGGCTGATGTAGGTGCTGGTTTAAAGGCACCAACCTTTTGTGTCGTTTCTACTGGTCCGAATGAATCCACATAAGAAACCGTCCTAAACTCTCCATCTACACCCAGAACCGTTCCTTCTGTTTTGGTCACGCCATTCACTGGCTTTGAAAAGGTCACTATAACTGTATCACCCGCATTATATAAAACATCAGGAACCAGTTCATCATCGCACATCATTTCTGGAACGCTCGCACCATCATAATCAACAACAGGAGCGCCATTTTCCAAGTCAACAACGGAACCTTTCGCGCCTGTTTCTTTAATTACAACAGCTTGACCTATCTTAAAGTCACTCATTCTTACCCTCCTATTAATTACTCAGCTTTAAATCTTATTAAGCTGCGTCCGTTTTGTCGTCAGCTTCATTTCTATTATCGCCACTATTAGTTTCAGGCTTTTTGTCTTCAGTTTTTTTCTCAACTTTTTTATTCACTGAAGTTTCAATTTTCGACCCCATCGCCATGATTTGCTTCGAAAAGATCGGTAACACAAGCCCAAGACCCACAGCGCCTAAACCAATAAGAACCGCAATAACGGGACTGATACTCGCGATGCATACTGCACCAACCATTAATAACCAAAATCTGTAATAATTTATTGTCTGCATAGTTTTTCTCCTGTTTTAAAAAGTTATTTCTTAGCGCGTTCAACGCCTTCTTGTAATAGTTTTTTAGCTTCTTCGGCATCGCCCCAACCAAGAATTTTTACCCACTTTCCTTTTTCAAGGTCTTTGTAATGTGTAAAGAAATGCTCAATACGTTGCGCTACAATTTCAGGTAGGTCTGTGTAATTCTCAATATTTTCATGGTATGGGAACATTTTTGTGGTTGGCTTCGCGATGATTTTCTCATCCATACCGCCATCATCTTCCATTTTTAGAACACCAATTGGGTTCACAGGGATAACCGCGCCCGCAATAACTGGCATCTCACCCACGACTAAAACATCAACTGGGTCACCATCATCGGATAATGTGTGAGGGACAAAACCATAATTACCAGGGTAAAACATCGGTGTATGAACAAAGCGATCAACAAAAATCGCGCCGGATTCCTTATCAATTTCGTATTTTACAGGCACTGCACCAACTGAGTTCTCAACAATAACGTTGACTTCATTTGGAGCGTCTTTACCCATCGAGATTTTAGAAATATCCATTATTTATCCTGATTACCTTAAGTTACTTGTTATTAATATGGATCGTTTTTACCCCAGACACGCAACAAAATCCAGAAAAGAATAAAGCATCAGAAATGTTATTCCCGATGCTTTATATAATTACTTTAATAAACGGTTCCAACCTTACGGCTGATCATTAACCGTAGGGCCTGTATAAGTGCTTCCTGAACAAGCTGCAATGACAGCTTCACTAGGTCGGGTGAAACCCATACCTGCAAAAGCGTCAACGGTTGCCGCACTTAACGCACCTTGTTTTTTAAAATCAGCTACGCTCATAACAATAAGAGCTCGTTGTCCCTCTGTTGGAACAGCCACGCCTGTAGGACTAGTAAAGACCTGCTCTAAAGCCTGGCCATAATTTTGTCCATTTTGTTCATTTGTACTAATACGCAAAACATTATCTAACACACGTGTAACACCTTCAAAACCACCGCTCAAACCGCGTTGCAAAGCAGTTTCCCATGCATCTACACTATAAACATTACCCATTGTTATAACCTTCCAATCAATTAAAAATGAACTACCTAATAATCACAATATAAAAATTATGTCAACGTTAAAATTATGTTGGGCGCGCTTCTAGAACATAAGGTGTTTCTTGCTGTAATGGCGTAGCGTCACTTCTTAACTCTGGTGATAAACGGTGAGTATTATTTGCACGCCCCTCAGAAGAAGAAGAAGAAGAAGAAAAATGATTAATTATATCAGGCCCCATAACCAATGCACCTCCACCCAATAATACAGTAGTGATGGCAGCAGCCCTGATATAAGAACCAGCCACGCCCGCATTAGACGTAGATGTTCCACCTGAACGGCTACTTTGCCATTCAGCAAGCTCTTCTGGATTCAATTCAATATCGTTATTTGCCATTATATTCTCTTTTAACCTAGTTTTGGTGCAGATTGGACAAAATCAGTATCTACACGTACTTGATCTGTATCATCACCTACTGTTTACATCACTAATTATGACGTTGTTATACGCTCAATAAATAGTTATGTCAATAAATCATTTGAACGCCTTACGACTTAGAATCTTACCCTCATCTAATTCAAACACAACAGGTACGCCAGTTTCCATCTCCGCGTCATTGATTGTCTCTGGCGTTTCCACGCCCAAAATGATCAACATAGCGCGTAAACTATTACCATGTGCCGCCATCAAAACGTTTTTACCAGCCTTCACAAGCGGCTTAATTTCATCATTATAATAAGGTCTCACACGATTTTCAACCACATCTTTAAGACATTCGCCCCCTGGAGGTGGTACTTCATACGAACGACGCCAAATATGCACCTGTTCATCGCCATATTTTTCGCGGGTTTCATCTTTGTTTAGCCCCGTTAAATCACCATAATCGCGCTCACGCAAATCATCATGGTAGATCATTGTATCAATCAAATCTTCCTGCCCAGCCTCAGTTAACGCTAACTTAGCCGTTTCATTTGCCCGTTTCAGCGTACTGGTGAATACTTGATCAAACTTAATACCTGCTTCTTTAAGACGACGACCACCCTCTTTCGCTTCTTCAATGCCCAATTCCGTCAACTCGACATCCTTAAACCCCGTGAACTTATTCGCTAAATTCCACTCTGACTGACCATGACGCATTAAAACTAAATAATTCATTATAAACACCTTTTTATTGACATAACACTCAAAAATTTGTATTGTCCATTAATAGCAGTAATAAAGAGAAAAGTCGATGTCAGAAAACACCAATACAACATCCAGTGCAGAACCCCACTTTACGAACTCAACCGCACGAAAAACGATAATTTCGAATACCCTAAATCAATTAAATGAGCGACTGACATTTGGCTCAGGACACACATCACGTATAACGGTAGATCACACTTATGAACTTCTTCAAGGGTTAAGAGATGATATAGCATCCGGCGAAAAAAACTATATTATAGCGCAATTTGAATCTATTATCGCTGACTTGTATCACCCTGATAAGATATTACAACACGACGAAATCAGAACTGTTAATAAATTTTGTGGGGGCTCTTATTGCCGTATTTCCCACGCAATACAAGACGCCATCCACCGTAATCAATACACCGACCTAGAAGTAGAGAGTGCTTTTTGGGCGGAAACGTCTCCAACGTTATCCTATGCCCTAAATTCCATTAAACAAGGATTAACGCGTTATAATGAAGCTGAATCTACTAGAAATGTAGGAC
>JABAZY010000052.1:805-3613 GCA_018608245.1 Alphaproteobacteria bacterium | reverse complement strand
GACGCGAAGCAACTTGGGCTGTTCCAACTAAAATACAATATGAGTAATAAGGTAATTCATTTTATAAAAAAAATATTAATTAATTGTCCCTCTACAGACACCTCTACGGCACACTGCACCCTTAATATTAGACGTACAATCACAAACCTGTCCTCTTTTGACATTTTTGATCTCGCAGGTCATTTTTTTCTTTTCAAAAAAATTCTGCTGATTTTCTACATGAATACTGGTGATTGAACAACAATCATTGCAATCCACATCAACCAAAACGCAATCCATATCTATTTCACACTGCTTTAAGCCATTTGGGACAATAACCGAATTTGTTGACTTGTCCAATTTCATGGGCTTATCAGCACTATCCTTGCACGCGCCTAGACTAATGAAGCATAAACACATCAGAGTGATTATGATCGTATGCGTTTGCATTAATTGCTTTACATTTCTTTTAAACTTTGACATTCAAGCCAAATAATGGCATTAAAAGTTGCGCGTGAAAAGAGCGTAAGTCGGTTTTTCGATTTTCAGCACGCGGTTGACAGTTAAGGGCTTAATATAAGCATAGAGCCTTTTACCGTCCACCGGGCTAAAATCATCGGAAATAAAAATAGAATTACGCCTTTTTTACGTTTAATTATATTAAACAACAAAAGGAAAAACTATGTTTAACATCTACCATAAGGAAATTGACTTTGCAGGTCAAAAATTAACATTAGAGACTGGTAAAATCGCCCGTCAAGCAGATAGCTGTATTATTGCGACACTAGGAGGAACTAAAGTTCTTTGTGCCGTAACAGCTTCAAAAAGCGTTCGTGAAGGACAAGACTTCTTCCCGCTTACAGTTCATTACCAAGAAAAAGCCTATGCGGCTGGTAAAATTCCAGGAGGCTTCTTCAAACGTGAAGCACGCCCATCTGAGAAAGAAACACTAACATCACGTCTAATCGACCGCCCTATCCGCCCACTATTCCCAAAAGGCTTCCTAAACGAAGTACTTGTTATGTGTACTGTTATTGCACACGACATGGAAAATGACCCAGATATGGTTGCGATGATCGGCGTATCTGCTGCGCTTACTATGTCAGGTATCCCATTCATGGGTCCTGTTGGTGCAGCACGCGTTGGTTACGTGAACGGTGAATATGTTCTAAACCCAACACTACAACAAATGGAAGAGAGCAATCTTGACCTTGTCGCCGCTGGTACTAAAGAAGGTGTTCTAATGGTTGAATCAGAAGCATCTGAGCTTTCTGAAGAAATCATGTTGGGTGCAGTAATGCACGCATGGAAAGGTTTCCAACCTGTTATTGATGGTATCATCGAATTGGCAGAAATGGGCGCGAAAGAACCATGGGATCTTCCAGAAAAAGATGACAAGGCTGAAAAATTAGCAAAAGACATCAAAGCCAAATTTGGTAAAGACGTTGAAAAAGCATACACAATCACTGACAAAATGGAACGTCAAGCTGCTGTTGGTGCGGCCCGTGATGCAGCTCAAGAACAGTTTCTAGACGAAGATAACGGTATCAATGCTGCTATGATCGGCGCGAAGTTCAAATCAGTGGAAGCTGACGTTGTTCGTGGCTCTATCATCAAAACTGGTAACCGTATTGATGGTCGTGACACAAAAACTGTTCGTCCTATCGTGGCAGAAGTTGGTATCCTACCACGTGCCCACGGCTCAGCCCTATTCACCCGTGGTGAAACACAGGCTTTGGTTGTGACAACACTTGGTACAGGTCAAGATGAGCAAATCATTGACGCCCTTGAAGGCGAAAGCCGTTCACGCTTCTTATTACATTACAACTTCCCTCCATATTCTGTGGGTGAAGCTGGTCGTGTAGGCCCTCCAGGACGTCGTGAAATTGGTCACGGTAAGCTAGCTTGGCGTGCGATTAACCCTCTTCTACCAACTCCAGAAGATTTTCCATACACAATGCGTAACGTGTCAGAGATTACTGAATCTAACGGTTCATCTTCAATGGCTTCTGTTTGTGGATCGTCTCTTGCGATGATGGATGCGGGTGTTCCTTTGAAACGTCCAGTTGCCGGTATTGCAATGGGATTAATTAAAGAAGGCAAAGACTTCGCGGTTCTTTCTGATATTTTAGGTGATGAAGATCACTTAGGTGATATGGACTTTAAAGTGGCTGGTACTGACGAAGGTATTACATCACTTCAAATGGACATCAAAATCACCTCTATCACAGAGGACATTATGAAGATTGCTTTGGCGCAAGCTAAAGATGGTCGTATTCATATCCTTGGTGAAATGTCGAAAGCCATTGCTGAAGGTCGTGGAAACACATCTGAGTATGCTCCTCAAATCGTATCATTACAGATCCCAACGGACAAAATCCGCGACGTGATCGGTACTGGTGGTAAAGTTATTCGTGGTATCACTGAAGAAACTGGCGCCAAAGTTGATATTGATGATGACGGTATGATCAAAGTATCTGCTGTGAACCAACAATCAATCGACGCGGCTGTTGAGATCATCAAAGGCATCACAGAAGAGCCTGAAGTAGGTAAAATCTACAATGGTAAAGTTGTGAAATGTGTTGATTTCGGTGCATTCGTAAATTTCATGGGCGCGAAAGATGGTCTAGTTCACATTTCAGAGCTTGCTGATCACCGTGTTGCAAACACAACTGATGTGATTAACGAAGGTGACGAAATCAAAGTTATCTGCATCGGTATGGATGATCGCGGTAAAGTGAAGCTTTCTCTAAAACGCGTAGACCAAGAAACTGGCGAAGAACGCAAGCCTGAGAAAAAAGAACGCGAAGAAAAATCAGCGTAATTTTT
>JABAZY010000052.1:0-795 GCA_018608245.1 Alphaproteobacteria bacterium | reverse complement strand
AAAACCCGCTTTCATAGAGCGGGTTTTTTATCCCAGAAACAATGTAAATAAAGATGAAAAACCGAACATTAGCGCAAAAAATTCTACTGATTTTCTTTATTGTTCTCTCAATAGGCTTGGTTCTTCAGTATTTTAAACTTAGCGGCTTTATAGTCGTAAACGAAAATTGGGACTCAACGACCAAATTAATTCTGGTACCTCTCTCTTTGACTATCCTCATTATCATGGTGTTTAGTGATAGTATTCAGGAACAACACATTAAAAAAAAGAAGCATAAAACCAACGCTGATAAATATATTATATTCCTAATAACGCCTTTTATTTGCTACCTAACAGCCGCCCCACTCATTACCGAGCTACTCCCAACCCTATATACAAAACTCAAGGGCACTCCCTACACAAGTTATGTTCTGATTAGGAGTAAATGGGATGTCAATAGCGATTGTTACAGACATAAATACACCCATAAAAAAATCAATTCCCCACAATTCGAGCATAATTTCTTCCTTAACAGGCTATGCATCACCAATGAATTTCAAAAGGAAATCGAATATCCGACTATCATGTTTGTCTCGGGTAAAGAAAGCTATTTTGGACGTACAGTCACTAATTTCAATATTTTTAAAGAGGGGCTATCTCCTACAGCATATGAACAATACGAAACAGAAGCTGAAGAATATTGGGGTAATTAAAAATAGAGAACTACCTATAAAACAAACTGGTATTTTTGGTTAAAAGCATTGACCCAGCCCCCAAAAGTCGGTCCATTTAATAAGTTAGTATTTGGTTTATATT
>JABAZY010000004.1 GCA_018608245.1 Alphaproteobacteria bacterium | reverse complement strand
AGACCACTCAAACTCAAAAAAGGCCGCGTGGGCAAATGCTCATTGGAGCCCAAGAATAAACGCTCGGCCAAAGCCCGACTTGAATATCAGCAATTCCGTTATCTTCAAGATATTAATAGCATCAGGCACTTTGATGCCAATACTGAACAATGGATAGAACTGACCCAAGAGGACAAACAAACGCTTAAACAACTATTTGAAACCTCAGAAAAAGTGACCTTCCCTGCCTTAAGAAAAGCGCTAGGACTGCAACGCGGCACAGAAATTAATTTAGATAGTGGCGTCAAATCATTAAAAGGCAATATTACGGCTAGTAAAATTCGTAAGGTTTTCCCCCAGTGGGACAGCTATAGCGATCAGCAACAACAAGCGCTAATAGAAGACCTACTGAGCATTAAAAAGAAATCAGCGCTAAAACGACGTCTTATGCGCCGCTGGCAATTATCTGGCGAACAGGCATTGCGTCTGTGTTTATTAGAGTTTGAACCCGGTCATGGTAGCCACTCTTTAAAAGCCATTAAAAATTTACTGCCCCACCTAGAAAAAGGGCTAATTTATTCAGAGGCAATAAAAGTTTCAGGTTATGATGAAGTTAAAGAAATAATCCTACAAAATAAATTAGCTATGCCCCCTGAGCTACCAAACCCCATAGTTAATAAAGGCTTACATGAGCTGCGACGGGTGGTCAATGGTCTTATTGCTACCTATGGCAAACCAGATATTATCCGCATTGAAATGGCCCGTGATCTAGAAATGAATACCGAAAATTACGCTAATTTTATTCGGCAACAGCGCATTAATACCAAACTTAATGAACGGGCTACTGAGGCATTTCGCGGAGTGCAAACAGGCATTAGCGCCAGCAAATACCCCAGTCGCGATCAAAAGATAAAGTATCGATTATGGTTAGATCAAAATCACTGCTGTGCCTACAGCGGCAAAAGCATTAGCCTTAAAGCCTTATTTAGTGCCGATATAGAAATAGATCATATCTTGCCTTACAGCCTTTCCTTGGATAATTCCTATATTAATAAGGTGGTTTGTTTTGCCAAAGAAAATCAACTAAAAGGGCAAAAAACTCCTAAATCTGCCTTTGGTAGCAATGAAGTAAAGTGGAACCAGATTACTCAGGCGATTAATAAATGGCCAAAGCAGTTAGAAAATAAGAAAAAAAGGTTTTACATATTAACCAGTGAATTGCGCAAAAGGGATTTTATTGCAACTCAGCTTAACGATACTCGCTATATGTCCAGAGAGGCAGGCCAATACCTTAATACAGTGTGCTCAGATATTACCTTTAGCAAAGGCGTGGTCACTAGCTGGTTACGTAGCCAGTGGAAATTAAATAGCCTAATTGGTACCTCTGCCAAAAAAGATAGAGACGACCATAGGCACCATGCCATTGATGCCGCTGTTACTGCCTGTATTGATCGCGGTTTATATCAGCGCCTTGTAGCTACAGCAAAATCACTAGAAGAAAGCGGTTCAGCGCTAAATATGTATCAAATGCGGATCAAATCTCCCCTGCCCGATATTCGCAATAAGCTAGCCGAAAAGTTGGCTAACATTATTATTGCCCATACGCCTCTGCGAAAACTAACTGGCGCAATACATGAAGAAACTGGGGTAGGTTTTATAGAGGGTATTGGCAATGTCTATCGCCGTCGGCTAGACCCACAGTTTGATCTAAAAGCGGCGGCTAAAATTATTGACCCTGTAGTTAAAGATCGCGTTATTGCCCACCTCGGAAAATATAGTGGCAAAGCAAAAGATGCCTTTGCCCCAGAGGTTAAGTTATTGCATTTGGATAATAAAACCCTTATTAAACGGGTAAGAATAGTTCAGTCAAAAACCACCAGAGAGCGCCTAGAAAAAAACAAATTTGCCATTAAAGATAAAGCGGGCAAGCCATTTAAGTGGCACGCCTACGGCAATATTCATCATGTGGAAATACTGCGCAATAAAACCACTCAGAAATACCGTGGTGAATTTATCACTATGCAACAAGCTACCGCCAGAGCACGAGGTATTTTGCGGGCAAAAGTACCGATTATTCAAACCGATCATGGTGACCAGTGGGAGTATCTAATGGCACTGCATATTAATGATTTGGTTGAACTAAACCATGAGCAAACCACCAAGATTTATCGGGTACAAAAACTCGATAGAGGCACAGCACGCATAGTGCTTAGACTACATACAGCTTCAACATTAAATAATAGTGAAGAAAGTATTTCAGGGGCAATAAAAGTGCTGTGCGAAACTTACAAAATGAAAAGCATTAAGGTTAATGCTATAGGTAGGCGTTTAAATGATTAAACGTATTGTGGATATTAGCGAGCAAGCCTATTTGCATGTTTCAAATAAACAACTCAATGTGGTTAAAAATGGGCATACAGTTGCTAAAATAGCTATTGAGGATTTGGGTATCCTTATTCTGCAGCATCCTGCCATCACTATAACTCAATCGGTTATCACCCTCTGCCAACACAATAATGTTGCTATTATCTTTTGCGACGAGCGACATTTGCCTCTTTCCATTACATTACCCCTCTGGTCAGGTCATAGCCTGCATACAAAAGTACTGAAACAGCAAATAGCTTCAAAAATACCGCGCAGAAAACGCCTCTGGCAACAAGTCATCAAGGCTAAAATTTCTGAGCAAGTCACCACCATTGAGCAAGCAGGCATGGAGTCAAATAAACTGCGATCTCTTGCAGCAAATGTTAAATCGGGTGACCCTGAAAACCTTGAATCACAGGCAGCACAGGTTTATTGGAAAAAATTGATGGGCAATAAATTTCGTAGAGATACCAAGGCTGAGGGTATTAATAGCGTCTTGAATTATGGCTATTCAATTATGCGGGCAATGGTTGCCAGAGCTTTAGTAGGTACAGGGCTTCATCCAGCAATAGGGCTACATCATAAAAACCAATACAATGGGCTCTGTTTAGCAGATGACATTATGGAACCCTTCAGGCCTTGGGTTGATGCCATTATTTATAGGGAAAAGCAGTCAAACCCTAAAATTCAAGTCACCAAAGAGATTAAACAAAAACTACTTGGAATGCAGAGCCAACAGGTTGTGTATGATGGCAAAAAAATGCCTTTAATGATCTCTGTTCATTACCTTGTTGCACAGCTAAAGCATTCACTAACCGAGACATATAAACCCCTTCACTTTCCAAAGAGGCTTATAGAGTGAAGTATGGAAGAAACATTTGGTGGGACGCAAACAGTGTGGATTATTGTCCTTTTTGACCTGCCAACAGACACCCAACAATCTCGTCGTCAATACACGCGATTTAGAAAATTTTTGCTAAATGATAGTTTTAGTATGATGCAATACTCAGTATATATGCGACATTGCGCAAGCGATGAAAATGCCACAATTCATGTAGCTAGAGTCAAAGCCGCCCTCCCAGATGATGGCGAGGTGCGAATAATTAAAATAACTGACAATCAATTTGGTCGAATAGAAGTTTACTTTGGAAAAAAGCGCAAACCTACCGAACAGGCACCAGCACAACTCGAATTTTTATAACCATTTATACAGTTTTACTATATAAAACAATTATTTATAGTAGCGGTATTGTATCCGACCAAGGAATAACCGCAAATCACAACTCTGGGATCATCAGAGACGGCACACCCCCTATTGTATCCGACCAAGGAATAACCGCAAATCACAACAGTGCATAGCATGAGGCCAAACCTTGTTTTATTGTATCCGACCAAGGAATAACCGCAAATCACAACTGGTTAGGTGACGACTCGTTAACGACCTGTATTGTATCCGACCAAGGAATAACCCCAAATCACAACGCTCGCCTGATGCTTCATTGAAGCTGACATATTGTATCCGACCAAGGAATAACCGCAAATCACAACACGCGACAAGGCCAGAGCTGCAGATAAGTTATTGTATCCGACCAAGGAATAACCGCAAATCACAACTAAGTTTTAGCTCTGACGGTAAACATTTTTATTGTATCCGACCAAGGAATAACCGCAAATCACAACGTCAAAAAGTTGTTTGTCAGGTTTTAGCTTATTGTATCCGACCAAGGAATAACCGCAAATCACAACGTCATTAAAGTAGCGCCTAACACATTTATAATTGTATCCGACCAAGGAATAACCGCAAATCACAACTCTAGCTCAAACTCTTCCTCTTCGTACTCGATTGTATCCGACCAAGGAATAACCGCAAATCACAACTGCAGTCTTTCAAGGCCTCGCACCCTGAAAATTGTATCCGACCAAGGAATAACCGCAAATCACAACGAAAGTCCTGTATTTTACCGCTAACAAAAAATTGTATCCGACCAAGGAATAACCGCAAATCACAACTAATTGTTACTCGAACATCGGTTGTTGAAATTGTATCCGACCAAGGAATAACCGCAAATCACAACCATATAACCGTACCAACTTTCACTTATTGAATTGTATCCGACCAAGGAATAACCGCAAATCACAACACTTTTCGATATGCGTTTTGAGAGTACTAAATTGTATCCGACCAAGGAATAACCGCAAATCACAACCACCTAGAAGATGACAACTTGCATGTTGAAATTGTATCCGACCAAGGAATAACCGCAAATCACAACTCAGTTGTACCCGCGCACTTCGCGCAAGCAATTGTATCCGACCAAGGAATAACCGCAAATCACAACACGCAAGTGCAATATCAAAGGTGGGGGGGGATTGTATCCGACCAAGGAATAACCGCAAATCACAACTGGCTGGATGGCGGCCCGCTGTCGGATGGATTGTATCCGACCAAGGAATAACCGCAAATCACAACGGTGGCTTGCAAACAGGCTTGCATATTGTTGATTGTATCCGACCAAGGAATAACCGCAAATCACAACTGTTGCAGGCGTATAAATTTCACCTTTGGCATTGTATCCGACCAAGGAATAACCGCAAATCACAACACTTGCCCCAGCTGTTCATTCGAGCCATCCATTGTATCCGACCAAGGAATAACCGCAAATCACAACGATATAACCAATCTTGATGGCGCATTACGCATTGTATCCGACCAAGGAATAACCGCAAATCACAACTTTGTTGACTGC
>JABAZY010000021.1 GCA_018608245.1 Alphaproteobacteria bacterium | reverse complement strand
AGGAGAGTGAAGATGGAATTTGATACTGATTTACTGGACGAGTATTGCCGAAATACATTTGGTCATAGCAATTGGGAGTTTATTGAAACCAAGCCTGACCATGTAATTGTGAAGTTTAACAAAGAACCTTTAGAGGAGAGTGAACATGAGTAATACATTTGAACTAACTAAGAAACAAGAGAAAGCGTTAGCAGACAATAGTTGGAAACCTTACAACTCAGGGGGTATGTTTGTTATCAACAAAGCTGACTTTAAAAACGATTGGAATGAAGTTTGTTCTAATTTTAATTTAGATGAGGATTGTGAACGAGCAACATTATTTGTTGTAGGTGTTGCACAAGATAAGAAAGATGATGTAGAATAGTTCTACTCATTAGAAATCTCTCAAGGGGACTCGTTATGAGTCCCTTTTTTTATTTAAAGAATGGGTAATTAACCATTACTTATATTAGATGACACCTGAAAAGAAAGTTAAAGTAAAAGTAAAAAACATATTAGACAAGCTAGGTGCATATCATTGTATGCCCTCGACAGGGGGTTACGGGGCAAGTGGTGTGCCTGACATCATTGCTTGTTACAAAGGACTATTCGTTGGTATAGAGTGCAAAGCCAATGGAGGTAAACCTACTGCACTTCAAAAGAAACATCTCAAAGATATTCAAACTTCAAAAGGATTCTCAATAGTAATTGACGAACATAATATACATATGTTAGAGTCGTTGTTACACAAATTAAAGTGAGGTAATTCAGATGGATACGAATGATGTTGTGGAAAACCCTCCACATTATTTGCAAGGTATCGAAACAATAAAAGTTATTCGTGCTAAACTAACTGATGAGGAATACAAAGGTTATCTTAAAGGCACAATAATGAAATACAATACACGCATAGGATTGAAAGGTTCTATACAAGACGAGTCGAATGACGCTGGTAAATTAAGATGGTACGCAAGTAAGCTAGAAGAATTTATAAATGAGTCAGTAAACAAACCAGCTACCGAAGATATTGAAAAAGCTAATGTAGATATAGCCGATGAAATACTTAATGGTAAGTTTTGTGTTGGTGGTAATTGCGAAGACTGAAACCAGTTATCTTAGGTACTTACTAAGCTAACTCTCGCGTGGTAAATTAACGAAAGGAAAAGGAATGCCAAAAGTGGCTTACACTGAAGAAGAAAAGAAAAAGATTATAGAAAGAGCAGAAGATTATATGAATAGAAAACCTGAAACTACAAGAAACAAAGTAGCAGTTTATGCAGGGGTAGCTATTTCAGTATTAGAAAGGTGGGGAGTTGTCCTACCTAAACCCATCACTGCTAAACAAAGAATAAGAAAAAGTCCATGGACAAAGGGTTATATGGTATGAGTGATGAAGCTGATAACGCTAATGAAGAATCACAAAAGCAGTTAGACGCTACTTTAAAATCTGTTAATACAGAAGTGCCTGAAAACGAAACAGGTAAATGTCTTTGGTGTGAAAAACCAATAGATGATAAGAGAAGATGGTGTTCTCCTATCTGTCGTAACGAACATGAATATTATGCAAACAAACTATGATTATTAAAGAAGATAACAGAGTTGGACCTGCTGTTTGTTGTGAGTGTGGCGATGACGCAAAAATTAATGATAGTGGCAAATGGTATTGTGGTATGGAGAGTGAGTTGGGAATATTTAATATTAAAGGTTACTGCATAAAAAAACGTAAAAAGGAGAGGAAAAATAAAAATGACAAAGAAAAAAAATTTAAACAATCGAACTGAAGAACAATTAAATAAAGACGAACTTTTTACTGACTTCTGTCAATTGTTTGATATTAAAATTGATACAGAAAAAGACATAGCTTCAATCAGAATGGATAAACTACCTGACATTGTAAAATATTTAGAAATAGTACACGGAATGCCAAAAGGAGAGAAAAAATAAAACAAATAATAACTCTTGATTTTGAAACATTCTATGACACAGGGTATGGACTAAAAGCCCTTACTACTGAAGAATATATTAAGAACCCTCAATTTCAAGTAATAGGCTTTGCAATAAAAGTTGATGATGGTTCGTGCACTTGGCATACAGGTTCTCACGAAGAGTTACAAAAGGTATTAAATACTTTTAATTGGAAAGAATCAGGATTGATATGTCATAACATACACTTCGACGGCGCTATCCTTGCGTGGATATTTGGAATAGTTCCAAAAGTCTATATAGATACGTTATCTATGGCTAGAGCAATACATGGCACAAATGCAGGGGGTTCACTTAAAGCATTATCTGAAAGATATAATTTAGGTGTAAAAGGAACAGAAGTTCTGGACGCTAAAGGTAAACGTTTAGAAGATTTCCAATCACATGAATTACATCAGTACGGAGAGTATTGTAAAAACGATGTAAAATTAACAGCGAAACTTTTCGCAGCGCTCAACGTTTCATTTCCTTTAGAAGAATTCCAACTGATAGATATAACAACTCGGATGTATACCGAGCCTACATTAACAGTAGATGATGGACTATTAATCACACGACTTGAAGATGTAGAAAAGGAGAAAGAAGAACTTTTACAGGGGCTAATGAAAAAACTCAAATGTGAAACTTCTGAAGATGTACGTAAGAAGTTAGCAAGTAACAACCAATTTGCTGATTTATTAGAAGAACTAGGAGTTACAGTACCATTAAAAGAATCCCCTGCAACAGGCAAACTAACTTATGCATTAGCTAAAAATGATTTAGGATTTATAGAATTGTGTGAACACGAAGATAGCTTTATTCAAGAGCTATGTTCTGTAAGGCTTGGTACTAAGTCAACAATGGAAGAATCACGAATTAAAAGATTTCTAGACATTGGTGCACGGAACAAAGGCCTTCTTCCTGTACCATTAAGATACTATGGGGCTCATACAGGTAGATGGTCTGGTCAAGATAAAATTAACTTTCAAAACTTACCAAGCAGAGATCCAAACAAGAGGGCGCTAAAGAATGGAATACTTCCACCTGATAATCATGTAATTTTAAATGTTGACTCCTCTCAGATTGAGGCTCGTATATTGGTATGGCTTGCAGGGCAAGAAGATGTTACTGAGCAATTTAGAAAAGGCGAAGATGTTTATTCTAATTTTGCGTCAAAGGTATATAACAGAGAAATTACAAAAGCTAATAAGATTGAAAGGTTTGTGGGTAAGACTTGCGTGCTTGGATTAGGATATGGTACAGGTTGGAAGAAACTGCAACACACATTGGAAACACAGCCACCAGGTGCTAAGTTACCTGATTTTGAATGTCAGAATTTAGTGAGAGTATATAGAGAGATTAACCATAAAGTTATTGACTTATGGGCAGAATGCGATAGAGCTATAAGTGATATAGCGTCATGGCAAGATGGAAAAACTCCATACTATATAGGTAAACACAACGTCTTAAAAGTAACTAAAGAGGGAATTCAACTACCAAATGGGCTATACCTGTACTACCCTGACCTTGAGAAAGACGTGTCAGGACCTCGCAGTGAGTTCGTTTATAAGTCAAGACGAGGAAAAGTTACAGTTTGGGGCGGTTCGATAGTTGAGAATGTAGTTCAAGCGTTAGCTAGAATAGTTATAGGAGAACAAATGATAGCTATAAATAATAAATATAAACCTATACTTACCGTACATGACGCAATAGTTTGTGTTGCACCTGAAGAAGAAAAAGACATGGCACTAGAGTTTATGATGAAAGAGATGTCAATACCGCCCAAGTGGGGTAAAGATTTACCTATTACTTGTGAGGGTGGGTACGCAGATAATTATGGAGAGTGTTGATGGACTTAGATATTGAATGGGAAGAAGAAACAGTTAAACAAGAATCCCCATTTACTACTATACCTATGGATATAGATATAGGCACTGTTGCCTGTAAAGTATTAAGTATGAAAGATAAATGGATTGATAGGTCAGATAAGTATCCTTTCTTTACACTAGGTAGATGTGCATATCTTGATGGTAAGACTGACGCATACTACAATAATTTAAAAGAAGAAAATGAGATGATGGTACACGTATTTGCTGATTTGTATACAGAGATAGGAATAGTATTGAATAGTGTGTTTGCAGAAGATATTTATTTAACAACTGAGTTAAGAGTACCGGGATTCCATATATTTCCATCAGATAAAAAATTTCTAGCTATATCAGGTAAATGGCACCAGGACCATCCTCACGTTACACTAGGGTTAGATAATATAGATAGTTATGCATTTACACTTGTTATCAAGCTACCTAAATCAGGAGGAGGTATGGACTATTTTGATGACTTTCATCAAGCACAACACTTAGCGTATAATGAGAAAGACCTAGTGATACATAATGGTCAAACAATTCATAGGATAGCAGGTATGAAAGAATATGTTCCTAATGAATACAGAATTACATTGCAAGGACATATAGTCAGACGAGATGGGTTACTAGAAGCATTCTTTTAGGAGAAAAAGAAATGACTTTAACAGAAGGAGCATTTATTCTAACAGTAAGTTTGAGTGGCGACTATGACGATTTAGAATTTGTAGGATATTTTAATGACTGCCAGACGGCGATCGAATACTATCATGAGAACTGTAGTGAATACATGGCGGCGAGTTGTTTATTAACAGAGTATAGCAATCTTCCTGATGACCACCCTGATGTATTTGGATTTGAAATAACCGAACCACAATCCTGTGGCTTCGTCGGAGTAGACCCTAAAACTTTTATAAAGGACAATTGATGGAAAGTGAAAAGTAAAGAATACAGAAAAGCTTGGTACGAGGGAAACAAAGAAAAGTATAAAGCTTATTACCGAGCTAATATAGAAAAAATAGAAGCTTATCGTGAAGCTAATAAAGAAAGGACGAGCGCGTATAGTAAAATGCACTATAAAGCTAATAGAGAAAAGATATTAGCAAAAAAGATGGCTTATAGAAAAGTCAACAAAGAAAAAAGAAAGACGTATATGAAATCTTATAATGAAGCTAATAGAGGTAAACTAAATGCATATGCAAAGACATATCAAGCAAATAAACAAAAAAACAATTGTATTATTTCTAGCGAAGATAAACAGATGGCGAGATGGGTATATACTATGTCCTCAAAGCTTTCAGAAATAACAGATATTAAGTGGGAAGTAGACCACATTAGGCCTTTATCTAAAGGGGGTACACACTCACTAGATAACTTACAGATTGTTCCTGCAACATGGAATAGAGCAAAACAAAATTTTAATGAGGAAAGATGGAATGGCTAAAATAAAACAAACGGAACAAGTAAGAGAACCCATACATAAACGAACGAGTCAAGGTGGTAGGGTAGCCAAGACTTCTACTATGAACAAATACTTTAAGAAAGATTTTAAAAAATATCGTGGACAAGGAAGATAATGGCTAATTTTACATGGAGCTACTCATCACTAAAACAATATACAAACTGCCCTAAACAATACCACGAAATACGGGTACTTAAAAATTATACAGTCAAAGAGAATGAAGCCATGATGTATGGTAAGGAAGTGCATGAGGCGTTAGAGCTCTATGTGAAAGAGGGTAAAGAACTAGCTAAAAACTACCAACGATTTAAACCATTTGTAGACCCTCTAATTAAGATTAAAGGAGATAAATACCCTGAATACGAAATGGCATTGACACACACAAAAGAACCTTGTGACTTTCATGATGAGAATAGATGGGTAAGAGGTATTGCTGATTTACTAATAGTAGATGGCACACATGCATTTGTAGTAGACTACAAAACAGGCAGTAAAAAATATCCAGACCCTAAGCAGTTAAGGCTTATGTCTCTAATGGTATTTACTTTATTTCCTGATGTACAAAAGATAAAAGGGGCTTTGTTTTTTATAATGCATAACAGTATTGTAGAAGAAACTTATTTTAGAAAAGATATGGACAAGTCGTGGAGTATGTTTGACCAGTCATTAAAAAGATTAGAAATGTCTTATGATAATGATACATGGCAAGCCAACCCTACTCCTTTATGTGGGTGGTGTTCTGTTGACAGTTGTGAGCATTGGAAACCTAGACGATGGAAGTAAACTGTGTAGTTTGTGGTAAAGAGTTTAAAACTCACCACCCTAAATACTTATGTTGTTCAGCTCAATGTGGGGTAACTCACAAAAGAGATACAAGATATAAAAGAGAATCAGGTAATTGGATATTATATTTTAAACACTTATTATCTAAAAAAAGAACAAACGTTACTGCTCAAGATTTAGTAGAGCTACTTAATAAACAACAAGGTAAGTGTGCGTTATCAGGAACAAAACTTACTTGTGAAAAAGTTGTAGGTAAATATGTTAAGACCAACGCAAGTATTGATAGAATAATTGCAGGAGGGGAGTATAATATAGAGAACGTTCAGTTAGTTTGCAGAGCAGTAAACTCTTTCAGACATGATTTAACAATAAAAGAATTTATACAGTGGTGTAAAAGGGTAGCTAAAAATGGCATATACAAAGAAAAAAAGACCATACAAAAAAGAATATCAACAACAAAAAGCTCGTAAGTCTGAACACGAACGTCGTATGGAAAGACAACGCGCTCGTCGTAAGATAGATAAAACAGGTAAAGATGCAAATGGTAACGGTAAAGCGGACAAGCGGGAAGGTAAGGATGTGTCGCATAGAAAAGCTTTATCTAAAGGTGGTAAAAACAAACACGGTGTGACTATTCAGTCTAAATCTAAAAACCGTTCATTCAAAAGAAACTCCTCTAAAAAGCTAGTATCTGAAACAAGTACAAGAGAAAGAAAGAAAAAAACTAAAAAAACTTGACATATATTTGTTAAGTAAGCTATACTAGATTTCCAAGTTAAAGAGAGGAACTATGAAGTTAATTGACGATAAGGCAGTGCATATTACTGTCTCTAAACAAGTAGGACTAGTAATAACATCTCATATAGATAAGTCTGAAATTATAAAAGAATATAAAGATAATGAATTAGTAGATGTAATAGTTAATTGGGGTATTGAAGAAATGTCTACCCTAAATAAATGTGTTAAATTTAAAAACTTTTTACCCTCTCCTATTACTAAAAATTATGATTGGCCTGGTCTTTATAAACCTTTCAAACACCAAAGAATAACTTCTGAGTTTTTAAGTATTAATCCTAAAGCGTTTTGTTTTAATGAAGCAGGCACAGGAAAAACTTCCTCTGTATTGTGGTCAGCTGATTATTTAATGAATCTCGGCTTAATTAAAAAAGTTTTAGTAATATGCCCTTTATCAATTATGCATTCAGCATGGCAAAATGATATATTTAACACATGCATGCATCGTACATCAGCCGTATGTCATGGTTCTGCTACTAAAAGAAAAACAATTATTGAGGGAGACTTTGATTTTACTATTATAAACTATGATGGTGTAGGGATAATAAAAAAAGAAATCAAAGACGCTAAATTTGATTTGATAGTCATAGATGAAGCTAACGCGTATAAATCTACTAGTACAGCTAGATGGAAAATAATAAATAAAATACTTACAGACAACACTAGGTTATGGATGTTGACAGGAACACCTGCATCTCAATCACCTATGGATGCATATGGTATTGCTAAGTTAGTATCTCCTGAAAGAGTTCCCAAATTTACTAATGCATGGCGAGATAAAGTAATGCACCAAGTATCCAGATTTAAATGGATACCTAGACCTGATTCTAAACATAAAGTTTTTGATGTGTTACAACCTGCAATTAGATATGCTAAAAATGATTGCTTAGATTTACCTGATGTAATGTATCAAACTAGAGAAATACCTTTAACACCTCAAGCACTTTCTTACTATAGAGCACTTAAAACAGAAATGCTCATTGAAACAGGAGGAGAGTCTGTAACCGCAGTCAATGCTGCGGCAGGATTAAATAAGCTATTACAAATATCAGGTGGAGCAGTTTATACTGATGACAGAAAAGTTATAGAGTTTGATATTAAACCAAGATTAAATGCTCTACTAGAAGCTATAGAAGAAACCGAACATAAGATATTAGTATTTGTTCCTTATCGTCATACAATACAATTAGTACAAAACTATTTAACAGATAAAAATATAACAACTGAATTAATACATGGAGACGTTACGGCAAATGAACGTGCCTCTATAATTAATAGATTTCAAACTTCCGATAATCCTAGAGTGTTAGTGGTTCAACCTCAGTCTGCATCACACGGAGTAACTTTAACTAAAGCTAATGTAGTTGTGTTTTGGTCTCCTGTTATGTCTGTTGAAGTATATCTTCAATGTATAGCTCGAATTGATAGAGTAGGACAAAAGAATAAAATGACTGTAGTGCACTTACAGGGATCTGATGTAGAGAAAAGGATGTATGGAATGCTTCAGGGTAAGGTGGATTCCCACACAAAATTAGTAGACTTATACAGAGAGGAGTTAGATTCATGAATAAAATAGAGAAATTAGAAAGGGAAAGAACAGACTTAAAGAACAAATATTATGAAGAAACAAAAGCAATAACTGAGAAAATAAGACAAGCACAGTGGGTAAAAAGAAAAGCAACTTTTGATGCGCGCGAAAAGAAAAAATTATTGGTGGCAAAAAGAGATGAGCAGATTAAAGAAGAATATGATAGGGGAGAAATTACACATAAAAAACTAGGAGCTAAATATAATTTGTCTGGCTCAAGAGTTCATTGCATCATACAAGCAGTTGAGCGACGACAGCGAGCTCAAAGAATTTGGAAACAAAAACGCAAAGAAATAAAGGGGTTAAAAAAAGAGTTACAAGATGGTAATAATGATACAACTCCGTTCGGACATAAACTTGCAACTTATGACATTTATTTTTTAAACATAGGTGTTAGAGCGTCGAATTGTCTTATAGCGGAACAGATTTATACTATTGGTAGCTTAATTCAAAAGAGCGAAAGGGAGTTATTGAGGGCACCTAACCTAGGTAGAAAGACTTTAAATGACATTAAGTATACATTGGATGATTGGGGACTTAAATTAAATACAAAATTATATTCATATAGAGGGGAGATAGAAAATGGCAGTTAAATTAGAAGAATTAGTCAAAGCGTATATTGCAATTCGTAATAAACGTGACGCTAATGCAAGAGAGTTCAACGCTAAAGATTCAGAATTAAAAGCGGAACTTGCACAGTTGGACCAAGTAATGCTGAGCTCATGTAACGAGATAGAAGCTGATAGTATAAAAACTAACAGTGGAACAATCATAAAAACTACGAAAGAGAATTTTGTATGTGGTGATTGGGATAATTTTAAGCAGTACGTCATGCAAAACGACGCAATCGAATTATTACAACAACGCTTACATCAGACTAATTTCAAAGAGTTTTTAAGCAACCGAACAGATGAGGGACTTCCTCCAGGAATTAGTAGTATGAAGGAGTTTCAAATCGTAGTTCGCAAACCAAGTAAATAACTTAAAGGAGAAATATATTATGGCAACAACAGATAACACTATTACTACACCCAAAGGTATTGCACAGTACCCTTGGTTATCTAAACCCGATACTAAATTTTCAGAGGAGGGCGAGTACAAAGTAAATGTAATATTAGGTAAAGAAGAAGCACAACCTATGATTGATACAATCAATACTATATTTGCAGAAAATGTTCAAGCTGAAACTAAAAAAGCAAAAGGCAAAGAAGTGAAAACTTCTAACCCACCTTATGCAGATGAACTTGATGATGACGGAAACCCTACAGGTAATGTTATTCTTAAGTTCAAATCTAAAGCAGCTTATCCTCCTGCTATCTTTGATTCAAAAGGCACACTCATGAAAGAAAGTAATATATGGGGTGGTTCTGAAATTAAAGTGAATGGCTATGTAGCACCTTATTTTACGAGTATGGTAGGTGCAGGTGTGGCTCTTAGACTTAGAGCAGTTCAAGTAATTCAGTATGTAGAAGGCTCTCAAGGTGCAGGAAGATTTGGCTTTGAAGAAGAAGACGGAGGATTTGTACAAGAAACTCCTGAAACTTTTGAAGAAGTAGTTGCAACTACTGAAGCACCTAAAGTAGAAGAACCTACTGTTAGAAAAGAAGCACCTAGTAGTATAGATAAGTCTGATGATATATCAGGTATTATTGATAAATGGTCTACCAAAGACTAGGGTAGTCATGGCAGATGAATTCAAAGATATATTTAAAGATAGCCAACAACCTTTAGATGCGGATACTTTAGCAGTATCAGGGGAAGATACTAAACCTCTTCATCGTCTATCACTAAATGGTAAAAAGTTTAGAAAGATGTTAGGCGGTGAAGAAGTTGCTACTGCTCCTAGTCAACATTTAAAAGTTGTAATAGTTAAGATGGCTCATACCCCCTCTCGTACTTATTATGATAAAGTATATCAAGAGGGAGTTATTTCTAGTCCTGTTTGTTGGTCTTCTGATTCTAATGTAGCAGATAAAGATGTGCCTATTGCTCAAGCTCAATCGTGTTCACAATGTAAAAATAGTATACGAGGTTCTGGTGCAAACGGTATAGGTATGGCTTGTAAGCTATCATGGAGAATAGCAGTAGTTTTAGCTAATGACTTAGAGGGTGATGTCATTCAACTTGTATTACCTGCAATGTCTTGTTTTAAAAAAGAAGCAGAGGGTAAATGGTCTTTCAGACCTTATATTCAAATGCTTGCAAACAATAGCGTAAGTGCAGGTAGAGTGGTTACTAAACTAGAGTTTGATGATAAGGTAGAAATACCTAAACTATTGTTTTCACCTGTCGCTGCGTTGAAAGAGCATGAGGTAGAAAAACTCCAATCAATATCAGAAACACCTACCGCGCTTAGGGCTATTACATTAAATGTAAAACCTCAGAATGAAGTAGATACTAACAGGCCGTCTGTACAATTTGATGTGTTTCTTGAAACACCTCCTGAACCTTCCTCTCAACAATTAAAAAGAGATGAAGAAGTTACAGATATTATTAATCGTTGGACAAATAAACAAGGGAGTTAAAATGGCAAGACCATATAGTGATAAATTTTTATTGGGTTTACAGTATGCTGACCAAAGTAAACTAGGCATACAACTAGCTCAACTATGCGTCAAGTCTAATCTACCTACAGTGTATTTAACAGATATATTTAAAGTTAGTAGACAAAGTGTGCATAACTGGTTTCGAGGGAAACCTATCAGGAAAGGACATCAGAAATTAATTTTAGAATTTATAACTATAGTCCAACTTGATTTAGATAATGATGTGCTACCTGCACGAAATTTAGCTACTGCACGGCAATACGCTAGTGATTGGATGGCAAAATGATAAACGAATTCTATAAAAAAGTTTTACCTACAGAGGGTGTCTATTGTGTAGCTACAATTAAAGACAGGGTTAAACATTATTTTGTTGAATCCGTTGAAGAAATAGAACCTAAGGTAGAAGAACTAAAAAGTAAAGAAGACCAAAACATATACATAGCTCTTGGAAGTTTTGATGGTTATAGTAGAAAAGCAGACAATGCTTTATATTTTAAGTCATTATTCATTGATTTAGATGTGGGTGAAGAAAAAGACTATTCTACAAAACAAGAAGCTGAAGAAGCTTTAGATAAATTTATAGAAGATAATCATTTTCCCCGCGCACTAAAATTAGATTCAGGTAGAGGAATTCATGCTTACTGGATATTGAATGAACAGATCGCTAAATCTCAATATGTATCATATTCTGAAAAACTCAGAGACTACTGTTTAGACAAAGGTTTACGAATAGACAGAGCTGTTATGGCTGACCCTGCAAGAATTATGAGATGTCCTAATACTTTAAACATGAAAGATAATCCCCCTACTCAAACTAAACTTATAAGCCGGGAGATACCTACGTATGATATAGAAGACTTTAAAACATATTTAGGAGAAGTCAAAACATCTCTTGACAATATACTAATAGAAGCTAAAGGACCTCTAACAGAAGACCAGAAAAGTATTTTAAAGTTAGACAATTTTCAGTCTAATTTTAAGACTATTGCTATAAAAAGTTTAAAAGATAAAGGGTGTGGTCACATAAAACAAATGATAACTGACCCTAATAATATTTCTGAACCTTTATGGTATGCAGGATTATCTATAGCTCAACACTGTGATGATAGGAACACGGCAATACATAATTTATCTGAAGGACATAGAGACTATAATAAAGAAGTAACTGAAAGAAAGGCTAATCAAACACAAGACAAACCTCAATCATGTAAAATCTTTAATGAATTAGTAACAGGAGTTTGTGATAAGTGTGAACATCAAGGTAAGATAACAAACCCATTAGCTCTAGGAAAAGAATTCAAACCTGCACCTACTACAGGAGAAATGGTTACATCTACTAAAACAGGACTGGTAGGACTGCCTAAAGACTTAGGTCCATTTAGATATGGTAAGAACGGAGGTATATATTTTCAACCCCCCGTAGTGTATGACGAAGATGGAAATGCTCAAGCTAAAGACCCCATATTAGTTTCTACTTATGATTTGTATCCTATCAAAAGAATCTACAGTGTGCATGATGGTGAATGTTTATTAATGAAGGTTCACTTACCTAATGACCCTGAAAGAGAGTTTATGCTACCCATGAAAAACCTATATGCACTAGATAAGTTTAGGGAAATTATTACTAGTGTGGGTATTATATATAACCCTAACAACCAACAAGGAAAATATTTAATGACTTATTTATATGAATGGGGACAATACCTCATAGCAAAAGACAGAGCTGAAATTATGCGTATGCAAATGGGGTGGACTCCTGACAAAGAAGCTTTTGTTATTGGTTCACAAGAAATAACTAAAACAGGTGAAGTATTAAATAGCCCTACGTCTCCTTTGTGTAGAAGTATAGCTAAACACTTAGTGCCTGTAGGTTCATATGAAACTTGGAAAGAGGCAGTTAATAAACTTAACACCCCTAGTTTAGAACTACACGCTTTTACTTTATTAGCAGGTCTAGGTTCTGTGCTTATGAACCGTACCCCTACAAGCGGAGTTACTATATCTTTAACAGGAGATTCAGGAGCTGCTAAAACAGGTGCATTGTATGGCAGTTTATCTCTATGGGGTAACCCTAAAGATTTATCTGTGTTAGAAGCAACTGAAAATGGAATGACAGGTAGATACTTAGCCCTACATAATTTACCATTTGGGTTAGATGAAGTAGGTAACACACATGGAAGAATTCTATCCCAACTAATTCATAAAATATCTCAAGGTAAATCTAAAATTCGTATGCAGGCATCAGTCAATGCTGAACGAGAGCATGAGATGTCAGCTTCATTGATAGCTATTTTTACTTCTAATCATTCTCTTTATGATAAGTTGAGCACTATAAAGAAAGACCCTAACGGTGAAGTAGCTAGATTAATTGAGTTTAGTATGCGTAAACCTCAGTTGTTTATAGACAACCCTAGTAGTGGTATAGAAATCTTTAATACTTTTCGTACTAATTATGGATGGGCAGGTCCAGACTTCATACAGAACCTTTTTAAATATAGTGAAACAGAGCTGATCTCTTTAACAGACAAGTGGACTAAAAAATTCAAAGAAGACTTTGGAGACGATACAGTCTATAGGTTTTATGAGAGTTTAATTGTAGCTACTTTCACGGCAGGTGAGATAGCCCTAAAAGCAAAGATAGTTGATTTAGAACTAGACAGAATATATAAACGTGTAGTAGGCGAGATGATTAACATTAGAGATAATGTCATTAGAATTAATAGCGTAGACTACGAAAGTGTATTAGGTGAATATATCAATGCACACCAGACAGGCATACTTGCACTAGAAAATAATCAAGTAACTATGGAACCTAGAAGTAATCTAGTAGTAAGAGCTGATTTAGACAAAGCACTAATCTATATAGAGAAGAAACACTTTAGAACATATCTTACAGAGAACGGTGTTAGTACAAATGAGTTTGTATTTCAAATGAAAGAGAAAGGATACACAATAAAAGATAAAAAATTAAGGATGGGTACAGGGTGGAAACCTGCTACAGGGTTTAGTCCTGTGACTGCAATAGAAATAGATACTACTAAGTTTTTAGATGACTTATTAAAGGAACAGAACTCTGAATCTACATGATGAATTAGAATGGGTGTTCCCTTTTGAGAATATGAGTAGGGGTGAAAGTTTTTTTATTCCTACTACTAAACCCTCCCCTGTTTTGCATGCAATAGAGTCAGGGGCTAAACGGGCTAATGTAAAAGTTAAGGTGTTTATAACTGTTAAGAATAAATGCTTAGGTGTAAGAGCTTGGAGACTTTCTTAACTATTCCATATTATTTATTTCTACTTGGTTAGTAAATTGTCTCATCACTGCCATAATTTGTATTTTGATGTTTTCTATTTCTTCTAGTCTTTCTTCTTCAGACATTCTAGTTCCGTCATCTCTAAATCCTAGTTTGTAAGACTTTTGTATTTTATATAACCTTTTTAGTTCAGCTTCTGTTACTTTTAAATCATTAATACTTTGTAAATTAGCTGCGTTCTCATATTCAAAATCTGAAAGAGTTCTTCCTTTACTATCTACATATCGACTATCTCTTTTAAAATCTTCATAAGTAGCACTAATGTTTTTTAATTTTTTAGATTCAGTTGAATACCTATCTCTTTCAATAGGAACTCGTTTAGTAAAAAATTGTTTAAATAACAAAGTTTTATTTTTAGCAGATTCTAAATCAGTTATTTCTCCTGAACCTGCAAGGGTAGTCACTATTCTAGCAAACCCATCTATATATGCATTAGCTCCAAATGCAAGTAAGGCGGGGTCTACATTCCATGAACCTTCTTCATTAAACCTTGAATTTTGATTTACAAACTCTGCTATAAATCTATATAGCTCATCTGTATTCATTGAACCCCCATAGGCTCCTCCAACAGTAGTAGCTCTTTGTCTAGTTATTTGATAGCCAAAAGTATTTGTATTTGCTGTGTATTCTATGAAAGGTCGAACTATACTCGGTGCTATAGAATCTAGGAAATAAAACACGGGATCATCTGTCAGTTTAGACCTGGATACAGGGAGAGGTAAAAAGTTATCCATAGCTATATTGTTCATATTACTAAACAAGTCATAAATATCAAAGTCAGTAGGAACTCTAGGATTGTTTGGACCGCCGTATTTACTATCAACAAAAGATGCTAACTGCACTCCCATAGCAGGCCAACCCATGTTACCAAAGCCCCAATGTAGTTGTAACATAGTATCTCCGGTATCTTTTTTAATACCTAATGTATCTTGAGCTGTTTCAGGTAACCAATTAAGAGGTATTCTAATATTTCTAGTCCATCTATCCATACTATCTTGTTTAAATTTTTTCTGTTCTTCTTCATCTCCTAAACTTGCAAGCACTGTCCATAACGCATATCCTAATCCTCCTCCTCCAAGTATAACCGCCCAAGCTCTTAAACTTTCTCCCTTAAATGTTTTTAGTGCTTTTTGTTTATATTCAGGGTTTAATAAAAGTTTAGGGTCAAGTGAATTAAGATAGGCTTTTTCTGAGGTGTATGCAGGTGCTATAGCTCTTACATTAACAACTGCACTAGTCATAGAAGGTTTGAAGAACATATAGAAAGCGCCGTAAAATGCACTAGATGTACCTGCTTGCTCAAAGTTAGCTAAATTTTTAACCATAGCCGACACAGTATCATCTAAACCTTCTTTTATATTATTATATTCTTTGGTCCCTGGCGCAGGATTTCCAGCTTGATTTAAATATTTTTTTAATACTACAGGTCTTAACGCTTGATTTGCAGAACCTCTTACTGCTAACTCAAAAGTATTAATCCAAGCATCAAATATTCTAGTAAGAAATGTTGTATTTAATACTCCTTGTTTTGACATTACGTCTCTAGTTAAAAATTCAGCATCGCTTGCACTAGACACTCCTCTTAAGTATGAAATCATACCTCCAGATAGTAAATATCTTGCAAGAGTATTTTCATATTTTCCTTCTGGTGTTTTAAGTCCTTTTCTTACAAGAGCTATATCACCTCGGTTCATAGCTCTTACATATTTCCATGTGGTAATAAAATTTCCTTTAAATACTTGACCTAAAATTTCAGATATATAAGGTATAACTGCAGAGGGATTTTTTATAATTAATAAAGGTATGTTAGTAAAGAAGTCTCGTTGAAAGTTAGTTAAAGCAAAAGGTATGCTAAACCTAGTGTGAACTTGACCAAACATAGCGGTTGCTCTTGCTAGCATAGTCATAGCTTTACCTATATTATTTTGCACTCCTTTAATTGCTGTTACCATATCGGGACTAGTAATTTTTATAACATCTACTGTACCATCAAGTTTAAAGTTTAAAACAATATTTCCAGCTTTGAGTTCAGATTGTAATTTTTTATCCTGAGCTATTTTATATCTTTCATCAAATGTAAAAGTTTTATCAAACTTTAAAAAATCAACTTTAGGTTGTGCAACTGTTTTTTTTCTAATTGTTTTTTTATCATCAACTTCAATATTTATTGTAGCTTGAGATAATTTAGATATTGCATCAGTATAAAATCTTATTCCGTGTCTCATAGCTGCTATCGAACCGTCTGCAGATGTTTGAGCTATAACATTATTAACTGATGATTGTTGTCCGCCTGAAAATCTATCCTCAACTCCTGGGTTTGTATCTCTTGAAGGTAAATCTTTTTCTAAGAAATTTGAGTCTTGTACTTTGTGAAAGTTTTTATCTTTTGGATTTTTTCTTTTAAGAGATTTGTAATATTTAAATCCCATAAAGTCAATAATATTACTTGCTTGAGGAGGTACAAAACCATTTCCTTTATTTACTTCTTTAATACCATTATTTGCAGCTCGTATTCTTTCAGCTAACTGTAAAAAAGCATCACGTTTTGCTTTATCTAATACTACATTTTTGTTTTCTTGTAGTTGTTGTTCAGTCATAGGGCTTAAAGTAGCATCATAGTTCAACCCTAATTTTGTTAAAATATTTCGAGCTGCAACTTGTGAAGGTATATTTTTCTTTGTATCTTTATTATTTACTCCTAATGTACCAGAAGAATATTGTATAGACATAGGATCGAAAGCATCTTTTGTAGCTCGACCACCTATTTTACCTTCTCCTGCAACACCTACTATATATGGAGTGCCTTTTTTAAATTTACTAAGAGCTAATTTTTGTTCTGAAGTTATAAGTTTATCAAGAAACTCTCTTAATTTTGCTATTTCATCAGTGGCACTTTGGTCTATAGATTGTTGTTCTGTAGCTGCTGATAGTCTATCTAATATAGCTTTTCTAAGTTCTGAAGAAGACCCTGTCCAAGGTTTTATAACACCATTTAAATCTTTCCATTTAGGTATATTAATTGTGTTATCAGTTCGCACAGGCATATTAATTACAAATAACCATCTAGCTCTGTCATACTCACCCATTGCTTCATAGTACATATCCACCATTTTTTGAGTAGCTCTTTCTTTTAAACCCATAACAGATTTAAAGTTTTCATAAGACAGATACATGTTATTTATAAATCCTTCAATCATCTCTTTAAATATTGCAGAAGCTTTACCATTAATAAGAGTTTGTTGAGTATCTATATTTTCGTCTTGCGGAAGTATGCCACCCTCGTCAAGTTTTTGCATAGCCTTTTTAATTTTTATGTTTACATCTTGGAATTTTTGAATTATTTCTGAAAATCGTTCGTTCCACGTTCTATTTTTATAAAATCCTTTTTCTTTAGGTTCATTATCTAACTCATTTTCAATTTCTTTTTCTGCTAATTGATTAGCATCTTTAGTATCTTTATTCCCAAAGTTGGATATAGAGCCAGGTTTCAAACCCCCATAAATTTTGCCATAATCTTCATTTAGTATTATTTCTAGTGAGCTTTGTATAACATCTTGAACCGTTCTGTTAGCTCCAGTTCTTAATCCTAAAGCTTCCATAAAATTTGTAAAGGTTCTTACTAAATATTTTTTTATAGTTGTAGCTATACTTTCTTCACCTCGTATAGCAAGAGCTCTTGTACCTGTTATACTATTTATATAATTCTCAAACTCTTCTTCTGTTTGGCTTTCCTTTCCTTCTTTAATTCTTACATCACGATTTAATGTGTCAAGATCTATTTGTTCTTTAGCAGCAGCTTCAGCAATTGCTTTAGCTAATTCTGAACTTTCAAACATCATAGCTACAAACTCTTTTAAACTACTAGCTCTTTTAAATACAGAGTTAGGTTGTTTCTTTTTTAAAGTTTCAAATAGCTTATACTGTCTATTAATTTCAGTTACTGCTTCTTGCATAGAAGTATTTAATTTATTAAAGTTACCTTTTAGAAGAACTCTATCTAACATTGCATGTACTATTTCATGAATTACTACTGGTCCTGCTTCTTGAATTTGGTTTTGGTTTATTAACTTTAAATTTATACTTATAGTCTGAGTTTTAGGATTATATTGTCCCCTGTTTTTAATTTTACTATCTAGTTTTATTTTAATACCATCAAAAATTGCAGCAGTTACCTTGTTGCTACTTACCCTATTTATTAAGTCAGTAAAAAGTTGAGCTATTTTTTGTGATTCAAATGTTGCTTGCATGCCTTGATAATTACTTAAAACATCTAATACTTCTTGTATAGAAGCGCCATCTTTACCTATAGTTTCTTCTAATACTTTTTGTATTTCACCCATTTGTGTATTTAATTCTTGTTGAGCTAAGTCTTGCCCATCAGACCTAGCTGATTGACCTTTATAGGTAGTAGGGTCTATTTGAATATAATTTTCAATATTTCTTTTACGTTCTTCTTGTTGGCGTTCTTGTTCAGATATAGGTGGTTTAGGTATGAGTCTAGCTGTATATTTAAATCGTTCAGCACCCGGTAAATCTGTAGCAATTATATCTTGACTTTCAAGCACTTCAAAATCTGTGTTTGGTT
The DNA here is from genome assembly GCA_018608245.1 of Alphaproteobacteria bacterium. Lineage (GTDB taxonomy): Bacteria > Pseudomonadota > Alphaproteobacteria > Micavibrionales > Micavibrionaceae. The sequence continues at coordinate 13,305 of JABAZY010000021.1, read as the reverse complement.
TACCTTCATTATCTAATACAGGTTTTTTATTTTCCTTACCTACATTTTCTTTTGCAGTTTGTACAAACTCATCTCTTTCTTCTGCAGTTTCAAATCTATATTTTTTTTCTACTGCTTGACCAGGTTCAGTTGGAAGATTTCCTTGTGTACCTGGAGGGTTAGCAATTATGTTGTCAACTTCTTTATTGTATTGGTCTAATAAGCCTTCTTTTTTTAAAGCTGTTTTAAAATTTCTAAATTTAGGTAATCCAAAAGATTTACGGTTTATATCTTCTATAATAGTTTTATCTTCAATAAATTCTTGAGGTCTATTATCTGTGAAATAAGTAACCTTTTCTTTTTCAGTTACTTTTCTTTCTTTTAGTTGTTTATTATTAGCTATTCTTGCTGCTTCAGCAGGACTTATGTTTTCTTTAGTATTATTATCTTTTTTGTATTGTTTGTTAATTCTTTGGTATTCTTTTTCTAATTTTGCTTCTTTAGGTTGTCTATATTTTTTTAATAACTTACTACGTTTTGTCCTTGAACTTGTAGAATATTCTTCAGCTACAACTTCTCTTATAGCTACATCTAATACTTTTCTTTCTTGCTGTAAGGGCTTTAAACCCTCGGCCATTTGAGAGGTATCTGTAGTTTCTGCGGTTTCTTCAAAAGTAGCAGTCTCTAATATTTTAGGATTGTCTGTAAGAACTTTTTTTATTGCAGGATTTCTTAAAGAACTTTTAGAATCTGTGTTTTTAATAAAGTCTAATGTATTTTTGACATCGCTTTTTCTTGCATCAGGTCTTCTAGGAGTACTTGAAGTCCTACCCACTGATTTTCTTTTAACTTCTTCAGCTGTTTGGGTATTGGTGTCTGTAAAGTCGAGTGCTCCAGAAACCACATCCCCAACTCTATTTCCTGCACTGTCAAATCCCTCAGGTCTAGGTCCGGTGAATTTTTGAGATTGTTCATATGCAGCTTTCTCCTGTTCAAGTGTTAATACTTCTTCATCACCACTACCACCTCCTCCTAGGTCGTCTTGTAAAATTCTAAATTCTGTTTCACCTTTACTATTAATTCTTTCAACAATTTTAAATTGACCAGCAACTTTTGCAAAATCTTCATTTTCTAATAATTTTTTATATCTTGCTTCTGCTTTCTCTCGTGTTTTAAAAGATTGTTTTGATACTGTGTTAACTAAAGACATAAGGTCTTTATCTATAGCTTGAACGTTTTCGTCGTCTTCAAACATGTCAGTTGTTTGAGGGTCAGGTTCTGGAGCTGTTTCAAATTCAACCCCCTCATTCATAGACTCGTCTTCAGTATAGTCTGGCTTGTTTTTTGGGTCGTCTTGTGGAGGAGTAGTTTGATCTATATTACTATTTTCTAGAAGAAGACTAGCGCCACCACCCATTGTCATTCCTAACAAGAACCCAGATGCACCTGCTTCTGCTACTCCTTCCATAGGGTCTTTACCTAGAGCAATGTTTTGAGCCATTTGTTCTTGCATTGACTGAGGTAATTCCTCAGCAGTACCTTCTATAATAGCTGACTTAAAACCTTTTATAATTTTACTTTGAGCTTTTTGCGAAGGAACTCCGCCTGCAAGATAAGTATCTATATCTAAAGCATCAAATTTTTTACTTAATCTACCACCAAATTGACCAAATATAGAGGTAAGCAAACCACTTGTACCAGCAATCGCTGCTTGTTTACCAGACAATATGCCATCTTCAGTTTGCTGTCTAATACTTTCAGCAGTTGAACCACCAGAAACTAATCCTTCACCAGCTGCACCAGCGCCTACAGTACCTAATCCAGCTTTTCTAAGTTTATCTGCTTTTAATAATGTTTTACCTACTACACCCCCTGTAACTGTGCTAGGCAAAGATTCAAATAAAGTATCAAATAGTAAGGAGGGATTTTCTAACATGGTGCCAATAGTAGTTTTAGCTGTATCACTAAACCCTTTAGCTGCATCTATTTCTTTTCGTTGAGCTTCTTTTTTAGCTCTTAGTTCAGGGGATTTTGCTTGTTCTAGAGTTTCACCTACATCTTGTAGGGCATCAGGTAATTGTTCTTCAATATTCTCAAATAATTTACCTACAGATAAGTCTTGAATTTCTGAAGGGGCACCTAAAGCTTTTGTTGCAGCATTTATCGGAGATAAAACAAATGTATCTGCTAAGCCTGATACTACATCGGGAAGTTGAGTAACACCTTTAGCTATACTTAAAGCAGGGTCTGCAAGGTATTTTCTAGCAAAAGAAGTATCGTATTCTTCTTCAGTAGCTTCTTTAGTAATTATAGGAAAACCAAAGTCATCAACTGATTGAGTTTTTTCTTCAGTAGCTTTTTCAGTAATTATAGGAAAACCAAAGTCATCTACAGCCATAAGAATCCTTTGTTATTGTCTAGTATTTATTATACCACTAGGCGTTTTATATCTAGTGCCTGGAGATAAATTATCAACTTGTTCTTTACTAGTTACTTCTACCACCCCTTCACTACCACCACCTTCTAATTCTTTAAATTTTTCTTTTAGTTGTACATAAAGAGGGTTGTTGTTAGGAGTTAAACCAGCTTGAGAATAAATTGTTTCTACTGCATTAATATACGCTATACCACTATCATACATTGTCTTCGCATTTTTATTTAATTTTCCATCTTTCATTAATTTTTCTTTTGGCGTATTAACAAATGACAGTGAATTACTTACTTTACTTAAATTGCCTGAATTTGTTGACCATTTATTTACTGCAGCATCAGCTGCAGTTTTTCTATCATTTTCAGCTGTAATTCCCGCTGATTTAACTTTAGCTGCTGCTCCAATCCTAGCTACTTTTTCATTAGATGCTATCTTGGCATTTGCAATTTGTAGAGCTTGTCGGTATGAAAGACCAAACTGTCTTGCTTTTTCCGCAAACTGTTTAGAATTTACACCAAACTGAAGAGCTTTTGTTGCTAGTTCTGTTTCAGCAGCATTCATATTCATCTCTAATTGATTAGCTTTATCTTTAAGAGCATCACTTTCTTTCTCACCTGCTTTTACTTTCTTGACAGTGTCTATTGCAGCTCGACCTCCAGAACCAATAAGCGATCTAAGAGCATTAGTTTCTCCACCTTTATCAGCCATCATGTTAAAGCCTACGTTCATTAGTATTTCATCTGTTGACATAATTTTATCATCTGCTCGTTTGAGTAAATCTTCTTTAAATTCTTTAGTTGTTTTTTGTTGTTTAGCAAATGCAGAATCTTTGCCTGTTAATTCTTTCATAAAGTCTTCTTGACTTAATTGTTCTATAGCTTCATCTTTACCATAAACTGAATCGTATGCATTTTTATTTAACATATCAGCAGCTAAATCACCCTCTCCTATATACCCAGCCATACCCTCATTACTATTTTCTTGTGGTTTATTAGGTATAGGTTCAACTTTAGATACATCCTCAATTTGCTCTTTAAGAACTTCTGAACTTCCATCAGGCTCTACTACATCTTCAATTAATGTAGATGTAAACAAAGTTTCATCACCTTGTTCATAACCTCCGCCTTTTATAGGTGTTGTTTCTGCAACTTTTAATTGACGAGACAGTTCTTTAAGAGTATCAAATTTATCTAAAGTATTAGGTTGAGCTTCTACCCCTGCTATTTGTCCTTCTAAATCATTAATAAGTGATTTTTTCTCACGCAGTAGTTCTAAATCAGGCTGTCTAAAAGGATCTGCAAAACTACTACTATATGGCGACATTCCATAATTAAGCTGTGCATTTTCTGCCTGTGTTTTTCGTACTAAATCACCCGCTGCATACCCTACAATGCCACCGTCATTCATTTGTTTTACAGCACCAGGATCTAATTGACCTATGCCTTTTTTTGAAAGCATTGCTGGATTTACTGGTTCTTGAGGTTGAGGTGTACCCACCCCTGCAGTAGGTTGAGACATTGGGTTTCTTGTCATTTGATTACCACCTATGCCTTGCTCTGTTATTAAGTCATCAGCAACAGTTGTTTTTTGTTGAGCTTTTTCACCTTCATATTTACTACGGCTATCTTTTCTACGTTTCATTTCTCCTAACACTAAATATGTAGGCACATATCCACCACTAGTCCCACCTTGTCCAACACCACTCCCTTGCATATTACGAGGGTTCTCTACGTAAGTACGTAGTTGATTATCTGAGAGGTCTTTTAGTCTATCCTGCATTTGAATAATATTCATTAGTTACCCCTTTCCCATCATAGTATTATAAAGTCCTAGCCCTGCTAGACCTAACCCACCAATTTGAGATGCCATGCTTGGAGCTGCTGCATACTGTGTTTGAGTTGAACCTAACGCACCTGCAGTACCACGTAGTATATTTGATTGATACTCTAACATAGCCCTTTGAGCGTTTGCATCCTCTAAGTATCTTTGTTGAGCTGCATTTAAATACTCTTGGTCCATTGCTTGTTGTTCTGCACCAGAAGCTGCTAGAGCCTGAATTCTTTGTAGGTCTGTTTGTTGATCGAGCGCACCTAGTTGTCCTAGTTGACCACCTAGTGTACTTTGAGCTTGTAGACCACCTAAACCTAATTGTTTATTTAAATCTGCGCCAAACTGATCGCCTGCTTGTTGCATCCCCTGCATTTGTAAATTAGCTGCTTGATTTAACTGTTGTGCCTGTAGGTCAGCTGCTTGGTTTGCTTTTTGACTTTGCTGTCTTAACTGTTGAGCTTGTAAGTCAGCGGCTTGATTTGCCAGATCTGTTTGCATTCTAGTTGCTTGGTTTGCTTTTTGGCCTGCTTGCCTCAATTGCTGAGCTTGTAAGTCTGCTGCTTGGTTTGCTTGTTGCATTTGTAAGCCACGAGCTTGGTCTTGAGTAAATGCTTGTTGTCCTTGTTGATAAGCTTGTTGACTTCCTCTAGCTTGTATAGCACCTAACTGAGTTGCTAATGCTCTGTCTGCTTCAGACTCCATTAAAGCTTGTCTACCACCACCAAAAGTACCTCGGCTTATAGATCCTAAACCTCTTGATGCTTTGGCAATGTCAGCTTGTCTTCTAGCTTCAGCAGATTCTACATCAACCACTTGTTGCTGATAAGGGTTCATGTAATTTGCTGCTATACCTGGGTCGGTAAATCTATCAGTAGTTACAGTTTCATTTACTTGAGTAGCCGATATATCTGAAGGTCCTCCTAACTCTCTACCTCTGAAAACTTCTTCTATATTCTCATTTGTTACATCCTCACTTGTAATTGTTCCAGGAGTGTAAGCTCTTGCTAGACCGAGTCCACCCATTGCCGTATTAGCCCCTGTTAAACCTCTGTTTAATGCATACGTTCCTTGTGCTATTTGAATAGGGTCTCTTAAATTCCTTGTATTTGCTTGGGCTGCTGTTTGGTCTGGTAAAAATCCAGCAACTCTAGGCCCTTGATATACAGGAGCGCCTTTAACACCTGTAACATTACCTCTTGAGTCAGTGTTATAAGTTAATCTTGCTCCTTGCTTCATCTGCTCTTCAAAGAATGGCTGAGCATATTCAGGTAAGTTAGTAGAGTATGAAGTAGTTTCATTTGTTGTTGAAGCTGGAGCTGAGCTACCACCACCACCCTTGCCTCCACCATATTCAACTAAACCTGTCGCTGGGTTTATAGTTCCAGTACCCCCTACTGATTTAAGTAAGCCAGCTTCATAGTCATTAATATGAGCAAGTTGAGTATCACCCATACGACCTTCAGCAGCTATATCTTTATATAGATGCTTAAGTAGCCATACTTTAATTTTTTTAGGTATTAACTTTAATAACATTTTTATTACTCCACTGGTAATTCGTAAAATACAAACCGTTTTTTATAGCCTTCATGTTTCCAAACTTTTTCCCACCCAGGTCTACCGTAAGACTCTATTTTAGTACAACCTGTATCTCTTGCAAAACTTTGTAGCTGTTTTAAACCTATTGTTTGCCATTCTTCTATTCTGTTACCCCCTGTAAAATGCATTACTAGCACTTTAGTTTGAGGATATTCTATAACTTCTGTTACCCAAAAAGCATGAATGCCATCTTCATCAAACGCAGTCCATAACTGTTGGTCTTTAGTGAGTAGTTCATCTAGTATATCATTTGCAGTGTACCTACCATAAGTGTATTTAGCACACCCTTCTGCAAATTTTTCTATGCTACTCCAAACTTCTTTTACATGTTCTCTAGGAACAAGAGTTGTTTTCATCAAGCTGGCATAAACCTTTCTGGATCTATTTCTGGTGATTGTTTTTTCCTACCAGTCCTAGCCATTCTAACTCTATCCATCATACCGTAAAATTCTTTTGCCCCTGCTTCAGAAGAGCCATTACCTATGTGACTAACTACATCAGCTGGTATTACAAACTCACCTTCTGATAAAGCCGCTGGTTGTTCGTTATCAATGTTTGCAGGTATATCATCACTCATACCATCACCTTGAACGTTTATATCTCCACCACCTAAGTATCCACCTTCTGCAAACTGTGCAACTCCAACATCAGGTCCACCATATCCTGAAAAAGCTTGTTGAACCATATATTGGATGCCCATACCGTTGTTTCCACCAATTCTAAATGGCTGATGTACAGGTTTTGATTTTTCCCACTTATTTGTACTCTTATTATATGTGTGACTTGCCTGTGTAGGTTGGGTATACCCTGAATAAATATTACCTTGTCCGCCTGGTGATCCAGGGGTGTAATCAATAGGAACTTCATATCCACGTAGCATTTTAAAATGAGTATCTCTAAGAGCTTTATCAGGTGACTTTCCTATAGTTCCTGTCCCTACATTCAAAGCACCTACGCCTCCTGTTAAATTAGAGGGAGCACTAGTAAAGCCTCCTACATTTATATTAGAGGGAGCTACAGGGGCAGATACAGGGGCATATACAGGGGCAGATACAGGGGCAGATACAGAGGCAGGCGGTGTATAGGTTCTTCCTATATTTCTAGCTATAGCTGCTTCCATTCCTTGTTCTACAGCACCGCCTTCTGCATATGCTGCGGGGATTGGCCCACCTTCCGCTCTTCTAATATAATTTCCTGCAATATCTCTATAATAATTAGCTGCAGGTCCTGCCATAATAGCGCCAGTTGGCATATAGCCTTGCCCCATTACTAATTCTGAAGGCACACTAAAAGACCCTTGTCCTCCAGCTCCACCTACATTTACTCCTGAACTAGGCGTTGTATATTTAGGTTTAGCATCTTCAATTGCTTTAAGTCTAGCTGCTTCTGCTACAGCATTAGGCGATTGTCCTACAGTTCCTGTCCCTACATTCAAAGCACCTAAACCCCCAGTTAAATTAGAGGGAGCACTACTAAAGCCTCCTACATTTATATTAGAGGAAGCTACAGGGGTAGATATAGGAGTAGATACAGATGCAGGTGGTGTGTATGATCCACCACTATTTCTAGCTATAGCTGCTTCCATTCCTTGTTCTACAGCACCACCTTTTGCGTATCCATAAGGATTATTTAAATTTAATCCAGTCTGACCTGATAGATTAAGTTGCCCTTCAGGACCTCTAAATCTATTATCTTCAAACTCAGTCATGTCTACGCCTTTTTCTTGAAAGTCTGATTCTTCTAACCCTCCTGCTAATCCTGCAGCCATGGGCATACCAAACTTCATTGCCATTTCTCCATCAGTTAGACCCATAGCATCTCTAGTAGCAGAGTAATCAGTAAATACGTTTTTAAATCCCTCTCCTGTTCGACTAAGATTATCACTAACAGAATCAACACTAATAGAACCAAGACCTGAATTATTAGCACTAACAGCATTAATATCTCTTATACTTAGGGCGTCTGTAATTCCAGCATTATTTGCAGCTTGTTGAGCACCTGTTTGATTCATATAAGATGGCATAGTTGAATTTGCCGCGTTAGTAATTGTTGGAGATGTCCCTACTTTACTTATAATACCTGTAGCATCATTATATATTGGATTATTTGCAGTGCCAGCTCTACCCGCTATTTCATTTGGTGTATATTGATACCCACTTGCGTTAGACGTATTTAAGTTTGCTTGAGGAATATTACCTTGACCTAAAATATTAGAATTAGGATTTGTAGTATTTTGAAACGCTGTAGGATAATTTCCAGAGACAGCGTTCCCTGCATTAGGTATTCCCATAGTACCACCACCTGCTCCACCTGAAAAACTCGTCATATTTGGACCTTGTGGTCCCGGAATAGTTGGGTTCATATTAGAAATATTTTGTTGTATTTGGTCTTGAACAACTTCACCTGTTGTTGTTCCAGCAGGCACTGCTTCAGCAGCCGCGCTAAAACCTTCAGCTAAGCTACCACCACCGTAAGCACCTAGTCCAGCACCTAGTCCAGCCATAATATCACCTTGCATTAAAGCAGTTGCTCCACCTACCATAAGTCCAGCCATTAATGGACTAATACCACCAGCAGCTGCACCACCTGTCGCAGCAGTTAAACCTGCGCCTACAGCCATAGGAATTAAACCGCGTAAATTAAAGGCTTCTGGCATTCCAGTATTAGGATTTGTAGTAAGCGAAGTACCGTTGCGAACAGCTAAGTTTTGAAGTCCAGCCACTTCTGATGGATTCATATGTACTAAAGTAGAGTCTCCTCCTCTACCTAAAGTAGCTAATCCTTGAGCCGTGTTTTGATAGTCTACCATTTAAATTCCTATTTATTTAAGTTGTATAATACCATGTAATATGCTATGTATAAACCGTTTTATACGGCTTCAGCTCCTGATATAGTGATCGTTAACTCAGTTCCATCGGATACTGCTTGTATCGTATCTCCAGGGTTAGTTATCTGTAATCCTGACCAATGTAAATATTCTTGTTTAAGTACGTTAACAGTTCCTATAAGCTCATTATCATTTGACGCGGCACCGCCGGCTGGAACTATATATACTGATACTGTCCCTGTTGTGCCTGAAGGTCCACTATGATTAGCTACCATAATATCTTTTATATAAGTACGTGTGTTAGCAGGGGTTTCATATAATATTACTGTAGTAGTGGTTAAAGCTGCTTGTCCTAATTTTTTACCTGTTAAATCTTGAAATTCTCCTGACATTATATCCCCATCCAATGCATTACATTGTTAGTGTGTAAGTTTTTAATCTCATCTAAGTGTGCTTTATCTAGTTGCGCAAAGTATAACCTTAGCTGATTCTGTAGTTGGTTCTGTTGATCTTCACTATATTCTATTTTAGGAAGAGCCAAGTTAGGTGCTTTAGGTTGTACGACGTGTGCCATGTTATCCCCTTAGTCCATCTGGTTTAGCATCGACTCTTGTATCACCGAGTTGCCATTGTGTGCCTAGAGTATCTGATGATATTTTAAAGTTCATTTGTCGTCCTCGTGCTCTGATGAATACTTGATTCGTATACTGATCTATTGTTGCTGCTGTTGTAGTAACACCTCGAGTTAATGTTGCCCCCGCTACATCAGTAGTCTGTGTTGCGGCTCCTGGAAACTTAGTGACTGCAACTGCCATATCGACTGCAGGGGTTAGTGTGGCTCCTGTCACAGGATTGACTGTTTGTGATGCAGTAAAATCTACATCAGGTATAACTTTCTTAGTCAACATATAAAACTCACCATCAGCTATATCCATAAAGGCTGACTCAATGTATGAGTTGATAGCCAAAGGGGCTGCACCTAAAGGCTGTCCATTATTAGTACCTTTCTCATGTGAGTATAAGTATCCACCAGAAGTAGCTAGTGCATATTCGTTAACTCCTGCATCTACCCAAGTTGTTCTGTTAAGTTGCCCATAATACCAAATATCATCACGGTAGTTGTAGATTACATAACGATCAATTGTAAGCGAAGGTGTTGCTCCGCCAGAACAATAGAACCATACGACCTCATTAAACTCTTTATTGGTACCGCTGTGAATAAGTTGAGCTTGTTCTCTATTAATATCTTCAAATATATATCGTAGTAAAGGACACTTAAGAACATTAACACGACCATCATATACAAAGAAGTTATCCGTTCCCATCCAATACATATTGTTATTAACACTTGCCCATGCATTAGGGCCCATAATGTTAGTATCGTTAGATAAAAGTTGTAGCCCAAATACTTCAGCTGTACCTAAAAATTGTAGTGTACTAAGTGATGTGTCTGTCCATATAAGAGTTTCTTGTCTTACATTAGCACCGGTAACAATTTTAGAACCTTCTTTAACATATAAGAACCCTGCGCTATTAGCAAGTTCAGGTTTCCATACTTCTGGTTTAGGCCCTATGTCTGCATTAACATCAGCAAACCTAATTATCATTGGATCAAATGTACCTGCAGTATAAGAGACAGATTGATAACTTCCTGCAACAGAGGCAGGGGACGTAGTAGATGCTAATAATGTGTACGTAAAAGTCGTTGTGCTTGTTACTGTAATTTGATAGGTACCTGAGTAAGCCGTTGTCGTTTGACCAGAAAGGTAGACCCAGTCATTAGTAGCTATTCCATGAGCAGAGGCTGTAGTCACCGTAGCTGTTGTTCCACTACTTGTAATACTTGAAATAGTAATACCTGCAGTAGATGTCTCACTGTATTCACTAGCCCCTAAAGATAGTAAATGACCACTAGGCGCAAAAAGTATTTTTTCATTTTCAGCGGGTACCGCAATTGAACCCGCTAAAGAACTTAGTAATACCGCTCTATTATTAAAACTTGCATTATAAGTCCAGTAATAAATAGCGCCTTTATTATTTAGATTAAAGATTAAGTCATTATTAAAGTTGTCCATAAACACTAATCGTACATCGACGATAGCTGGAAGTGTAGCTCCTGAACCCCAAGTTCCTCGACTCCATGTACCTGCACCCCAACCATAGCCTGCTATTGAAGTGTCTGCTCCAATGTTAATTTCAAACGCTGCCGTAATTCCTGTACCACCCCCTGTAGCTACTGAAGTCGCTGTACCCGCTGTTTCAATAGTAAAAGAGTTACTATCAATAACGGTTACTTCGAAGTTTAAATTAAGTTCTGGGGCTGTAATACCACCGACTGCGACTGCACCACTAAAAGTAACATAATCACCTGTAGTAGCACCGTGTCCAGTAAGTGTTACTAAGACTTGGCCTTCAGTGCCTGCAGTGGTGTTAGTAGTAAAACAGTTGTCTGTGGAGGGAGTAGTTGAAGTAGTAAATGTAGCTCGTATAGGAGTTATATCATAAAGAGTTGTACCGGCACGAATGTAGATTTTTTTAGTCGTCGCTAGACCTGCAATGGCTGCACCTGTATCTATAGCATAAACAAATAGTTTGACCGCTTCTCCTACATAGGGAGTAAAAGTAGCTGCTTCCCAGCCTCCTATTTTTTCAGGAAAACCTTCTCTAAACCGTATCATGTTTCCATCATACCAACCACCCATTTGAGCAAGATCAGTTTTATCTCGGTTTATGCCAGGTCTAAATTTTAATTTACTAAGTGGCATACTTTATCCTTGTGTCATGAATAGCGCGTGTTCTGCTAAACGTCTTCTAATTAATCCTTTAAGTCTCCGTCCTCCGGCATAGCAATACTTCAAAAGAACTTCACCAGCTCTCTTTTTATCACCACGCACAAAAGCCGAACGAACTGTACTCCTTTGAAAGCATCCCAAGCCAAGATTAAAGCTAAAGCTAACAAGAGCATCAAACTCAGACTGTGTTGGTTGCACAGTACCCAACATACGAAGTACTCCCAACTCGAAGCGTCGTAGGTCTTTTCTAAGTAAATCATCTATTTCCCCAGGTGATAAAACCCTATCCCATTCAATAGGTAGCTCAGCATCGCGACTGATAAGATGACCAACGCCAATAGTATAATAGCCGGCAGGGCAGATATAAGGTGTGGCATGTACTCCTTCAAAATACTTTATGAGGGTTATACCCTTTTCTGATGTATTCACTTATTTTTCCCAATGTCTAGACCCAAACCAAAAACCAATAATAGACGCTAGAATAGCCATTTCTTCGTTACTAAATACAATGTGCATAGCTTCTGCATAATTATGTCCTGATGAAATAGCCCAGTATAACCCTACAAAATCGACCACCAAAAGAATAATAACAAAAACATAGGTGATAATGGGGCGAACACTAGCACGAAGATTAATAACCCAAGTAGATGCCCCTTCTGCAGACGCTTCGTCGTTTTTATATAACGCCACTCTTTCTTGAGTGTATGTATCCATGCTGACTTGTTCGGTTTTAAGTTCTTCAATTCTTTCCTGTGAAGCAAAACCTTTTTCTGCCATTGCCAAACTTCTTTGCATTTCAATTTTAGCCATCTCACGTTCATGATTCTGATCGCCCTTTTGTTCAAAAAACTTTAATACACTAGGAAGTCCTGATGTAGCAAAGCCTAATATTCCCGACAATATCGATAACATAATTTAAGTCCTAGTAATTATTGATGTACTTCTTTTTCTTCTTTAGATGTTAATGATGTCTTTAACATATTAACAAAAGCATCTTTACCTACTTGTAATTGGTCAGCATTAAATTTTGTGCCATTAAGTTTTTTATCTAAATCAGCAATATGATTAACCATTGTTTGTTGCTCTGGTGTCATATCTTCATATTGATAATCAACATCATCTATTTTAATTTGTGTTTTAATGGATTCTTGTTTATTTTTAGCCATTGTATTTTCCTTGTAAAGTTAAAATTAGCCAGCGATTGCTGCGTTTGCTGCGGTCATATCTTCATTACCCCACCATTCTTTTGCCACCATGATTTCAAGATGCTCTACATTCCTAGAGATACAATCTGCTACTTCTTCGTCAGTCATATCTTCAGGTGGGTTAGTTCTCATCTCATCAATCAAGTTAACAGAATCCTGCATTGCAGAATAGTGCTGTGCTTTTTCTTCGGTACTTGGTACATCTAATACTACGTTTTCGTCAGTCATTTTAGTTTCCTTTCAAAGTTTTAATTTCAGTTTGTAATTCCTCTACTTTCGCAGAGAGTTCTTGTATTGCTTTTACTAATATTGGAATAACTGCCGCTTCTGAAACTTCTTGAGAGCCATCATCACGACTATCCCACATTTTAAAACCATCTTTAATATCAGGATGTGCATCAATAGCCGCTTTAACTTCTTGTGCTATAAAGCCATGATTGGTTTCTGAATTTTTATAAGTTTCAGTTGAATCTTTTTCGTAAGCTCTAAAAGTAGTAGGTAAGTCACCTTTGTTTCTGTAATTAAAGGTTCGTGGTTTTAAATCATTAACAAAGTTAAGTCCTGCTGTTGAATCCTTAATGTCTTTTTTGTAACGCTCATCTGATACAGTTGCCCATGTTACATTGCCATGTAATGCTCTAATGT
>JABAZY010000067.1:4781-5401 GCA_018608245.1 Alphaproteobacteria bacterium | reverse complement strand
CAAAGTTTTTGTAAATTGGGCAATGAAAAAGGGGTTTGAACCACCAGCTCAACTTCTAGAAATGATGGGTATGAAAGAGCAAATATCTAATACCAAGCCCTTTAAAAATAATTATATAACGCCTTATATTGAAATAATGTATGAAGTGATTGAGGTGTTTAAAATCACAAATGATAACCAGCCTGCAAAAAAGACCATTGTTGATTGGCTGAATGAAAAGAAACCAAGCTTATCAGGGCGTGAAACTGAATATATTGCTACGTTTGTCCGTACACCAGACATGAAAAAAGGCGGTTTTTATAAAGGTAAATCTGAATAAACCTCAAGGGTGACACCCACTGTCACCCAATATAACCGCTACCCTGTCACCGTAGCAAGTTTTTAAAAAATCATAAAAACTGATCCTGTGTTTAACAAAAAAGAACGCAGACAATGAGTTTGAACAAAATTACAAATAATAAAGCGCAGAACCTTGCTCCATTAGCTTCTAGGCAGTTTGATGGGCAAGGTATAGCTAACTTGTCTGGCTTCATGTTGCTACTCATAAACATAAATGAACGGGAGCAAGTTGTTCCTACTAAAGCTAAAAAGCGAGCAATGTAATGCAAATCAATAATGTT
>JABAZY010000067.1:0-4771 GCA_018608245.1 Alphaproteobacteria bacterium | reverse complement strand
AGTAAATCTTATTGTTCCCAAAAAAGGTTTGATAGGTTTTGCTTCACTTACTCTCGTTGATGGCTTCGTTGTAAATGGAATTGCAATTCATGAAAAGCTAGATGGTAGTGGATACCGTTTAACATACCCAACCAGAAACGTTAATAATCAGACATTTAATATCTGTCACCCTATTAACAAGCGGGTCAGTAAAGCTATTGAAACTGCGATATTTATAAAACTTAAAGATGTATTGGATAAAGGCTGTAGTGATGTTGGATACAATAGCCCTTAATTTAAGGCGCAGTGATTACATAGTTCATAAACCTGAACGTTTTACACCTCATGCGGGTGCAATGACCAACCCATTGTTTGGCAATGGTGGGATGGTTAAATGCTTTTATAATCCAAGAAAAAAGGAAAAGGCTTGCGGATATTTACCCCGCCTAACAATCTTCAAGAAACCTTATGGCGATTGGGCAGAAGTTGTCTGGATGAAAATTGAGTTTTCTGCACCAAAGATTGTTTTTGGCAATAATTTTGAAGAATTTAATGGTTTAGATGATTTGGATAAGGTTCTTAAATCTTTGCTGAACGCGCTTAAACGCATGGGGATTGAAACCACACATGATACTTTGCTGAATGCCAAAGTGTCTGCAATTCATTATTCTAAAAATATCCTGCTTGATAGAGATACGCCATGTCACTTATTTATCCAGCTATTAGAAAAAATGGACATATCAGCTAAATTAGATTTAAACCAAACAGATTTTCGCAATGGTGGTCAAATGGCTAAATATCATGCTAGCACGTTTGAAATTGCCATTTACGACAAGGTAAAAGATTTAGAGCAGGGTATTAAGTATGGCGCAGGCAGGGGAGCGGAAACAGATTATCAATGTCAGGAAGATTTCTTTAAAGATATTCAATTAAAGCCAGAAGTATTACGCCTAGAAATAAGGCTTAAATCACGTAAAATTAAGAGTTTATTTTCTAAATTGGGTTTTGAGCATAAGACAACCATGAAGGAACTGTTCTGTGCCAACCTATCCCGCGCTGTTTTACTTCATTATTGGGATGAGATAACCAAGGGGCTATATGTGCTTAATCTAGGTGCTGTTCCACTTGAAAAGCTTATCACTAACATACATGTGCATTTCCCTAACAAGCGCCCAAATACTGTTTTGGCGCTGGCTGGTTTTGTTCAAGTCTGTCAAGAAGCAGGCGTGAGAGGGGCTAAATTGATGCTCAAACTAAACAACTCACAATTTTACAGATTAAAAGCGGATGCTAAGAAGTTAGAGCAGGACGGCAAATCTTCACGTTTTCAGGTGCTTAATAGCATTAGAGAGCAATTAAAGGAGTTTATCCCATTGATAAAAGACGATATTGTCGATGAAAGGTTATTATAGAAGGTATAATCATGAAAACAGGTAAAATATTATTATTGCTCATATTAGGTGGTCTAGCAGCGGTCGCAATATTCTTTCCTACGGCTATTATAATGGGGCTTTTTTTAGGTGTAGCTCCTGGCATAATTTTGACATTGGCTCCAACAGCTTTTGTTTACTACGCCTTAGCATTGCTTCTAGGAATTGTCTTAAAGTTTTTTAAAGTTCCTTTCCCTATCTTCGTTTCTTTAATCTCTCTAATTGCTTTGGGTTGCCTCGCCTCATTCACATTAAATATTCCTATCTATAACAAAGTGAAAGAATATGAACGCAAAGATGTTGCGCTGGAAGATAATTTCAAAGTACCAGACACCATCGCAATTTATAGCAAACAGTACACACGGCATAAGGATGCCTGTAATGCTCTATGCCAAGGCTTACTTTTCAACAAAGCTGCTCAAAAAGTTTTAGTGATTACAGACCCATCCGTTATACAAAGTTCTTCAAATCAACAAGTAACATCCTATGAAATTAAGCAAGGCAGCAACTGCACGAACGAGTATGTCATTTCAAAAAGATGGGGCAAGATTGCTGGTGCTAATGTTGAAAGTCGTATCGCTGCTGGTGAGTGTCTCGTAAAAGCACAAACCAAAATATCAGATGCAGAAGCAATTTTCTTTAATGATAAAATTAGTCTTAATGAGGGTTACCAAAAATATGGAAGCCTTAAACGCAGAGTAGTATTTATTAATTATATTGAATTATTAGAAAATATAGGGAGTAAGTTCGACACAATATATCGTTACAGCGAAATTTCTGCTCAACCATTTGCCTATCCATTAAGTTTTGGCCATATCTTAGGCGGTGGTGGCGGTAGCATGTCTTTGAATTTTGGTTTTTTTCATACTAAGAAAACAGTCAATAACCCTGGCCCTTCCTATGGCAATCCTATTCAGGAATTTAAGTCGCAAATGGAAAATATTTTTGGGGAAGCCTTGAAACCAATAGAGGCAGCTAAAATTGATACAAAAAAGTTAATTATCGAAGCCCTAGACAGTGAAGGTGGTAAAATAGCTGGTCATTCTCTAGTTGGTAACCATCTACGAAAAATATGCAAAAGTAAGATTGCTCCAACTAATGAAGACCTAAGCATTGTTGTAAGGGCGTTAGGAGATGACAGGGTTGATAATTGGGATTGTCTAAATGGCTTTTCACAACAATGGTATAAAAAATATAATAGCTTACCCCAAGACTACTTAGAAGGGCTTGTGGACAGGATATTAAGAAAAAAAGATATTCACGAAGCTTCAAGAACCATTCTCTTTTTGCCTGATGGTGAAGCAACAGGTATTTTTCCTAAATTAGAACAAATCGTCCAAGATAAAGTATTGCGTGAACGTGCTTATGGCGCAGTCATTCGTTTAGGAGATGGTGGAGTACGGGCAATTCCTTATTATCTTCAAATCCTAAAAGAATTTGAGATGGCATTGAGTGATACTGGTCACAATTCCCGTAGAAATAAGATAAGAGAGTTAGGGGATGCCCCTATTGCATCGGTAATAGGTTTGTGTCGCTTAGGGGAAGATGCTTTGCCAGCAAAAGAGGTTCTTTTTCAACTACTTGATACTGTTAACTATAGAACATCGATCAGTGAGTCAGCGATTGATGCTTTAATAGAAATGGGGCTAGCCCAAGATTTGGAAAAAAGATATGAATCTAATGAAGAAGTTTTAAAAGAAATTCAGAGATCAATTCAACAATCTAAAAGGAAAAACCGACGTTGGTGCGGAAGAAGGATAGTTTAGGTTAATGCCATTTCAGAAATATATAGAAGATGTTCAAAAACAGTTCAAAACAGGTATAGCGCGTGAACATGCTTATCGCCCTGCATTAAGAAATCTTATCCATGACATTATGCCGAAAATAACGGCGGTTAATGATCCAGCGCATATCAAATGCGGTGCGCCTGACTTTATCCTTCAAAACGCCCGTAAATTAGAAGTGGGCTATATGGAAGCCAAGGATGTTGGCATTGATTTATCCAAAACTGAAAAAACGGATCAATTAGGGCGTTATCTTGAATCCCTAGATAACCTTGTTCTTACCGATTATCTTGAGTTTCGTTTTTACCTGCGCGGTGAAAAGGTGGAAGTCGTCCGTATTGGTGAAATTGTGAATGATGAGATTAAAGCACTGCCTGAAAACTATGACCGTTTAAAAACGCTACTATTGGATTTTTCTGCCTTCCAAGGGCAAACGATTAAGTCTGCCAAACAATTAGCAAAGATGATGGCTCATAAAGCCAAACTGATGAAGCATATCTTTTACAACGTTGTATCTGATAAAGAGCATGATAGTAGCCTTAAAGACCAATTAAAAGCGTTTCAGAACGTTTTGATGCACGATATGACAGAAGAGCAGTTTGCGGATGTTTATGCGCAGACAATCGCCTATGGTCTGTTTACTGCTCGCTTACATGATAAGACCAAGGATGATTTTTCCCGTTCCGAAGCTTTACTCCTTATCCCAAAATCCAACCCTTTCTTACGCCAGTTATTTAGTTATATCGCTGGATCAGAATTGGACGAGCGCGTGGTATGGATTGTGGATGCGTTATGTGAGGTTTTCTTATTCTCTGATCTTGATGAAATATTGAAAGATTTTGGAAGCGCAACGGGGCAAAATGACCCAATGCTTCATTTCTATGAAACATTCTTGGCGGAATACGATAAATCTTTGCGTAAAAGCCGTGGTGTTTGGTACACGCCTGAACCTGTGGTGAACTTTATTGTCCGCGCCATTGATGAAGTGCTGAAAACCCATTTTGATTTGAAAGACGGTATTGCCGATAAATCGAAAATAAAAATTGAAGTTGAAGAACAAGCCTTTGATAGGCGAACCAAAACAGGCTTAGCCAAAAAAGAAATTGAAGTGCATAAGGTACAGCTTCTTGATGTGGCAACAGGGACAGGGACGTTCTTGGCGGAAGCCGTAAAGCAAATCTATAAACGCTATAAAGGGCAAGAAGGCATTTGGAGCAGTTATGTTGAAAATGATCTTCTGCCCCGCTTGCATGGGTTTGAGTTGCTCATGGCGTCCTATGCCATGTGTCATATGAAGCTGGATTTATTGCTCCAAGAAACAGGGTATAAGCCCTCAAATACCACAACGCCCCCGCGTTTAAGTGTCTATCTGACCAACTCATTGGAAGAACACCACCCCGAAATGGATACGCTGTTCGCCAGTTGGTTATCCAAAGAAGCCAATGACGCCAGTTGGATTAAAAAGAACATGCCCATCATGGTGGCGTTTGGTAATCCGCCTTATAGCGTAAGTAGCTCCAACAAAGGGGAGTGGATACAAGGCTTAATGGAGGATTATAAAAAAGGCTTGAATGAACG
>JABAZY010000071.1 GCA_018608245.1 Alphaproteobacteria bacterium | reverse complement strand
TATATGGTTCAATACATTAACATCTTACATCAAAAATAATGTTAATTGGTTAATTGTATGTACGGAGTTTTGAAAAAAATTATAGAAAAACCTGTATTTGATTAGATTCACCCTAATTTTAAAAAACTGTTACGGAGCTACCGTCGTAATTGCGGAGGTTGAGAGAGAGTTTTGGGATGATCTGAAACACTCATCTATTCGTATCTTAAAGTCACACAGTATCTTCCTATCAATTTCAGCAATAAAGTACTAAAATACTGTCGGTAAAACAGCGTATTTGAACCCCATTAATGTTGTTTTGACGTTGATTTTTAGCAATTATAACCTGTAAGTTACCGGCAACCGTTTAAATTATATAGTGATTACAAATGATTAGGCATATGGGTGCTATTGAGTGGGAGTAGAAAATAACGATGAAGGCACAATATTCTTAGTTATAAAGCCACCTTTAAAACCAATCTTAAAAAATATTTCAATTTATAAGGATATCATTGAGATATTAATAGATAAACAAAATCAAATAACTATTAGAAAAAATGAAGAAGAAACTATTTTTCAATCTGTTAATTTTATTGGAGTGGGACACTGTATATTTCTAGTGCAATGGTCTGTTGGAAAAATTGATCTGCGTATTAATGGAGGAGAAGAGTTTTTATTGGCATCAGAGGCAAATAGTAAAGTTCGTGAAATAAAGCTTAGTGATAATTATTGTGACTATCAAGGGATTAGAATAAAAAATTTCAAGATTCCAGATGAAGCAACTGAAGTTGAACTTTTTTTTCTTAGTACCATTGTAGATATTCAAAATAAAATAGAGTCTAATGCGGATTACGATATGATAAGGGCCGCAGGATTATTAAGGCAAATATTTTTAGATGGTTCAAACTCTCTATTATCCAAAATAAAAGGGCAAGCGAGTGTACATTTTACTATAACTGATAATACTGATCCGCTACCACTTGAACCCAAATTAACCATATCCTCATTGTTTCCCCATAATTATAAAGCAGTAAAAAAACGAGATGTTAATATAGATGAATTTTTATGTGAGCCTTGCTATATATCGGAAGATAAAATAATTACAGTTAAAGACATTATAAAAGCTTGTGCTAATGGAAAAGGTGGAATTCATCACGGTGAAATTAAATCTGGTAAAAGAATGGAAGAAGAAAAATTTGTTTTGGAATTTGATAACGAAACCACAGTTCTCGGAAAAGAGCCAAGTATCTTACAGTTAAGAGATATTTGTGATATTTCAATGATTGCACTAGCGCCTCTTATACAAGGCATAATAAAAAAATATGAAACTTGAATGAAAGAAGAAAAATGACAAGTAGATTTGAACAGATTAAGAAGCAATTGAGTGGGTCTTCGACGATGCCGGCGGGGGCTGCGGGGACGGCTAATCCGTTTATGATGGGCTCTGCTAGCGATAGCCATGTGCATTATCATGATGGGGTTGCTTGCACGCATGACCATTCACATGACCATAGCCACCAAGATCACGACCATGATGAGCATGGAAATTGCTGTGGTCACGACCACGATAAGAAATAATTATCCGTTATTGCAAACGCAGTGAAGCAATCTAGTGCGTTTAGATATATTTCTGGATTGCCGCGTCGCTAATGCTCCTCGCAATGACGAGGAGGGCGGATGGTTAGGGCTTTCGCTTTAATTGGCTAAGGGTTATATCATTTTCTAATATTTGCGCGTTAAGGGCATCTGGCGTCTCATTTGGGCATAGTCCCCAATAAGCTTCGCGCTGTGTTGGCGCATGATGACCGCCACCATTTAGCACACCATCCATTATAGACAGATCAAGCAGGGCAGGGCGTTGTTTGATTTTATAGGGTGTATTCGTCATGATTTTTCCTTTCGGTTGGAATAGAGATGATAGCCTATTTAAGAATCATTCTCAATAGTAATGATAATCATTCTCAATTACGGTGGTTTCGTCAAGGGTAATTCGGAGGTTATAAAATTTATTGAGATATTTCATAAATTGTTTAAGGTCACTGGCATGCCAATATAAATCGCTAACCAAGGGATCATAATCTTGCGCTATCGTCCGGAAATAGATGGTCTACGTGCCATTGCCGTATTACCCGTTATTTTATTCCACGCTGGGTTTGGCGCCTTTAGCGGTGGTTATGTTGGCGTGGATATTTTCTTTGTGATTAGTGGGTATTTGATCACCAGCATTCTTATTGGTGAGTTGAGTGAGGGGCGTTTCAGCCTTATCGGATTTTATGAACGTAGAGCCAGACGGATTTTGCCTGCTCTGTTTTTGGTGATGTTGGTCTGTATTCCTTTTGTCTTGGCGTTATATATGCCGCCCGATGTTAAGGATTTTTTTGAGAGTTTGGGTGCAGTCTCAATTTTTGCATCGAATATATTGTTCTGGATAGAAAGCGGGTATTTTAGCGCCTGGCGGAATTAAAACCATTATTACATACGTGGAGCTTGGCGGTTGAAGAGCAATATTACATTATCTTCCCGCTATTTTTAATGCTGACATGGTTTTTGGGTAAACGCTGGATCTTGGTCATATTAATCGTTGGCGCGTTGGTGAGCTTGGGTGTGGCGCATTGGGCGGCTTATACCAAACCAGTTGCGGCGTTCTATCTGTTGCCTACGCGGGGGTGGGAGCTTTTGATTGGTGCGTTCGCTGCATTTTACTTGTATAAGCGGGAAGACAAGGGCGAGCAGAAAAATATATTTTATGAGATAGGTAGCTTGGTAGGTCTGTTGTTAATCGCCGTTTCGGTCTTTATGTTTGATAAGCAAACACCCTTTCCTAGCCTTTATGCGCTTGTCCCGACGCTTGGCAGTGTTCAGATTATTTTATGCGCTAAACAAGGGACATTCATTAATGCGCTTTTGAGCCAAAAGATTCTCGTCGGTATTGGGTTGATTAGCTATAGCGCTTATTTATGGCATCAGCCCATTTTTGCTTTTGTGAAGTATAAAAGCGCCGTGGAGCCAAGTGCGCTGATTATGTTTATGCTATGCGCGGTGACGTTTCCGCTAGCCTATGCAAGCTGGCGTTATGTTGAAAAGCCGTTTCGCCATAAAGGAAATTTTTCTAGGAAGCAGATTTTCTCATTCAGCGCATTATTCATTGTGTTCTTTATGGTCATTGCTGTTTGGGGACATAAAACACATGGGTTTAAACAGACCATTATCGAACATCGCTTAAGCGTAGAGCAACAAGATACATATGAAGTCGTCAGAAAAAGCATAGATTACGATTTATATGAACGTATGGTGGATAATGGAGCGTGCCATTTTTGGGCACGGGCGGCAGATGAAGGTTTTGAAGCGCGTTTTGTAGAGTGTAGCAAAAAACATGGTAAAGCTTTGGTGGTTTTAGGGGATAGCCATGCAATGAATGTTTATAATATTTTTACGAAGGCAGATATTTATCCCTTCATTGTAAGTGTGTCACAGGGGAATTGTCGCCCTCATGATAATTACAAATTCTGTCATTATGATAGTTTTTCTGAGTTTGCGGAGGCCAATCAAAAGCATATAAAATCTATTATTTATCATCAATCAGGGGGGTATTTAGTTAAAGATATTCATGGGTTGGTCGATGCGCAGAATGCTTTTCAAGGGAAGGGATATGGCTTTGTTGAAGCCAATATAGATGCTATCCGCGATTATCTTAAAGCGTTGCGGGATCAGACCAAGTTAGATGTCCTATGGTTGGGTCCGTTTGTAGAATATCGATATAGACCATATGACGTCGTCTATGATGCAAAATATATGTATATCAACTCGCATTCTATAGAGATTTTTAGCAATCTTTCGGGAGCGCTTACTGAAATGACTAGTGATGATGCAGTGCCATTCATAGACTTTGAGCGGTTATATGAAGTACCCAAGGCAGTTATGCAGGGTGAATGCTTTACTTATAAAGATTATGATCACTTTAGTCTTTGTGGTGAGGGTTTAATCGCTGAAGAGCTGAAGGGTAATAAAGCCTTTATCAAAACTATATTGGCTGATTAAATTTCGCTACCACAACAATAACCACTTGCCCATGCCCATTGGAAATTGTGTCCGCCGAGGTGACCAGTAACGTCTAACACTTCGCCGATAAAATAAAGACCTTCTACTTTTTTTGATTCAAAAGTACGGGCATTTATTTCGTCTGTGTTAACGCCACCTTTTGTGACTTCTGCTTTGCGGTAGCCTTCTGTGCCGTTTGGTTTTATGACCCAGTTTTGAATATTATTCACGATGGCTTGCAGTTTTTTGTCAGAAAAATCTGCTAAGTTTTTAACTTTGTCGTCTGGTTCAAGATTAAGATCAACAAATTGTTCAACGAAACGTGCAGGTAAAAAGTGATTTAAAAATTTAGATATTTTTTGTTTAGGTTGCTCTTTTTTCTGCCTTTGCAATTCAGCCATAAGATCAATATCAGGGAGTAAATTTATTTTTATGCTATCCCCTGGTGACCAATATGAGGATATTTGCAGAATTGCTGGGCCACTTAATCCGCGATGGGTAAATAGCAAATCATCCTTAAATTCAGTAGAATTTTGATTCGAATCAGTAGTCACTAAAACCGAATCAATTGACACGCCAGAGAGCATTTTTGTCATTTCGAGCAAATTATCTGTAAATGTGAGGGGTACTAAGGCAGGCTCTGGCGTAATGATATTTAGGTCAAATTGGCGGGCAACCTTATACCCAAAATCACTGGCCCCCATCTTCGGAATTGAGGGTCCACCTGTGGCAATCACGAGGGCATCACAGCTATAATTTTTACGCTCAGATTTTAGGGTGAATTTTGTATCCTTTTTATCTATTTTGGTAATAGAAGTATCTAGGTGAATTTGTACATTATGGGTATTACATTCATCCAATAGCATATCAATAATTTGTTGAGAACGGTCATCACAAAAAAGCTGTCCTGTATTTCGTTCAATATTCTTTTCATGCCACTTTATATGGTGCTGATCAACCTTAGAAATAAAGTCTGATGCGTGATAGCGATTCATAGCTGATTTACAAAAATGATTATTTTTAGAGATAAAATTTTTGTCTGTACAATACTTATTTGTAAAATTACACCGCCCTCCACCAGAAATTCTAATTTTCTCAGCTGGTTTTTTGGCGTGGTCAATAACAATTACTTGATGACCTTTTTTGCCAGCTTCGATAGCGCATATTAATCCTGCTGCGCCTGCTCCTAAAATGATAATATTCATGAATTATTTTACTTCTATATAAGCGTTCAATTTTTTTGATTATTTTTGGTTATAAATTAGTTTTAGAGAGAAGATATAATCTTCATTATTTTTTAATCTTTGTTTCCTAATATTAGAGATAACGAAAAAAAGTTTACTTTTTTAAAATTTATTATACAATTTTGGGTGAGTATTCAATTTTTCTATTAATACTTTCTTAAACTTATCTTCTTATCATTCGATAAAACAACTCATATATATATTAAAAAACGGAGACGTACCATGGCAACCGCTAAGAAAAAACCAGCTGCTAAGAAACCTGCAGCTAAAAAGAAGAAGCCAGCAGCTGCATTAGCAACTGCTG
>JABAZY010000045.1 GCA_018608245.1 Alphaproteobacteria bacterium | reverse complement strand
CTCCCTCTTTCCTATTTTAGAGTAAAGTGTTGCGTTGACCACTTGAGATCACCACGGAAAACAAAGATCGCTTGTTAAAACAAGCTAATATCTTTGGGCATAAAATGAATATTGATCCACAACGTATTATTGATTACGCTTATATTTGTGGCGCACTATCATCCTGTTGGACAAAACAAGATGATGGTGAGTATGGACAGGATGCACTTAATACAAGTAAAATACTTGAACCTTATATTAGTAAAAAATAGAGTTTTAAAATGGACAAACTATTACAAGAATATTTAATTTTTTGGGCTTTAACTGATCCTGAATTAATCACCAAAACAACTACTAGTCACCTATACAAAGTGCGTAACAAGGGTAAAATTTTTGTGTTAAAACTCTACACAAAAATTGGGCGTATCCATGAAATACGAGGTCCTGAATTTTTATTTATTACCCGAGAAACTTCAGTTCAAGTTAGACAATTTGATCGTGGCGCTTGTCTATTAGAGTACATTGATGGGCCAATGCTTATTTCTTTTATTGGTAAAGATCAAAACAAAGAAAAAGATGAAGAGGCCACGCTTATCATGGCCAAAATATTAAATAAAATTCATAAAAAACCTGTACCTACTAGATTTCAGTTCTTGCCCGTAAATAACCATATGGAAGATCTTTATAAATATGCTGATACGGCGGATGATGCCCCTGACACTATCAAAAAAGCTGCTGATTTTGCGCATACAATATTTGCAAACCCTAAAGAGGATGACGCACTGCTGCATGGTGATATGCACCATAGAAACGTGATGCGCCGTGGTGATGAATGGGTAGCCATTGACCCCCGTGGGCTGGTTGGTGAGCGTGCCTATGATTGTGCAGCAAGCCTCCACAACCCCTCACGATACCTAGAATTACGCCATAGTGAAGACCGGCTTTTGAAACAAGTTGATATCATGAGCAAAGAAATGAATATTGATCCGCAGCGCATAATAGATTATGGCTTTATTCATGGTTGTGTTTCTGCCTGCTGGGCAAGAAACGTCAAAGACCATTATGGTCGGCGCGCAATCAAGGCAAGTCAGATTTTAGAAAAACATATTTCGACAGGTAAGTAACAAAATGAATATTGGTATTACAGGATATAAAGGACGTATGGGGCAAAGCCTTATACATCTAATTGAAGACACAAGTGACCTAAACTTTGCTGGTGGCATTGATATGGGTGATGATCCCCTGCCTCTATTTGAAAAAGCAGATGCGATCATTGATTTCACGCGCCCAGAAGCTACTATCAATCACGCTAAACTTGCAGCACAGACCAAAACACCTTTAATCATTGGTACAACTGGTTTGACTGATGAACAAGAAAAAGAATTAGCAAGTTGCGCTAAAAACACCGCTATTTTATATGCGGCCAATATGAGCGTTGGCGTTAACTTGCTCATGGCGCTCGTGGAGCAAACTGCCGCACGCCTATCCAAAGAATGGGACATCGAAATTTTTGAAACCCACCATCATCATAAAATCGATAGCCCGTCTGGCACCGCATTAGCATTAGGAAAATCCGCGCAAGCTGGACGCAAAGGCGGTGACTTTGTTACAGACCGCGAAGGTAAACGCAACGAAGGTGACATCGGTTACGCCGTTCAACGTGGTGGTGATGTTGTCGGTGAACATATGGTAACGTTCTTTGGCGCAGGTGAGCGCTTAGAATTAGGTCATAAAGCAACCGACCGTTCTCTCTTTGCTAAAGGCGCCCTTCATGGCGCTAGATGGATCAACAAAAAACCAGCAGGGCTATACTCCATGCGCGATGTGCTAGATCTTTGATTTATTGACATAATTTAAAAATTATTCTATATTCCATTTAAATACACGATATATGGAATAGAATAATGAGAAAAATAGCTTCTTTGCTACCCACTAGCTTAATAGCCTTTAGCTTAGCCACTGGCGCGCATGCTGCGGATGATGCCTCAGCTACTCCTCAAACACCTATTGAGCCGCCGACATCTATTCCCCAAGAAGAAACAGAACCACTCACTCTTGATGCTGAAACAGAATTTTTCCTTTGGCAACAGATGATGAATAGGCGTTTATTCGATAATTTCAGCTTGTGAAAATCTAAACTTCTTGCGTAGCCGCTGTTAACCAAACCTTCTCCACTTCATCCAACAATGGTGATAAAGTTTTTAAGACGCGCGCATGATAATTATTTAGCCACTCAGTTTCCGTTTCACTCAACATATCACTAACGATTAGATCTGTTGAAATTGGCGCCAACGTAATTGTTTCAAAAAATAAGTTGTCATTTGCATTTTTTTGTACCAACACCAAATTCTCGATACGAATACCATACTCACCCGTTTCGTAATAACCAGGTTCATTCGAAATAATCATTCCTGCACGTAGAGGCTCTAACCCACGCGGGCTGATATGAGCCGCTTCTTCATGCACAGATAAATAACAGCCCACGCCATGTCCTGTACCGTGGGAATAATCTTTCCCCTCAGCCTGCAACGGCGCGCGTGCTAGCTTATCTAACTCCGCGCCCAATGTACCCTCCTCAAATTCCGCCATCGCCAACGCAATATGACCTTTTAGAACAAGTGTAAAAGACCGCTTAATCTCATCGCTCACTTCCCCGACAGGCAACGTCCGTGTAATATCCGTTGTGCCATCAATATATTGCGCACCACTATCAAGCAGTAACAAATTATCTAGCTCAATCGTAGCGCTTGATTGTGCATCCGCACGATAATGAACAATAGCACCGTTCGCACCATAACCCGCAATCGTTGAAAAACTTGGCTCTTTAAATTCAGGCACTAAAGCACGAAATTCTTCTAATTTCTCTTCGACAGATAGTTCCGTTAATTTCTCTGAAGGTGCATTTTCTTCAAACCATTTTAAAAACTTCACCAGCGCCACTCCATCACGGACGTGAGCCTCACGCATAGCAGCTTGCTCAGCGTTCGTTTTGCACGCGCGCGGTAAAATACATGGGTCATCAAAGATAACAATCTTTGCGCCATGCTCACTTAATTTATTTTGAAACCAAATAGATGAGCGTTTAGGATCGATACCAACAGATGCTTCATTCTTTCCTAAATATTCCAACTGATTAACCAGCTCACTTGGTGGTAGAATATCAACAAATTTTTTCAACTGATTAACCGCATCAACCGTTAAGCGACCAACATCCACAAACCATTGCACGCGCGCATCTGCATGGATAATAACATATGACAAAATTATAGGAATATGAGGTACATCCGTCCCCCGAATATTCAACAACCAAGCAATAGAATCTGACATCGTTAAAACAATAGCATCCGCTTTTTCTTGCACTAACTTACTCGCTATCAATTCTATTTTTTCTTGTGCAGTTCGTCCTGCAATTTTATCAGAGAAAAGAAAAATTTCAGAAGATGGAAATGCTGGCTGATTATCCCAAATTTGATCAATCAAATTTTCTTCAACCGCTACTAGCTGAACCCCCGCCTTCTCTAATTTTTCAATTTCTAATGCCGTATGTAATTTTGGGTCATATCCAATCACATCGCCCTTGGGCGCATGTTCACTAATCCATTCTTCCATTTTAATTTCTTGCGAATTCTCTAGCGTGAATACTTTCCCATCGACCTGATTTTCTAATTGAATGGTGTAACGTCCATCGCTCATAACTACAGCCATATCATCTAACACGACAGCAAAGCCTGCTGATCCGCTAAATCCCGTCAACCAAGCCAATCTTTCAGCGCAATTTGGGGTATATTCACCCTGATATTCGTCCGCATGGGGAACTAAATAGCCATTCAGGCCGTTTTCTTGCATAGAACTGCGTAATTTCGATAATTTTTCTGCTGAATTCATGGTTTGCCTAATATCCTTTAACCTATTAATATAAGTTGATTTTTTGATGATACAAGGTATATCTAGCGACTATGACTGACAAGAATTTTAAACGCCCTATCCGCAAAGCCATTTTCCCCGTAGCTGGTCTTGGAACACGCTTCCTTCCTGCGACCAAAGCCATGCCTAAGGAAATGCTCCCTATCAATGACCGTCCGCTTATTCAGCACGTTTATGAAGAAGCCCGTGACGCAGGAATTGAAGAATTTATCTTCGTAACTGGTCGCCAAAAAGAAATGTTGGAAGAGCATTTTGATCATCAACCAGAATTGATGGAAATCCTTAAAGCCCGTGGCAAACACGATATGGTTGCCAAGGTTCAAGATTGCCAAATGCCAGAAGGAAAACTATTCCTAACCCGTCAAGCTCAACCACTTGGACTTGGGCATGCTATTTGGTGTGCGCGCCGTTTAATTGGCGACGAACCTTTTGCAATTTTATTGCCTGATGATTTGGTCCTTCATGAAAAAGGCTGCCTATCACAAATGATCGAAGCCTATAACGAACATGGTGGAAACGTAGTTGCGGTTAAGGATGTCCCACGCGAAGAAACTAACAAATACGGTATTTTGGATATTGATGGTGATGACGGTAAACATGTCGGCATTAAGGGGCTTGTCGAAAAACCAAAACCAGAAGAGGCCCCTTCTACCCTTTCTATTATTGGGCGTTATATTTTACAGCCAGAAGTATTTGACCACTTAAAAGCATTTGAAAAAGGTGCAGGAAACGAAATTCAATTAACTGACTCAATGGCGAAACTCATTGGTGATCAACCATTTAGCGGCTTACGTTTTGACGGTCAACATTTTGATTGCGGAAGCCGCCTTGGCTTTATCAGCGCGAATGTATCTTATGGTCTGGCAGATAAAAACATCGGTAACGACGTTCGTGAAATGTTAAAAACTCAAAAAGTTTAATTTTAAATTTAGGAAATTCATCATGGCTCAAACGATCCAAACAACAGACTACATCCAACACGCACATACATTCTCACCTGTTATCTTACGTGAATATGATGTGCGCGGTATTGTGGGTGAGAGCTTAAATAATCAAGACGCCTTCGCGCTTGGTTGTGCGTTTGGTACAAAAATAATTCGTGATAATGGCTCAAAAAAAACTGGCCATGTATGTGTTGCTTACGATGGTCGCGCTAGCTCTCCTGACTTTGCCCAAAGCTTGATCTCTGGGCTTATCAGTACAGGCGTTAACGTTGAAAACCTTGGCTTAGGCCCAACCCCTATGCTTTATTTTGGCGTGAAAGATCGTAATGCTGATGGCGGTATCATGATTACAGGATCGCATAATCCATCGGAGTATAACGGCTTTAAAATGACCCTACAAAAATCGCCTATCTATGGTGATGCTATTCAAGATTTAGGCAAAATGGCTGAAGTTGGCGACTTCGAAACTGGTCACGGTGACGTCACAGAAGTTGATATCCAAGATGAATATGTTGAACGCTTACTAAAAGATTTAAAACCAGCAACACGTGAATTAAACATCGTGTGGGATAATGGTAATGGCGCAGCAGGAGAAATTCTTCGCCGCTTGGTCGCCAAACTTCCGGGTAAACATATTCTGCTTTACGATGATATTGATGGTGAGTTCCCAAACCACCACCCAGATCCAACCGTTGATAAAAATTTGGTTGATCTACAAAAGGCTGTATTAGATAACAACTATGATTTAGGGATCGCTTTTGACGGTGACGGTGATCGCATTGGAACAGTGGATGAGCAAGGGAATATCCTACGTTGTGACGCGCTGATTACGATCTACGCCAAAGACGTTCTATCCCGTAACCCAGGCGCGGCCATTATCGGTGACGTTAAATGCTCCCAAGTTATGTTTGATGAGATTGAGCGCTTAGGTGGTAAAGCCATTATGTGGAATACAGGGCACTCATTGGTCAAAGCCAAAATGGTCGAGGAAGATTCTCCTTTGGCTGGTGAGCTTAGCGGTCATATCTTTTTCAAGGATGGTTATTACGGTTTTGACGATGCGCTTTATTGTTCAATCCGTTTAATCAATGCCATTACAGAAACGCCAGCGCCTTTTTCATCCCTATCCGCGCATTTACCAAAATTATTCAACACGCCAGAAATTCGTATGGCAGTGGATGAAGCCGTTAAGTTTGATATCGTTCCTAAAATTGTCAAAAACCTACGCCCGAAAGAAAGCCCAGTATTTCAGATCAATGATATTGATGGTATCCGCGTAACCACGCCAGAAGGTTGGTGGTTAATCCGTCCGTCAAACACGCAAGATGTTTTAGTCAGCCGCGTAGAAGCCAACAGCGAAGATGCGCTTAATGATCTTAAAAAAATGGTTGAAACCGAAGTTAATCAGGTTGGGGTGGATTTTCAGTTTGAGGCTTAGAAACGTTCGCTTTTTGCGTTTCTAATAACTGTCCTTCTCGTATATCTATAACATCAGTGGGCATAGACTCCTGCGCACCTTCAGATGAATCTTTTACGCCAATATTTGAAGCTATGGTAAAGGCAATTGCTCCTAAATAACAAATCTGGAACCATTTCGGTGCTTCTGAACTATTTGATTTCTCTGACACTACGCTATTCTTTTTAGTAATTAGTACTCAATTACTCTCTTTATAATTTGATAATATATCCCGTCAAGGAATGTCTTTTCATATTAAAAAAATATCCACTACCCTTAAAATGATAATCGGGTAAACTGTTAAAAAAATTTGATTCAACACTTAAGGTTTATTCATGTCTAAAACTTATGATTCCAACCATGTCGCTTCTGTCCTAGAACTGCTCGCTTCCCGCATTTGTCACGATATTATCAGCCCTGTCGGCGCGATTAATAATGGTATCGAATTTATGCGCGAAATGGGCGAAGATGCTGGCGATGAAGCCCTTGACCTAATCGCCTATAGCGCAGAACAATCCGCCTCTAAACTTGCCGCCTTCCGTATGGCCTATGGCGCAGGTGGGCGTGATCCAAACATGAAGCCCGAAGATGTCCAAAAGGCTTTTTCAGCGCTAATTAAAGGCGAAGGTAAAATAAGCCAAACATGGGACCCTTACGGTAATCTGGGGCCAAATAGTGACGATAAGCCCCTACCGCCTGCTTATTGCAAGATGCTGATGTGTTCATTAATGCTGGCGATGGAATGTCTACCTAAAGGGGGTTATATCTCTGTCCGTCCAGCGATGGGTGATGATAGTGGCCACACAAGCGTGATCGCCGAGGGTGAAGGCGCAACCGTGCGTGACAATGTCGAAGAAGCCATGGCACAAAAAATTGAGCCTGATGATCTCGACCCACGCCTCGTTCACCCCTATGCCATTGGCGTATTGGCTGATTCTTATGGCTATAATCTATCCATTAAATCGCAAGCAGATGCCCGCATAGAATTTTTGCTTAACTGCCCAAAAAAGGAAACTGTTGCCCCGGAAGAGTAGACGGCGCACTACCGTCATATGCAATTTCTGCCGCTTCCAATTCCACAAGAACAGAATCTGGATAATTGTATCTAAAAGCAGTTCCAAGAACTTGCTTAATTGTAGCAATTCCTAATGTTCCATTATCAAAGTTAGCTACGCGATTAACTGGTTCCACATCTTCAACGAGGTCCCAAAACTTAAAAGCGCCAATTTTACGAATATCCGTCATAATATCTTCCTATTTTTGAATTGATAAAGCTTATCTATCACTTATTATTATGTCAATATAATAATGAGTGATAGATACACCTTAAGACTTGCGAAAAACGGCGCTTAGTCTATAAATTTATGCTTATCCTTTTAAACAACATGAAAAACGATTCTATGTCTGCTAACACTGCTGAAAAACGCCAAACTATTCGTGACCCCCGTGAAGTAAAGGTCAAACGTGCCCTGCTCTCCGTTTCTGATAAAGAAGGGTTGATTGACTTTGCCAAAGCACTCGCAGAACATGGCGTAGAAATCCTTTCAACAGGTGGTACAGCCAAAGCAATGTCAGAAGCTGGCATTAAGGTTAAGGACGTATCCGAACATACTGGTTTCCCAGAAATGATGGATGGCCGTGTGAAAACCCTTCACCCCAAAGTTCATGGTGGTATTTTGTCCCGTCGTAGCGTTGAAAGCCACGTTCAGGCACAAAAAGATCATGATATTGGTGACATTGATCTAGTGGTTGTTAACCTCTACCCTTTCTCCGAAACTGTCGCCAAGGGCGCAGAATACGATGAATGTATTGAGAATATCGATATTGGTGGCCCAGCCATGATCCGCTCTGCCGCAAAAAACCATGAATTCGTAACCATCATCACTGATCCTCAAGATTACGAAGAGGTAATCGAGGAACTAAAAGATCATCACGGTGCGACCACTTATAAGCTTCGCCAAAAATTAGCCGCCAATGCCTATGCCATGACAGCGACTTACGATTCGAACATTTCTAGCTGGTTTACCAAACAACTTGAAGACGAATCGTTCCCCCGCCGTATCAGTTTTTCTGGCACATTATTACAGCCATTAAGATACGGTGAAAACCCACATCAAAATGCAGCACTTTACCATGTTGATGGATCGGAACGCCCAGGCGCAGCGCACGCAAAACAAATCCAAGGAAAAGAGCTTTCTTACAATAATATCAATGACACAGACGCCGCTTTTGAGATGGTGGCTGAATTTGATGCACCCGCTGTAGCGATTATTAAACATGCCAACCCTTGTGGTGTTGCGACAGGCGATAACGTGCTTCAGGCTTATGGTCGCGCCCTACAATGCGACCCCGTCAGTGCCTTTGGTGGCATTATTGCCCTGAACAGAACATTGACCGCTGATGTAGCCAAACAAATTATTGAAGTATTCAGTGAAGTTATCATCGCGCCAGACATTGAGGCTGGTGCTTTTGATGTTCTTAAAACCAAGAAAAACCTTCGTGTTTTAACCACTGGCGGGCTCCCTGATATACATGATACGAGACGACTCGTATCACGCGTAGCTGGTGGTCTATTAGTACAAGATTGCGACAATGGCGTTATTACCCGCGAAGAGCTAAATGTTGTTTCTGAGCGTGAGCCAACAGAAGAAGAATTCCGCGATATGCTCTTTGCCTTCAAGGTCGCCAAACACGTTAAATCAAACGCCATTGTCTACGCTAAAGACGGTGCAACCGTCGGTATTGGCGCGGGACAGATGAACAGACTTGATTCTTCACGTATTGCCGCGATTAAGGCAATGGAAGCCGCAGAAGCACTTGGATTAACCCAATCTCTTGCCAAAGGCTCTGTTGTGGCCTCCGATGCCTTCTTCCCCTTCGCTGATGGCCTAATTGCCGCCGCTGAAGCAGGTGTGACAGCCGTTATCCAACCGGGTGGCTCTATCCGTGACGAAGAAGTCATCAAAGCCGCTGATGAACGTGGTTTAGCCATGGTTTACACCGGAATGCGCCACTTTAGGCATTAAAGACAAGAAAAGAGCCTCAGGCGTGTAAACACGCTACGGCCTTGTCAGTTTACTTTTTATAAGCGAGCCTCAGGGACGCAAGGGCCCTACGGCGGTGTAAAATTAGCTTATTTAGAGGCTTTTAGTGCGTAATCGCGCTATGGTATTAGACACAATACCCTTCTTCCCGTCATTGCGAGGCGTCGTAGCCAACGCGGCAATCCAGCACTCACCCCGAAAAAACGACATAAAAAGCCGTTTTATGATATAATATCCCTATACATAAGAACTAAAACCCTGTGTGCATTATGCAAATATTAAACATTTCTTAATAATTGCGGACATATAATAGGGGCAGAATGAAGGGATACCCCGGTTTTTACGGATAATCCAGCAAATAGAAGAAGCGGTGAATAGATATAACCAACTGATATAAAACAATAATCTGCTCCCATTTGTAATAACACAGTCGAATTAGATATAATTTGATTATAAATAAAAGAAACAGTTTTTAACCCCCTATTTAGGGTAGAAATTAGGAGAAGATAAAATGGTAGGATGGATCCCTGGATTAATAATGGCTGGAGTTGGTACAGCAGCAGTCGATGAAGTCGGCTTTGATGGCGCGGGTAGAAACATTCTTATGGGCAAAGCCACAGATGCCGCCCCAGGTGCTGCACATGCTTTAGCTAATATTGCTACCGTTGGTTCCAAAGAAACTGCGCAAGTTGGCAATGATACTAAACTTGAAGGCTGGATGGGTAAATTTGAAAACCTAGCCACGATGTGGAACACGATAATGGCACCCATTTTTGGTCCAGAAACTGGACTATACTTCATCAACTTATTTAGAAGTAAGCAACAAGGGAGACCTCCTTTAGCATTTAACGGAACAACCCTTGCGCCCATAGATCAAGGCACACTTGATACTGCTGGGGATGATATAGTGAGAGATGCTAATGGTAATGTTATGGAGCCTATCCCATCAGTAACTAAGAGCCCTGTAGCCTATATTAAAAATATGGGATCTGAGTTTGTGAATGCCACAAATGATAGCGCTGTCGCTGAAGATTTAGCATCAAATACACTAAAGGCTTTAGGCCACGGAGTTGTTACATCTCCTTCATGGTTATTTGGTCAAGCTGTCGATATTATAGATAGTGGATTAAAAATGGTTGGTGCTGTTGACGGCATAGATGTAGATTATTCTGATAAATTCACTTTGGCAGCTAGCAAGTCTTATCAAGGGGCATTTAACGGCGCACTTGAAGTTGATTGGAGTAGCCCAACAGCACAATTAGCGAATGCAGCAGGTGGCTTTGTATTAGGTGGAGGGGTGTTAGGAGTAGCAAAAGGCTTGGGCACCTCACCAAACAATCTAAATACTTTAGATATGGAATAATTTACTTGAAATTTTGTAATATTAAGCGTATATATTAAAGAAATATGGAATTTAAAAAATGACACAAATAACAACAGATACACAAGCCGTCATTGACGCAAACAAAGCAAGAGATACAAGAAGTAGTATATCTTCGTTAGAGACCTCTATTGGTGGCATGGAAAAAGATGCGTTTAAAGGCAAATTATCCATGACGAATACTGCTTTTTCAGCGGGAACCGTTGGTACAGCTAAAGTTTTAGTTAGCACGTTGGACAAACAGACTCAAGAAGAGCTACAGCCGACTATCATGATAGCCCAAGGCGTTGCTGGCACCGTAGGATTAATTATAAAAGGCATTGAAAAAGAAGATGCCGCCAGAACACTTGCAGGCCTTAGAGCAAAAAAAGATGCTTTAGAGAACTCATCAGCTACCCCTTCAGCCACTAACCCTAACGCATCATCACCAGCAGCTGCTGGTTCAACACCACCATTGACCAATGCCTTCCCATCAGTATCAGGCATTAGAGCTGGTGGCGCAACAACGCCTTCAACAGCAGGGCCAGGCTCACCAGTAACGAGTATTGTAACAGGAGCCTCTGCCAACGCAGCGACAAATGCCCCTGTTGGATCGCCGACAACAAGCTTTAACGTCGGTGGATTAGCCGCTAGCACAGCGACAGCAACGGCTGGGGTTACAACATCACTTACCTCTGGTGTTATTACCCCAAGCGGCCCTCTCCCACCAACTGGCGCAGTCACGTAAATTACCCATTTAAAACACCCAAAAGTCGCTGAAATATAGATGTTCTAGCGGCTTTTATTTTGCCCAAAATCGGACTTTCCAATCCTTGGCAAAACATTCTAACTAGCTGATATAAAACAATAATATCACTTTATTTGTAATCTTAACCTCGTATTTACTATAATTAGGTATAAATAAGAAAACAAAGGTTAAGAGAAATAAATGGATTTAGTAAAACCAGAAATTGACAAAGCTGTAAGCGATTTAAGTAAGGCACTTAAAACTACACCTGTTGCTGATCGTTTTACAACCATCAAAGATGGCCTCACAGGCGCTCAAACTACATTAGTTGGTAGTTCAAGCGCTAAATTATGGGATAGAACTGGTTAT
Organism: Alphaproteobacteria bacterium; assembly: GCA_018608245.1. Lineage (GTDB taxonomy): Bacteria > Pseudomonadota > Alphaproteobacteria > Micavibrionales > Micavibrionaceae. Next base: position 22,838 of record JABAZY010000045.1, on the reverse strand, counting down.
GATCAATATACAGCCAGTATTGAAAAATCTTTAGATTTTGTAACAAAAATAGAAACATCTGATACTAACTTTCAACAGCAATTTGCAGAAATTGCTGTTCAAAACCCTTCTTATGTTAGTGCACTTTTAGAAAACCCAGACTCAAAAATAGCAGAGCTAGACAGAATTTTAACAGATTATAAAGCAGGTAATGCAAATGCTTTACAGGATTTGGCAAATGCAACAGGTACAACTTTAACTGTAACCCCTGCTACTGCTACTGCTACTGCTACTGCTGCTACTACTACTGCTACTACTGCTACTACTGGCGCTGATGATTTAAACAAATTGGCTGAAGCGGTTCAAATGGATACCGAATTAGAGCAAGCTTTTAAGCATGCTCAGACAAACCCACAGTTTGGTATATATCTTAAGGATAAAATAGACCAAGCTGCTGCTTCTGGTGGCACCAGTTTAGTCAGCTCAATCACCAAGTCACTTGTAAAAACTGATACAAATGGTAATCAATTTTTAGATCCAAACGTAACTGGCCCCTTAAAAGGTGTTTTAAACACCATCGGGAATGACCCATCTTACGATATGACATTATTGAATAGGCTTGGCGACACTATACAAGTTTACAACGATGCGAAGGATGAACACGCTACCCGTAAAAATACATATGATAATGATAGCACGCCAGGAATCACGCAGGCACAAGCGGAAGATTTAAGAACATTAAAAGTAGCAGAAACCGAAGCTCTTCACGAAATGGTCAAAGCTATCCGTGACGCAGGCGGTGTAACCAACGCTTTTGCGACGGTTGATCAGAAAATGAAGATGCAGTTCCTTAAGGATTTGCTATCCCCCAAACCAGTGGGCGGTGCAGACTTTGCGATCACCCAACTTGTTGAAAATTCAGGTATGTCAGAGGGGCAAGCTCAAGCGTTGAGAGACATGATTACTCCTTACATGGGTTTAATCGAGCACATGATTGGTCCATACGCACAGTATTTCCAAAAATATGGTCCAGAGCTTATGGGTTATGTCGAAGGCATGGGCATCAATATAGGTAGATTAGCAGGCAGTGATCAAGAAATCAGCAATAACGATCCTGCTTATCCCCCTGTAAAAGACGGTGTAGTTGCATTGGGGAAAAATGACCACGCAACTTCCGCTTTTAGAAAAGTGAATAACGTGATGGAAAAAGAATTAGTAGAGCAAATGGAATCTTTTGGCTTAGATGCTGCTGAACAAGCAAGTTTAGAAGAAGCGCTAAAAGATGTTGCCAAAAATTCAGCTTCAGCCTTTTCAACCGAATATGGTAGAGCAATCAAAGGCACCACAGTTGAAGAACAAAAAGTAGATACAGATGAACAATTACAAGCATCTACAACACTTTTAGGAAAAGCTTTTGACGGCATTAATGACCTACCACTGACCGATGAGCAAAAACAATCATTAAGAGATACTGTTAGAGAAGTAGATAGTGGCACTCAATATAATTTAGGCATGGATTCATAATTCTTAACCAACCTTATAACAGCCTTAATCACTTGATTAGGCTGTTTTTTCTTGCGTTTTTGGCGGGTAACCTTATTGTCTTGCTCTATGACAAAGCCATTAAAAGAAATTCGTAATTTTGCGATTATCGCGCATATTGACCACGGTAAAAGCACCCTCGCCGACCGCCTAATTCAGACCTGTGGCGGGCTGGAAGAGCGCGAAATGAGCGAGCAAGTCCTTGATAACATGGATATTGAGCGTGAGCGCGGAATTACCATCAAATCACAGACAGTACGCCTAGCCTATACCGCCAAAGACGGCATTGAGTATCAGCTAAACCTAATGGACACCCCAGGACACGTGGATTTCGCCTATGAAGTCTCCCGCTCACTGGCCTCCTGCGAAGGCTCGCTTTTGGTCGTTGATTCCACCCAAGGGGTTGAGGCGCAGACCCTCGCCAACGTCTACCAAGCCGTTGAGAATAACCACGAGATTCTCCCCGTTATTAATAAAATCGACCTACCCGCCGCCGACATCGAAAAGGCCAAGACACAAATCGAAGATGTGATTGGCCTCCCCGCCGATGATGCCGTCGCCGTGTCTGGTAAAACAGGTTTGAATATCGATGAGCTTTTAGAATCCATTATCACCAAACTCCCACCACCCCACGAAGGCGACGCCGACGCGCCCACCAAAGCCCTACTTATCGATAGTTGGTACGACATCTATCTAGGTGTGGTTATTTTGGTGCGTGTTATTGATGGCTCTTTACGCAAAGGCCAAAAGGTTAAATTCATGTCCAATGGCGCCACGCGTGAGCTTGACCGCGTTGGTATCTTCACGCCGAAACATGTTTTGCTCGACGCGCTTGGCCCGGGCGAAATGGGCTTTATCACGGCTTCCATCAAGGACATTACCGAAACAAAAGTCGGCGACACAATTACCGATGAGAAAAACCCTTGCGCCGAACCACTCAAAGGGTTCAAGCCGTCCATTCCGATGGTGTTCTGCTCCCTCTTCCCAGCAGATTCAAGTGAATACGAAAAACTACGTGAGAGCTTGGGCAAGCTAGCGCTCAATGACTCCTCCATGCATTATGAAGTCGAAAGCTCACAAGCCCTCGGCCTTGGTTTTCGTTGTGGGTTCCTTGGACTGCTCCACATGGAAATTATTCAAGAACGTTTAGAGCGTGAGTTTGACCTAGACCTCATCCCCACCGCGCCCAGCGTGGTCTATAAAATCAACCTAACCAACGGCGAACAGATCGAGCTGTATAACCCTGTCGATATGCCAGAGGTTCAACGGATCGAGTCAATCGAAGAGCCGTGGATCAAGGCAACTATTTTAGTCCCCGATGAATATTTAGGTGGTCTCCTCCAACTATGTGAAGAACGTCGTGGTGAACAAATCGAACTCACTTACGCGGGTAATCGTGCGATGCTTGTTTACCGCTTGCCGTTGAACGAAGTTGTGTTTGATTTTTATGACCGCCTTAAATCTATCTCGCGTGGTTATGCGTCCTTCGACTACTCCCTTGATGGCTACAAAGCCAATGACTTGGTGAAATTAGAAATCCGCGTGAACCAAGAAAACGTCGATGCCCTTGCGATGATTGTGCATAAGGATGCCGCCGAATTCCGTGGCCGTGGCCTATGCGAACGCCTCAAGGAGCTTATCCCACGTCAAATGTTCAAAATCGCCGTGCAAGCTTGTTTGGGGGGTAAAATTATCGCCGCCGAACATATCTCCGCGATGCGTAAAGACGTGACCGCCAAATGTTACGGCGGTGATGTCTCCCGTAAACGTAAACTGCTCGACAAGCAGAAAAAAGGTAAGAAGAAAATGCGTCAGTACGGAAACGTAGACATCCCCCAAAGCGCGTTTATCAATGCCCTGAAGATGGGTGATGATAAATGATGCGATCAACCGTCATTGCGAGGAATGAAATGACGAAGCAATCCAGAACACTATCCCAAGAAACTGGATTGCCACGCTACGCGCGCAATGACGATAAAAGGAAAAATAGAATGAAGAAACTATTACTATTAGCCCTCCTAACGCCCTTACTCTCAGGCTGTGGCATCGTCCGCGCAGGCGCCAACATCACCAAAAAAGTCGTGACCGTCCCTGTAAAGGTTTTGACCTTAACGGAGACAGAAGAAAGTAATGTTGATTATTCTATAACAGCAAAAACAGAGAAAAATTCACATTACAGGATTTATAAGTAAGGAAAACACCAAAATTCTTACATTTGAGTTGACTTGCACAAGAAAAATAGATAAAATCTTATATAAATAATTAAATAAGTTGAAATATAAGAAATGCAAATAGAAGAATTCACCTCAGGCGTTCAAATACAGCAATATAAATATAAAAGCTTTTCACCAAGAACTATTAATCATGAATGGACTTGGCGCGACCCCATTATAAATACGTTACTTGAAAAAGCCACTCAAGAAATTAGTGAGTTAAACGCCTTTTCGTATATTGTAGATAATGTTGATCTATTCGTTTCAATGCATATTAGAAAAGAAGCAAGTAAGTCCAGTAGAATTGAAGGCACACAGACAAACGTTGAAGATGCAGTTAAGGAATTAGAACAAATTTCTCCGGAAAAACGAGATGACTGGCAAGAAGTACAGAATTATATTGAGGCAATGAGTCATGCCTTAAAAGAATTGGAAGAGTTCCCTCTTTCTTCTCGTTTAATAAAGAAAACACATAATCTTTTAATGCAAAGCGTACGAGGTAAAAATAAAGGTCCTGGAGAATTTCGAAGTTCTCAAAACTGGATTGGAGGAACTAATCTTAGTAATGCTATTTTTATTCCACCTTATCACGAAGAAGTAAATTCATTAATGGGGGATTTAGAAAACTTTTTACACAATGAAAACATTAATGTCCCTTACCTTATTCGTATAGCAATTGCACATTACCAATTTGAAACAATACACCCCTTTCAAGATGGAAATGGTCGTATAGGACGTCTCTTGATCACACTATATTTGGTGTCTGAAAATTTTTTAAATAAACCATGTTTATATTTATCTGACTATTTAGAAAGGAACAAAGGAGCTTACTATGACGCCTTAACAACAGTAAGGTCTTCTCATGATTTAAGCCATTGGATAAAATTTTTCTTAACTGCAATAATAGAAACAGCTGAGAGAGGAAAATATACTTTTCAAGAAATTTTAAAACTAAAAGCAGAAACAGATATAGTTATCGCACAATTTGGGCAACGAGCAGAAAATGCAAAAACTCTTTTAAACTATTTATACGATCGCCCTGCGATAACTATAAAAAATGCAAGCAACCTGCTCAACACAACATCACAATCGAGCAGTAGCCTGATTAGGGAGTTTGAAAAGAAAAACATACTCAAAGAAATCACTAACAACAAAAGAAATAAAATATATATATTTGATAGGTATCTTGAATTATTCAGAGATTAACAAAAATTAAATTAATTACACTTGCTTACCAAGAATACAGATGCACGACCACATTAAATCTTATATTTCAGCGTTTAGAAATTTCTCAGTGGATGAAAGAGAATTATTCATTCAGGATTTTAGTACCCTGTGGAAAGACTTTTCGTCGTTCACGCCAGAGAAAAGGCAAATCTTAAAAACAATCAAAAGTAAAAAAACCGCCAGAATTCAGCAACGCTATTGGGAGATGTATTTATTTAAGGCGTTATCTGCCCAAAATTTAGAGGTAAAAATGGTAGGCAACGGCCTAGACTTCCTGATCAATGGCACCATATGGATCGAGGCCACGGCGCCAGAGAAAAACACCCGTCACGACGCTCCCTCATCCCGCCTTTCAAGCGCTATAGAGGTCAAGAAAAAGCAATTCTTAAAACATAAGTGCGCAGGCGCGATAAAAGATGATGCGCCCTTCATCATCGCCATAAACGGCTCCCTATTATGGCCCATCGACGCAGACATAGAAATAACCAAAGGCTTATTTTTTACAGAGGATCATGGCGACGTAAGCGGTATAATTTTCTCAATGATAAACCCTTTCCACCAAGCGTTGCACAAAACAAACCCACCCCTCTACTTCATCCATAACCCACACGCAAAAAATCCTGTTCCTCAGAAAACCTTTAAAGTGGATAAAGAGTACTTATTAGACGGAAATGAAATAACTCTAGTTAATTAAGATAACTTAAACAAATTCATGATATACTCCTAATATTAACGCTACACGGACGTTAGGTTCGCTTTAAAGTGCGTCAAACGAGGGGGTTTAGGTGAAAAATATAATTCCAAATATATGTTTTCTCTTATTTTATCTTGGCATCAGCCTAGTATCATATAGCGGATACCTTATTTATAGCGAATATTTCTTCTACGGTAAATGGGATACAGTTCAAGGAAAAATAACGCATTTGGATAAATATATAAATGCCGATGACCCTCAGAACATAAAGCCTGTTTATAATCACAATATTAATTATAATTATAAGAACAGAGAAAGAACCATTATTACTACTAAATCCATTGGTGTGCCTAAATTTGAAATAGATGATACATTCACTGTTAAAATAAACCCTATCAATACAAAAGAGATAAAAATTTATTATACCTCTCCATGGAAATTTATCTACATGATTTTACTTTCAGGACTTCTATCATCTATTTTAGGAAACTTTAATTTATTTCGTAGGCTCGTTTATGATATACTCCGTTCTATCATCATACAAATTCGTGGTCGGAAGAGTTGCCCCTCCTCTGACTCTTAGGAACAAACTGAGTAACTCAAATTACCTCTATGATTCAATGGATTATACGGAGCATAAAAAAACCCGCCTAAATTAATAGACGGGGTTTAGTTTGGGAGAGGGATATTACCAACGGGTATTGTAGGTAATGCTTAAACCATCTTTGGATTTATAGTTATTGTGATGGCTGTAATTTTTGTGGCTACTCTTTTTAGAGTGCTTCTTCACATGCTTATTTTTATAGTAATGACGCGCATCACGGCCATTATGTGTCCAATAAAAATTCTTATTGTGATGGTACTTACTATAGCCACGTGGATAACCACTATAATCACGCACGACCACAACTGGTGGTGGATTATAATAACGCGGTTCATTCACCACAATAATTTCACGTGCGCCCTGACGGTTTAGATCATCAACGATATACTCACGCACTTTGGTTTGCGCACGATCAGAGCCTTTAAGCTTGGAAATTTCCCAAGCACCATCTTCTTGACGACAGGCCGTGCCATAGCCTTCAACGGCCTTACCGCCCACGTAGATGGTCTTTTGATATTCACGACAATACTCACGCGCTTGCGCCTCGCCGGCCCATGAGAGTAGGATAAGCGCAAATGCGCCCATTTTAAGGGTTTTAATTAACATATTTTCATTCCTTCTTTAATGGTGCCTACTTTTATGCAGGCTTATACCGTTAATACGTCCTCACTTACCCAAACCCTTCGGAAAAAAGTGATTTTCTTGCACATTCCCTTTGAAAACAGTATGCTAGCTTTCTCAATTACTTAAATAATAGGAGCCTCAAATGCGCACTCTACTTTCAACATTATTACTCTTAACAATGGCGATACCAGCAATGGCGCAAGTAGAAGATCCAATTTTGGCGATGCCTGATGGGCAAGTAATTTTAAGTATCTCCGCCACAGAACGACGCGAAGTTGAGCAAGATTTGCTGGTCGCCAATTTAACGTATCAAACCACCAACAAAGATGCCCGCGCGCTGCAAGATGAAATTAATAAAGCGATGAACGACGCCGTTAAAACAGCGAAGAAAGTTGATAGCGTAAAAGTGAACACAGGATCATACCAAGTTTATGAATTTGCAGAACCGCGCACAAAAGAAAAGAAATGGCGCGGGTCACAATCTTTAACCCTAAAGTCAAAAAATGCAGAAGATATTTTGGAACTAGCAGGTAAATTGCAAGACATGAAATTAAACATGAATGGCCTATCTTATATGTTAGCGCCAGAAACATCCGTGAGCATTCAAGACAGCTTAATGGAAGATGCCCTACAACAATTACAGGAGCGTGCCAACCGCGCCGCCAAAGCATTGGGTAAATCCACAGCTGAATTACGTGATGTAAACGTCCAAGGTGGTAACGCTCCGTATCAACAAATTCAGAACTATGCCCGCGGTATGGTCTCTATGGACATGGCTCAAGAAGGCATGGCGGCACCCGTTGCAGCAGTAGGTGAAACAACCATCACCCTATCCGTTAGCGCCAGAGCAATTTTAAAGCCATAAATAATGGATTATACGATTGATATTGCCACCGCAGAAGATGTCGATGCAGCGGCAAATATTTGCGCGCTAGCATTAGGAAAAGATCAATATGACTGCGCCAAAATAGACTTTGGACTACACCTAACAGATACCCCCTACCCACCCGTTAACTTAGTTGCCAAGTTAAAAGATGGAACTGTAGTTGGTACAATTCAATCTGTTATTTCCTATATTGCACCGAAGGTCAGAGGCATTGCATGGTTGTGCGTTCATCCAGATTATCAAAGACAGGGCTTAGGCAACGCATTATTACAACATTGCGAAAATTACTGCCAAGAACAATTTTGGAATAATGGGGAAGGTAGTTTCGTGCTCGTCACAAAAAATCGCGAGGATTTTTATCTAAAGCGCGGGTACAAAACAATCGCGAGTGATCATTCGGGTAAACCTCTAATGATTAAAAAAATTCTAGCTAAGAAATAATTACTTAACCACACCACAAACAATACGACCACCCGCAGCACCTGATGGTTGGGACATGTGATCGTCGGCACCGGCATGGATCATGATTGACGAGCCGTCAGCGTCAAAAACGGTTGCGCGCTCGTCTGTGCCACTACCTAATGTCACCTGCCTGTTTAAAATTCTAAGGTCAACTGATCCCTTGGCATCAGGTTTTAAATTCGGCATGTCGCCAGCATGTTGTCCTTCTGGATGTTTCATACCATGTTTTTTATCCATAGGGTTGTAATGCCCCCCTGCATTTTTGAAACTATCAATCGGCGCGCAATCGCCTTTTTCATGAATATGAATAGCATGCTCACCATTTGGGGTCAGCCCAGATATTTTTAAATCCAACAAAACACCAGCCTTGGTCTCAGTTAATTGCGCAATACCAATTTCTTGCCCGTCATTATTAATCATGGAAACCTTACGAATTTCGGATTCAGGTGGCACTGTTTGGTACAAGAAACCAAGCCCCACAATAGATACAACGCCTAACCCAATTAAAACCGTTTTCTTACTCATAAATGCTCCTACGCTAATGATATTGATGATGCACAAAATAAAGGATAATCCCCTTTAAGAAAAGGAAAACAATTATTAATTATGACAACAATAGTAAACAAAACGATTCACGCTTTTAAATCATTATGTTACTGTAACTAGATATGGTTGATTTAAAAACATCATTACTGCGCGAAAAGTTTGTGATCGAGGAAGAAAAATCCACGGACGGCAAAACAGTTGCGCCCTTAATTGCGCTCAGTAACCGCATAAGCTTGTCCCTCGTCAGCCCAGATGGCATTGATAACGAAACCATTATTATCAGAACACATAATATGCATAGCTGTGCGCGCCTTGCCGCCGCAGTCGCCAAAGAGTTCCAAGAACGCGGATCAATCGTTAATCGTGCCACGCCCATTTCATGGAAAACAATTTGGGCGAATGTCATTAAAGGCTATGAAAAAAACTGGAACCCTAAAATTTGGGGCGCACTTTATTATAAAGGCCGCGCAATTTTTCAAGATGGTGAACACCATGCGTTTTTAGATATCATCGAGCAATGCCACGCCGCAAGTCATCAAGAATATGTGCAGTCCGTTGAATTTGCAGAAAAAGCTTTTGCAATAGCGGGTAAGAAAGTCAAAATTGGTTACGATTCAAATGTCGCCCTTGTCCTGTCTAACAAGTCTGACGAAGTGAAATGTGGTGTTATTATTAGAACCGCTAACGGCGCGACCACCTTTAACTACACCGCTCGCCCTAAAGAAGGTAGCGAATTAAAAACAATGAACGCGCACACGACATTAACCGTGGCAGCAGTATTTTTAGAAGCCACCCAGCTCGCCTTTAGAATTGGTATGCTCAACAAAAAGAATGATTACCGCTTAATCGAAAAATATTCTGATGAAGATAAACAACGCGAAAAAGCGACAAACCGTTTAGGTAATTTAAACCGCGCAATCTCAAATTACGAAGGGCAGTATAATGTTAACTACCGCCCAGACCGTCCAAACTTCAAGGAAATGGTCTACCGCGCCGAAGACTTCGCCGTACAAGCCCTAAAACCCCTCATCAAAAACATGCTAGAAGAAGGTGAGTTAGACGATTCCGATTGGGTTGTTTAATGGTTTTAAGTGTTTTACCATTAATGGGTCGTCATCAGGTGTAGTACACTTTTTCGAGTATCCTAAAGATTCATAATACTTAGAATCTATCCCCGATGCTAACATTACCATTGCATTGTTAGAGGGTGATACTCTCTCCAAAATATATTCTTCTGATTTTTGTACCAATGTCGTGCCTAAACCTTGGCTTCTATATTCTTCTTCAACACATAACCACGCAATACTATAAGAATTTTGCGCAAAGAAAACAGGAGTCACTACAGACATACCTATAACTTTACTATCATCCAATGCAACTAAAGCAGTTGGCTTGTAGGGGTAAGTTCCTACGCACTCGGGAAAATCAGCTTCAGCAATTTTACGCCAATCTTTACCAAAACAATTAACGCAAACATCAATCGTTTCTTTAAGCTGATTCTCTTCCATTAATTTTATCTGATATTCCATTACTACCTCTAAGCCGCTAAATCTCTCAACACGTAATGAAGGATTCCGCCGTGGCGGTAGTAGTCTACTTCGTCGACGGTGTCGATACGGCAGAGTAATGGTACTTCTTCAGATGTTCCATCAGCGCGGGTTATCGTTAAGGTCATATCTTGAAGCGGTTTAATATCGCCTGCGATACCAGAGATATCATAAGTTTCAGAGCCATCAAGTTTTAACGATTCATGCGTTACACCATCCTTAAAACATAACGGAAGCACGCCCATACCAACCAAATTAGAACGGTGAATACGCTCAAAACTCTCGGCGATCACAGCTTTAACACCAAGCAATCTTGTGCCCTTCGCTGCCCAGTCACGCGATGATCCTGTTCCATATTCCGCACCCGCAATCACAACTAACGGTGTGCCAGATTCTTGATACTTCATGCTCGCATCATAAATACTCATTTGCTCACCCGTTGGTAGGTACTTCGTGAAGCCACCCTCAACATCATCAAGCAATAAATTTCTAATACGAATATTACCAAATGTTCCACGCATCATAACTTCATGATTACCACGACGTGATCCAAACGAGTTGAAATCCTTCGCGGAAATTTGGTGAGACTTTAAATACTCCCCTGCTGGGCCATCATTTTTAATCGCCCCTGCTGGTGAAATATGATCCGTTGTTACACTACGTCCCAGCAACGCCAAGCATTTTGCGCCGTTAATATCTGCTGTTGCTTCTGGTGTTTTGGTCATGCCATCAAAGAATGGGGGGTTCTTCACATATGTAGAACCTGGCGCCCAGTTATAAGTTTTGTCAGCATTATCACCACCAATTTCTTGCCATTCCTTCGTGCCTTTAAACACATCACCATAGCGGTCTTTGAACATTTGTGGTGTTAGGCACTCTGCTACTGTATCGCTAATTTCTTTATTGCTCGGCCAAATATCTTTTAGGTAAACATCATTACCTTCCTTGTCCTGACCAAGTGCATCTTTATAAAGATCAATTTTCAAAGATCCTGCCAACGCATAGGCCACAACCAATGGCGGTGATGCCAAGTAATTTGCCTGAACATGTGGAGAGATACGCCCTTCAAAATTTCTGTTTCCTGACAACACACCACAAACAGTTAAATCATTTTCTTCAATCGCCGTTCTAATCGGCGCATCCAACGGCCCCGAATTACCGATACAGGTCGTACAACCATAGCCAACCAAATTAAACCCAAGCGCATCCAAATCATCTTGCAAATTTGCTTTCTCAAGATATTCCGTCACCACTTGTGACCCAGGGGCTAATGATGTTTTCACCCACGGCTTAACTTTCAACCCTTTTGCCAACGCGTTACGCGCCACCAAACCAGCGGCCACCATCACATCGGGGTTAGACGTATTTGTACATGATGTAATCGCTGCAATAGCAACATGACCGTCTGTTATATCGTAATCCGTCCCTTCTACTTTTGTGGTTTTACCGCTCACTTCTAATTCTGAAAAGGCCTTTGCCGCATTCGATAGTAAAATTCTATCTTGTGGACGTTTTGGTCCAGCAATAGACGGTTCAACTTCATTCAACTGCAACTTAAGCGTTTTTGTGAATTCTGGCGCATGGCCTTTTTCTCTCCACATGCCTTGTTCTTTGGCATAGGCTTCAACCACTTTCACGCGGTGCGCATCACGACCAGAGAAATTCAAATAACGAATAGTTTCATCATCTACTGGGAAGAACCCACAAGTCGCGCCATACTCAGGCGCCATGTTCGCAATCGTCGCACGATCAGCCAGTGATAAGTTATCCAAACCATCGCCGTAAAATTCAACAAATTTTCCAACCACGCCCAAATTACGCAGCATTTCAACAACGGTCAAAACCAAATCAGTCGCCGTTGCACCCTCTTTCATCTCGCCAATCAGCTCAAAACCAACAACTTCTGGGATCAACATAGACACAGGTTGGCCAAGCATCGCGGCTTCCGCTTCGATACCACCAACACCCCAACCAAGAACGGCTAAACCATTAATCATAGTCGTATGTGAGTCAGTCCCCACAAGCGTGTCAGGATAAATAACTTCTGTTCCATTTTGGTCTTTTTCCAACCAAACAGTTTGCCCTAAATATTCCAAATTCACTTGGTGACAAATACCTGTACCCGGCGGCACCACGCGGAAATTATCAAACGCACCCTGCCCCCATTTTAGAAACTCATAACGCTCTCCATTACGTTCGAACTCACGCTCAACATTAATTTCAAACGCACTATCACTACCAAACGCATCAACCATCACAGAGTGGTCAATCACCAAATCAACAGCCGAAAGCGGGTTAATCTTTTCAACATCACCGCCCAAGCTTTTGATCGCTTCGCGCATGGCCGCTAAATCCACCACGGCTGGTACACCTGTAAAATCTTGCAACAAAACACGGGCGGGACGATACGCAATTTCTTTGTCGGATGATTTTGTCTTTAACCAATCAGCAATCGCCTGAATATCATCTGTATGCACGGAACGTCCATCTTCATAGCGCAGTAAGTTCTCCAACAGCACTTTTAGAGAAAAAGGAAGCTTTGAAATATCACCAATTTTCTCAGCGGCTGCCTTCAAGCTAAAAAAATCATATTCTTTACCCTCAACGGTCAAAGTTTGACGTGTTCCCAATGTGTCCTGTCCGGTGCGTGTCATGAAGTCGTATCCTTTTGATTTACAATGATAAGTTTTCGAATAAAAACGTAAAAAATTCTAACATAATTTGTGAATCATGTCCCAAAATAAGTAATAAATAAGCGTATGGGCGCAAAAATATTACGGCTGAATACAGCGATAACCCTGCTTAAAATCATCTTTTTGAAATAAAATTACACAAATTTTCTTAAAAAAGGCACTTAAATACATATTATTGCCATAATTTCCTGTAATACTTAAAAGATAGAAAGAATTTACACCTCTCCTATTTTACACTTTTAATTATACTTTTGATTTACTACACACATATCCGTTAAATAATTTAAAAATCACTGCTTAGCCATAAGCAGTGATTTTTTTATGTTTTCAACTGTAGGCTTAAGATTAACGGCTAGAAACCATTACATTTATCGGAAATTCCATCATATTCTTCACGACTATCAATCGCTTGCTGACGCTTTGAGCGTTCTTCGTTCATTTCTTCGTTAAAACTACTAATCACACTATTTAGCGTCGTTTCTATATTTTTTTGAATAGCAGGTAATTCTTCAATTTTATAGGGGCCAAACACTGGGCCATTGTCATCCATCACCTTTGCGAGTGATTTCCCTATCTTTTGGGCGTATTTGTTCACCACAAGCTGGTCTTCGCGCACATGTTTCTTTTCATGCGTTAAGATCTCATTGTAATGGCAACTACCTTTGCCGTACTCACTTGCTATATAAATTGTGGGATCAATATGGATTTTGACATCGATTGTTTTAATATGAATACAGCCATTACCCAGCGTATCATAGGTTTCATGCATAAAACCGATAGAGCGTGCCACCTGAATAGAGCCTGACATTAAGCCCCCGACATGGGTCTTATGCTCTGGTCCATAAGGCGAGATAGTATCAATATCGAAATTTTTAAGCGCATCACGTGATTTAGATAAATCATACTTCACACGGCTCTTTGAAGGGATAACATTGACCTGAGGGGCGACCTTTGGCACGCAATTGACTGCGGAAGCTCTTACTTCTGTGACTGGCATAGACACGACCCCAGCCATTAATAATTCCAAACCAAACATAATATTTGCCCCTTTTACCAGTTAACTATTCCCATTATAGCCGAATTTGTTTACAAAAGCCTAAAGAAGTTCAGAAAAACGGAGAAATTTCATGGAAACTATCGGATATATATTGATGCTAGCACTGGATGTCTTTTTCTGGATTATCATCCTGCAAGTGGTCTTAAGTTGGTTGATCGTGTTTGAAGTTATTAATGTGCGCAATGCAAAGGCTGCGAACTTAATTCAACTTATTTCAAAAATTACCGATCCTGTTTATAAACCTTTGCGTAAATATATCCCATCAATTGCAGGAATTGATATCACGCCAATTATTATTATCTTTGGTATTCAGCTTATTAAAAGCTATGTCATTATTCCAATTTTCTTCTAAGCAGGTACCTTTATAATGAGCGACACAATTACTATTGACGGCAAAGCAATCGCTACCGATTTACGCGCCGCCGTTACCGCCCAAGTGAACGAATTAAAAGCACAAGAAAAAACGGTTGGACTAGCTGTTATTCTAGTCGGTGATGATCCTGCCTCTCATGTTTACGTCAGAAACAAAGTCAATGCCTGTGAGCAAGCAGGGATCGAAAGCCACGAGCACCGCCTGTCAGAGGACACAACAGCCGATGAAATTCGTGCCACAATCGAAAAACTAAATGCTGATGATAAAGTTCATGGCATCTTGTTACAGCTTCCGTTACCGCAACATTTATCCTTAGAGCAAGAAGAATTGGTGCAAACAATTGTGCCTGAAAAAGATGTTGACGGTTTAACACAAGCCAATGCAGGAAAGTTATTTTTAGGAATGACAGACGGCATGGTGCCCTGCACACCGCAAGGATCAATGCGTTTAATTAAATCAGTACGCGAAGATTTAACTGGATTGAATGCAGTTGTTATCGGACGTTCAAATTTATTTGGTAAGCCAATGGCGCAATTATTACTGCAAGAAAACTGCACGGTGACAATCGCCCATTCCCGCACACAAGATTTGGATAAAGTTTGTGCGCAAGCTGATATTTTGGTCGCGGCCGTTGGTCGCCCGAAAATGGTGCAAGCTGATTGGGTCAAAAAAGGTGCTATCGTCATTGATGTTGGCATTAACCGCCTGCCCCCAGCCGCTGAAGGCGAAAAAAGCAAGCTCTGTGGTGATGTAGATTTTGAAGCCGTCAAAGGCATCGCATCCGCCATGACCCCCGTCCCAGGCGGCGTTGGTCCCATGACAATCGCCTGCTTACTAGCCAATACAGTCAAATCAGCATCTAAATAGCCAATTTATAATTGACATAATTTAAATTATTCTATATCCATAAACCCTTAATTTTATAAGAGTTTATAATGAGTAATGCTGCCTATTCAGACACGATGAATGCTGCCCCAACCCTAACTTTGGGCAGGGGTATCAATTACGATGGTTACTTCAAACGACTTAAAACCATTCTGGGTGAAATACTTGAAATTTCTACTACACTTAAAGATAATAAAAACATAGGTAGATATGAACTATTTCAAATGGGTCAAACGTTTGAAATAGACAAAAAAAATTAACCCAATTAGTACCCGATATTCCAGTCAATGATGAATTTTTAGATTTAATGGGCCATTGCTCACGCGGTGTCCTTCAATGGATGTCTAATGATCAAGATTGTTATACCACTATCCAAAACTGGGCATTTGAATCAGATGAAAATAAGCAGGCGCTGTTAAGATCAATCGCTAATGTTTTTCATCAGCACGCCACCTCACAAATAGGCAGAGTATTTCTTGACCCCCGCACTGATTTCAGTGGTGTTGATCCTGATAACGGAAGAACAAGTGACCTTTTTGGAACATGTAACCCTATTATCGAACGCGATAAAGGTCAAAAAATGTGGGTTAATACAGATAGTAAAAGATATTTAGAAGACCCTATTTTTACAATAGCAAGTAAGTTTCATGAATGTGTTCATTCGGCTCATTTTCAATTATACAGATTACATCTGCATGAAGATATGCCAAAAGGAATCTACGCACCAGACATTGATTATTGGCAGGCATTTTATAACAATGAAACACCAATCATCATGCCTATGGTATCCTTAGAAGCTTATTATGATCAAATGCACGAACGGGTTGCCCATAGCCTAACAGATGAGTTTACTAGAGACTTAAAAGAAGACTTTAAAAGGTGGCGCCAACAGTCAACTATATGTGCAGAACACTCAGTAAATTATTATAATATAGAATTAGTAAGACCCAATTAAAACACTCTTCAATGTTTTCATCTCTTCTAATGCATGGCCAGTACCAAGCGCCACACAAGAAAGTGGGTCATCACCAATTGTGACGGCAAGGCCTGTTGCATGACGGAGTACAAAATCTAGATTAGACAGAAGCGATCCGCCCCCTGTCATCACAATGCCTTTTTCAACAATATCAGCGGCAAGTTCTGGCGCGGTATGTTCAAGTGCAACCTTAACGCCCTCAACAATTTGCCCAACAGGCTCAAGTAAACTTTCAGCTACTTGGCGTTCGGTAACGATAATTTCTTTCGGCACGCCATTCATAAGATCGCGCCCTTTAATATGCATTTGACGACCTTCGCCATCGGCAGGTGGGCAAGCAGATCCAATTTCTTTTTTAATACGCTCAGCCGTACTCTCCCCGATCAACAAATTATGATAGCGACGAATATAGGAGATAATGGCATCATCCATTTTATCTCCACCCACACGCACTGAACGGGCATAAACGATACCGCCCAATGAGATAACGGCCACCTCCGTCGTACCACCGCCAATATCAACCACCATAGAGCCTGTCGGCTCTGTCACGGGCAACCCTGCGCCTATTGCCGCAGCCATTGGCTCTTCGATTAGATAAACTTCACTCGCCCCTGCACTCTCCGCAGATTCTTGAATAGCGCGACGCTCAACAGCCGTCGAACCAGAAGGTACACAGATCACCATTTTCGGAGAGACAAAAGACCTGCGGTTATGCACTTTACGGATAAAATGCTTAATCATGGCTTCAGTTACTTCAAAATCCGCGATAACACCGTCTCTAAGCGGACGTGTCGCCACGATGTTCCCAGGGGTACGCCCCAACATTTGTTTTGCTTCATTCCCAACGGCCAGCACGTGTTTCTTACCATTCACCATAGAGATCGCCACCACAGAAGGCTCATTCAGCACAATCCCTTGATCGCGCACATAAACAAGTGTGTTAGCCGTACCTAAGTCAATCGCCATATCGGCAGACATGAAGCCAAAAATCTTGGGAAACATCGAAATCCTAATACTGTAAGTTTGTTGAAAACATATGACTTATAACAGGGTTGAGACCCGCATGCACCAACTGTTTTGCAATTGTCACCATCTTTACACAGTTGATAAGGCAACAAAAAACCCGCTTAAATCAGCGGGTTTCAATAATTATTATAAGAAATAATCTTATCCTTGGCGTGCTTTAAAACGCTTATTGATCTTATTAATCACATAAACGCGGCCACGACGACGGATAACACGACAATTTCTGTCACGTTTTTTTAATGTTTTCAAAGAGTTAACAACTTTCATCGGTCTACCTAATACGTTAATGGTTAATTATGGACGGACATTACAAGGGAATCGCGCTCCCTGTCAACCCCAATATAAGCCCTGTTTAGCCTAAAAGTTATAAAGCAAGGCCACCTTGATAGATGACGATAGCGACAATATAGGCCAAATGCGTGAAATTATGCAGTTCTTGATCCGCACCAAAAGCCCACCAAAAAGCTGTATCTTTTGTATTCCAATGCTTATTAAGGGTAATAACGCCCTTAAAACGATCAACAATGCTATGCACCACAAAATCAATCAATGCTAACCACCATAAAGACGGCATGAACACCAAAATAATAAGTAATGTCCCAATAGCATGGATAGTTGTATGAGAAAATAACGCTTTATAGCCCTCTTTTCCAGGCTGCCCCTTGGACAATGCCATCCAATCAGTCTGTAGGATGAAATCACACATAAAATGCTTTAAACGAAAAGCTATGTATATGTATAGGAGGGAAATAAGGGTCATAATAGGATATATCTGCTTAGAATTAAACTTTGATTATTATGACAGTTAATCAATAAAAATCAAAGAGAATCATTGTTTTAATTAAAATTAAGGATATCCTTAATCAATCGGTAATGATTTCTCTATATGGTCAAGAATATGAACAGTGAGATTAGTAATAAAAAGACATTTAAAGCAGGCGATATCATCATGAGACAGGGTGATGAGGGTAATGCCGCTTATATTATTGAATCTGGCTTAGTCGAAATCATCATCGAAAAAGACCGCGGATTAGTGCAACGTATAGGCACAAGAAGTGCTGGCTCTATTATTGGTGAAATGGCCATTGTTGATAAAAAACCACGCACAGCTACGATTAAAGCATTGGAAGATTGTAAAATGCTGGAGATCACCCGTCAGGATTTTAACAACCGATTAGAAAAAACGGATCCCGTTGTCAGTACCGTAGCGCAAGTTATTTTAACCCGCTATCGCGACATGATGACGCGCGCTCATATCCTTGGGCAAAACGATCAATTAGAAAGCATGGAAAAAGAATTCGTCAATCAAACGGATGCGATTGAAACAATTACCATTGCGAATGAATTTAAAGATGTGATTGATAATGATGAACTGGATCTTCATTACCAACCAATTATAAACCTTAAAACAAATAAAGTGGATGGTTTTGAAGCCTTAATGCGTTGGACACATGCAGAAAAAGGAAACATCCCACCTAATATTTTCATCCCTATTGCGGAAGAAAGCAACTTGATTGTAAAAGCGAGCCGTTGGGCGCTAAGGCGTGCTTGCCGTACCTTACGCAATATCATGGATGTAACAGGTGAAGACTTATTTATGAGCGTAAACTTCTCAAGCGCTGATTTTGCTGAAGCAGATTTTTTTGAATTCACCTCTTCTGTATTAAAAGAAGAAAATATTGGAACGCAAAATATTCATTTAGAAATTACCGAACGCTTATTAATGGATCAACCAGAAAACGCCAAGAAAACTTTACAAAAATGTCGTGATGCTGGCATGTCCGTTTCTATTGATGACTTTGGAACTGGTTATAGCTCATTAAGCTATCTGCACCATTTCCCGATTAATATTCTAAAAATTGATCAAGCTTTTATCAGGGAAATGGGAACCGATAAAGCCGTTTTAGAACTCGTTAAAGCGATCATATCACTCGGGAAAAACCTAGATATGGAGATTATTGGTGAGGGTGTTGAGCACCCAGAAGAAGCCAAAATATTGAAAAAGCTAGGCTGCGACAAGGTACAAGGATACCATTTCGCCCGTCCAATGCCTAAAGAAGACACCATTGGATTTGTTCAAAATCAATAAATCTCAGATTTAAGATAAATTTTTAGCTAATCTTCAAATTCTGTTAATACATTCTCTATATACTTGGAAGGTATGGCTTAAATAGTATTAAAGGCATATTCGTATAAAAATTTATTAAATATTGTTTAAAAACAATCATTTAAGATTACAGGGAAATATTCACAGGGGAATAAAAATGGCACGTTTAACAGATAACAACTTTTCAGAAAATACAGGATTAACTGATAATTCTGATCAAATAACCGTTAATGCAATGGGAAAAGACACTATTGAGGTGACAAATAGCGATTTTATCGCCGATTCAACCATGGTTCGTGATGGACAAGATCTTATTTTAGAGACAGCAGATGGTCAAAGCGTCGTGGTACAAGATTACTTTCTTGCAACCCCTGCCCCATCAATCGAAGCTCCTAATGGTTCAACATTAAGCCCTGCTCTAGTTAACTCATTTGCGCAATCATCCCCTGAATACGCACAAAGCTCTAGCATGACAGACGAAAGTCCAGTTGGTGCCGTTGAAGAAGTAACAGGTGTTGCGACTGTGCAACATGCAGATGGAACATCAAGCCCTATATCATTAGGTATGCCTATTTATGAAGGTGACATCATTGAAACATCCCAAACAGGTGCTGTAAATATTTTATTCACGGATGAAACCAGCATGGCTGTCAGTGAAAATGCCCGTATGAGCATTGATGATTATGAATTTAACGCAGAAGATGAAAGCGGTGTTACAAACCTTTCTGTTCTGCGTGGTGTATTTGTTTACACCAGTGGTTTAATTGGTCGTGAAGATCCAGACGATGTTACTATTGAAACACCTGTCGGTTCTATCGGTATTCGTGGAACAATTATCGCAGGTCGTATTAATCCTGACGGTGAAAGCGATGTAACTGTGATTGAAGGCGCTATCGTTGTTAAAAATGCAACAGGTGAGACAACTTTATCTGAGCAGTTTGAAACTGTGAAACTGACAGGTTTAAATTCTACCATTAAGAATATTGGTACATTAGAAGCCACTGACATGAATGACAATTATGGCTCTGCCAGTTCTGTTATTCCAAAATTATTCAGCTCAATTAATGACTCTGCCAACGAAGCACAAAAAGCAGAAGACAAACTAGAAGCTGAAGAAGAAAAAGCAGAAGAAATAAAAATTGAGCTTGAAGCTGAAGAAGCAGAGGTACAAGCACAAGTTGAAGAAAAAGTAGAAGTGGAGGCTCAACCAGAAGAGGTTATACTGCAACTTGATCCGTCTACTGTCACAGAAAAACCTTTAAGAGACGACTTAACCAAAGAGCAAATACAACTTGATAACAGTACTGTACAAACCGCTGCAGGGACGTATGACGTTGCCCCTGATGGCGTAAAGCCACCAGCACATGAGCTACAAGATCCAAATA
Source organism: Alphaproteobacteria bacterium (assembly GCA_018608245.1). GTDB lineage: Bacteria > Pseudomonadota > Alphaproteobacteria > Micavibrionales > Micavibrionaceae. The sequence goes on along the minus strand of JABAZY010000045.1, from coordinate 2,012 downwards.
CAATTATTTCACCACCACAAGTATCTAACATAAATTCCTTATTCACGAGAATTGGTGATATTAATAATGACGGTTTCATGGATTTTCTAAGAAACACACGTGTTGATGAGATTAATAATATAAACTCAAATCAAAGTAATCGTTTAGTTGACATTATTTATGGTGGCGGCGGCGGAACTGTAACTTTATCTGCAGCGACATCTACAACCGAAACAGGCACTAATAGTTTAGCGTTTGGTGAAGAGGCAGTAGGTGTTGGAGATTATAATGGTGATGGTATAGCCGACTTTGCGATTGCTGATTCTGATTTTGATATCTCAGGAGCTTACCGTGGAAAATTATATATCTATTCTGGTGATGATCCATATAACGCTATGGCAACATTTGATGGTATAAGCGCAAATGAGGGCGGTAATGCAATAACAACTGCAGGCGATATCAATGGTGATGGTTACAGCGACATATTAGTCACGTTAGATAAACCAATAAACGGCCCTGGCACAGACTTTGAAGCATTTATTTTAAATGGAAATGCTGTCGCTTCAACGAATAATCTCATTGAGTTCACATCTGCAAATAGATTCTTGGACAATCGTTGCGACGATAGCGCAAGCATTGGTGATTATAACGGCGATGGCTATGACGATATCGCTATTTCTACGACAGATGGGTCACAAATTTTCACTTATATCATTGAAGGTGGTGGCGCGCTTACAGGGACAATCGCATTAGGCGGCGTTCCAGATCTTATTACACCAATACCTGCTGGGAAAAACCCTGTTAATTTTGGAATTTTTGAATCTGGTGATGTTAATAATGATGGTTTTGATGACTTCCGATACACATTTGGTGATGGTTCAACGATTAAGGAAGGCGAGCCAGATACTACGCCAATTAATTACACAGGTATCGCAGCTGGAACTGGTGAAAATGTTATAGGTTATACAAACCTATTAAATGAGAATGGTCATGATGATGTTAGCCTGAACGGTGTAAATGCTCCACACCAAACATTCGAAATTTCTGATGTCACGGCTAATGGTGAAGCAGACTTTAGAAATATTGATGGTGGCAAAGGAACGGATGCAATTCGCATAAACTCTGACCTTGATTTCACCAATATCAATTTCGAACAAATTGACCAAATTGAAGAACTTGAACTTATGGACAATACAGCGACATTGAGCATTGAAAATTTATTTAATATCATGAAAACAAGTGATGTTAAGAACCTTCACATTGTTGGAAATACTGGTTCAAACTTAATCATAAATGGGTTAGCAAATTCAGCTAACGAAACTGATGCACTAGCACAAATAAACGTTGGGTTAAATGCTGACAGCCAAGATATCGTTGATGATGCAACGCTTGCGGTTATCCCAGAATTATTATCAAATGGTCAAGACTTCACACAATATTCAATTGGTAACTATAATTTATACATTGAAAACGAAGTGAACGTGTCCACGACCGCTTAACATTATTTGCTTTCAGCAACAAAGATACCGTCCCAGTCCTCTGGTGGCGGTTTTTTTGTGAATTTTGCGATACGTTTTAAATATAGTTTATAAAACTCTTCCAAATGACCATCAGCAGCTATCATGGCGTCGTTACAATCTTGCGCGGCACAATCAAAATCTTGCGCACGATAGGCCGCCAACATACCATTATGTGCTGTACGCCATTTCTTAAATTCTTCACTTTGCGCATATTCCTCATCACCAATCAATGTATAAACCTTCACTGGCGCTTCACGACCAATAACCTTGATTAAATCTAGCTCTAAAAATGCCAACTCAGATACTTTCTTATAAGTATCTTCCCCAATCAACATTTCAACACCATAGGTTTTCGTTTGCCCCTCCAACCGTGAGGCCAAGTTCACCGCATCGCCAAGCGCCGAATAGGCAAAGCGTTGTTTAGAGCCCATGTTACCCACAGAACAAGGTCCTGTGTTAATACCAATACCTGCACTCAGCAATATAGGCTCGCGCCCCTCTTCCTCTGCACGT
>JABAZY010000031.1 GCA_018608245.1 Alphaproteobacteria bacterium | reverse complement strand
AACATACTGTCTTTACCAGAGATAAACGGCGTGCGGTATGTTTTGGCTAAGTGGTAAATAGCGGCCATAGCGCGTTTGAGTTGTCCCAAACGCTCAGGTTCATCGGATGAACACCAGCAAATATTATCAAGTAACGCGAGGTGATCAATGTCAGCGCCAGCAGCGATTGCGTGACGGACAGCGCTATCAAGCGCCGCGCGTGCCATATCGTGCGTATCAATATCGCTATAGCGGGGCGCTAAACCCTGCGATAGAACGGCTCCGCGTTTATTGTTTAGTAACGGACGGCTAACGGAAGCGTCAGAGAAAACACGTCCTTTGCCTTGTAATGGGCCAAGCACGGCTGAGCCTTGAACATTATGATCGTACTGACTAGCAACAAATTCTTTAGAGCAGATGTTTAAACGCGCTAACATATCATTGATAGTTTGGGCATAATCTTTTGGTTCTGCAAATTCAGGCTCAGGTTCACCACCGCGGGTGAACGTTGTCTTTAATGGCGTTTCAGGGATTCCATCGTGGAGGAAGTCCATCGTCATATCCATGATAGGCTCTGAGTTCCATCTAATTACGGCACGTTTCGAATCGGTAAATTCTCCAATATCCCAAGCCTCTACGCCACGTTTCTCAAGTAATGCTATAAGTTGATCAGCATTCTCAGCAGGAACCGCTAACGTCATGCGTTCTTGGCTTTCTGAAATCCAAATTTCCCAAGGTTGCATACCTGGATACTTCAACGGCACTTTATCAAGCGCTAAATCAAAACCACCAGAGTTTTCGCCCATTTCACCAACGCTTGAGGCCAAACCACCTGCGCCGTTATCAGAGATACCCGTATAAAGCCCAAGATCACGAACTTCCTTGATAAGCGCATCAGAGAATTTCTTCTGTGTGATCGGGTCACCAATTTGAACAGCGGTGGCAGGCGAGCCTTCATCTAAAGCGACGGAGGAGAATGTAGCGCCGTGAATACCGTCACGTCCAACTTTACCCCCTAGCATAATAATACGATCACCAGCTTGTGCGCCTTTTTCATGAGCGGGTTTACCATTAACTTCACGCGGTATAATGCCGACTGTGCCAGCAAAAACGAGCGGCTTACCGACATAACGATCATCAAAATATAAAAAGCCTTGTGGTGAAGGGATGCCTGAGCGGTTTCCACCTGCTTCAATACCCGCAACAACACCTTTCATGATGGTGTCTGGCGATAATGTCGCGTTCATTTTATTTTTGCCACGGTAATATTCTGGCGTGGTGCGCGGATCGGCTAAGCAAAATCCATAACGGTTAATGACGGGTTTGGCACCTATGCCAAAGCCCATACAGTCGCGGTTTACACCAACAATGCCCGTAATAGCACCACCAAATGGATCAAGCGCAGAAGGGGAGTTATGGGTTTCAACTTTGTCAGAAATCATCCATTCATCATCGAAAACAATTCCGCCTGAATTATCACTAAAGACGGAGATACAGAAATCATCATCGCCTCTGGCTTCACGAATTTCGTTCGTTGCGCCTTTGATGTAATGTTTGTAAAGCCCAGCTTGAATTTCATCAATAGGGGAGGCGAAGATCGTGTGTTTACAGTGTTCTGACCAAGTCTGCGCCAAAGTTTCAACTTCTATGTCTGTCGGGTTACGTCCTTCAGACTTAAAGTAATCACGGACGGCTTGCATATAAAGGAGTGACATACCAAGAGGGCCACGACGTGTGCCATCTGCATCTGCTATACCTTCTTTACCAATAGTAATTAGTGCTTCGTCCGATATGTTTAAATCAACTTCATCAGCACCTGCGATTTTATCATCCAATTGTACCTTTGGAATGACAATCCCCATGCCGTTATCATTTTTAAATTCATCAGCTGTTTTGATCGTCGCACGTTGAATAAGGGGGTTATGCAGTTCAGCAGCGATTTTCTCAACGGCGCTTTTCTCAAGCTTACCGTCAATCAAAAGCACTTGAGCGCTAAAGATATTCTTGTCATCACCAAGCGTTAGCTGTGTTAGCTCTGATGCTGTGTTACCAATATTATCAGTTACTCCTGGCAGGTAACCAATTTCTAATGCCCAATCAAAATCACCGACGACTGCCCAATAATCATTGGCTGGCGTGTTATTCAAATCCAGAATAAAAGCGCTTTGCGTAACGGGATTGGTAAAGGATTTTAAGCATTCTTGAAGCTTGTCGGGGCTATTGATTGTTTGCTCAATCGTGTAGCTATCCACGACACGAATGCGGTCGATACCATTTATTGTTTTGGCGAGGCTATTCTGTAGAGATTTAGCACGCCCATCTTCGAGGAGGGTAAATACTTCAATACGCTGTGACATGGTGCTTTTTAAGCATATTGTATGACATTATTACAGTGTTTTTTTGCTTTTTATTGCTTTTCCTTGTGTACTCTCTGCGTCTTGTGGTTTAAAAAGATACTCGTATTTATTCGTACAAATAAAAAGTGATGTTTTTCTATGCCAAAACTAACCATTGATAACCAAGAAGTTGAAGTCGAACAAGGCACGTCCATTATTCAGGCGGCTGAGCAAATTGGGTTTGAAATCCCGCATTTTTGCTACCATGACCGCTTAACGGTTCCTGCTAATTGCCGCATGTGTTTGGTTGAAGTTGAAGGTGGTCCGCCGAAGCCTGTGGCTTCTTGTGCGATGGCTTGTGGTGAAGGCATGGTTGTGAAAACAGATTCTCCAATGGTGAAAAAGGCGCGTAAAGGCGTTATGGAGATGTTGCTAATTAATCACCCACTAGATTGCCCAATCTGTGACCAAGGTGGTGAATGTGACTTACAAGATCAAGCTGTTGCCTATGGTAACGATCGTTCGCGTTATCACGAGAATAAACGCGCAGTTAAGGATAAACCTTTAGGTCCTTTAATCAAAACCATCATGACACGTTGTATTAACTGTACCCGTTGCGTGCGTTTCGGTGAGGAAGTTGCTGGCGTAACGGAGCTTGGTCAATTAAACCGTAGTGAAAACGCTGAAATTGGTACATTCGTTGAAAAGGCTGTGTCGACTGAGTTATCAGGAAATATGATTGATATTTGTCCTGTTGGGGCGCTGACGTCTAAGCCATATGCGTTTAAGGCGCGTTCATGGGAATTACGCAAGACTGAGACAATTGATGTGCATGACGCTGTTGGCTGTAACATACGCGTTGATGCACGTGGGTCAGAAGTAATGCGTGTTCTTCCAAGACTGCACGAAGAAGTTAACGAAGAATGGATTAATGACCGCACAAGATTCGCTTATGACGGTCTTAAGAAGAATCGTTTAGACAAAGCTTATATCCGTGATGAAGAAAGCAAAAAGTTAAAACCCGCTAGTTGGGATAAGGCTTTATCTGTTGTTGCAGAAAAGCTTAAAACATTTAATTCAAGTAATATCGCAGCCTTTTCTGGTGATTTAGTGGATGCTGAATCGCTTTATGCCTTTAAGGCTCTGGCGGAGCGTTTAGGTATTGAAAATATGGATTGTCGCGTTGACGGCGCAATCTTCGATAGCTCAACGCCTGCTGGTTATAGTTTTAACTCTGGTATTGCGGGTATTGATGAGGCAGATGCTATTTTAATCGTCGGCTCAAATCCGCGCCATGAAGCAACGCTTGTGAATGCGCGTATTCGCCGTAACTACTATGAGCGTAATATTCCAGTTGCTGTGATTGGTGAGAATGTTGACCTAACATATCCTTACGAACATTTAGGCACAAATCCTCAAGATTTAGAGAAATTACTCAAAGCCCGTGCTGGCTTTGCCAAAACGTTGAAAGACGCTAAACGCCCAATGATTATCTTGGGTGCGCATGTCTTTACCCGTCCAGATGGTGCAGCTATCCAACATTTGGTTTATCAAGCGGCTGATAAATTTGGCATGATTGATGCTAAAAATGATTGGAACGGCTTTAATGTTCTTCAAAATACAGCTGGCCGTATGGCAGCCCTTGAAATGGGCTTTGTCCCTAAGAAGCCATTTGATCTGGATGAAATGGGCTTGGTGCTCTTAATGGGCGTTGATAATGCGGGTGCTGTTGATGCCATTAACCCACATTCTTGCGTTATCTATATGGGCCATCATGGTGATTTGGGCGCGCATCGCGCTGATATCATTTTACCAGCCTGTGCCTATACTGAAAAAGCAGGCACGTATATGAACCTTGAAGGGCGTGCGCAACGCGCGCGTAAGGCCGTTGATGCACCTGGGGACGCTAGAGAAGACTGGAAAATCCTTCGGGCTATCTCTGACGCTGTTGAGTTTCCGTTAGAATTTAATGATCTGGCAGGATTACGCGCAAAAATGGTTGCTGAGTACCCAAGATTAGGCGCTATTGATGAAATTGTCCCAAGTGAATGGAAAGCCTTTGGTGATTCAAAAGGTAAAGTCACGAAAGATGACTTTGTGAATCCAATTGAGAATTTCTACGTAACGAACGTCATTACCCGCGCGTCTGAGACGATGCGCCAATGTACAGAAAAATTTGTTGAACCAGAATTTAAGGAAGCGGCAGAATAATGAGCAAAACAACATTAGATCAAGTTCAAGAATTTCACGAAACTTATGGACTACCTGTAGAGGCTGAAAAGACCACAGGCTCCACGCAAACAAAAGAGCTTCGTATCAATCTTCTTCAAGAAGAATTAGATGAGCTAAAAGAAGCATTGGAAAATAACGATAAAATCGAAACATTAGATGCGCTCATAGATTTACAGTACGTTCTTGATGGCGCGTTTCTGTCCTTTGGTATGCAAGATGTCAAAGAGGCCGCTTTTAACGAAGTTCACCGCTCGAACATGTCAAAACTTGGTGCTGATGGTAAACCAATCCGCCGCGAAGGTGACGGCAAAGTCATGAAAGGTCCTAACTACTTCAAGCCTGACATGGTGCAATTTATTAAAGATAAAAAAGACCAAGCTGCTTAAAAAAGTCTTTAAGGTTTACCAACGTAGACTGTATTTATTAAGGATGAGAAAGGGATGGGTTCGCAGTATCAAATATTCCATTTGAACTGCTGAAAGTTGCTGGTGTGAAATCATGCAACCCTATTGGAGCTTGAACCGTGGTAAATTTAGTTGCTTTGTTATCACGCATGGTCATTGTTGATTCTTCTATGTTAATACAGGCATCAGCAAAGCCAAGTTTTAATGCGGTCTCACATATAATAGGATTATCATTTTTTCCTTTGATTAATTCTCGTGCGCAATCCCAATTAATGAATGTCATAGATTGTTTGATATAAAGTGCGCGTACTTTGTTGTTTGATCTATCTAATCTTTTCCAATCCTCGCCACCAATATCGTAATCTTCTTGAAATTTTAATTCTTCAACAATATAGTTTCCGTTATTATCTTTTATATAATTTCCGTCCTTGTCTTGTTTTAAAACCGTGTTCCTAACGGCATGGATAACTAAACGTGTTCCTTCTTCTATGAATCTATACCCTTTATGACCCGCAACTAAAATTAAAGAAGCCGCAGAGGAGGCGTTTTTCTTGGCATAGGTAAGAATAGTACCTCTGCTATTAAACATATTGTGTAATATTTCTTCAGCATTATTTAAATAGCCGCCAGTAGAATTGATGCCAACCATTAACGTTTCCCCTGTGGCAGCAGAGGCAAGTTTTCCTAAGTTATGCTCACGCCTAGACTTTTCTTCATTGCTTAGACCATCAAGGGGTTTAATTGTTCCTGAAATTGTAATGTCGCTGTCTTGGAAGTCGTAAGGTAAGGCTAGTGGTACAGTTTTTAATTGAACTATAT
>JABAZY010000046.1:3934-6010 GCA_018608245.1 Alphaproteobacteria bacterium | reverse complement strand
AACGCCTGATTTTATAGTTTTTTTAAAAAGTTTGATGGTGCTGTCTGCAGATCTTCTTTCATCGCCACCACTTACAAGAATTTCACTTTTGGTATCTTTAACAGTGTTGTAGACATCTGTAAAAAAAATATCAAAACATTTATAGCGATCATCATCTTCATATTGAATAATCAGGTCTTTTCTTTTACAGACGCCATCATATTTTGAGAACTCAATACCTACATTCTCAAATGCCAGCTTTATTTTTTCTAATGTACTTATAGAGGGGGTGCCAGCTCCATGTTCAAAGGCGCTTATGGTTTGTGCATGCATGCCACATTTTTGAGCCAAATCAGGTTGGCTCCAATCTAGCAATCCTCTGGCGGCACGGCATTGTGAAGATGATATAAATTGCACGACATTTCCATTTTTTATATAAAAGTAGGTTTTGACTGTGTATTATATAATATTTATATGTTGTAAGGTCAAGGTTTTTGTAGTCTTATAAGCCTCTTGGGAGAGTTCATATGCGTAAAATAGGTTTGAGCCTATTTATTGTATGTAAATATAAAGTGTTAATTATGAATAATTAAAAAATCTTATGAAATTTGTATCAAAAAAATATTTTGTAATTCTAGCTTTAATAGTATGTGCCCTTTTTTTTATATTTCGAGGCTCCAATTCGTATAGTATGCAAGTGGATGTAAGCTTAGAAGTTGATGGGAAACCATTGGTAATATCTCGTGTGACAAAATGTTTACCATTCACTAACTATATGGGGTTTGAAAAGCGTGTCAGTTATTACCTAGATCCAAAGGCAAGAGTGTTTGGTCATCGTTTAGAAAATGGATCAGCTATATTGTTGTGGATTCCTGAAGCTTGTCAAAGAGCACGGTCAAATCAAAAAACTAGCCGAAAAGAATTTTCTATCCTTTGGCCAGAAGTATCAGAAATTAGTATGCCTCTTTTAGGATGGCTAGATAATGCTGATAATACAGATGCTATCTTGATGTATACATCGCCATATGCTTATCAAAATCCTAATTCACGCATTGCCTTTAAAAAATGGAACATAAAGATGCCAGATATAGGTAGAAAAGTGAATAAAGCTGATGAATATTCTTGGCTAGGGACAACAGAAAATCCGTTTGATGGTAAGAAAAATCGTAACCTTCATCGAAGTTATCAGAGCGATCCATACCATCAAAGTTTTTATTTGGGTGCAACAATGGATTGGCAAAATGAGCAAGCTAGCCCTTTTGTTAACTATGACCCTCAAAATTTAGCTAATTTAAAAGCGGGTAGGTATACGCCTAAACCTATTGATGAATATTATGATTATTTGAAGAAAAATAAAGTAGGAGTGAAACATATCGAAAATAATATCGTAGGGAAAAAATCAGAAATTACAAAAATAAAATATGAAGATGTTTTGAATGTTTCTTATATTTTTCCAAGATATCAATTAAGGAATAGTTTGTTTAGGCGAGGCAGTATTGGAGAAAGTCCATTTCACACATTAGACGATGTTATTCGTACTGTTATTAGGAAAAAAGAAATTTACTGGAACCATAGGATTCCAGTTGAAATAAATGAACAAGGAAATTTTGTTCGTAAGGACCTAGAAGGATTTATGTTCTTATATAGTTCAGAATATTTAGATAAATTAAGCTATCAATCACGTCCTGTTGTGTATTCAAAAAATTATAAGCTAGATATTAAAGATTTTTTACTAGGAAAAAGCATAATTCAAGTTCCTGATGAAAAGAAGTTATATTAGCTTAATTTTTATAAGATGCATCATTTTTCTAACCCCAATGCGTACCGTTAATTAAGGAGAATTAATAAATGACTGATACTTACACCCCTACAGAAGATGAAAAAAGACTTTTAAATTATTTATCGGCAGAAGTTTATCGTGATCCTAATGAATCAACAGGGGCTGGCTATGAGTATAGAGATGTTGGCGATCTCTTTTCTGGTTGGTCTGAGTTGAAGTTAAATCACTTGGGAGAAATTAACTCTAATACTGGAAGTGTAATTAATATTGAACAAGATATTTGGGCTCCTTTACGAACACAAGGATACTCATTGCAC
>JABAZY010000046.1:2389-3924 GCA_018608245.1 Alphaproteobacteria bacterium | reverse complement strand
AATGAAACCACAAAAGAAGCTGTTATTGCGTTTAGGGGGACCGATCAACACATAGAGTTTGGTAATGGAGGGATTATTTCTGATAATGATGATAATGCAGTAATGTTTGGTTTGGGTAAGGTTACGGGACAAGTGTACGGTACATTTGTAATGGGTGATCATTATCTGAATATTCTTCAAAATGCAGGGTATTCAGTTAAAGTAACTGGACATTCCAAAGACGGCGGGCTTGCTGCAGTTTATGGTGCCGCAAGGGGGCTTGATGTTTTTGCAGTCAATGCCGCTCCTGCACAAAAACTATTATCAACAGTTCTTGATAATGGATTAGATAAAGAATTTATTACTTATGATAATGTAGGTGATCCCGTACGGTTGTGGCCTACTATCTCAGAGTTTCAAGATATGATTTCTGATGGAAGTAATGTGTATAATTATATAACACCGGGCGATTTTTTGAATTTATATCTTCATAAAACATTTGGTTCTGAGTATGTTGGTGCTCCTGTATATGAAAGTGATGGTTCCAATAATTTTCAACCATCACCGGGATCTGCTTTACTCTCTGTAAAGTATCATAGTCCTACTTTTGCATTGTTATTAAATTTAAAAAATAGCCTTATAACGATTTCTAATGATTTGCCAGAGTTTAGTAAGGCGTTATTAGGCGGTTATTCGGCAACATTATTAACTCCAACACTGGAAGAGGGGAATGAGCCAAACTTAGTGACAGAGTTGGTATATGATAGTTTAACTGATGGTGGAGTAACAGACGCTCTCATTGCTGATTTTCAGGCATTAACAGCATTAAGGCAAAGTAATCCTTATTATGAATTAGGATCTCACTTGAATGCAATAACGTATGCTATTGTTCAGCATGCTCGAGATCAAATAGATGGGAAAAACCCTGGTAATCCAACATCCCTTATTCAGATTGATGAGAATGGTAATGCTACAATTGATATTAATGAACTTGATTTAAATGCGTTTGGTTCAGATCCATTTAAAAATCCTTTAAGGCAACAGAATTATGATGGCGATGGCGATGGAATCCTTGAGCTCGGCGAAATTCCTCCTGACAGTATTCCTATTACAGAAGAAACTGGCGGTGTTGTTTATTCGACGAATACAGTAAGTAGTACTTCAATAATTGATGGTAGTGCTCAGGTTTACGCATATTCACCCGTTATTATTAATTATGCGGTTATGTCTGAGACTCAGCTCTTAAATATTATAGAGTTTGGAGCAGATAACCAACGCATGAGTGCTTTCAAAGGTTTATTTCAGAAATTGATGAATGAAGGTGCTGACACTATTGGTATAAATGGGTTACCTGCAAAAATATTACCTGCAGGCACGACTGTTGAGCAAATTAATACATTTATACCTGGCGGTGATGGCGGCGTTAAGATTCAACAGACTATGATTTTAAATGATCCAGCAGGGGAAGTTTTTGGGGCAATTACCCTAAATCAAGTTGGTGAAGGCTTGGCACAAGAATCTTGGGAATTGAAAACAGGTAGTGAGGGGCATGGGCT
>JABAZY010000046.1:0-2379 GCA_018608245.1 Alphaproteobacteria bacterium | reverse complement strand
GGCTCGTACAATTGACCAACGTGAATGAAGATTTACAAACTGCTATTGATAGCAAAGCAATTCAGGTGAAATGGCCAGAGAATTTTTATCTGCAACAAGCTGGGGGATATCTTGGTTCGCAGTTGGGATCAAAACTTGCCGATGGAAATGTCTATCAAGACATAATGTATTCCACATTTTTAAAGACTGTAGGACAACATTTTGGAACATTTGCTGACCTTCTGGTTGAAGGAAATGGTGTTGATGTTTCTAAATATTTTACAGTGAACGGAGTGGATTGGAAAATACTTGAAGATTTGCCGGAATTAACTGAAAGTTTCTTTAAGAATTTAAACGGTAAGTTATCATCTGTTGTTGGTTCAGTGATTATCAATGAAATTGTAGGTGAATTTGATTTAGGTGGAGTTCTTGGGGAAGTTGTTGATACCGCAGCAACAACGGTTACAGTAGAATTAATTAGTGATGGTTTAGATATTGTATTTGGAAATTTAGATGGAACATCATTAGTTAATGTATTTAGCCATGGATTTAATTTTAATGCGCCAATCGATGTGGCAGTTCCTGGTATTCAAAATCCTACTGTTGGTGATTATGTGCAGTTTCAAGTGGCTAATGCTATAGGTGCTTATGCTGGTAATCGTTTAGCTGGCGAAGTTATTCAACCTGAAAGTGAAGCAGCTGCCTTTTTAGGCGCTGCGGGCTCAGCATTGGGGGTGGCAATAGCTTCAAGTGCAGCGTTCACTGGAAGCGTTGGTGTGGCGGCGTCGGCTGCTTTAGGTAAAATATTTGCATCAGCAGGAGCTTTTGCCGGGCCAATTGGTGTTGCTATTGGTGCTTTTGTGGGCACAATTGCAGGGACGGTTCTTGGCAATCTGTTTGGTAGTCAGGATGAGCCTACTGCGGAGGCGAGCATTGGGTATGATCGTAATACTGGTCAGTTTAAAGTGACAGGTGGTTATAGCGATGATGGCGGCGAAGGTTCAATTGCTTATTCTATGGCGCAGGCTGCTATGAATGGTGTAAATAATATCATTGATCAAATGGAAGCAAATTTCCGTCGTGGCTCAAACATTCATGTAACTATTGGTTATGAAGGAAGTGATTATTTTGCTTCAATTAATGGTCATATGGCACATTTTGATAATTCTGGAGATGCGATTAAGCATGCGGCTCTTCAATTACTGAAAAATGCAGACGTTGTTGGTGGGCATGCAATTGTCATGCGTGCATGGCATAATTCAGAAGCCGTAACGCTTGAAGAATTTCAGCAAGATATTCAGGTTGCAGAAGCATTTCAAACATATCTATTAAATCCTACGGCTGTTCTTGCCTTAATGATGGATCAACCAGAAAGTGAAGCTGCACAACAATGGGCGGCTATTTTACAACGCGCCACTGAGTTAGAGCTACACTTACCACATGAAAAAGATTTTGATGGCGGTTGGGGTGAAATACTTGCAGCACGTGGCGATATTAATCCAGAGGCAATTCCACAGATTGAAGGTGATAACATTGTTTTAACAAACCCAATTACAGGTTTAGAAACTGTATTGAGGCATATTATTGGACCTGGATATGAAATTGTTCGTATTGAGGGAACAGATGGTAATGACATTATTCAAGTCAATGTTGATGGGACATCAATTTCTTATACTGATGCAGGACCAGGCGATGATAGTTTTGTAGGGCATAATGGTGTTGATGTATTTGTTGGTGGCGAAGGTGATGACACTGCCTATGGTGGCGGCGGTAATGATTGGTTAACTGGTGGCGATGGTAATGATGCTCTCTTTGGAGAGGCTGGTGACGATTTACTGGTTGGTGGAAATGGCGATGATATTCTTGAAGGTGGTGATGGTGTTGATACCATTCATGGTGGTAAAGGTAATGACCTTATTTTAGGTAATCAGCAAGCTGACTGGTTATATGGCGGCGATGATGATGATGAAATCCATGGGAACGAAGGAATCTTCGATCGTATTTATGGAGAAAATGGGAACGATACGCTTCACGGCGGTGTCGATGATTTTGTTTTTGGTGGAAAGGGTGACGACATTATTCACTCCAAAGGCGCCTATATTATTGTTTATAGAGGAGAGGGGCACGAAACTGTTCATGTTGAAGCGGGTGGTTATACTAGAATTCGTTTTGATTACACTTTTGGTGGAAATGAATTAGAGTTTTCTAAATCCGGTAACAATTTTATCATTAGCGTTCAAGGTGAAGATCAAAGCGTCACCATAAAAGATGCGTATCTAAATAATAATATTAATCGTTTAGAATTATTATTATGGAGCCAAGTGGGGCGTGATTCAAATCCTCAGTATCTTAGTTATCAATTACCTATTGGTGCGGCAACTCTACCAGATGGAGATATTG
>JABAZY010000019.1:90781-131008 GCA_018608245.1 Alphaproteobacteria bacterium | reverse complement strand
AACACCAGCAGAACGATTTAACCAATGTGTTGCAGCGACCACTTGAGATCACCGCAACAAACGGACGAAGGTTGGGCTTGGACAAACCATATTATAAAAAATGACACGGCTTTTTGTTTTGGAGAACCACTTTCTGAGACGACCCCTATCGGTATTGACGGAAAAGCTGATGCCTACATTATTGATGAAGATTTATCAAACGCTCATATTGCACGAAGTATTTTGACAGGAAAAACAGCTAAAGAATATAACAAGGCTGTTGAATGGACAGAAGATTACAAAGTTGCAGATGCTCTATTGTGGTCACGCGCCATGAGCGGGCATAAAATCAATATTGAATTGTCACAAAGCTATGAAATGGCAGATAGAAGTTTCTCTAGCGATGTCTGGAAAGACACCGAAAGCGACCCGTACATCCAACGCGAAGCACAGATTTTCAAATATGCCATTCAAGATGGAAAGTCTATTGCGCAAGCACATACTGAAGTTTTAGCTGATTACTTAGAAGATGATAAAGCCTTAGCCAGCAAGGATAGATCATTCCTTAAATGGTATGATAAATTTTTGCATGAACGTACAGAATTGCGTGTATCTGTCTGTATGGGATTTGACGGATCAATAGAAACTTGCATGAGCACTGAAACGGTCGTGCCTGGTGAAAATGTTGCAGCGAGCAATCTATCTGCTGACACATTAGAACAACTAAGAGGTGTCTACACAAGCACGCCTTACTTGAGCACAAATGATGCAAACGACTTACTGGGCAATGATTCATACAAGACCGTTGATGTCAGTGTCGCAAGCGATTTTGCAAAAGCTAAAAATAACGCGGAGCGTTGCTGTGGCGAGAACAGATCAAATGATAGCAATGGTACGTTTGGCTTAAGCTTTTCAGGCAAATTCGGTATTGCGTTTTAATTAGCCCTAACAGTAAAAGAGCTCAGCGCCTTGGGGCACTGAGCTCTTTTGTTTACTGGAGGAAAAAACTAGACTCTTAAAACTTTGGCCTCAGGCGTGTAAACACGCTACGGCTTAAACTGGATTTTGTTGCACTACTTGAAGAAGAACTTGATTAGCATTGTCTTCACCTAAAACTTTTGCTGACACTTTTGTTAAACGTTTCTTTAAACGATCAACACGTAAGACGCCCCCCTCCAGAGAGGCCTTACGGTTTAACACACCATACATGTCCTGAATAAACGCATCTTTTAGACGCGGTGATAAATCTTTTACTTGTTTCGCATTCTCTTCTGAATCAACTTCGATCACGACCACAAGTGTAATTAACTGTTGGATGCCACTATCATCTATAATAGGCAGTACCATCGGCTCTAATTCTACGAATTTTAATGATTTTTTGCCTTCTTCAGCTTGGCTTATTTTTTTAGCTTTTTTGTCTATAGCTGACTGGCTAGCATCGCCAGCATCTGCAACAGCGCTCTGCTTAAAGAACAAATAGCTGCCCCCTGCGCTAGCGCCTAGAAGCATCAATACAAATGCAAATGTTGATAATAATTTCATTCCCGTGAAACCTTTCCCCAGTTGAATACCCCTGAATAATGAACATAATCCCCTAGATCATGTAAATCGGGTACATCATTAATAGTACGTGGAAAAGGTTAACAGATTCTTTATAAAAACAGCAGAATACTACTCTCGGGTTACTTTTCGGACAGAATCCAGCAAAGCATTGACTAATTTGGCCTCTGGCTCTTCATAAAAAGCATGTGTTACATGAAGATAATCGGAAATTATGATAGGAAAATCAATGGATTGGTGTGCCATAAGCTCAAATGAGCCACACAAAAATATTGCTTGTAAAAGTTTTTCAGTCTTCGCCACACTATCGCGTGCTTTTTCACCGCGATTGTTGATAACTAGCGATACTAGCTGTTCTCTGTTGTCACTTACGCCCGTGACAACCCTACTGAATAATTCTACTTCTGGTTGTACGAATTCGTCGCCATCGACATCATGACCCGTACGGTGCTTGATAAACTCTGCAATTACTTCCTTATCAGTTTGATCATTTTCGATCATCTGATAGACAGCTTGCACCGCCAGAAGTCTGGCGGCACTGTTGCGGGCAATTTTAGAGCCCTTGTTAGATTTTTGCTGAAATGTTGTCATCAATATTTCTCGAAATAATTAAGCTGCCTCACTCAATACAGTGAAACGGCTCATGTTTTCAAGTGTTTTAATGCATGCACTCGCTGCTTCCTCTCCTTTTTTAGAGAAATGATCGAAAAAGAACTTATGATGCTCAATCGATCCGTGGAAATGATGCGGTGTTAACACAACAGATAGAATGGGTACATTCGTATCAAGTTGCACACGCATCATGCCATCTAGCACGGCATGATTAACGTATTCATGATGATAAATCCCACCATTAATAATGAAACCAGAAGCCACGATAATTGCGTACTCCCCAGTCTCAGCTAAACGTTTGGCCATCAATGGAATCTCTAATGAGCCAGGAACATCGATAATTTCAATGTCCTTTTCCGTGATACCCGCAGGTGCCATGTTTTTAATGAAGGATTTTCTGGCCTCGCCTACAATGTCGGCATGCCAGTTGGCTTGGATAAACGCAATTTTTTGCGTAGAGGATAGTAAAGTCTGATTCATGGTATTTTCCCTTTCTTTTGTAATTACCAAAAATCAGGGCAAATGCTTGTTAAATGCGCTCAGGCGTGCAAGCACGCTACGCGGGCTCACAGTACAAAACGCAATGCCATTTCGTTCGCACGTATGACATTACTTAACAAGCGCTCTCTTTCATCCGGACTATGACCGTCGGCTCTGGAATTTAACCAGATCTGCTTGACCTTTTAAAACCGTTCAAACGCCACTAAAGGCTTCGCAAGACCTCTTGCGCAGTCGCAGTTGCGACTGGAATAATCGTAAAAGCGCTCGCGGGCTTATACTCTCGAAAGACTACTTACCGCCGGTAGGGAGTTACACCCTGCCCTGAGAACTATTCTCAATATAGGAAAACCGTGGGTTATTTTCAAGCTTTATTAATGTCGGCAATACGCGCGACGTAACGGGCGAGCATGTCTATTTCTATGTGGAGGTTGTCACCGACCTTTAGATTACCGAGATTGGTGTTATCCCATGTGTGCGGAATGATGTTAACGCCGAATGTTGTGCCATCAAGGTCGCTGACTTCATTGACGGTCAATGACACGCCATTGAGCGACACTGACCCTTTAGGGGCTACGTATTGCGCCAAATTATTAGGTATAGAGAATACTAAACGCCACGATTCACCCTCTTGAGTAAAGCTTACGAGCTTTGCCAGCCCATCAACGTGACCTGACACGATATGACCACCAAGCTCATCACCCATTTTTAGAGCGCGCTCAAGGTTAATGATTACGCCTTCAGTCCAATTGCCGATGGTTGTTTTAGATAGGCTTTCGGCAGACACATCCACAAAAAATACATCGCCCTGTTTTTCGACAACCGTTAAGCAACAGCCCGAACAAGCGATAGACGCGCCAATATCAACAGTGTTTAGATCATACGCCGTTTTAATGCCGAGGTGTAAATCACCGCCGTCATTTTTGACAACTGATGCGACGACGCCTTTATCTGTGATAATTCCTGTAAACATCTAATCTATCTTCGCCTAGCTCAATGGTTTCTGTTTTGTGTAATTTAACGCGCGCGTCTAATTTATCAATAGCTAAAGCGGGGAAAGCGTTTAGACCATCCGCGCCGATAATGCTGGGGTTTGAGAAATGTAACATGCGGTCATATAAATTATGTTTGATGAATGAGCCGATTAAAGTTGATCCGCCTTCGACTAGCACGCGGGTGATGCCTTCGATCGCCATATAGCTCAGCGCTTTTGCTATATCGACCTGCCCATTCTCATCCCTAGACAAGCGGATAACTTTCGCACCCTTCGCTTCTAAGGCTTTTACTTTAGCGTCGTTTTTGACTAAACCGCAGAAAATCCAAACAGGTGATTGGTCAATATTATCGAAAAACCAGTCCGAGTCATGAATCTTTAATGACGTGTCGCATAGAATTCTAATACCCTGATAATGAACACCATTTATGCGCCCACGTAAATTCGGTTTATCGGCTAGCGCCGTGCCAACACCAACCATGATGGCGTCATGCTGATTGCGCTCCAAATGACCGCGCATACGAGCGCATGCTCCCGTGATCCATTGCGACTCACCCGATGCAGTGGCTATTTTATTATCCAGTGTTGTGGCCGTTTTTAGGGTAACAAGTGGACGCCCCTGCTCCCTTGATAAGAAGTAACCTTCGTTTAATTTGTAGGCTTCATCCGCGAGTACGCCGATGGTTACATCAACGCCTGCATCTTCAAGCATCTTGACCCCAGCACCAGCGACGCGTGGGTCAGGATCTTGTATAGCTATAACCACGCGTTTTACTTGCGCTTTGACCAATGCGTCGGCGCATGAACCAGTCGCACCAACATGAGCGCATGGCTCTAAAGTGACATAAACGGTTGCGCCTTTGACTGATTCACCCGCCAGTTCAATGGCACTTGTTTCTGCATGAGGTCTTCCCATGTCAGCGGTGCACGCTCGCGCTAGGATATAATCTGCGTTATCGACAATCACACAACCAACAGATGGGTTTGGGTAGGTACGTCCCAAGCCAGTACGCGCCAAATTAAGCGCGGATTTCATGTGCCAAATATCTATTTGTGAATGTTGCATAATAGTCTTTATATAGATTTTCTTTTAAATCGCAATAAACGTCATTGCGAGGAGGCACAGCCGACGCGGCAATCTAGTATTACTGGATTGCTTCGCTATGCTCGCAATGACGATGTGAAATTACTCCGCCGCAACTGGGGGGATATCATCTTGCTTTGCATCGTTACGATCTTGTTGTTCCTGAATACTACGAACCTCATCAAGAAACGCATTGAAATCATCAGGATTGCGGAAGTCTTTATAGACGGATGTGTAACGGATGTAACCCACGATATCGAGGTTCATCAACGCTTTCATCACTAGCTCACCGATGTGAGAAGATGAAAATTCTTGCTCCCCTTCACTCTCAAGCTGGCGAACAATGCCTGTGGCAGCTTTTTCAATGACGGACATATCAACGGGACGTTTACGCAAGGCCACTTGCATGGAACGGATGATTTTATCACGGTCAAAAGGTTGCTGACGTCCGCCTGATTTGACAACGATCATGTCACGAAGTTGAATGCGCTCAAATGTTGTAAAGCGACCACCACAAGATGAGCAACCACGACGGCGACGGATAGATGAATTATCATCCGTCGGACGTGAGTCCTTCACTTGTGTGTCATCGCTACTACAAAATGGACAGCGCATTTACTTGCTAGCCTTTCTTTTACCTACTAAATGTTAGAAGCTTCTTCGTAGATTGGGAAACGGTCGCATAGAGCTTTTACTTTTGCTTTTACCGATTTCTCAACGTCCTTGTTTCCTTCTGGGCCGTTTGTGGCAACACCATCAAGAACTTCTAGAATCATCTCACCGATCTGTGCCCATTCAGCAGAACCAAAACCACGTGTCGTCCCTGCTGGTGTGCCTAAACGGATACCAGAGGTTACCATTGGTGGGGCCGGGTCGAAAGGCACGGCGTTTTTGTTACACGTAATACCTGCATGTTCTAGCGCCAAGTCAGCAATATCACCTGTGATATTTTTAGGACGAAGGTCAACAAGAACGATGTGTGAGTCTGTTCCGCCAGAAACGATATCAAGACCACCATCCACAAGTGTCGATGCTAATGTCTTTGCGTTATCAACGATGGCTTGTGCATATTCTTTGAAAGCAGGCTGTAGAACTTCACCGAAGGCAACCGCTTTGGCCGCGATCACATGTTGTAGAGGACCACCCTGTAGACCAGGGAAGATGGCAGAATTAAATTTCTTACCCATATCTTCGTCATTCGACAAGATCATTCCGCCACGTGGGCCACGTAGAGTTTTGTGGGTTGTTGTTGTGACAACATCTGCATATTCAAGTGGTGATGGATATGATCCACCGGCAACCAGACCTGCGTAATGCGCCATGTCGACAAACAAGTAAGCGTCAACTTTATCAGCGATTTCGCGGAAACGTTTCCAATCAATAACGCGTGGGTAGGCGGACGCCCCTGCCACAATTAATTTTGGTTTATGCTCAAGCGCTAATTTTTCAACTTCAACATAATCGATCAGACCGTCTGATTCTTTTACGCCATATTGAATAGCGTTAAACCATTTACCTGATTGGTTAGGCTTCGCACCATGTGTTAAGTGACCACCTGAAGCCAGTGACATACCCAAGAAAGTATCGCCTGGCTTAAGCAATGCTTGGAATACACCTTGGTTTGCTTGTGCTCCAGAATGTGGTTGCACGTTTACGTACTTACAACCAAAGATTTTCTTTGCGCGTTCGATAGCTAACGTTTCAGTGACATCAACATATTCACATCCTTGGTAGTAACGTTTTCCTGGATAACCTTCAGCATACTTATTTGTTAGGACTGAACCTTGTGCTTGCATCACAGCTTTTGACACAATGTTTTCAGACGCGATTAATTCGATTTGATCTTGCTGACGTTTAAATTCGCTTTGGATTGCGTTTGATACATCTGGATCAGTTTCGGATAAATTTGCACCGAAATATGTGTCTGCGATTGTAAAGCTTTTGGCTGCGTTGCTCATGGTATTTTCCTTCTATGATAAATTTATTAATGCTACTTCGTAAGTTTTTCGACACGGGTTACATGACGTCCGCCTTCAAATTCTGTTTTTATAAATGTTTCGACAATTTCCTTCGCCAAGACATCGCCCGTTAGACGCGCGCCCAAGCAAACTATGTTTGCGTCATTATGCTCACGGGTTAGGCGCGCCATTGTTGTGTCTGTGCATAAAGCAGCGCGGATAGCTTTGTTACGATTACAGGCGATGGAAATTCCTATGCCTGACCCACAAATTGCGACACCAAGCTGTGCCTGCCCACCAGCTACGGCATCAGCAATTTTGTAGCCGTAATCTGGATAATCGACCGACTCAGTACCATTCGCACCTAAATCAACCCACTCAACATTTGTGATTTGCTGTTTAAGGTAATTTTTAAGCGCAACCCCACCGTGATCGCATGCTATGGCTACTTTTATTGTCATGAGGTTGTTATAAAGCGCAAGAACCCTTATTTCAAGCCAATTCTACTCTAAAAACCCTCTTTTCCGCAGAACATATTCAAGGCGTTTCAACGCATTTCTTTTCAAAGTTTCTTCGGAAGCAGTTTTCGGCCCTTGGATAGAGATTTCAATCAAAGTCGCAGTATCCATAGCCGCGACTTTCACCAAATTCCCTACTGGATGGAATTCGATGATAATTTCTCTATTTTCGAGAGGATTTAATGGCTTGTTAGGATTCATAATGATACAATATACACATGAAAAAAGCAGAATTCGACTGGAAAGATCCCCTTCTCCTCAACAATCTACTTAGCGACGAAGACCGCATGATCGCCGATAGTGCCCATGACTTCGCCCAAAAGGAATTACTCCCCGGCATTGTCGAGGCCAACCGACACGAAAAATTCGACCCAGATGTCATGAAAAAAATGGGTGCCTTAGGGTTATTAGGCGCACCGTTAGAGGGTTATGGCTGTTCTGGTGTATCGCAAACAGCCTATGGATTAATCGCGCGTGAGATGGAGCGCGTTGATTCTGGTTATCGCTCTGCCCTGTCTGTTCAGTCATCATTGGTTATGTATCCTATTCATACATTTGGAACGGAAGCGCAAAAAGAAAAATGGTTGCCGGGGTTAGCAACAGGTGAGTTAATTGGTTGTTTCGGTCTAACAGAACCTGATGGTGGGTCAGACCCGAGCCATATGGTGACTAAAGCCAAGAAAGTTAAAGGTGGATATAAGTTATCTGGTGCGAAACAATGGATTACAAATTCCCCTATCGCGGATGTGTTTGTTGTTTGGGCGCATGATGAAGAAGGCAAGACCATTGGCCTGTTGCTTGAAAAAGGTATGGATGGTTTGGTTGCGCCAAAGATTGAGGGCAAGTTCTCACTCCGTGCCTCTATCACTGGTGGTATCATGATGGATGAAGTCTTTGTACCTGATGAGAATCGTTTGGAAGACACCAATAGCTTGAAAGCACCATTTATGTGTTTGAACTCTGCACGCTATGGCATTAGCTGGGGCGTAATGGGTGCTGCAGAAGCCTGCTGGCACGCGGCTAGAGAATATGTGCTGGACCGTGAAGTCTATGGGAAGCCATTGGCAGGTCATCAGTTGGTGCAAAAGAAACTTGCCGACATGCAAACCGAGATAACACTGGGGTTATGCGCCGCGCATCGTTTGGGTCAATTGAAAGATTTGGATCAAGCACCAGCAGAGACCATTTCCATGTTTAAACGTAATAATTGTGGGAAAGCATTGGATATTGCGCGCACGTGTCGCGACATGTTGGGTGGTAATGGAATATCAGATGAATACCCTGTGATACGTCACATGATGAATTTAGAAGCTGTGAATACCTATGAAGGTACGCATGATATTCATGCACTTATACTAGGGCGGGCGCAGACCGGTCTTGCAGCATTTGAATAGAACGATCCGTTAGATCTGCCTCATCATAACGCGCTAATTTATCTTCGAAAGTTTCAACTGGCGCAAAAGGATTACCAGGAACACCTAACACTTTAAAATTTATCATAGTAACTTCTTGATCCAACACTGATTTAGCATGAGATATTCCTTCACGATCACCAGCCTCATTGGCCTTAGATGCAATCGCAACCCATCTATGAATTGTTGGACTTGTTCTGGCCACCTCTCTTGCTTGATCAAGTCCATCTTGCGTTTTAAAAATTTCACCTACTAATTCTTGAGGCAACGCACGCGCAACAAATGCATTTACTTGATCTAATAATGTGGCGCTTCCGAATGTACCACCAACAGCTAAATTACCCATATTATTTTCCCTGTTCTAAAATTCTAAATTTATTAAGACAATCTATTTCGATAATGTCAATCACTTTGAGTTTTTTGTAATAAAGTTATCCAGCTTCTGGGTCTTTTGGGCCACCCCCGTTTGGCACTAAACTTAATTCCATTGCTGGTCTACGGCTTCTGATTAAGTCCAATCTTAGTCGGATAGACTGGTCACTTACTTTAGCAATTCTTGTAATCTCATCCTTAATATCAAGCTCGCGATCTGCCTTGAATTTTTTTTCTATTCTAGGTTTAACGTAGTCAGTTGGGTTATTCCAAGCGTCAATTAATTGTGAGCCAAGATCACTTTCCACAAAATCTTTCATGACTCCTAAATAATCTGCTTCATACGCCATCTCTCTGAATTGCTCTGTCATCTCTAAAAGGAATTTATGATCATCTGATTCGAGTAGTAATTTAATTCTTGCTAATTCATCCGCATCCAGCTTTTTACTACTGCTTATATCCGCCTTCGTGACTAAATCAATAGCCAGTATTCTCTTCAACTGATCCGCGTCAGATACCCCTCTATAGCTTAGAGGTAAACTATCCCAATCCATTACAAATCGTTCATCAACGTCCAAATTAGTTGAGTAAATCCCCATACCAAGTGTTGTATTATCTCCGAAAAAACCCTGTATGAATTGTTCAACGACTGCGCGCTCGTCACCATCCAAAAATTGTGAAAGCTCGACATGCGTTGCCTGTAGTAAGTGAATAGAAAAATGAATGCCCTTTTCAGCTAATTTTTCAGAGGCACTGTTAAACAACTCAGCGTCCCTATCGCTAAAACGTATCTCATGAAAGATTCGATTGTCACTATCAAGGTGCTGTAAGCGTTCCGCTTGCGTAATATCAAAGCCAACAAGACGTGCGCTTAACTTGTCTATAGCCGTTGCTAAAGTTTTCTCACGCATTTCAGGTGTTTGTGTAACAGCCATAATTATTGCCCTTATTTATTACGATAAAGGTGTTATGGCAAAAATTTAGATATATGTCAATGAAGTTAGTCTTCGAGACTAGATAGTCCTGTGAACTGGCTTTGGGCATTCCAGAAGCGTTCAAGCATTTGCATTGTCTCTGTGAAGTCTTTTAGACGCTCAGGCGTTAATTCTGTGCCTTCTAGCTTCGACACATGGCCATCCATCATTTCAGATAGTACAGCGTATAATTCTTTACCTTTATCCGATAACTTCACACGGATTGAGCGTTTATCATGCACTGAGCGTTCCTGTTCTAAATAGCCGTTTTCAACCATTTTCTTCACATTATAGGACACGTTAGACCCAAGGTAGTAACCGCGTAAGGTCAATTCCCCCACCGTCATTTCATCATGACCGATGTTATATAAGATCAAACTTTGGATATTGTTCACATCCTGTAAATTACGACGATCAAGCTCCACCTTCACCACATCAAGGAAATAACGATGTAAGCGTTCGATTAGCTGAATTGATTCAAAGTATAATGACAATTTATATCTCCTTTTTAGACGCTCAGGCGCATAAACGCGCCACGCAAATATTATGAGCACATGTTGTCAGAAAAAAATAACATTTACAATGGTGAAAAAATGTCCCATTACAATAAGAATAACTTAATGTTATTAAAATTCGTATAATAATTGATATAATTTTAGCTAAATGACACATCAAAAAACTGATTTAACTGACTTCTTA
Organism: Alphaproteobacteria bacterium; assembly: GCA_018608245.1. Lineage (GTDB taxonomy): Bacteria > Pseudomonadota > Alphaproteobacteria > Micavibrionales > Micavibrionaceae. The sequence goes on along the minus strand of JABAZY010000019.1, from coordinate 120,348 downwards.
CCCAAAGAGCTTGCTGAGCCTTCTACACACGCAGAAAAGCTAAAGCATAAACGCTTAACGGAAAATAGCTTTCCGCATGTGCGTATGCGTAGATTACGCCGCACAGACGCCATTCGTGACATGGTGCGCGAAAATCATTTACATGTTAGTGACCTTATTTTGCCTATCTTTATTGAAGAGGATTTAGAGGAACGCGTTGAAATCAAAAGCATGCCGGGCGTTTACCGTGAGACAGAAAAGAGCCTTAAAGACAAGATGAAGCAAGTCGCTGATAGTGGTGTAAAAGCCGTTATGTTGTTTGGCGTATCACATAATAAAGACCATACAGGTAGCGACTCAATGAGCCCAAACGGCTTATTAGCCCGTATGGTTAGCACGGCCAAAGAAGTCGCCCCTGATGTTATGGTCATCGTTGATTTATGTTTCTGCGAATACACAGACCACGGACATTGTGGCCCGATTAACGCTATGGGTGATGTTGATAATGACAAGACCGTTGAAAATGTTGCGATGCAGGCTGTTATTGCCGCCGAAGCAGGTGCGGATATGGTTGCCCCATCTGGCATGATGGATGGTCAAGTTTCTGGAATCCGCCATGCATTAGATGTGACAGGCTTTTCACACGTTCCTGTGATGGCCTATGCCGCAAAATTCGCTTCTGTTTTCTATGGCCCCTTCCGCGATGCGGCTGGATGTTCATTAGGTCATGACACAAAAGTGCCTGCGCACAGAAAATCATATCAAATGGATCCTGCCAATGGCCGTGAAGCCATTCGCGATGCGTTGATGGATGAGCAAGAAGGTGCTGATATATTAATGGTAAAGCCTGGTATGCCTTACTTAGACGTACTTGCGAACTTACGTTTAAAAACAGAATTACCGCTCGCAGCTTACCAAGTTAGTGGTGAATACGCGATGATGCAGTTTGGCGCACAAGCAGGCGCCATTAACTTCAAAGACTCTATGATGGAAAGCTTACTATCCTTCAAACGCGCTGGTGCTGACATGATTGTTACCTACTCCGCGATTGATGTTGCCGATTGGTTAAAAGAGACATCAGCCTAAAATTATCCACCCACTCTATATAATAGTGTCTATGTGCTTGTCATCTATAGGAATTCAGGCATAATATTGTGATGTATTCTCTCAGGCCTTTCGTGCCTGAGCTCCCCTTTAGAAAGGATTTCTAAACGTCATGAAGTTTGTTGCTCTAGCTTTTGTTGTTATTTTCACTTTTGGTGGCTTACTATTAGCCGCAGGTTATGATGCAGGTATGCACTTAATCACAGGCGCCCTACTTCCGGCGATGCCTGCTGAGTTTATGATTATTATGGGTGTTGCTGTTTGTGCGTACTTAGTCGCCAACCCAATGGATGTTGTTAAAAACACAGGACACTATTTTAAATCACTATCTCAGCCTGCCGCACATACGAAAGAAGATTATGTTGAACTTCTGAGCATGCTATTCACTGTGTTTAAATTAGCTAGAACCAAAGGTTGGTTATCATTGGAGCAACATATTGAGCGTCCAGAAGAGAGTAAATTATTTGAACAATTTCCAACCTTTCAGAATAATCATCATGCCAGTCTTTTCCTCTGTGATTATTTGCGTATCATCTCATTAGGGAATGATAGCGCTCATGAAATTGACTCGCTGATGGATGAAGAGCTAGAAACAATTTCTGCCCATGAACATCACCCTGGCCATGCAGTGCAAGTAATGGCCGATGGTGTTCCCGCCCTTGGTATTGTGGCGGCGGTATTGGGGGTTATTAAAACAATGGCCTCGATTAGTGAGCCACCAGAAATTCTAGGTAAAATGATTGGTGGCGCGCTTGTGGGTACCTTCCTTGGTGTTTGGTTAGCTTATGGATTTATTGGCCCTATCGCGGGTGCGATGACGTCACGTGCAGATACAAAGGTCATGTATTACCGTTGTATCAAAGCGGGTATTGTGGCCTTCCTAAATGGTGCCGCACCGCAAGTGGCCGTAGAATTTTCACGTAAACTTCTACCTCATGATGTACAGCCAACCTTCCTTGAATTGGAAGATAAATTAAACGAGCTTCCTGCGCCAACCGCGTAGATTAGTAGGTAGAAAAGCATGTCTAATAAGCAAGACGAACTAAGACCCATTATTATCAAAAAGGTAAAGAAGACCGCTGCCGGTCACCATGGTGGTGCGTGGAAAGTTGCCTATGCTGACTTTGTGACAGCGATGATGGCATTCTTCCTGCTTCTTTGGTTATTGAGTGTGACCACCGACATGCAAAAAAATGGTATCGCCGATTATTTTAAACCAACACCACGTGTTTCAAACACAACAGATGGTGCTGGCGGTATTTTGGGTGGTATTACTTTATCACCAGAAGGTGTGATGACATCCACCACCACGCCACTCGCTACATTACAAAATGCCCCCGACCCTGCGATGCGCCCCGGCAGCATGCCGTTAGACAAAACACCAACACAGCAAGGTGAAAAACTAACGAAGTTGACTGATGCGCAATTAATGCAGGAAATCAAAAAACGCGAACAAGAGAATTTCAAAAAAGCAGAAGCTGCGATTAAAAAATCAATCGAGAGCTCTCCAGAATTAAAAGACATGGCGAAGGCCTTAAAAGTTGATATGACGCCAGAGGGCTTGCGTATTCAAATTATCGACCAAGAAGGAAAACCTTTATTTGCAGTGGGGAGTGCTATCCCGCTTCCGCATACCAAAAAGCTTATTCGTAAATTAACAACCATCATTCAAAAATTACCGAATGAAGTCTCCGTGCGTGGTCATACCGATAGCTTACCTTATGGATCGGGCGCTACTTATACAAACTGGGAATTATCATCCGACCGTGCCAATGCCAGCCGTCGTGAGTTGGTTAAAGCGGGTATTCCTAAAACACGTATTAATAACGTTGTCGGGAAGTCAGACACTGACCATTTATTTGCGGAGAACGCGAATGACCCGCGTAATCGCCGCATTAGTATTATTCTGTTGCATGAATATCTTACGTTACAAGAAGGTGCCAGCATGAGCACAAACGCTGTTAAACGTGAGCTAGAAGCGCAGAAGTCTGATAAAAAATTATATAAACGTAGCGAAGGTAGCGTTAGCTTCCCTTAAGGTTTAGATATAGCAAGCTTAGTCGTCATATCCCAAACGGCTAAGTGGTGAAGGCTGTGCAAGTAAGCGATCTGTCTGCGTCATGTCACCAACTGGTGGATTCCACTCGTCTCGTAACTGTTGATTAAGGGCATCAAGCGTTTTACGGTGTTGTTTAACGCTCGTGGCAATGCCAATATTTCGTGACATACCTTCTTCTGCATGAATATTGGCCATATCTCTGTCATTTCGCACATCTGCACCTCTTGGAACAGCACGCCAAGCACCTGAAACACCAACTATGCTACTACCCATTTACTAACCCTCCTTATAATTCAAACAGACCATACGCTTAAACAATATAAAATTCAAGCTTTTATTGTCATAACGATTGACGATCATAATCATCTTTGCTAAAAACACTTATGCGTAACGATTATTCAAGCCTCACAGCAAAGACAAACTGTTTAATTAACCCTGTTAAGGAAAGTCGTCTTAGGTATATATATAGAGATAATCAAACACCTAAACGAGAAGACAACCCTGACCTTTTAGCGTTTGCAAGAACAGACGGCGCCATACTGGAAAGCGTAGGCGCACGCACTTATGACTGTGATAATTGTAATGACTGCAAGCCTGTGCGGGTCAATACATCCAGATTTACCCCCTCCAGACGACAAAAACGTATTATGAGAGATGGCGAAAAATTTCACTTTCAAATGGGCCTCCCCCATTTAAGCGAAGATTACGTTGCGTTATACTACCGTCATAACCTCCGCAAAGGGGAAGCGTTAGAAAAAAGCATTTCAGTTAACACTCTAAACGAGCGCATATTGTTAAATGACAGTTGTGCAACATTGGTTGATCCTAGCGGTAAGTTAGTCGCCCATAGTTTATTTAGACAAGATGGTGGTTCTCTGGCAGGTACCCATAAATGTTTTGATCCTGAATTATCTGAAGACTACTCGTTAGGCGTGTTGATTGATTTAAAAACAATTGAATACGCACAAGAGGCAGGCATTGAGTACTTCTATTTAGGCACGGCCAATCTTAAAGCAGATTATCTAACTTACTTGTTACGCTATGATGGCTGTGAGATTTTCAGCAGAGCGGCTCAGGAATGGGTTCCTGTCCCTAGAGCCCCAAAACTACATGAACTTGAACGCGCAGACCCGTCATTTACGCCGTCGTAAGGTGTTTTTCATTGACATAATTAATAAATTTTATTATGTTCTTTTTTTTAGAACAACTAAGGGCATATAGATATGAATGATGTTATGAATGAACAAGCAACAGTTACCTACCCTGCGTTACTGGGCTCCATAGATAAACTTACTATGAAATTTTTTTCATGGGCAAAGAAAACAGCAGAAACAGGTATAACATCAGACGGCAAACTTGTTCGCACTAAACAAATAGGTGAACCTAAAGTTATTGGCGAAAGAGTGATGTCCCTAGGTGCCGATAGCCTTGATTTAGACGGCAATACGGTTCCTATAATTCACGGAAGAGGAAAAGTAAAAAATCATCTTGAACAAGCAATAAGCGAAGACTCTATTGCCCGCGTCAAAAGTACAATTCCAGATAAAGCTGTTCAAGACGTTATTATTTCCCAGCTAAGCTACGTATGTAACAACCAATATGATAGTGGGCATTTAAGGGGTTATGACGTTTATGCTATCGAAGATCCGCAAAAAGCAAATGGTGCGCATTATGCTATCTTTAAATATTCAGATAAAATCACAGGTATGGGGCATGTTAATACAACCTCAATCGTCATGTATGATCAAAATGCTAACGTGGTAGATCATGATTATATCGACGCACAAAGAGCGTCATTGACTGTACCGTTTGCTTATGGGCAAAAACCGCCCGAGTGTGCTTAGTCTATTATTGCACTAAGTTGTTATATCTATCGCGGTCAATCTTACCGTTTTCGGGGCTTAGTTGTTTTGCGAGCCAGTAGCGGTAGATAATGCCCTCGCTTTCATTTTTATGCCACGCATACTCCATCATGATGGGGCGGTCGTCATATTTAGCGTCGAATTGGGGATAATTTTTTAGAAGACCATCGTAAGGCATTGTTTGGTTTTCATCCTGCACAATGACGTGCCCGCGCGAACCCCAAAACACATCAAACCCCACTTCCATGAAAGCAGAATTATCTAAACTTACTTTCGTTTGAAAAATATCTGCTACATGCTTTGTCGCATCCAACATGACCATCTCTGCCGTTATTATAGAGACCAATTGATTTAGTTGCACATATTGCTTTGCACGATCCAAAGGCTCGATCTCAAAACCGATAAATGATTTATAGTCATCATCTTTAAAAAATATTTCGAAGCTAATATCCTTGTGAGCAGGGCTTTCAAAGAATTCTTTGAGTTTTTTTAAATTACTATCAATGCTGTCTTTAAGATAAAGATTTAAAGCTTCTTCATAAATGCCTTCTGATACGATTTGGAATTTATAAGCTTGTTCAGACATTATTGCTTAGCCGAATTTATTGCTTTTTGGGAAGCCGTTTGGTGGGAGGCGACCAGCTTGGGCGCGTAAGCCTATCCATGGGTTTAGGTCTTCGACGATTGTCTCACCTGAGCCATATTTATAAGTCAGCCCCTCATCCCATTTAAATGTTTTAAAGTCTGATAGACCGCCATCTTTATATTTCTGTAGGATAACGCCTTTACCCTTGGCCATTTCTGGAATTTGATCGAGATCGAATACAATCATCTTACGGTTCTTACCGATGACGGCGATAGTGTCATGCCCTGCTTCCAACGGTTTGCAGAACTTTGCCTCAACCTTGCCAGAGACATTCAGGATTTGCTTGCCCGATTTTGTTTGCGCGAGTGTATCGGACATATTCACGATAAAGCCACGACCATCATCAGAAGCCACAACCATTTTCTTATCAGAATTATAAAGCGTCATATCAACGATATCCGCGTCATTTGGTAGATCAACCATCAAACGTAACGGCTCACCGAAGCCCCGCCCTGGTGGTAATTTATCACCCGCAATCGTGTAGAAACGACCGTTCGAGCCGAAGATCATAACCTTGTCAGTTGTCTGCAATTCAATGATAAATTTAGCACGGTCGCCGTCTTTGTACTTAATAGACTTAGGATCAATGCTGTGCCCCTTCATCGCCTTTACCCAGCCCTTAGACGAGCAGATAACAGTGATAGGTTCTTTGTCGATCATCGCTTCTTCAAGGCTTTCGATATCAACAGGCTCTGGCGTTTTACCGATTTTCGTGCGGCGCTTACCAAGGTCGGTCGTCTTACCGAACATTTCTTTTAAGCTCTTAATTTGTTTCTTGATGATCGTCCATTGACGTGCTTCAGATTTAATTAGTTTTTCAAGCTCATCACGTTCTTTGGATAACTCATCATGCTCGCCCTGAAGTTCAATTTCTTGAAGTTTATTCAATGAGCGTAAACGCATATTTAGAATAGCTTCGGCTTGAACTTCGCTGAGTTTGAATTCTTTGATCAACTCTTCTTTAGGTTTATCTTTTGTACGGATAATTTTAATAACTTTATCAACGTTAAGATAAACAGTTAGGAACCCTTCCAACACTTCTAAACGGTGCAATACTTTTCCCAAACGGAAAGATGATCTGCGGATCAGCACTTCTTGTTGATGAGCAAGCCATGCTTGGAGTACTTCTTTCAAGCTCATCACGCGTGGAACAGTGCCGCCATCCAGCACGTTCATGTTCATGTTGAAACGTGTTTCTAAATCAGTTGCACGGTAGAGTGCTTCCATCAATAATTCAGGCTCAACATTGCCCGATTTAGGGACAAGGACAACACGAATATCTTCGGCAGATTCATCGCGCACATCATCCAACATGGATAATTTACGTTCATTCACAAGGTCAGCAATTTTTTCGATCAATCTAGATTTTTGAACTTGGTACGGAATCTCTGTGATAACAATTTGGTATGTACCGCGTTTTAAATCTTCGCGTTCCCATTTCGCACGAAGGCGGAAGGCACCGCGACCTGTTTCATAGGCCTTAACGATATTTTCTTTCGGCTCAACAAGCGTTCCACCCGTTGGGAAGTCTGGGCCTTTAATAATTTTTTGTAATGCTTTGGCATCAACATCACCTTCTAATAACGCTAGAGATGCTTCGCAAAGCTCATCAACATTAAATGGTGGGATGTTGGTCGCCATACCAACAGCAATACCCGTTGCACCATTCGCCAAAATATTAGGGAACGCACCCGGTAGAACAACAGGTTCATTTTCTGAGCCATCATATGTCTCACGAAAATCAACGGCATCTTGGTCGATGCCTTCCAGCATTAAGATGGACACAGCCGTTAGACGGCTTTCTGTGTAACGCATCGCAGCGGCGTTATCGCCATCAATATTACCAAAGTTCCCTTGTCCATCAACTAGCGGATAGCGCACATTAAAGTCCTGCGCCAAGCGTACCATCGCGTCATAAACAGAGCTATCACCATGCGGGTGATATTTACCGATAACATCACCGACCACACGGGCAGATTTTTTTGGTTGATTTTCTGGGCTTAATTTTAACTGGTGCATCGCATAAAGCAAACGACGGTGAACAGGCTTCATGCCGTCACGCACATCAGGTAGAGAACGGCTCATAATCGTCGACAGCGCGTAGGACAAATAACGCTCAGAGAGGATTTCGCCCATGCCCTGATCGATGATTTGTGGTTCTATCACTGGTGATTCTTTTTTCGCCATAGGATTGTTTACCACCAAGACTTAGCGAGACCAAGGGTTTTATTAGGGCTAACTCACAGAATAAATAGGATATTCTTCTCGCTGTGCTATTTTAGGCGACTTTATCCAATAGCTTTTCGTAGCGTTGTTGGAGTCTGATGCGTGGTTCGGGGAAGCCTTTGCTGGAGTGGATGAAGACCCAGTGTTCCAAGAAATACCCTGTCATCGCCAACCCTGTTAAAATATCAGCATCATCACCAACACTATCTTCACGCATGGGCGATGGACGGAGGAAGTTTGGTAGGGATAATAATTTTTCTTTGTAAGGAGCAGCGCTTGCCTTGCTGACGGCACGACCAGATTTTGGGCTGACATACATTAATGTATCCACATCGCCACCATCTGCACATTTATTTAATTCCAGATGAAATCCTAACTCACGGAGTAATGAGATTTCCCACATCACGTAGGACGCGCTCCAATGATCTGTGTCTAAACTCTCCATGAAGGCGCACAGCCCGTGATAAAGCCCTGCATGCCCTTCCCGCTCTGGAAGCGCTGCATCACAAAGGCTACAGGCGGATAATAGCGCGCCGAGTTTCATTACATCATTTAGAACATCAAAGGGCATCCCGCGATCAGCCTCTAGTGTGAAGGTGCCAAGGCTATCGTCCGTGCGTGCGCTCCATTGGGCTTTTACGTGAGACCCTGGCTCGACCATTGCGCGCTTTTTAGAACTTTGCGCACCGTGGACGAACCCTGCGTGACGACCATTATTTTCTGTGAGCAAAGATACAATCGCGCCATTCTCGCCATGCGTTCTTGCACTTAATACTATCGCTTGATCTGTCCATTGTTCCATGCAAATAGTATAGACATGAGTGAAATATCAATCAAAGCATTAAAAGATTTAAGCAAACAAGCGTTGTTAAAAACTGGTTTATCCACAAAACATGTGGATATAACGGTGGATCACTATGTGGAAAACGAACTGTCAGGTAAAGCATCACATGGCATTGTCCGTGTGATTGAAGCAGTTAAAACTATTGAAAAATATGGTGTGCCGTCAGATGAGATTTCTATCGTATTAGATAAAGGCAATATCACCGTGATGGAGGCCAAAGGGCAGCTTGGTACAGTCGCGGCGTTAAAGGCTAGTGAGCTTGTGATTAAACGTGCTCAAGAACATGGTTTGGCATTTATCGGAACGCGCAACTATATCGCCTCAACAGGAAGTATGGCTTATTACCTACGCCGTTTTACGGCGAAGGGCTTAATAGCCATTATGGGGTGTAATTCAGTAGCGCTTGTTTCTCATCCAAATAGCAAAGAACGTATTGTTGGTACAAACCCTATTGGCGTTGGCTTTCCTAGTGCTGATGGGCAAGATTTTATCACCGACATTGCAACGTCTGCGATTGCCTATGGTAAAATTATGGTCGCAAAAGATACGTCAGAAGCGCTACCTGAAGGAGTTTTAATAGATAATGAAGGTAATCCATCGACCAATCCTGAAGACGCTTATAATGGTGCGATACTTCCCTTGGCCGAGTATAAAGGCTTTGGCTTAGCCACAATGATTATGTTGCTTAGTGGCGCGTTAATTGGGGCAAAAGATATTAAGAAAGAAATTTATGACTCGGATGGCTTTTTTATGATCGCCTTAGACCCTAAGCATTTCGGTCACTCACATTACGGAGAGCTTATCCAGCAGACCTTAAAGGATATAAAACAAACAGCTCTTGCGCCCAATGCGGATAAGATCACAATGCCTGGTGAACGCTCTGCGCGCAAACTAGCTAAATCGTTAGAAGATGGATATATAAATATTGCGGATAAAACATTAACGCAATTACAGGAGATGGCATAATGACAAAAAAAGTTGGTGTTGCTGGTTGTGGTGCGTTAGGCACGATTGTTTGTAAAGCCTTGCAGAAAGGGCTTACAGGATATGAATTTGTGGGTGTATCCGATTTAACCACTCCAGATTTTGGTGTGCCGAATTTAAGCTTTGATGAATTGGCGAGCGTATCAGACATGGTTGTTGAGTGTTTGCCCGCAAAAGTCGTGCCCGAGCTAGCCAAGGCCGTGTTCGCCCAAGATAAAGATTTATTGATGATTAGCGCATGCGCTTATTTGCTTTACCCAGAAATTGACGAGATGGTGAAAGAGAGTAAAGGACGGTTGCTTGTAACCTCTGGCGCACTGTCAGGTCTTGACGCGGTATCGGCTCTTCAATGCGCCAGCATAGATAGCGCGATAATCGCATCCACTAAGCAACCCAAGGGTTTCAAGGGTGCACCCTTTATTAAGCAAATGGGGATCAATATTGATGAAATCGTTGAGAAGACGCTTATATTTAAAGGCAATGCGTTTGATGCGGCGAAAGCCTTTCCAGCCAATGTGAATGTAGCGGCAACGCTGTCCATGGCGGGTATTGGCCCAGAGAAAACCCAAGTGGAAGTTTGGGCAGATCCGAATGTTGCGGGCAATACGCATGAGATCACAGTCAAGGGTGGCTCAAGCACCATTATCTCCCGCGTGGAAAACCAGCCTGATCCGAGCAATCCAAAAAGCTCGATGTTGGCTGGTTACTCCGTTGTGGCGGCGCTCAAAAAAATGAATGAACAGATTGCGGTTATATAAAATGGTTACTTTAAAAAAATTCTACATGATCCGGCACGGTCAAAGCGTTGCCAATGAAGGACGATATTTCAGCGGTAATTTAGATGTTGAGCTAACGGATAAAGGACGTGAGCAGGCAAAAGACGCCCGCGAACATGTTGAAAAGTTGGTGCATAAACCTGTGCAAATCGTCCACTCCCACTTATCGCGTGCGCGTGACACAGCAACCATCATTAACCAAAATATAGGCCTGCCGATGACAGAAATGGATTTGTTGGGCGAGCATCATTTTGGAGATTGGGAACGCGCATCGTGGGAAGAAAAACGCCCGTTATTCATGGCCGGTGAAAACCCACCAAATGGTGAGACGCATGATGATTTTACGGCGCGCGTAAAGAGAGGACTGAACACAGCATTAGAGCTTGAGGGCCCTATCTTGATTGCCTGTCACGGTGGAATCTTCCGCGCATTTTATCATCTATATGATAATTTAGAAAACTTTAACCGCATTGAAAATTGTAGGCTCTATAGCTTCACACCCAATGAGTCGCGTTCAGAGTTTCCGTGGGATATTGAGAAGGTAGGTTAGGCTACATAACGCCAGGGTTACCATAGGTAAGCCCTTGTGATAGCCCCCTATCAATATTTTCAGAAACCGTAGGCCCACTAGTATTTGCATCACCCGGCCCTTCGAACCAACCTATTTTATCGTCGATTACAATAGGTGAGCTCACTAGTCCGTTTTCAGTCGCGACATGCATTGTTACATTCGTCGTGATAGTGGCATTTTCATTGAATTCCTTCACTATGCAAAGCGCCGCTTGTGACTCAGTATCAAGCTTATCAGCATCAACATTGGGGATGATGATGCACGTGCCCATCATGTTACCATTTTCAGTTTTCGCGATGCGCGCAATGTCACCTGTTGCGGGTTGACCACCAGCAAACGGCCAGACATCTGGACTAGCCAACATTAGAGCTTCAAGCGTTTGGGTTTGTTCAGGGTCAATTGAATGATTTTGTCCATGCAACTCTCTTACAATTTCATCTGGCTTGATAGCGTACTTATCACCTATATTCTCACCATCGATATCTATCAGTAACTTCTCTTCAGTTAAGCCATTGGAATAAAATCGACTGGGGTAAGTTAAGTCACTAATAGAGCCATCTTCATTTAACTCAAATTCAAATTCTGACAGTCGGTGCGTACGCGCATCAATCATCTGTCCTTTAAAATGATTATCGCCATCCTCAATTAACCGAATAGCTGTGCGTGCCGCAGAAGAATAAAGTTCGTTCACGCCTGCTTCTGGCATGTTGATTGGGTCAGCCATAAGCGCTTGTGACGTTACTATTGCAGCAACACCAACGGCGGCTTGAAATTCTGGCATCATTTTAACCATAAGAAACCCATTACTTGTTTCCGTAATTATACCGCATTAAGCCCTTCAAAAGCCAGTATTTACTGTGAAATAGCGTTAGAGACGTCAAATGCCTGTTTTGTCTCGGCGACATCGTGAACGCGGAAAAGTTGAATGCCTTGGCTGAGGCCCCATAAATTCGCGGCGATTGAGCCTGCCAAACGTTGATCCACTGGTGTATTAGGGCATATTTTCTCGATAAAGCTTTTGCGTGAGACACCCAATAATAAGGGGCATTCCAGTTCATGAAATTTATTTATATTTTTCAATATGTTGAGATTATCTTCCAGTGCTTTACCAAACCCTATACCGGGGTCGCAAATAACGTTCTTTTGGTTCGCCCCTGCGTCTAAACATACCTGCACCCTACGTGCTAGATACTGAAAAACCTCATCTACAGCATTTTCGTAAACTGGCGCAATTTGCATCGTTTCTGGGTTTCCTTGCATATGCATCAGACAAATTGGAAGCGCGCTTTCAATCGCAACATCAAACGACCGAGGATCATGCGTCAAGGCAGACACATCATTAATCATATCAATGCCCGCTAGTATTGCGCGCTCCATTGTTTCAGCGTTGCGGGTATCAAGAGAAATAAGCGCCTGCACGCCAGCTTCACGTAGCCCTTTAATCACAGGGATTACACGGGCGCACTCTTCCTCAACGCTTACGGTTTCAGCATTTGGCCGTGTCGACTCACCACCTATATCTAAAATATGCGCCCCATCGCGCTCTAATTGTAGTGCGTGGGATATGGCTTCTTCCACGTGGAGAAATTTACCACCATCTGAAAAGCTATCAGGGGTAACGTTTACAACACCCATGTAAATGGGGCCTTTAAAGAAATCTATCATACGGCCTCCTGCTCGATTATTTTAGCTTCTTGGTCATCGGGCAAGGCCGTTATCAGCTCATCTATATGTGCGTCAGTGACAGGGTGAGTCCACTCTGCTGCAATCTCTTTAAGCGGTTTTAAAACAAACGCGCGCTCGTGCATTCTGGGGTGCGGAAGGATAAGAAAATCATCCTGCTTTATAATCTCATCATGATAGGCAATTAAATCCAGATCAATTAAACGGGGCGCATTTTTTTCAGTACGCACACGCCCAAAATCTGATTCGATTGCCAGCATTAACTGCAATAAATCTGGCGCAGGTAATTCAGTTTCAACCGCAATCACCGCGTTATGATAGTAAGGAATATCAGGATCAAAAGGCACTGGAGCTGTCAGCCAAATGTGAGAACTGTGGGTTATTTTAATAGCGCGGCGCTGTAATTCATCTTTGGCCGCCTCCAACGTTTGTGCCGGCGTGCCGTAGCGACTGGGAAGATTAGCGCCTAATGCGATATAGATCATAAAAAATGCCCTTTATAATTAAAGGGCATCATAAGCATTTCAAAGAAATTTGAAAACTATTTAATATGGTTCACTCTACCAAGCGCGAACATCACCACTATCCATATGGACGAAATTGCTTTTGGAGTAATAACCAACGCCACCCGCTTTTAAGCTAACCGCTAGATCACGGATACGTTTTGTTGAAAAACCATCAAGACGAAGATCAACTGCACGACCTTCCATGTGAAGGGATTTCTTCGCAACGCCTGAGCCTGTTTTACGAAGCATATTATTTGTTTTTGGTGAACGGTAACCAGAAATAACTTCAAATGGCTCTGTGCTTCCAGTCATGCGGTGAACTGTATGAATAATATCAATCACACGCGGATCAATTGGATACACTGTGTTGGTTCTGAAATCGCGCATCACCATATTAATTTGTTCAAATGCATCTGGTAAATATTTATCCCCGACTCGATAAACGCCAGAGAAGCTATCGCCTGTATGTGCATTACGGAATGATAAACGACGTGCGCCTGATGAGATAACGCCATTTTTAAACGTTGCTGCGGATGCTGGTGTCACCAATGCAGGAATCATAACACCGCCCAAAGTTGCAGCACCTAATCCTAAGAATGAACGTCGATTCATGTTTTCATCTGTAAGCATATTAATTCTCTCTAATTGTCGTTTACTCAACATCCTTCTTATTTTTGAGGATATTATTTATAGTTCGGATGTATGTCTAGAATAACCTTGGGATAATTACGAATTTATTAAAAATGAAACAAATTAGATCTAATTTGCTGTAAGCCTCTGATTCTACTGGTTAACGCTATAAAAATCAACCTCTTGTTTATCGTTTTTGACAATCACAACCTCTTGAGCGTCCTGTGTTGCAATACCATCAACCTTTTTCAAGGCACTGATTAATTGTGTGTCATGGCCATAAATATCATTCCCATAAACAACTTTGCCATCATTACCCAGCCACACGGTTTGATATAATATATAAACAGGCATAGATTGCTCTGCTCTAATTTCAGTCATTCTAACACTATCAAAAATTTTATTTTTCTTTGCTTTTGACCAACCTTGATTAGCCTCAAGCACAAAATCAGCAAGTTTTTCTGGCTCGGCCATGCGCACACAACCAGAACTTAAAGCGCGGTTAGCACGCTTGAAGTAACTTTTATTCGGTGTGTCGTGCAAATAAATATTAAACGGATTGTTCATGATCACACGGACACGCCCCAGAGGATTTGCAGCGCCCGGCCCTTGCACCATACGCATATTATTTACACGCCCCCAATCAACTGTATTCCAATCAACTGTACCTGGATCAATTGTACCCTGTTTATCATGAAGCTCGATACCACGGTCTGATAAATAGTAAGGATCTTTTTTTAACTTCGGAAAGTAATCATCCTTTTTAATTGTCGGTGGCACTGTCCATGTTGGGTTAAAACGGATACCTGTGATGGTCGTACTGAAAATATTTGTCGGGCGCTTTTCACGTCCAACAATCACAGGCATTTCAATTTTCACTTGCCCATTTTCAACAGCCCAAAGCGTTGCCGATGGAACATTCACCATCACATAACGCGGAGGTTTATCTTCTTCAACCCAACGCAAACGCTCTAAATTAACGAGCAGTTGATCAATGCGGTCATCACGGGTCATGTTGATTAAATTAATTGTATTTGACCCAACAATACCATCAGGTTTTAAACCATGAGAACGCTGAAAAGCCATTACAGCCTTAGCTAAGGCATCATCATAATAATTTAAACCTTGCGTCGCAGATGCATCAGAGAGACCAAGCTTAGCACGTAAAATAGCCACTTGAGAATTGGTTGTGCCTGGACGTAAAGTACTGTTTGTCGATAGACGTTTTGTTGATCCTTCTGGCGGTGTTTTATAAAGCTCAACTAATTCTTCTTGTAATTTTTTATACAGATTACCTTGTGGTGATAGTGCCTCAATAGCGCCCTTCGTATTAGATTCTTTTGCAACAAAATCTAAAATGTCTAAACCTTGCAATGGTTGACGCCAGTATTTAGCACGTTGCCCTATAGCTTTAGGATTAATCCGCATGCCTGTCATATCGCGACCATAACGAACAAGCGCATCGCTCACCGCTAACTCTAATTCATATTTATTTTTACTACTCGCGTTATCAATTAAAGATCGAATTTGCGTCACATGATAATTGTTGGGGTTTAATCCGTGTTGCCAAGATTGTTCCAGCACGCCCAATACAGCGTTGGCTTTTGCTTCATTAAACAATGAGCTTTTTACCCAAGCAGGTTCATAGCCACGTGTTTCGTAGAATGCTTTCATGCCTGCGGTGTCATCAAATTTTACGCTACCTAATCGACCGGCATCAAGCGCGTTAGTAAATGCAGCATCAGTCACACCTGATGATTGCCCCTGTCCCAATTCACTTTCTTGCTTAAAGTAATTGGTCTGAGCACTCGCCATTAGTGGCAATAAAAACACAGCTAAAAATGTAAGAAAAAATTTCATTTTTTCACCGTATAGAAATATACCATTAAGTAAAACAGAAGTTACCGTTTAAACTTATAAATCCACAAATGTGTGGGTTTCCGCTTCGGCACCAGGATGAGTTACGGCGCCCTTCTCCGCAGATCCTACTGTTTGAGTATATTTCCAGATGGCGCCAGATTGATAATTATGCGTGCGTGGTTTCCACTCTTTGCGACGTTGCTCTAATTCTTCATCGCTCAGCTTCACATCCATCGTGCCTTTTTCGGCATCAATGCGAATGATGTCACCATCTTTCAGCAAGCCAATAGGCCCACCAACAGCAGCCTCTGGGCCAACATGACCAATACAGAAGCCACGTGTTCCGCCTGAGAAACGCCCATCGGTAATAAGGGCGACTTTACCGCCCGTATCTTGTCCATAGAGAGCGGCAGTCGTCGACAGCATTTCGCGCATCCCCGGCCCGCCTTTTGGACCTTCATGACGAATAACCAACACATCTCCAATTTCATAGGCGCGGTTTTGTACCGCATCAAAGGCCGCTTGCTCACCGTCAAAGACACGTGCAGGCCCTTCAAACACCAATTCTTCCAACCCTGCGATTTTCACAATTGCGCCTTCAGGACATAAATTACCTTTCAAGCCAACAACCCCACCCGTTGGATGGATAGGGGTTTTGATGGAATAGACAACGTCCTGATCTTCTGGGCGTTTCACCCCTTCTAAATTTTCCGCTAAAGACTTACCAGTAACAGTTAGACAGTCTTTATGGAGGAATCCACCGTTCATCAGTTCTTTTAACACAACACCAACGCCACCAACTTCATAGAGATCTTTGGCAACGTACTTACCACCTGGACGAAGGTTCGCGATTAAAGGTGTTTTCTTGAAAATTTCAGCCACGGCGTGTAGATCGAAGTCAATGCCTGCTTCATGCGCCATCGCCGGCAAATGCAATCCTGCATTGGTTGAACCACCTGTTGCCGCGACAACAGCCGCTGCATTTTCGAGGCTCTCACGGGTCACAATATCACGTGGGCGGATATTGTCGCGAATAAGCCTCATGACCGCTTCACCGGAAGCAACCGCATACTCATCACGTGATTCATAAGGTGCTGGTGCGCCTGCACTATTTGGTAATGCAAGACCGATAGCCTCACTTACGCACGCCATTGTATTCGCGGTGAATTGACCACCACAAGCGCCAGCAGATGGGCACGCTATACATTCTAATTCGTGCAAATCTTCATCACTCATTTTACCAACGGCGTTCTGACCAACAGCTTCGAAAACGTTGACGATATCAACGTCTTTGCCTTTAAACTTACCTGGCAGGATAGTACCACCATACATGAAAACACTTGGTACATTAAGGCGGATCATCACCATCATCATACCCGGTAAAGACTTGTCACAGCCAGCCAAGCCGACAAGCGCATCATAGCAATGACCACGCATCGTTAGCTCGACAGAGTCAGCAATTACGTCACGTGATACCAAGCTTGAGCGCATACCTTCATGCCCCATCGCAATCCCATCGGTCACGGTAATCGTCGTAAATTCGCGTGGTGTTCCGCCTGCTACATCCACCCCCTTTTTCACTGATTGTGCCTGACGAGAAAGGGCAATGTTACAAGGCGCCGCTTCGTTCCAACAAGTTGCAACACCGACCAAAGGTTGATGAATTTGCTCTTCCGTTAAGCCCATCGCATAATAATAAGCACGGTGAGGTGCAGACTTAGCCCCTTCTGTTACATAGCGACTGACGAGTTTAGACTTGTCCCATTTCTGGCTCATGATCTATTCCTTAAAATTTTTGTTTAGATTAGTTATTTTGGTTTTTTGTCGTCGACGCCATACGTGCTTTTTCAATGGCTTTTCTGAAGCGAATAGGTTGTTGAATAGGCGGTAACACAACTTCACCAACCCCCATACCACGCACCATCACACGACCATAACCAAATAAACGACCAAGGATTCCTTGAAGAACATTTACGCCCTCAATACGGTCAATATTCATCTCACCAACAAAACGTGACACAAGACCTCGCTTATATACAAGACGCTTATTTGTAATTGCTATTTCTGTCGTCGCTTTCACAATCATCATTGAAGCGAATTTAAGTAGCCCCATTAGAAACACAAAAAAGGCTAGAATTTTAATCCCTGGATGTAACGATAACACACCTTCAACAAAGCTTAAATCAGGGTCTGCGCCAGGTTGAAAGTTAACACCGAGTATTAAAATTACAAATGTAAGCAGCACACCAAACAACACATTGAGAAAAGCACTCAACGTGTACATCCAATGAAAATGCGCCATGTGAATAAGTTTCTCATCCTCGGCCAATGATTGTCTAATATATTCGGTCATGCTTTAGCGCTCCTATAATTTTATATTTGAATAACTATACGCTTTAATCACCAAGAGAGATACCCAACCCTCTGGCTGTTTTTACGAGAGAAGAATCTGGCTCTACAGCTTGATAAGCCGCAATCGCGTCTTCGATAGATACATCGACCACCTCACGGTTTTTCCATGCTACCATTCTATCAAATTTTCCCTCTTCAATCATATTTACTGCACGCACACCAAAGGCGGCAGCAAGTAAGCGGTCTGTAAATGTTGGCGGACAACCACGTTGCACGTGACCTAAAACGGTTACGCGAGCCTCAATACCAGTTTTTTCAGAGATTTGTGCACCCAGATAATTTCCGATACCACCATAACGAAATTGTCCGTCAGAATATTGAACCTGAACAGGCTCACCTTCTGGCGTTTTTACAGCTTCTGATACAATCACAAGCGCGAAATTACGCCCTGATTTCTTAACACTCGCAATTTTCTCCGCAATATTTTCAATTGAATATTCTAGTTCAGGGATCAAAATAACATCCGCACCACCAGCAATACCCGCGGCAAGTGCAATATGTCCAGCATCACGACCCATTACTTCCAAAATCATCACGCGATCATGGCTGGCAGCCGTTGGTTGCAAGCGATCTAACGCTTCTGTGGCAACCATTACCGCACTGTCATAGCCAACAGAAGCTTCTGTCTCACCAATATCATTATCAATTGTTTTAGGGATAGCGACCATTGGTACGCCCCCTTGTTGAGCAAGCTTACGTAGAATGGCATGACTTCCGTCACCACCAATACCGATCACAGCATCAAGGCCAATTTTCTTGTAATTATCGATGATTTCACCGCTACGATCCTTAAACGTACCGTCTGGCATTGGGAAATGAAATGGGTCGCCCTTATTCGTGGTACCCAGAATTGTACCGCCCATACGCATTACGGTCCCATCAAACTCCTCAGGGGTCAGTACTTTATAATCAGGCTTCTCTTTCAACAAACCAGCCGTACCGTCCAGAATACCTACTGTTTCCCAACCTTTAAAGGCTGCGCTATGTACAACAGCGCGAATAACAGCATTTAGACCGGCACAATCACCACCACTTGTTAAAACTCCAATTCTTTTAGACATTTATAATTTTCTTTCTTTTCTACCCGACTTTTTTATTCAATCTGCCTCACTTTTCTACCTTAAATCCCAGCAGATACCAAAAAGAAAATGCGTTAATTTTTATTTATGCCATTCTTTTTCTTACAAATTCGTGTATTTTCTGATAAGATGTTTAAATATAACAACTTACAATGAAGTCCTAAGTAAAATATGGAAGATATTACTGACCTAGAAGAGCGTCTCGTTGAACTTGAACACGAGCATAAGGATCTTGACGATATTATCGAGCGCCTACGCACGACTCCGCCTGTTGATTTTTTACAGATGAAACGACTTCAAAAGAAGAAATTATTACTCAAAGACCAAATTCAACGTATGAAAAGCGATATCCTTCCCGATATTATTGCCTAACCCTAAACAACTGGTAACGACATGACACATTCCGACGATAATCCGCAAATAGGGATCATTATGGGTTCTCAATCTGATTGGGAAACAATGAGTAAAGCCCATGACATACTGCATGATCTTAAAGTTCCTCATGAGGTCAAAATCGTTTCAGCGCACCGCACGCCAGACAGAATGGTTGAGTACGCCAAATCTGCGAAAGATCGTGGCCTAAAAGTTATTATTGCAGGTGCCGGTGGTGCCGCTCATTTACCTGGTATGGTTGCCAGCATGACGCCACTTCCTGTTTTGGGTGTGCCCATTGAATCAAAAGCACTTAAAGGAATGGATAGCTTATTATCAATTGCCCAAATGCCTGGTGGTGTGCCCGTCGGCACGTTAGCAATAGGTGACGCAGGCGCCAAAAATGCGGCCCTACTTGGCGCATCGATTTTAGGAACCTCAGACGAGGCTATCATGAGCCGATTAGAAGAATTTCGTCTGACCCAGTCAAATAAAGTTGCAGAAGAACCTAAGTAAACCAGTTACATCAGACGTTGCGGTGGTGGGAGAGCATTTATGGCATTTTCATCCAAATACGTGCCAAGTTCTACTTTCAAATTTTCAATTTGAGGTCTTAGCGGTGCATTTTTCCCAACCACCAAAGTTAATTTCTTCCCTTTTTGGTCATAACCCTCATTGATAAAAGCAACAGAATCAAAACCAGAATAGCCATATTGCCGTTCACATAAATTCCCATGTTCCCAAATCAATAAACCGTCTTGACCTGCCGCCTCTCTTAATTCAAGCCCCTTTAACGCCTTACGCAACCTTACTGAAGCTCTCTTTGCTGGGTGCTTTAAGTTGGAATGCTCATAGGTTTGTTCCGCCATAACATCTCCCCACACAATACGCCCTAAGTTTGAGCTTGTACCGGACAAGAACTCTTTATTCCTAATATTAGGGATTTTGCTGCCTCTGCGTGTCCTTTCAACATCTCCAAAGGCATGAACAATAGATCGTGCAAAAGGGGACTTCCCAACCCCGCATTTACCTACGATAGCCATGATTTTCCGCCCTTTTACATGCCTTAGCTTATCCAATGCAAAAACATTTTTAGACAACACTTTTCCACCTAGCATTAACCCACGTACATCATCAAATTGAAAAGTTAAAGAGATTACACCAGTAGCAAAAGGATTAAAGCAA
Source organism: Alphaproteobacteria bacterium (assembly GCA_018608245.1). Taxonomy (GTDB): domain Bacteria; phylum Pseudomonadota; class Alphaproteobacteria; order Micavibrionales; family Micavibrionaceae. The sequence continues at coordinate 99,570 of JABAZY010000019.1, read as the reverse complement.
TCTGCCTCAGTTTTAGGATCCCAGACAGAAATATCTTCGACAAATAGGCGCATGAATTACCTTTTTCGGGTCATAAATTTAGTTTCGTCATAATTATTACTTACGATAATCTACATAAAAAATAAAATTACGTAAAGTGATTTAAAGTAGGGTCATAAAATCTATTAAAAATCATACTTGATTAACTCTTAATATCACGGCATAACCTATTGTTATGAAGATGGAAATAAAAACTATAGGTATTCTTGGTGGTGGGCAATTAGGACGTATGTCAGCCCTCGCTGCGGCGCAATTGGGCATCAATTCGCACATATACTGCCCAGAAGATAACTGCCCAGCCTCGCTTGTCACCCCCTATTTCACTTGTGCGGATTACGAAGATAAGAGTGCTTTAAGTAAGTTCGCTAGTTCAGTTGATGTTATTACTTATGAATTTGAAAATATCCCACTGAAAACAATAGATTTTTTAGCTAAATTAAAGCCCGTTTATCCAGAGAAAAAACTGCTCGAATGCTCCCAGAATCGTTTGAAAGAGAAGGCTTTCCTTAACTCTATTGGCATAGAAACAGCCCCTTGGGCACCCTGCCATAGTGCAAGTGATATTGATGACACGTTACGCGACTGGCAGACATCAGAATGTATTATTAAGACGGCGCGTTTCGGATATGATGGAAAAGGTCAAATATTTCATAGTGATAGCAGTAATTCTCAAGAGTCTTGGGTAAGTTTAAATACAGAAGAAGCTGTAATTGAAGGATTAATTAAATTTGATTATGAGACATCAATTATCGTTGCGAGAGACTTGCTTGGAAATGTGGCCAGCTACCCTGCTGTAATGAACGAACACAGCAATCACATTCTATCTAAAACCATAGCACCTGCTGATATCCCATTGGAAATACAAGAAAAAGCAGCAAAGATGGCTAAGAAGATAGCTGAAGCGGTTGATTTGGTCGGTATACTGACCTTAGAGTTATTTATAATTAATGGCGACATTGTTGCTAATGAGATAGCACCCCGCACACACAACTCTGGTCACTGGACGATTGAAGCCTGCCCTACCTCACAATTTGAGAACCATGTCCGTGCAGTTTGCGGACTTCCTTTAGGCTCTACACAGCCTCACCATCATGCTGAGATGATTAATTTGATTGGCGATGATGTGAAGGACGTGCCTAAATACATGGAGATGCCTAACGCTTCTGTGCATTTATACGGAAAAGCTGAAGCCCGTGCGGGTCGTAAAATGGGTCATGTCACTATCCTTAAAGATAAAATTTAATATTTACATATTTTTAAATTAGGCTTATACAAGCTTATGACAAAAGATGATATTTCACCCATTGTTCCAGCCTCAGTTTACTTTGATGCGTTCGCAGTAACACATGACATACTGGCAGAAGAAGGCTTTTTTGGTGATCCATTAAGGTTTCACCAAATGGTATCGCCGCACCTTACTTCCCATGCCAAGGTACTAGTCATCGGCATCGCTGGAGGGCAACGCGCTAAGCCATTTGATAAAGATGGCCATGATGTACATGGCATAGATATCTCAGAAAAAATGCTTTCCATTACCGCCAGCAAGAGGATTGCAACAGCAGAAAAATTACACCTTATTGATGTATCTAAATCCCCTATTCCATATGCAAACGAGAGCTTTGATGCCGTTATATCCAATGGCGTTATACCTTATACACCAGATGTTAAACTTCATCTAACAGAAGCAACGCGTGTTTTAAAAGATACAGGTAGCCTATGCCTTAGCTTTACGCCTTCCGCCTCTAATGACGTTGAACATAAACTTGTAAATGTAAGAAGTTATGACGAAAATAGACCGAGCGCCCCTGCATCTTTAAACATGTATAATCACCCAGTCACCACAGTGACCTCCACCATATTTAACGCCATAGGCCGACAACCAAAAATCGACCAGCTTCTTTTGGAGTATGCACGGTTTGATACTAATGAAAATGTGCATTTCCAGTATCAATTATATTGATAAAGCGATCCTACCTATAGACTCTTTCTGGGCTGTATGGAATTATGTGCCTCATAATATATAGAGGTATAATAATGAGCACAAAAACACGTATTGAAACAGATTCCATTGGTGACGTAGAAGTTCCCCTAGATGCCTATTACGGTGCGCAGACGCAACGTAGCTTGCTGAATTTTGATATTGGTACGGAGAAGATGCCTGCCTCCCTCATCCGTGCGCTTGGCATTCAGAAGAAAGCCTCTGCGCTGTCTAACATGGCGTTGGGTGCAATGGATAAGGAAATTGGTGAGCCTATCGTTAATGCGGCCGATGAAATTATTGATGGCACGCTTGCTGGGCAGTTCCCGCTCGCCGTTTGGCAGACGGGATCAGGCACGCAAAGTAATATGAATGCGAATGAAGTTATTGCAGGGCGCGCTAACGAAGTTTTAACGGGCACACGTGGCGGTAAAGACCCCATCCACCCGAACGACCATGTAAATATGGGACAATCATCCAATGATACCTTCCCGAGCGTCATGCATATCTCTGCGGCTGAGCAAGTGCATAACGAGCTTATCCCTGCGTTAGAAGAGTTGCATGAAGAGCTGGAAAATAAATCAAATGCCTTTGCCAAAATTGTGAAGAACGGACGGACGCATTTACAAGATGCGACGCCGTTGACGCTAGGTCAGGAATTTTCTGGCTATGCGAAGCAAATTGAGTATGGCATTGCACGTATTATTGCGACCCTGCCCCGCCTAATGCAATTAGCGCAAGGTGGTACGGCGGTAGGCACTGGCATCAACTGCCTGAAAGGGTTTGATGTTGAGTTTGCTAAGAACGTCTCCGAAATTACAGGACTAGAATTTGAGACGGCTGAGAATAAGTTTGAAGCATTGGCAGCACATGACGCGATGATCGAGGTGTCTGGCGCGTTAAACGTTCTAGCAGCATCCTTAATGAAGATTGCGAATGATATCCGCTTGATGGGTTCTGGCCCACGCTCTGGTATTGGTGAAATTATTCTACCTGCTAATGAGCCAGGTTCCTCAATCATGCCAGGTAAGGTTAACCCGACGCAGTGTGAAGCCATCACAATGGTTTGCGCGCAAGTCATGGGTAATCACACAACTGTGACTGTTGCGGGCTCTCAGGGGCACTTTGAGCTGAATGTCTTTAAACCTGTGATGATCTATAATGTGCTTCAGTCAATTGAGTTAATCGCCGATGCATCGCGTAGCTTTACCAAGAATTGTGTTGTTGGTATCGAAGCAAACGAAGAGCGTATTAAGAGCCTGATGGAGAATTCTTTGATGTTGGTGACAGCACTGAACACCCATATTGGCTATGACAAGGCGGCTAAGTTAGCGAAGACGGCCTATAATGAAGGCACATCGCTGAAAGAAGCTGGTGTAAAGTTGGGCTATCTGACCGCTGAAGAGTTTGACCAATGGGTGAAGCCAGAAGATATGATTAAGCCCAAGGGTTAGGCCATGTCCGATCAAAATGATTTAACCGACATTCTGAGCGCCCCTATTATCAAGCATTCTGTGAATATTGCTGGGCACGCAACGAGCGTGTCTATTGAGAAACCCTTTTGGGATATCTTCAAGCAACTGGCTGAGAAACAAGGAAAGTCCATTAATCAGCTGATTACAGAGCTAGACGAAGCCCGCTCCGTGAATTTATCCAGTGCTATAAGACTGTATGTTTTAGCGAGCGTATAAATATTGACATAATAAATTATTTCTGTATAGTCTTACTGTATTAATTAAGTAGGATTTAAGAATGGCAAAATGTGTATCAGGAAGTACGTCATTAGCATATACAGAGGCTACGACAACAGAGATTGTTCCAAAGGCAACCGCGGTGCAAGATTGCACCCAAGGAACAACCCCTGCCAATGAACCTGCAATAGACGACATCGAGTTAATAGTTGCAGACCAACGCTACCCTGCAACGTCAACATCATTAAGTAAGCGTATTTATGGCACAGGCGTTCCTAAAGGACTTATCCCTGCTCATGAATAGATTACGGCTAAAATAATCCTTTAAGCACATTGTCGATTGCTTCTTCTGGATTGCCACCTTTTAACAATTCATTTAGTGCATCTTCAGGTTTTTCAATTTTCTTTGGTTCAGGTGCTGGCTCGGTCTTTGGTGTTGGTGCGGGTTGTACATCACTTCCTTCTTGCGTTGGCACTACAGCAGGTTCTTGTTTTTTCTGCGTTGGTAGAATTCCAAACTGTTTTAATTTATCCGTTACATCATCACCCAACACGTCAGGTAATTTATCCTGAATTTCTGATTGGAATTTTTGTTGGATATAATCTTCATAAACGCCCTTACCAAAAGAATTTAATGGTTTATTTAGAGGGCCTTTGACCGTCGCCTTTAATGGCTCCATGTCAGGTAGCGTTTTCATTGAAATCATATGTGTTGTATCAACGTACCATGTTGGAAGGTTTGCGTTACCTGTTGAATCAATCACAGCCGTATCGCTATCCATTTTCATATTATCGATTTTAACAATCCCTTTTGAAATTGTGTAATCACCATTGATTGTATCAAATTTTGTTTGACCGCCACTTAACGCACCAGAGGCAAGCCCCTTTGCTGCAGATAATAATTTATCACGACCGCCCAAAGCTTCCGCCATTTTTGGTAAATCAAACCCTTTGATAATTACATTCGTTCCGCGTAATTTTGCATTACCAGCTAGCGCGTTAACAAGATCATGCGCGCTCGCTCCTGCTGAGTTTACGTCCATATCAAATGACACTGTACCAGAGCTACGTAGTTTGTTTGATCCACTTAAGGCGCGTACCAAACTTTCAAGTGAGATTGAATCCATATCGGATTTAACGCTAATACTTAAAGGTGACCCAGATTTTGCGCCTGCTTTTACAGTTGAATTTAAAGTAGCATTTCCACCGAATACACCTGCTTTTAAATTACTGACATTTAATTCACCACCACTAATTTTTAAACCCGTGGAAGGCGAAGAGAAGTTCCACGTACCGTAGGTAATATCTTTCGCTGACAAATCAACATTTAAACCAAGTTTATTCATCCATGATAAATCGATTGGCGTTTTCGACCAACGTGAGCTTGATGATGATCCACCACCAGATTTTTTAGCGCCTAAGAAACTATCAAGCGGAAGACTACCCGCTTTTATGTTCCCCGAGATATCAGGAATGTTACCTGCCATATTAATTTTCAGCGCACCGACCAAACTAGTTGGTCCGAAGACTGCGTTAATGTCTGACAAGTTATATGTTTTACCCGTACTAGACGCCTTAGCAGAAAAATTAATTGGTTTTGCTAAGCCTGTTGAGCCAGAGAAGTTAGGCGATACAACTTTAATCGCATTCACCAAATTAGGATGTTTCAGCCCAAGCGTAAGATTATCAAAGCTAGGCGTTTCAAGTAAGCTACGCGCCGTGCCTGATGCATCTAATTGACCACTGAGCGCTTTGATGTTTGCATTAAAGGCAGATTCTGTTGTTGAACCTTTTATGCCAACATTTGCCTCTAGCGCAGAAATAGATGCAGGTAATTTTGAAACATCTACTTTTAATGCGTTGGCTAGCGTCTTAACGTTATCGGTTTTTGTATAAAGTGATAAGTCTAAACCAGTTAATGCTTTTAGATCAGCAATAACACCCTTAACACTAATGGTAGCACCCGCAAAGTTGTTTACAGAAGCTGTCGTAATATTCACACGATTACCAGCAACGTCACCTGTGATACGAAGGCCACTTAGGTCTGCATTATTGATACGCGCCTTTTGAAGGCTAAGATCTACACCAATATCCATTGGAAGAGATAAATTACGGATAGGTTCTAAAGATTGTTTCAAGCTTTTCTTAGGTGCACTAGCGTCATTATTCGTAGCCTTTTTAATGCCTGATTTTTCTAATATTTGATCAAAGTTAATATCACCAGCCGTCAATTCAATCACTGCCTGCGGACGACCATTTTTGCCCTGCCCCTTGTAACTACCACCAACACCAAGAACGGTGCTATCCAACTGGATGGTACTGTCTTTTAGAGTAATCGCACTTCCTTGCGTGCTACCTTTTAGATCAAATTGAGCTGTTTTATAGAGCTTTGTGATCGCAGAAGCATCAACCTTAGGTGCAAACGCATTTAGAGCCTTTGAAATTTCATTCACTTTACCATTTAGATTAAAGGTAATATTTGGATCAGAATATGTGACCGCTCCTGTCTTAGAAGACGTTGAAGATGAGGCGTAAGAAACATTTAAAGCACCATCTGCTTTTGTGCCCCCTGGCATTTCGAGCGCTTTAAATTTAACAGAAGATTTAGAGCCTGTTTTTTTAATATCTAAAAAAGCACCCTTAATGACATTGTCATTAATTTTAACATCACCAAAATCAACCGCAAAATCTGTATCAATCGCCATAGGCAATGTTAGTGCTTCTGGCGCAAATGATTTGGATTTTTTGGTAGAAGGCTTTTTAGCGCCGCCCATAAATTTGTTTAGATCAAGGGAAGAGAACTCCATTTTACCGCTTAGCTTTGCAGGATTTTTCTCTTTAATATCCATCAAAACAATACGCCCATTACCGTTCATGCTACCGAAAGATAATTTAAGATTATCGTAAGAAACTTTATTTTCATCTGCACTTATTAGTCCATCAAGTTTAAATGCTTCATTGAATTTACTATCTAGTTGCGTGCCAAATAGCCCAGCCAGTTTTGCAGGAGACGAAACATCAAAATTTGTTTGTCCCTGCACATCAAAGGGTGCTTTAATCGTTGTTACACCTTTGAAAGAAAATTCTGCTCCTGCCTCTGGAAGTGCAATCTCAGCATCAAGTTTAAGCGCTTCACCTGCTTTAGGTAGAGCGCCTGTTGTAATATCTAATTCAATTTTCTTATCTTGATAATTTATACTACCATCAACATCAAAAGGCCCTTTTAGTGTTTCAGAATCTAAAGCTACATTGATATTTTTTACGTCATGACGTTTGCCTGTGCGGTGATCAATAAAAGAAAATTTACCGTCCTGAATATCAACACCATTCAAGCTAATTGATTCTGTAACTTTAGCCGTTGCCTTCGCCGCGACCTCTGGTGCGTTAGGTAATTTTTTCTCTACTTTATTTAATTTATCAGTCATCCAAGATGGTGTGCCATCTTTCATCACTTCGAGTTGAATATCAGGTTCAATCAAAGTGATACGATCAACTTCAATTTTCTTTTGTAGAAGTGGCATCACAGCTACACTAACTTTTGTTTCTTTTAATTTTAAAAGGTTTTCAAATTCAACTTTTTTAGGTGCGTTAATAACCAACCCAGCAATGGATAGTTGTGGACGCGGGAGAACTGTCAGCGATAAATTACCATTTATCTGAACATCATATCCAGTCGCCGTGTTAATTTGTTCAATGATTTGCGGTTTATATTTATTCCAATCAATAAAGCTTGGTGCAAATAAAGCAGCCGCAAGTAAAAGAACGATGATAGCAATTGGGAATAGGACAAGTTTTTTCACTGTTTTCTCCGTGATATAAGTCTGAATTTTCTAAACGAGTATTGTTATAGCGAATCACAAGAGAAAAATCTTGTAGTTTCTTTATTTAACGAAATAAAAGGTGCGTAGTTCTCCTACAAGCTATAGAGCAGAAAGGTTTTTGGCGATTTTATCACCAATATCCATGGCAATGTCCATATCATCCGCTGATGTTTCGTGCGTAATGGCGATGATTTCCTGCCCTTTTTGATACAACACTAATGAGGCGGACGAGCTGTAAACGCCACCAATACAGGCCATTTCAAAGCGATTACTAGAAGCTGGAACAGCCGCAAAATCACCACCACAAGCTTGTTTAGCTTTAGCAATCGTGTTTTGAGCAAAATTCTGTATACCGCCTACTTCTGAAGCTTTGCCTATATAGGCTTTACCAATGATATTTGCGGCATCCCAACGATATTGATCATCCGCCACGCGGACAACGGCACCATTTAATGGCACACCAGAACGAGACAGCAGGCTTTGGATATTATTTTGTGATAATTGATAACGAGGCATTGCTTTTGCAACAGGTATTGCGGCTGGCTCTATTTTCATTTTTTCTCTGGCAACCGCTTGCAGTTGGTCTCGCGCTTGAACTTCACGTGTTTGCGCTTCTAGAACTCTAGCTTGAGACTCTCTGGCAATTGTTTCCGCTTTTGCTAAAGCTTGTGCTTGTTCCTGCGCCATTTTCTGTGCTTGAGCAAGCTGTTGTAATTGTGCCTGTGTCGGTTTTTTTGTATTTGCCTGTGCACGCCTCAAAGCTTGAAGTTGAGCTTGCGTTTCCGCCTGTGTTTTAGCCAAAGCTTGTGCCTGTGCCTTGGCCTCTTGCGCCATTGCCACATCACGTTGTGATACTTGTGATATCATTGGTTGCGGGATAGCTCTTGCTGACAAATTCTGTCTGCTTACTGCTGGTAAATCTGGACGAAGTTTCTGAGACACTGGTCTTTGTGCTGTCAAAACAGGATTTTGCGCATATATATTTGTTGATACGCCAGAACGTGCCGGCGACGTCAGAACATTATTACTTGCAGAGCTTAGAGCTTCAACTGGCGCAGGCACTTCGCGCGTAACGATAACGCGTTCTTTCGCCGCTTTATCTGCATAGGCTTTCGCTTCTGCTAATTGTTGCTGTGTTGAGTCTAACTTACTTTCAAGCTCCGCTAATTTCTTACGTTGCTTTTCATCAGTAAGCGCAGGGTCAAAAAGCATTTTCTCAAGATCTTGTTTTTCATTTTTCCAGCTCAAACGTTGCTGTTC
>JABAZY010000019.1:7553-90771 GCA_018608245.1 Alphaproteobacteria bacterium | reverse complement strand
CTTACCCAACCGCTTCAACTCACGTTCTGCTTCATTATTACGTTGAATTGTTTTTTGGAGGTTGGGATCATTCGCTGCCGCACTTACAAGTGCATTTTCTTGTAACTTATTGGCTTCTTCCAGCTCTCTTGAAAGTTTGAAGTTATCGGCCTTTGCCGCCTCTAACTGACTTTGTATGTCTTGCGTTTTCTCTAACGCTTGGTTTGCAACTTCAATAACTGCATTGTCAATTTCTGCACGGGCTTGTTTTGCATCTTCATAGAATTTTTTATTCTCAGCTTCCAATGTTGCAATCCGTGCCAGCATCGCTTCGCGCGCAACTTTTTCTTCCATATCTTTTTGGATATCAATTTTTTTACTTTGCGCTTCACGCTTAGCTTTATTTTCAGCCTGTTCTTTTTCCATCGCTTCCAAATCTTGTTTCAGATCTGTCAGGTCGCCCTTAAGCGTTGCATTTTCCGTGGATAGCTCCACTAACTTCTCTGGGACAACAGGCACAGGAGCTTGCTTTACTTCAGGAAAAAATTCCGCTCTCACTTCAGGTTCAGCCATTGCAATAACTGGTGCAGGTGTTTCTTCAACAATTGGCGCTACAGCTATTGGCGCATCAGGTTTTTTCTCTGGGTTTTTAGGTAGTACTTTATTTTTAATAGACGCTAAACCGCCCAAAGCACGAGAAACAGTCCCCTCTTTCTTCACGGTTTTTTCGGCAATAGATATGCTCTCATCTGCTAAATCGATTTTAGGCGCAACCATTGGAGACACTTCGGCCTGTACCAATGGTGGTTCAATAATTGCAGGAGGCTTAATAATGTTACGCGGTGCTTCTTCAACAACATCAAGATCTGGCAAAGGCAACGCCTCTTCCAAAGGTGCCATCTTTGTTTCAGCTTTGGTTGTTTCGATTATAGGCTTTGGTGCTTCAAAAGGTTTTACTTCAGATAAAATAATTTCTTCTTCTACTATTTTTTTGGCTGGCGCAGGGAAGAAAGCAGAGTCATCAATTTCTTCAGCATCAACAATAATTGGCGCAGGCGCTTCAATGATTTTCGGTGGTTCTTTTTTCACGACCTCTTTGATAGGCTCAATACTAGAAAGTTCAATTTCTTGATCTAATGCAGCATTTGTTTTGCTAGCAACAGGTGGATCAATATTTATTTCTTCAACCTCAGGTGCCATGTCAGCAATGCTCACAACGATTGGTTCAGATTCTGAAACAGGTTTTGGCTCGGCCTTAATAGGTTCTGACGGTTTTGATTTTTCCGCACTAAAGCCAGATTTGGAAGCAAATTTCTTGCTCTCATCATAGCCCTTCAAACCAGCGACACAATCATTTAATTGCTTTTGCCCAACAGACATATCAGGAATTTTGAATTCATATTTTTTGCTATCGATTTCAACTATTAAAAGCTCAGAGCTAGCGAGTGATTTGAAAATATCGTCTTTACCACCCAAGTTAATAACAAACGCGCGCCTTGAAGCTGGCATAATATCATAAGCCCGCACTTTATCATTATCTGGTGTCATCATAATGCTATAGGCACGGTTTACATCTAAATCAGGTTTTGTGAAATCAATAGCCGCGGAATATTCATCTAATAAATTCTTACCAAAGGTTAGCGCAATATCGTCGTTATATTGTTTGGATAGAGCACAGTACGAACTTTTAGCATCAGCAGGGTTTTCATAGTTTAAAATCTGCCAACCGCCTTGTGGGTTTAATGTTTTTGCAGACACATAATCTGGTGCCATACCAATAGCAAAGGCAGAACCACTTATAAGTAATGATACAATAAATTTTGAAGATTTCTTCATCTCTATTTCTATAACCTTTTGTCTTAATTTACGCCTGTTGAGTCAACAATCAACATGCGGATCCCTGTTGAAGGATCAATATTTAATTGTGCCGCAGGACGCATAACTTCACTGGTGTATTGTCCCAATAAAGCCTGTAACGCTATTTCAAAACTACTGTTCGAATTAACACCGCGCATGACGTTAAAGTTCTGGTTTGATTGCCAGATCAACTCAACATTTTCTTTACGTGCCCACTCAGTTAATACTCTTTCTAAACTATCGCCTTGATTAGCAGACCATTTCACGCCTTTATTCGCGTAACTTGGTGCGGCTGACGCCCCTGCTCTATAGGCTGATTGTTTAGGCATTGTGCCAACGTTAGATGGTTTATACCCACCCGCTGACATCATTTGCATTTCTGCCTGTAAGCCCATCACAGCGGCGTTTTCAGCCATTAACGTTTGGACAGCTGTTTCGAATTGACCGTTATATTCAAAGCTGTTGGCAATCACACCGCCCGCTTGATTTGCCTGCCAGTCAATTTCAACACCTGCAACATTAGCCCAACGTTCCAGCGTTCCACGCACACTGTCACCAGCGGCTGCTTGCCATATATTATTAGGTTTCACTTCTCGTGTTGCTGTTTTGATTGGTGCAGAAACTCTTGGCGTTGCCAATACTTCATCAGTCGCATCAGATACCATCATATCCAAATCAGCGTTTGGCGTAACATCCGTTGCTGCACCACGATAATCAGGCGCATCAAGCGGACGAGAAACCTTATTTTGCCATCTATTTGTGCTTAATTCAGGACGTCCAGAAACAGTAGATGGTGTAATTGCAGTCATTTTACTAGGACCGCCAACAACTTCACCGTCAATCATCATACCATCGGAGATAGCTTTACCCATACCAGATTTTTGTCTGCGTGGTTGTGAAGCAGGAAGATCAGAAGCCCCACCATCCAAATTCATGTTAGCGGTTGATGCTATAATACTATCAGCGCCATCAGGTGTCGGCAACGTATCTGCAGATTGACCAAGAGGTTGAGGATAACTACGGCTATTATCCAGAGGGATTTTGTTCACATTCGCCATTTGAGGAGCTTCGATATCATCCATCTTACCGCTGTAACAGCTTTCCAGTGAATTCAAGCCTGATTTCACGCCGGAAAGTGAGAATTTAAAGCCATTATCTTCAACATAAAGAGTCATGTTATTCGCACCCTTAACCTTATCATAAAGCCCTTGGGTCGTACGGATATTGAATAGTAAAATACTCTCGGAGAAAGCTGTCGCAACCACAGCCTGATTATAAGCACCATCAAGGTCAATTTGTGCCTCGTACTGACGTCCCTGTTGGAATACTTGCTGACGGAAATCAACGGCCAGCGCCATTAATTTATTACCGCCACCCGCTAAACGAACGATATAGCCGTTATCATATTCAGTAGCCATCATACAAGGAAGCTTAACGTCCTTAAGGCCATGGTTTTGTGCGAGTAATGTCTGATTAACCGCCCAGCCCGATGTTGGCTCAAAGCTTGGAATACCCATTTGTGCATTGGATGAACCAGATGCAATAGGAAAAGACAGGATGGATACGGAAAGACATAAAGCTAATTTCTTCAAAACTCTTTGTCGACTAGACGCCAAAATCATTGGTAGATGCTCCAATTAATATATTTAATAAATGATTTTGACCATAAAACGCCTAAACGCTATACGCAAGAGGCTTTTGATATTCCCCACATGTTAATGTGTAATAAAATTAAAAGCTTATAATCCCTTACTCATCCATACCGAGTCTATGGGCGAGTGTTGTCTCTAAAAACCCGTCTATATCACCGTTTAGGACGGCTTGAGTGTTGCTGGTTTCATGGCCAGTGCGCTGATCCTTAACCATTTGGTATGGGTGGAGGACGTAGGAACGAATTTGATGTCCCCAGCCTATATCGCTTTTTTCACCATGAGCATCGGAGGCTTCAGCTTCACGACGCTGAATTTCGGCCTCGTACATCTTGGCTTTCAGCATCGTCATCGCCGTTGCCTTATTTTTATGTTGAGAACGTTCGTTCTGACAAGCCACAATAGTGTTGGTTGGGATGTGGGTGATACGAACCGCGCTATCTGTGGTGTTCACATGTTGTCCGCCGGCACCACTAGACCGATACGTATCGATACGTAAATCCTTTTCGTCTATTTCGATATCAATCGTATCGTCAATCACAGGGGACACAACAACAGAAGCAAAACTAGTGTGGCGCTTAGCGTTTGAGTCGAATGGTGAGATACGAACAAGACGGTGAACACCGCTTTCAGTCTTTAACCAACCATAAGCCATATCACCAGAGATTTGGATAGTGGCGGATTTAATTCCCGCCTCATCCGCTGTGTTCATATCAAGGATAGTTACTTTATGCCCATGCGCTTCACCCCAACGTATATACATGCGTAAAACCATCTCCGCCCAGTCTTGAGCTTCGGTGCCGCCAGCGCCAGAATTAACCTCAAGGAATGCATCGTTAGAATCAGCTTCGCCTGATAACAGACTGTTTAATTGACGTTTTTGAACATCGACGAGTATCTTATTAAGAGTCGCTTCAGTTTCGAGAATGATAGCCTCATCCCCTTCCGCCTCCGCCATCTCAATCATCTCGGCGCTGTCCTTAATGGTGGTTTCAATCTCACGGATAGTTTTAGTGCTATCTTCAAGCTTTGTACGCTCACGCATAATATTCTGCGCGCGCTCAGCATCATCCCACAGTGCTGGATCTTCAACTAATGAATTAAGCTCGTCTAAGCGTTTAACAGCCACATCCCAGTCAAAGATGCCTCCTCAGCAATACTAGAGCTGATTTAATCTCATCAATGACTGCTTGGGTTTCGGCTTTCATGCTTGTGTATTGGGCTAAGGCGTGTAAACACGCTACGCCTATCCTTTTGTTTAGTGGCTCGGGCGTAGCGGGCTTGCCCGCCTGAGCCTAAATTATAAATTAAGCGGCTTGGTCGAATTCTACGTTGTGAACCAGCATATCATTCATCATATCGAAATATGAGTCTTTATTACTGTCATCGTATGAACCTGTTAACATCGCGCCATCTTGATGGAACATGCCTTCCATCCAAGTAGCGTTTGAACCTTCACAATCGGAACGCATAGAATCGTGCCCCGCAACTGTACGGCCATTAAGCTGTTCAGTGTGAATCATCAACCCAAGAGCATCTTCCATTACGATAACGGCTTTTTCAGAAGCCATGAAGCTACCAATGAAGCGACGTGTGTGCGCTGTAAGCTTTAATTTGTCTAAGCTACGCTCACCACCAACGATAATTAACGCATCATAATCTACACCTAACGCAGTATTTAGTGGCGCATCAACAGCAAAATTATGCCCCCAGCCAACACCATCCCAGCCATTTACCAAACCTTGATTCGTACTAATAATGCGCAGAACTGCGCCTTGATCCAATAAATTCTTCTGCATAGCAATGAAGTGTTGTTCGTTAAAGCCATTTGCTGCAAGCACAGCTACTTTCATACCGGTTAATGGTTTGATCATGTTTTATACCCTCTTTTAAGATTGCGCTCAGGCGGACAAGCCCGCTACGCTGATAATATTAATACACACCGCTCAGATTTTGGTTTCTATATTGAAGCCTTAAGATCAAAGGGTAATTTCGGCAGACAATCGCTAAATGGGACATCAAAGTCAAGCCTTTCTGGAAAAAGTTTCGGAAATATCCAATTTTTATAGAAAGATAGCTTTACAATAACCCCTATATAGTTATAAAAATAACACTAATTAACAGCCCTTTATATGGGCCCCTATAAAAAATGAGGAAATTTCAATGAAGATTTTGCGCCCCGTAGTCGTCCTAGCCGGTGTTATGAGCTTAAGTGCTTGTGGCTTTGATAAGATGGATGAGGTAAAAGCCCTGAACGAAGCAAATGCTACAGGTAACGCTTTTACACAAGCTTTGACCCAAGAATATAAAAACTATGTGAATCGTGAGATTAATCAATTTGATGATCACGCGGACAGCCTACACTTCGCGCGTAAAGGTCTTTCCTCTGCCCGTGGTGATATGGTTATGCCCGAGCCTGTAAGTGACTGGAACTTAATGCCAGGCCACGCAGAAGAACTTATTGCAGCCCGTACACGTTTGGTGAATGTATATTCATACGGCGCACGTGAAATGCAACCTGACTTATCAGCTTTCGCACAAAGTCGTTTTGATTGCTGGATCGAAGAACAAGAAGAAAACTTCCAACAAGATGCTATCTCAGCTTGTAAAGCACAAGCTTTGGACGCAATTGCGAAGTTAGAAGCAGCAATGCCTGCTGCTCCTGCACCAATGGCAGAGCCAATGATCATGGATGAGCCTTTTGATGTTAACCCGGCAGAACCAATGAAAGCTGAAGACGCTGTTTACATCGTATTCTTTGACTTTGATAAATCAAACCTAAACGCAAGTGCATTAAGTATTGTGGATGCGGCAGCTCAAGAAGCGCAAACACGTGACCTTAATACAATTCGCGTTACTGGGTTCACTGATACATCAGGATCTCGTAGCTACAATCAAAAACTATCCATGAAACGCGCGAACATTGTTAAAGATGCTCTTGCAAAACGTGGTGTAGATGTAAACGTGATCGTTACTGATCACCGTGGTGAGAACGAATTACTTGTTCAAACAGCGGATGGTATCCGTGAGCCAGCTAACCGTCGTACACAAATCACATTTGAGTAAGACCTAACGGTTCATTACGAATTTTAAAAAGGCCAGATTTATTCTGGCCTTTTTGCTTTTTTAAGTTAGCTCAGGCGGGCAAGCCCGCTACGCTTTTTTAAGTTAGCTCAGGCGGGCAAGCCCGCTACGCTTCTAATCTAACTTAACCGCAAGATCATACTACTCCGCATCTTTTATACCTTGCGGTATAAGACGACTAAGCATAAAATGCTGTTCATGGATATTCGCCCGCTTCTTTATATCATCGGAATTTTTCTTTCTATTCTAGCCGTTGCCATGGTCATCCCCATGATGGTGGACTTTGCGACAGGTAACGAAGACTGGAAAGTATTCATGCTCTGTATGATTATGACCGCTTTCTTTGGTGGCGCACTAATCTTGAGCAACAAGGCTGACAAATTTCAAATCTCAGTGCGCCAAGCATTTATGCTCACAACACTAAGCTGGTTAACACTTGCCGTAGCAGCTGCCGCCCCTTTTGCGTTATCTGGACTAAATTTATCGCTGACAGATTCACTCTTTGAGGCTGTATCGGGTATCACCACTACAGGTTCAACTATTTTAACCGATATTGAAAAAGCGCCCCCTGGCATATTGCTATGGCGTGCTATTTTGCAGTGGCTTGGCGGTATTGGTATTATCGTGATGGCTTTGTCTGTTCTGCCACTTCTAAAGGTTGGGGGAATGCAATTATTCCAAACAGAATCATCCGAAAGTGAGAAAGTCTTACCGCGCGCGGCACAACTCTCCGCCTCTATCGGTATCATCTATTTATTACTAACCATCATCTGCATGCTGGCGTATCAATTCACAGGCATGGGAAGCTTTGACGCTTGGGCGCATGCAATGACTACTATTGCCACAGGCGGTTTCTCTACCTTTGACAGCTCCTTTAGCCATTACGATCAAGCTGGAACGGAAATGGTGGCCATTGTCTTTATGTTACTGGGTGGTCTGCCCTTTATTCTATACGTGAAGGCGTTACGAGGAAACTTTACAGCATTATTTAAAGACTCTCAGGTGCGTGCATTTTTGAGCATTGTCGCCCTGTCTATTGTCACGATGGTTTTATATTTGATGCTTCAAAATGGCGTATCAATGGGTGAGGCATGGCGTCGTGCCAGCTTTAACGTTGTTTCAATCGTTACAGGAACTGGCTATACCAATGGCGATTATGGCGCGTGGGGCGGTTTCGCCGTCAGCTTGATTTTCTTCCTGATGCTAGCCGGTGGTTGTGCAGGATCAACAACCTGCGGGATCAAGATATTCCGTTTCCAAGTTCTATATGCCGTTACCATAGCCCAATTAAAACAGCTCATTCATCCGCATGGTGTGTTCACACCACATTATAATGGACATGCGCTATCCCCGAGCATCGCAGGATCAGTCATGAGTTTCTTCTTTGTATACATGCTGTGCTTTGCAGCATTGGCTGTGGGGTTATCATTTGTTGGGTTGGACTTTATCACCGCGATGTCGGGCGCGCTAACCTCTATATCCAACGTAGGTCCAGGACTGGGTGATACAATTGGTCCGATGGGCACATTTGCGCCACTTCCAGATGCGGCCAAATGGTTAATGTGTTTAGGGATGTTCTTGGGACGCTTAGAATTATTTACCGTACTTGTCTTATTCGTTCCGAATTTTTGGCGCAAATAAATTTACTGTAATTTATCTCGAACGATAATACTGACACCGTTATCAATTTCGTGAATAACCGCTTCAACAAATTCAAATTGGGCAAATTCACGTTCCGCCAATGAATAATGCGGTGGGATTTTCAACGTCTTTTTTATGGTTAGATTATTAGAACCACGTGATGCACCAGAAAGATCAAGCTTAGCAAACGTCAGAATAACAAATGCCTGATAAACATCTTCTGCGCGCACACTGGGCATATAATTAATATCAACCTTCTCAATATTTAATGCCACAGTTGGTTGCCCGCCCTCTCTTTGAAAACGGCTAGCAACATAGCGTTCAACAGCAGAATCTAAGGGCATAACAAAGTTAGTAATCTTTGTTTTAGATTGGCGTTCAGACGCATTTGGCGCGCGCCAGTCTTTACTTGTTAAATAAGTGCGCGTGACATCGAAATGACCACCATTAATGGATATAGGTGTTAAGTGGCTGTAGGTTAAATCAGGCAATGGTTTTCCCATTGGGTCTGAATTATAGCTACAAGCCGATAAAGATAAGGCAGAAACAGATAATAAAATAAGCGGTAAGCGCATAGGTGAACTCCTATTAATGAAGTGTCATCATAGCATAAGATTAAACGCTCTGACTAGATTCCTTGATAATTTTATTTAATCTGGACTTATCCAAATGATAATCTTTACTGCAAAACTCGCAGGTCATGGTCAATTGATCTTGATCAATCATTTCTTGTAATTCATCAACCGACATCATCTGTGTTAGGTTATCCACCCGCTCTTGGGAGCAACGGCAAGAATGGATGACGGGTATAGGATCGTAAACACGCACGCCGTCTTCGTGAAATAATCTGATTAAAATCTCATGTGCGCTTAACTCTGGGCTTAATAACTCATCTTCCGTACAGCTTTGCATATAGATCATGGCGCGACGCCAATCATCTTCATCAAAGTTACTGAATTGTGTTTTTGTGTGATCTACTTCGGCATTACCACCATCACTGGGCATATGTTGAAGCATAATGCCTGATGCACGCCAAAGACCGTTACGTTGCCCTACAGCCAGTTTAATACCAGTATTAATCTGCTCTGACTGAATGAAGTAATGTTGAACACATTCAACAAGCGACGTGCCTTTAAGCTCCACGATGCCCTGATAACGATCTGTGTGCTCTGGCTGATCTACGGTAAAGGCGATATGCCCCTTACCCATCAATTGCACCAAGTGATTGTCAGAGCCTTCGCCGACCTCGTCTTTTGCGAAGGCCAGAAGCTGTTTGCGCACTTTTTCAACGCGTTTTTCATCGAAACTAGCGCAAGAGCGCACGCCACCACCACTTGTTGTATCGCAAACAAGCATGGATACTGGCCCATCACCCTGAATTTGTAAGGTAAAAATGCCTTCATATTTCAGCATTGAGGAGAGTAAGCCACACAAGGCCGTCGCTTCGGCGAGGAGTTGGCTGACGATATCTGGGTAGCCATGAGGGACTAGAATCTCGTCTAAAACTGTGTCTAGCCGTACAATACGCCCGCGAAGACTGGAAGATTCTAATTGAAAGGGCCTGATCACATTGCCCGATATCTCATCACTCATATTCATTATTCTTATTATACCACAATTAGCTTTTGATTTTATAGCCTGTCTTTAGCATGAAATAGCAAAGCAATGAAAGTACGCAATTAATACCGACTAGATAAGCCAAACCAATCATGACATTACCATCTGAATGGCCGATAAAGCCTGAGCGGAAGCCGTCAATCATGTAAAAGAACGGGTTGTAATGCGCCAAATTCCGCCAAAATTCTGGTAGTTGTGAAATCGAATAGAATGTACCCGATAAGAACGTTAGCGGCGTCACCAAGAAGTTTGTTATGGCCGCGATGTGGTCAAATTTTTGAGACCATATCCCTGCGACTAAGCCAATAGAAGCCAACATCATATTTCCAAGTACAGCGAAAGCGATGACGTTAAAGAAGGAATGAACCTCCATACCGACGACAAAATAAATCACTAATCCTGTTGTTGTACCAACCACAAGTCCACGTGCCACACCGCCTATGATGTAGCCAAGATAAAGCTCTAGCGCTGATAAGGGTGGCATAAGAACGTCAACAATATTCCCTTGAAGCTTAGCAATAATCATTGAAGAAGATGTATTTGAGAAGGCATTTTGAACCATTGTCATCATCAACAAGCCTGGCGCCAAGAAAGTCAGGTACGAGATATCCCCTATGGTGCGGGTAATACCGCCAAAAGCCAATGCAAAGACGGCATAGAATAATAAAGTCGTAATAACAGGTGCCATGACCGTCTGCGTGTAGACATTCATGAACCGCCCTACCTCCTTGTCGATCAAGGTTTTAAGTCCGACCCAGTTCACACCGTTTATTTTACGTGGGGCTAAAGCACCTTTTACCATATCTTTTTCCTTATCTTTCAGCGCTTAGCTGATATAATCCAGTAATGAACTTCTTATTTGACGATAGCCCCTCTGGCACCCATAAGAGCGATAAAGAGCCTTATAAAAAGCCTCATAAAAAATCTTACGGCAAAACTTCTCATAAAAAGGGCAAAAATACTAGCCCCCAAAATCATGATCCAAACGCGCCTAAGATTAAGGTTCCGCGTAAGATATCAGAGCGTTATCTCTATAATTCAGGACTTGCCTACCTACAACGCTTTACCTCTAGCAGTAATAACTTCCGTAAAGTCATGATGCGCAAAATTGATCGCTCCTGTAAACATCACACGGATCAGGTGCGCGAAGAATGTCAGGAGTTGTTAGAGCTAACAGTTGAAAAATTTGAAAAAGCAGGACTACTCAATGATGAAGAATATTTGCGCGGGATGGTTATATCTTTACGTCGTCGTGGGTTATCCTCCCGACAAATAGATATGCGATTACGCATGAAAGGATTAGAGCAGGAAAATATCAAGCAAGAATTGCAAGAGCATGATTTAAGCACTTACGATACAGAATATAACGGAGATGTATACGCAGCCATAATTTTTGCGCGTAAGAAAAAAATTGGCCCCTATGATAAGGTCGAAAAATACGAACCTCAAAAAGCACTCGCGATGATGGGACGTGCTGGCTACGACTATGGTACAGCTAAAAAAGTACTAGAGATGTCTGAGGATGATCTTGAAGAATATCAGAATAATATTTATTAACTATCTTCTGTAATTTTTGGCTCTGCTATGGGCGCTTCAATAGAAGTGCCTTCTGCGTCTTCCGTTTGGACTGGTGCTTGCTCATCAGCACGCGCCTGCATTTCTTCTGCTTCAACGCTTATTGTTTCATCTATGGCAGTTTCTTTTTTCATTGGTGCTGTTACACGGTTTTTAGGGAACACTAAAGTTACCGTTGTTCCAACACCTTTTTGTGACACAAACTCTAATTCACCGCCGTGCAAGCTTATCAATGAGTGGACAAGTGTTAGTCCTAGCCCTGTACCAGATCCTGTTCTGTTCATTTCAGAGTCAACTTGACCAAATGGTGATAGAGCTTTTTGGATTTCATCTTCGCTCAAACCCGACCCTGTATCTGTCACAGAAATACGCAAGCGGCCATTACTATCAATTTCTTGACTAAGGGTGATAACACCCCCTTCTTGGTTAAATTTAACCGCATTAGAAATTAAGTTCATCAGCATTTGTTTAACGGCTTGTGTTTCTCCAACAAGCTTTACAGATGAATCAATAATAAGATTATTAATCGTATTGTTATTCTCACTAATCTTTGCATCTAACAGGGAAACACAAGAATCAATTACCTTTGGTAAATCAACAGAAGATTCATTAAGTTGTCTTTCACCCGCATCAATACGCGACACATCAAGAATTTGGTTAATTACATTTAAAAGACCATTACCGCTCTCGTTAATATTCTTAGCGTGCTCCCAATATTCACGTTGATCAATTGGTCCATAGGCTTCTTCTGAAATAATGCCAGAAAATCCGATAATAGAATTTAGAGGTGTACGAAGTTCATGACTCATATTCGCCAAGAATTCAGATTTCGCGCGGTTAGCTAAATCAGATTCAAACTTCGCTTCACGAAGTGCAATCTCTGCACGCTTACGTTGGTCAACATCTTCCATGCTTCCCTCGTAATAAAGCAATGTACCTTCATCATCCTTAACAGGACGTACATTTTCACTAACCCAAATAATAGTATCGTCTTTTTTCTTAATCTGACATTCTAGGTTTTTAGAAACACCCGCAGAGGAAACTTGTTGTAAGAATTTTGCGCGTATCGTTGGATCAAGATAAATCTGTTCATTCGAATTCACGATATCACGCAACACTTCCTCTGGAAGATCATAACCAAGAATGGTTGAAAAAGCTGGGTTAGCACTTAAGAACTGCCCCTCTGGTGTTACCTGATAAATACCACTCGCAGCATTTTCAACGATAGCACGATATTTTTTCTCCGCTTCACTTAAAGCACGCTCTGCACGACGCCTTTCTTCAACGTCCGTTATCGTACCAACAACACGCAGCTCATTATCCTTATCATGTCTAATCATAGAGACGGCTAATTCAACTGCACGGAATGTCCCCTCAGATGTTCGCAATCTAGTGAAGGAGCGATATGAACTTCTTTGCCCTTTTACGAGCTCAGAAAAGTTCTGTTTTTGCTCATCCTGATCTTGAATATAAATCAAATCAAACACACTACGCCCAATAGAACGATCCAGTTCAAAACCAGTAATCTTAGTCCAAGTTTCATTCAAAAATAAAATTGTTCCACGTGCATCTGTTTCAAAAATAATATCACTAACTGAGTTAATGATAGAACGATGTTCACGTTCAGAAGCCTCCATGGCTTCACTTAATTTTGTCTTTTCACTGAACTCTTGGTTAAGCTCGAAGTTTTTATGTGCCAGCTCTTTATTCATCTTTGCAAGACGTAATGATTGGCGTTGATTATTACGCACATAGAGCGTTCCTATGAACGTCAATGTAATACCAAACAACAACATAAGTAGCGGTATTTTTTTCAAGAAAGATTCACGAGCGCTTAATGACATCTCCATCTTAATTGTAATATTAGTATCGGAAAAAGCAGTGAAGAAAGTTTGCCACTCAACATCTTTTTCAATGTTGTTATCATTTACACCATTTTTTCGAAACTCAAACAAAGTATTTTGATTATCATTATCAACAATGCTAACACGGTCAATTAACGGACGCTTTCTAATCCATTCATCATTAAAGAAGCTGTTAAACTTTGAAACAACGACGATATATTCATTGTTACCATCCTTCGCCTTTATTTTTTGAATCATAGAGAATAGATTTTTTGCGTCTTCATTTTTTATCGCTGCTGCATTTTTCAAATCATCAGTGATTTCTGTCGTAAATTTTAATTTATCATCTGTTTCATAGATTTTACTCACTTTGATCATCGTCAGGAGCTCTCTCCTGAGATCTTCAGAGTTAACACCGTAACTATTTCCATGTAATTCTTGGAAGAACCATTGCCCCGTGTCTCGATCTTTAATAACCCAGAACATATGATCAAACGATTTTATAATATCAAGTTCTTTTAGATTTTTATCTAAGTAAGCACTCTTCTTATCTGTTTCGACCATCTCCATCATCGTTCCAAGTGATAGCATTTGGCTTTCTATGTCTTCATATTCAGACACAATATAAGATTTGGTGTCCTCTGCCGTTTGTACCAAGCTGTCTTGAACAATCTCATTGATAAATACGCTCAAGGTCGCGAAAGCTGTAATCGTCAAGATTAAGCCGTTCAAAAACACCATAAGCTGAGCCATGTTGCTAGAAAGCCACCCTGAGCCCCCTTTGATAGGTGCTGGTGGTTCTAATCCTGGCCTGTAATTATCGTTACCTGTTGTGGTCATGATCCTATATTATATTACATAATTTAAAAGAATGGCTAATTACTCACCCCTATCATGCTCTATAGGTGTTAATAGATTACTAACAAATTGATTAAATGGTGAAAAAAACCATTATAAAGATAAATAATTAAAATTATGTAAACAATTTTGCTATTTACACGCCTATTATATCAATTTATCTATTATTTCATGACCAACAGCAATTTTATCTCTTTTCCTGATTTTATGAAGGTTGATATCCGTGTAGGCAAGATTTTGCGTGCAGAACCCTTCCCTGAGGCTAGAAACCCCTCTTATAAGCTATTTTTGGACTTTGGCGACGAGATAGGTGAAAAGAAGACATCTGCTCAAATTACAGTACATTATAGCTGTGACGACCTTGAGGGTAAATTAGTTGCGGCTGTCGTCAATTTTCCATCTAAACAGATAGGTCCCTTCATGTCAGAAGTGCTTGTCTTAGGCTTTCCTGATGA
The DNA here is from genome assembly GCA_018608245.1 of Alphaproteobacteria bacterium. Lineage (GTDB taxonomy): Bacteria > Pseudomonadota > Alphaproteobacteria > Micavibrionales > Micavibrionaceae. The sequence goes on along the minus strand of JABAZY010000019.1, from coordinate 76,212 downwards.
AAATGGCGCGATTGTATTGGTAACACCAGATAAAGACACGCCCTTAGGCGGCAGGTTACATTAAATCATAATGGCAAATGAATAATAACGCGTAAGCCGCCTTCTGAACTTTTTGCCAACGAAATATCTCCGCCATGCGATAAGACAACATCTTGAGCAATGGACAGCCCTAAGCCGACACCACCTGTTTTTCTGTTACGCGACTGATCTTCACGGAAGAATGGCTTAAACACATTCTCATAATTTTCTTCGGCAATGCCAGAGCCATTATCATCAATAATAATAGTAACATTTTCTTTATCTTGAGAAAGGCTAACCCAAACACCATCTGCATATTTTTCAGCATTAGAGATCAAGTTTGACAAACATCTTTTAAATGCGATTGGCTTCAAGAAGAGAGAAATATCATCATAGCTTTTCTCAAAAATTATTTTTGTACGATTACGGCCAAAAGACTCGATGATATGTTCAATTTCTTCAGCTATATTTATACGCTTTACCTCCTCATCTTGATCACCTTTTGTGAATTCAAGATAAGCATTAATCATACGCTCCATTTCTTCAATATCAGACTTCAAGCTTTGTGCTTCCGCATCATCACTTAACATTGCCGCCTGTAATTTCATACGTGTTAACGGTGTACGAAGATCATGAGACACGCCCGCCAACATCGTTGTACGTTGTTGAATTTGACGATTGATACGCTCACGCATACCAACAAAAGCTTGAGATGCTTGCCGTACCTCACGCGCACCTTCAATCTTAAAGAACGGTACATCCCGCCCCTTACCAAAGCGATCAGCAGCGACGGCCAATCTTTTTATAGGGCGTATTTGATTACGCATTAATAACATGGCAATAAACAACAATAAAAACGAAACAGAAAACATCCAAAGTAAAAACGCGTAGCCAGAAGAAGAAAATAAGCGTTTCTTAGGTAGTAAGATTTGAACAACACCCTTTTCTAATTGCACGTCAACACGAACAATTTTTTCAGAAACCTTTAACTTAATTTGATAAGGATACTCCATCGCTAAATCTAATGATTTTGTTAAGGTGCGTTTAACAATACCACCCCAGCCTTTAAAGACTTTATTAGAAGAATCAATCTTTTGACCTTCTGCAAAACTAATCAGAATCCCTAGATTTTTATCTGTTAATTTTTGTAATTGCTGCGCCGTTTCTTCTGATGGACTTTCTGCCATTTGGTTAGTGATAATAGCAATCTCCCCTGCCACACTATAGGCAAGCCTATCGGTCATTCTATCCCAGTGACGATCAAAGAAAACAAAAGTTGATATTATTTGGATAAGAAAAATTGGAACGGCCAAAATTAGAAACGAGCGCAGTAGCAGCGAACGAGGCATTATTTTTTTGAGCGGTTTAAACGGTGATAATGCGCGCATGATTGATTATACCTTCTCCGCCTTAAGAACATAACCTTTACCGCGCACTGTCTGTAGGTACCGAGGTATATTGCTGTCATCTTCAATCTTGCGACGCAAACGGGTTACCTGCACATCAACAGTGCGTTTCTCGGGATCTAACCCACATAGCTCTGATAATTCCTCACGGCTCATGACTTTGCCTATCGAGCCTGATAGCGCGTTCAGCAGATTAACTTCAACTTCAGTTAATTTAACTATTTCTTGTGTGTCATTATCAGCGATCAAGATGTTTTGATCTTGTTCGAACAACCACGTCCCTATCTTAAGCTTACTTTCTTCCATCTGTGGACGACGGCGTAATATGGCCTCAAGACGCAAGACAAGTTCACGTGGGTCAAATGGTTTACTTAAATAATCATCAGCCCCTGCACTCAACCCTGTAATTCGATCCTCCACCTCACTCATAGCCGTCAACAGAAGAACAGGCACGTCATGAAGTGCCGTATTCATCCCCCTTATTTCTTGGGTAAACGCGACCCCGTCTTGACCCGGCATCATGACATCAACCACAAGCACATCAAATTCCGCTAGCTTCAAAATCTCTTTAGCTTCATGCGCATCAGCAGCACCCGTTACAAAGAATCCATTTTCGGTTAAATAACGAGACACCAAATTACGGATGCCATCATCATCATCTATCACCAATATATGGGGAAGCGCGTTATAGTCTTTATCAGCTTGAGGTTCATTCATGCCCTCTTTCTTATCAGTAAGCGGAGATTTTCTCAAGAAAAGAGGTTTAATTTACAAAACAAGCTTGCTTTTTAACCCATTTTGAAAAATTATGGACGTTGTAAAAACTTTTAAAATATAGAGGCAATAATGGATTTTAGCGATCGTGATGGTTTGATCTGGTTTGATGGAGAGATTGTTGAATGGCGAGAGGCCAAGGTTCATGTTTTGACGCATGGCCTTCATTATGCCAGCTCTGTGTTTGAAGGTGAACGCACCTATAACGGTAAAATCTTTAAGATGCAGGAGCATTCAGAACGCTTCATCCATTCAGCCAACCTAATTGATATGCCTATGCCAATGAGCGCCGAAGAGCTTAACAAAGCAAAGATGGAAATACTGGAAGCCAATAAGCTAACAGATGCGTATCTCCGCCCTGTTGCTTGGCGTGGTAGTGAAGAATTAGGTATCTCCGCCCAAAAGACTAAGACCCATATTGCCATCGCCTGTTGGGAATGGCCTAGCTATTTCACTGAAGAAGCCCGTGAAAAAGGCATCTCCCTCAAAACATCCAAGTGGCGCGCCCCTATGCCAGACACAGCCGTGACCGCTAGTAAGACGGCTGGGCTATATGCAACGCACACCATGTCCAAGCACGCCGCAGAAGCAGAAGGCTATACAGATTCATTGATGTTAGATTATCGAGGGCTTGTAGCCGAGGCCACTGGCGCCAATATATTCATGATCAAAGACGGTAAAATAAAAACCCCTGATCCTGATTGTTTTTTGAATGGACTGACGCGCCAAACATTAATCCAACTGGCTAATGATAATAATATCCCTCTGGAAGTCTGCCAAATCACCCCAGAAGAGCTTAAAGAAGCCGACGAAGTGTTCTTAACAGGCACAGCCGCAGAAGTGACTGCCGTTGGTAAAATTGATGATACTAGCTACGCTGTTGGCCCCATTACGCGACAGTTGAGAGACGCTTACGAATCCCTTGTTAGGGCATAAACGCGCTTAAGCCCTAAAAATAATTGCATTCACAACCCATTGATTTTGCTTGAAAATTAAACTTTTTTGGCAAATTTTTGCGATTTGTTAATCTTTTTCCGTATAATAGGGTAAATAAGATAAAAGCGGGGAAGCGCGGAGAAACATAGGATGGCATTAAATCAAAAAATATCAGAATTATCACTAGCGCAAAAGCAACAGGTGATTCAAGAGTACTACACAAAGCTGACAAATACTAATTGGATGCCTAATCAAAGGATGGCAGAAGAAGATCAAATAGATTCTCAATTAGCGTCTTTACAGAACGCCTTCCAACAAAATAGAGGTGTCCCAGATCCGCAAGTCGCAGAGACAATGACCTCAGAGATGGCACTAAGCGATTTAGAAGATCAAGAAGCTCGAAGAAAACCACGTGATGAATTTGAACAAGAAATAAGAACTGGTGAAGTTCAAAATCATGCCTTGTTTTATGCTTACATGGCAGAGAATGATGCGGACTTTGAATTTGATGATGAAATCACACCAACTGAAATTATAACTGCGCAAGGTATACTTGCTGGTAACTCACCTGAACAAATTCAAGCTAATCTTAATACGCACTTCCAAGAAGTTTCTGCCCGAGCAGAAGTAGAAAAAGCACAAGCAAAAGCAAAACTAGCAGCAGATCAAGCTGTGGCAGAACAACGAGCCGCAGAGCAAGTTCTCTTTGATGCAGAAAAAGCAGAAGCTGAGCTTAGTGCCCTTAGAAGCGCAGAAGCAGCAACAAATAAAATCACGCATAAATTAGAAATTCACGCTTTCGCAACAGAAAAATATGACGGTAAATACGAACTCGATTCTAACAAAATTGACTTAACAGCCGAAGCTATGAATTATGAAACGCAAGAATATCTTCATGGTATGCTTCGCATGAACAATAATTTCTTAGAGGAAAAATATATTAGCCCAGGAAAGCAGTTTGCTGACAAATGGGAAATGCGTGATGCGATGTATCACGCAGACACACCTTACGATGGAGGTGCGACTAATGCAAAGTTAAGTGATTTTGGTAGAGACGTTGTTGCAGAATTAACCGATAAAATGGAATTGAGACCTGCTGTTGACGGTATGAGACAAACCGCAATGGATAAAATTTTAGGCATCACTCCAGAACAGCCTGCCGTTGAGGATAAACCTCTAGCACCTATTCCTGCAGAAGAGCTCCCTCCAAATCCAACAGTTGAGCAGTTAGTTGCTTCTTCAAGAGTATTACCTGAGCATCTAAAAACGTTTGATGACCCAGAAATGGAAAACTTTTATAGCCAGTTAAATGTCGTTGCAATTATGACTGATAAACAAGCTCCTAGATCACTAAAAAGCATCACATCAAGGAAAAATCGCATTGAAGAAAAGGAAGAAGATTTAGCCAGAGGCGAAAAGAAGAATGGAGAAGGGATTGGAAGCGACGCTGCTGTTAAAGGTGACTTAGTCAACCTTAGGGCTGGGCTTGAAAAACGCGTTGATAGCCTACCTCCAGAGCAACAGGATGAGATCAATCAATATTTAGCAGATAACGGTTATGGCGCGCCACTTCCTGGCACAATATTACCACCACGTACTTTACCGAAGAATCTAGAAGCAGGTGGAGATTCCACCCCAGTAGATAAAAAATCTCCTGGCGATTCAAGATCAGGATTCGAAGCAGGTGCAAATCCTGCAAATAAAGAAACGCCAACCGACACTGTTAAGCCTAAGGCTTCAGAACCTGATGCCCTTACCCATAGTTAAACATTAAATCTGAATAGAATTATATCGCCATCTTTGACGACGTATTCTTTGCCTTCTTGGCGCATTTTTCCTTGGTCTTTTGCACCTTGCTCACCATTTAATTCAACAAAATCTTCGTAAGCGATTACTTCAGCTTTGATAAATCCTTTTTCAAAATCACTATGAATTGCACCGGCCGCCTCTGGCGCTTTTGCGCCTGTGCGAATTGTCCAAGCACGCGCTTCTTTTGGCCCAACAGTGAAATAATTTTGCAATCCTAACAGCGCGTACCCCGCTTTGATAATACGATCTAGCCCCGCTTCTTCCAAACCAATAGCTTCCAAAAATTCATTCTTTTCTTCCGCCGTTTCTAACTGTGCAATTTCAGATTCAATTGAAGCACAAATAATAACACTACTGGCTTTTTTCTCTACAGCCATTTCTGCTACTTTTTTTGTCCAATCATTTCCATTCGCCGCATCATCTTCATTAACGTTACAAACATAAAGAATTGATTTAGCCGTTAGCATACCAATATTTTTTGACCAACGAATTTCATCAGGGTTTTCTGGCGCTGCATCACGTGCAGGACGCCCCTCATCAAGAACAGCCTTCATACGTTTCATTAAGTCAAGCTGACCAGTTAATTCTTTGTCACCACCTTTAGCTTTACGTTCAATATTAGTAATTTGTTTTTCTAAACTTTCCAGATCCGCCAGCATTAATTCTGTTTCAATCGTTTCCGCATCACGGATAGGATCAACCGATCCTTCCACATGGGTAATATCACCATCTTCGAAACAACGAAGCACATGAATAATTGCGTCTGTCTCACGAATATTCGTTAGGAACTGATTACCAAGCCCCTCACCTTTGCTCGCGCCTTTTACAAGACCAGCAATATCAACAAACTCTAATTGAGCAGGAACAATCTTAGCTGAGCCACCAATCTTAGCAATCAAATCAAGGCGCGGATCAGGCACACCAACCTTGCCCACATTTGGTTCAATCGTACAAAACGGAAAGTTTGCCGCTTGCGCCGCCGCCGTTGCTGTTAGCGCATTAAACAAAGTTGATTTACCAACATTGGGTAGCCCCACAATTCCACAATTAAAACTCATCTTTTATTCTTTCTTTTTATTTATTTTTTAAGGTAATAATTTATATGTTCACTGACTTCTTTTTCAAAAGGCTTTACGCCTTCTTTGAAAATAATTTCGTAAGAACGCACAACGCCTTCTAACATAACATCTAACCACTCAGCATCGCTTTTGGCGAAATCACTTAGCACATAGCCACTCACTTTATTTTTATCACCTGGATGACCAATCCCCATGCGCACACGCCAGAAATCTGGTGTACCCAAATGTGCTTGAATAGATTTCAATCCATTATGCCCAGCGTTACCGCCACCTTTTTTAACACGAAAATCACCAGCATTTATATCCAGCTCATCATGAAAAACAACAATCCGCTCAGCAGGAATTTTATAAAATTTTGCGCATGCACCAACAGACTGACCAGACTCATTCATATAAGTTTGTGGCTGTAGCATACCAATTTTTACACCTGCAATATTTGCTTCTGTATACGCGCCTTGAAACTTAGATTTCGGCGCAGAAAAAGCAGGCGTATCATCCGCCACACGATCCACAGCCATAAACCCAATATTATGACGGTTATTTTTATATTTATCGCCAGGATTTCCCAGCCCGACCAATAGCCACATATCAGAATTCTTTTTATTAAATAAATTAAACATTATGCCGTACAGCATATATTAAATAAAAAAGAGGACATAGTGAATATGCCCTCTTTTAGAATTTTTATTCGGTAGAAGATTATTCGCTTTTTGCTTCAGCTTTTTCTTCTCCACCTTCAGCAGGTGCGTCACCTTCAGCGCCTTCAGCAGAAGCTTCCGCTCCCTCTTCGCCTTCAACGCCTTCTTCTTCCTCAACAACCTCTTCTTCGATTGCGCGTGGCGCAGCGATAGTTGCCAAAGTAAAGTCACGATCATCAATCTCAGGCTTAGAGCCTTCAGGTAGAACAGCATCACTCATTTTGATTGAATCACCAATTTCGAACTTGGTTAAATCAACATCAATTGCTTCAGGAATATTAACGGCCTTACAAACAAGGTCAACTTCATATCTAATGACATTCAAGATACCTTTTTCTTTAATACCGGCACACTCTTCTTGATTAATAAAGTTAAGGGCCACAGCAACAGTCAATTTTGTTTTGTCTGTCACACGTAAGAAATCTACGTGTAAAACGTTATCTGATACTGGGTGTAATTGAATATCACGAGCAAGAACCAAACCTTTTTCACCTGCAATATCAAGGTCACATAATGTTGTAAACATATGACCTTTATTGAATTCCAAGTTAGCTTCTTTGGTAGGGATTGAAATAGTTACTGGTTCTTGTTTATCGCCGTAAATAACGGCTGGTGTTTGTGCTTCACGGCGTAATGCTCGAGCGACCCCCTTACCGGCGCGTTCACGTTTTACCGCTGACATAGTATATGATTTTGTCATTGTTTTAGTTCCTTATAATTAAATTTAAGATAGCCTCCAGGGGTGCTACCCATTACTAAGGGCGCAATAAAGCGTATTTCGTAAGGAAATTCAAGGATTATTTAGCTAGATCGCCTATTTAAACAGAGCAGAAATCGACTTTTCATCCGCAATACACTCAATAGCAGAACCAATCAGAGGCGCAACCGTTAGCGTGCGGATATTTTGAGATACGCGCACGGCCTCTGTTGGGGCAATAGAATCTGTGATTACCAGACTTTCCAGTGGGCTTTCCGCCACACGGGCAACTGCGCCGCCTGATAGCACACCATGCACGACGTAAGCATGAACTGAGTTAGCCCCTTGCGCCATAAGAGCACCTGCCGCATTACACAACGTTCCCGCAGAATCGGCCATATCATCAATAAGCACGCAATCTCTGCCCTTCACTTCACCGATAACATTCATCACCTCTGAAACACCTGCTTTTTCACGACGTTTATCAATGATAGCTAAATCAGCACCCATGCGCTTTGCCATCGCACGCGCGCGACCAACACCACCAACATCTGGAGATACCATCACCAAGTTCTCGGCATTAAATAATTTTTCCATATCAGGCACCATGACAGGTGACGCGATCAAGTTATCTGTCGGGATATCAAAGAACCCTTGGATTTGTCCTGCGTGCAGATCCATCGTTAAAACGCGGTCAGCGCCAGCAGAGGTAATCAAATTTGCGACCAATTTCGCTGAAATAGGTGTTCTACCGCCTGTTTTACGGTCTTGGCGGGCATAACCAAAATATGGGAGAACCGCTGTAATTCTGCGTGCTGAGCCACGTCTTAGCGCATCAATTGTAATCAACAGCTCCATCAAGTTATCATTGGCAGGATAGGAAGTTGATTGAATAACGAAGACGTCCTCACCGCGAACATTCTCCATGATTTCCACAAAGACTTCCATATCAGCAAAACGACGAATGCTAGCTGTTGTCAGGGGCGTTTTAAGATGCGCAGAAATAGCTTCTGCTAAAGGTCGGTTAGAGTTACCGGCAATAAGTTTCATCGGATTTTTTCCGTAAAGTTTCAAAGGCTCACGCGATTGAGCCGACTATAGGGAAAACTTGCCCTAAAAGGCAAGTCAGGATTCGTTAATTTCCCAACTTATTTTGTTTAAACCTCTACTCAGCAATCATAATGGCGGAAATCTGCCGTCCATAGTCAGGCTCTTTTGCGTGTGTTGCGCGGCGATAGCTAAAGAATCTGTTCATTTCAGCGAAAGTATCATGCCCAGTGATCGTAATATTACTAACACCCGCCTGCGCCAATTGGCTAGCAATGTAACCTGGCAGGTCAAACATTAGATGCCCTTCCTTGCGTGCGCTCATAAAAAAGCGTTCATTCTCATCGTTTTGATCGAGAAAAGGTTGTTCAAACCCTTGGGACACTTCATACGACTTAGGACCTATGCAAGGGCCAATTGACGCTTGAATAGACGAAAGCTCCGCGCCTAGCGCTAACATTTTTTGAACCGTTGACTGCAAAACACCACCAACAGCCCCTTTCCAGCCAGCATGCGCCCCGCCAATGACAGGTGATCCGTCAGGCTTTGTTCCTACAAATAAGATACAGCCACAATCAGCTGTTAAAATACCAAGAACCAAACCCGCACGATCGGTTACAAGCGCATCAGCATTTGGTCGAGTGTTATTTTTAAATGGTTGCTCTATAATGACGCAATCAGGACTATGCACTTGGTTTACTGTGACTAAAGGAACATTCTTGTCTACTAGTGATTCAACGACCCGCTTGCGGTTTTCAGCCACAGCATCAGGATTATCATCAGACCCTACACCACAATTCAAGCTCTTATATATACCTTCACTCACGCCCCCTTCACGCCCAAAGAAACCATGGCGGATTGAGGCGTGTACTGCGTCAATTTTATCGTCTATAATTATATCCATACTCATTATTCTACATGAACCCCGCCAAATTAATATGAGGATCAGAAGAGAATGCTATCGCTTTAAATAGGGTGCCCATCTCCCCTGCTTTAGTGTCAGTTCCAATCAAGCGCTGAAGCGCGCTTTTAATTCCTTGCGCCTGTTGCGCTGTTGCATTTTGGGTCAATTTTTCCGCTCTCAATTCCGCACCTAACCTTTTTAGGAAGTCACTCTGTGACACAGCATCATGAACCGTTAAGTCACACCCCATCACAATACGAGCAATTTCAGCAAAATTCACATGTGCTGTTAAATCAACTTGGCCAGGACTATCAAGAATATCGCAATAACTATGGTTCTTGACCGCTTGCAGAGTCTCTCCAGGCACGTTATGTATGAATCCATAATCTAAGAATAAAGCACTACCTTGTTGATTTAAAATAATTTTACAGATTTCTTGAACAAACGCTTGTCGAGCCACTGATACCTCTATGACATCATCTTCCTTAGGGGCTATAAGCATAGGTGGAATGTAGCTTAATAGGGACTTTTCGACGTTTTTTAAATTAATACTAAGCGTATCGTTTATACCTAAACCAACACATCGTTCAAGCCACCCCGTATCAGTATACTGCAATTGACGTACAGAAAGGGCATCAAGAAGCTCATTACCGATAATAATCACAGGAACCTCTTGGTTCAATTGATCCAGCGCAGAAATCCATAATGCACCGTGACCCATTAGCGTTTTTTCTTGCACAGATTTCAAATATGGACTCGTTTCCAGCATCACGACCTGCATCGCCTCATGGAACCCTTCAACCGACTTTGTTGCCCTTAAGGCATCAGACATTAATGCACCACGCCCCGGTCCACACTCCAGAATTACGAAACGATCAGGTCTACCCATTTGCATCCATGTATCAGCCACCCAAACACCAATCAACTCTCCAAATAGTTGAGATATCTCTGGGGCGGTCGTGAAATCCCCTGCGACACCAAATGGATCTTTGTGCATATAATAACCATGTTCAGGATGACCAAGGCATAGAGACATATACTCAGCCATATTCATCGGCCCAGTAGCACGTATCTGCTGGCGAATAATATCTGTTAAAGGTGTTTCTTGAGCGCTCATGGCTTTAATTTAAGCCTTTTCACGCTTAATCAAAGCATAGACAATAACGCCACTGCCTAACAGCACCATAGGCAAGCTAAGTAATTGCCCCATAGAGATGTAATCAAACAATAAGCCAATATGGCTATCAGGCTCGCGGAACTGCTCAACAAATAACCTGAACAGACCATAGCCAGCTAAAAACGCCCCCGTTACAATCCCCGGAAGCGCTCTAATCCGTTCGTTACGCACTAGAATGAATAATATAATAAACAGCAAAGCCCCCTCTAAGGCCGCTTCATATAACTGGCTAGGATGGCGTGGTTCTGGCCCACCCCATGGGAAGACAAAACTCCACGGTACATTCTCGCCCGCAGGACGCCCAAACAACTCACCGTTTACAAAATTAGCAATGCGCCCAAAGAAGATACCGATAGGCACTGTCGCACAAACAATATCGGACAGGCGAAGGAGTGGGATTTTCTGACGCCATGAAAATAAGAATAGCGCTAAAATAACCCCAAGCGCTCCACCGTGAAATGACATTCCCCCTTCCCATACTTTAAAAACAGAAAGCGGATCGTATAAATAAAGAGATGATTGGTAAAATAATACATACCCTAAACGCCCCCCTAAGATGACTCCCAAAACTGCAAAAGGAATAAAATTATCTATGTCATCCGTGCTGGGGCGGATATCTTTTTTGGCTTTTTCCTTATAGGATTTTACAAGCCATAAAGCATATTTCCAGCCCAGCAAAAAACCCGCCATATAGGCAAGCGCATACCATCTAATTTCGAGTGGACCAATCGCGATTGCGACAGGGTCAATATCATTAAATGTTAAGCTCATATCTATCAAGTTTTCTTTTAGTTAAATTTTACATTTCAGACAAAATGATATTATTAATTTTCCCCTTAACCTTTATATTATATAAGTTAAGGTAGTTTTTTATAAATACTTATCATCTTCACGCACCATGTAATTTTGCACGTAATCACGCACGCCTTCTTCTAAATCTGTGAAGGGTTTATCATATCCAGCCGCACGTAATTTATCCATTTTAGCCTCTGTGAAATACTGATATTTCTCACGTAAAAATTCTGGCATATCGATGAAGTTTATCTTCAGTTCTTTGTCCGCCGCAGCAAAGGTTGAGAGAGCTAGATCTTTAAAACTTCTAGCTTTGCCTGTACCGATATTAAATAAACCACTAACATTTTCATTCTCATAAAGCCAGATCATCACAGCTACACAATCCTTCACATAAACGAAATCACGAAGCTGTCCACCATCTTCATATTCATCCTTATGAGATTTAAAAAGCTTCGCAGCCGCGCCTGCCATTACTTGAGGATAAAGTTTACAAATTACACTCATCTGCTCACCCTTATGATATTCATTTGGCCCATAGACATTAAAGAACTTTAATCCCGCCCATTGCTTAGGCACAGCTTTCTTTTTGTTCTTTAGCTCACGTGCAATACGACGATCAAAAACATGCTTTGACCAACCATAAGCGTTCAAAGGGCGTAATATCGACAATTCGTTAACAGATTCAAAATCATCAAACCCTTGATCTCCATCGCCATAAGTTGCAGCGGATGAGGCATATATTAATCTTTTATTATGACGCCCACACCAATTCCATAAACGACGAGATAGAACAATGTTTGTTTCAACAACTAAATCGATATCCTGCTCGGTCGTAGAAGAAATCGCACCCATGTGAAAGATCACATCAATCTCATCAGCATGCGCATCTAGATAATCAAATAAACGATCAGGGTGGACAAGATCGCGAAGTTCGCGTTTGGCAATGTTGCGCCATTTGTCTTCCATGCCAAGCGTATCACAAACGACAATATCTTCATGCCCCTGCTCTTCTAATGCCGCAACCAAGTTAGAACCTATAAAGCCCGTGCCACCTGTTACAATAATCATTTAATCATCCTTTTCTTATTTACCTCAAGCGAACAAGCACGCGACGGCTTTAAATATAAGCACACACCTTATGCGTAATATACAAAAAAATAAAGTGGATAACGCATTCATTTTTGCGTAGAGCCCTTGTGAGAAATAAGCCCCAAGTGTTATTAAGATTTCATGTCTAAAAACACGCACATCATAGAAGACATCGCCCGTGTTGCGGGTGGTGCGATGAATATCCTTGGGGGTGTTCAAAAACATGTCCGTGATGATATTAAAACCCGCGTTGAAGACATAGCAACCGACATAGAGCTCGTTCCTCGTGAAGAACATGAACGACTAGAAACACTAGTGAGTAGTCTTTTCGAAGAAAATAAAACCCTAAAAGAACGTTTAGACGCCTTAGAAAAAACTGTAAAAGTTAAAAAGAAGAAATAGCAGAATGCAAGAACAAACCAACATTTTTGAAGACGTAAGCAATCCACTCGATAGCGTTGAAGAGATTATTATCTCTAACGATTGGACATTTGATCGTATGGATGAAGATACGCTCACTGTTCACGTCTCCGGCAAATATGGTCATTACAAGATGGCATTTAATTGGCAAGAGCATTACAGCGCACTTAAATTCTGTTGCACGCCAGACTTAACCGTTAGCCCTAATAAACTTGAAGAAGCCTCAAAGGCTGTAAATAAAATTAACTCAACGCTTTGGTTAGGGCATTTTGATATCCCTTTATCTAACACAGCAAATGCTGAAGCACATACGCCGTGTTTTAGGCACACCAGTCTTTTTCGCGGCATGAACTATTCTTCTGGTGCCTCTCACATGGAAGATTTAATAGATATAGCCCTATCAGAGTGTGAGCGTTACTACATGACATTTGAGCTTTTATCCCTACATCAACAACAAGGTGCAAATGCATTATCGTTGGCCATGATGGATAACATTGGCGAAGCTTAGAACTTAATTAAACGAAAGCGCCCTTTATATGTGCCCTTTAGATTTATCAGATGGATTTGCACATAACGTTCCTTTGCGCATTACCCTAATTGGATGTGGAAAGATGGGCGCCGCCATGATGCAGAGCTGGATAGCATCAGGATTGATTGAATACGCTGAAATCCTTGATCCTCACGCGCCTGATGAAAGTATCACGCAGCATCTTAACGTTGATCATGTGACCAACTTTTCTGATCTATCATTAGACAAGACACAAGCTATTATTTTAGCGACAAAGCCACAAATTATGGATGATGTTTGTGCAGAGCTAAAAGGTATCATCCCAGAAAACGTGCCCGTTATTTCCGTCGCGGCAGGTAAGAGCGTTCCGTATTTTCAGAAGCATTTAGGGAAAGAGCATAGTTTCATCCGCACGATGCCCAACACACCAGCAGCCGTAAACCAAGGAATTACAGCGCTTTTCACCCCTTCCGAGACTGAAGAAGCCCATCGTAGTATCGCACAATCACTCATGAGCGTAATCGGTGAAACTTTATGGATTAGTGATGAAGCACAGATGGACGCAATTACAGCCGTATCAGGTAGTGGCCCCGCTTATGTCTTTCATTTGATTGAAGTGTTAGCAAAATCTGGTGAAAAAGCTGGTCTAAGTACTGAAAATGCTATGCGTTTGGCACGTCAGACCATCATCGGGTCTGCATGTTTGGCCGATAACGAGCCAGAAACTACGGCTGAAACGCTCCGCAAAAATGTAACAAGCCCTAAAGGTACGACAGAAGCCGCCCTTAACATTCTTATGGATGGGCGATTACAAGATTTATTTGATGAAACCATTGAGGCCGCGAAGGCACGGAGCAAAGAATTATCATCTTAGAGCCAATTACTTAAACTTGGCTCAATTTTCTAGCAGGTTTAGTTGAAAAAGACACATCCGCTTCTCGAAGATAGAGCGGATTCAGTGAACCCTTACTTTCTCCATATTTATCAAATAGATAAGCACCATGAAGCGCCATTTGAACAGGGTCAATACGCTCTATGACAGGCAAAAACTTAATTTCGATACCATTAGTATCAATATTATCTTGAAAGCGCTGTAAGCAATTGCCCCCTATGTTCATTTTGAATTCATTGTGATCCGTTTGAATTTTAGCCAAAATGTCTGATGCATCTGAAGCAAATGGTTCGCTAATCTTCTCCCCTTTGTTATCAAAGAAGCAGGCATAAAAATCTTTGCGCTTCGTCTCAAGTAGAATGAGATATTTATGATCTGGTGCAGGGTCATTATTATTTTGAAGATATTGGTGCATAATCATATCAAGCGTGGTGACACCAATTAAAGGTTTATTGAGTGTCATCGACATTATGCGCGCCGTACAGAGACCAATACGCAAGCCCGTAAAAGAGCCAGGGCCAACCGTACTAACGATCAAATCCAGGTCTTTAAATTCGCGTTTAGCCTCTTCTAGGACGGACTGTATCGTTGGAATAAGCATAGCAGCTTGTTCACGTTCAGTATCAATATATTCTTCTATCTGATTGATTTCACGTGAAACAAAGCCCACATTAATGCCACTTAATGTCGTTTCAAAAGCTAGTATGTTTTTCGTATTATTTTCGGCCAGTTTCTTCATCATGAAAGGCACATTAGCGGGTCTGGATGAAATATCAACGCTAATATGCTGGCTATGGGTGATTAAATCATATAAAATAATGCCATGCCCACTCGCCATATTAATTTAGTCAGCTTTCTGACGCTGTTTTCACTCCTGTTTTTTGCAACATCGTCGCTTGCTCAAAACATAGTGAAAGCTGACGAAAGTGCTGCTCGAATAATGGTTTATTTTGACGTCGGTAATGATCACACAACCGGCCCAAATATCACGGCAGAACAATTTAGAGCGCATATGCGTGAATTAGCGCTTGGTCCCTACAATGTAATTTCTCTGGAACAGCTTATAAACAATTATAACAACAATAAAAAAATGCCACCCAATAGCATTGTTCTTACATTTGATGGGGGGCACAAATCCATTCTTAAAAGTGCTATTCCGTTATTAGAAAAATTGAATTTTCCTTATACGGTCTTTATCGCTTCTGAGCGCGCCAATCAGAACAACAATCAATATTTGAGCTGGCGTGATCTCAAGAAAATCAAGAAATCAAAGTTATCTAGTCTAGGCATGCACCCAGCCAGTTATACTAATTTAAGCAGTGAGCCTGCCGACGAAATCAAACGTCAGATCAATAATACAAAAGCTATGTTCCGCAATAAGTTAAATTTTACGCCTCAGTTATTTGCCTACCCCTTTGGCGCTTATGACTATAACTATTCTAATATCGTTGCGTCTCAGGGTTTTGAAGGTATTTTAGGACAGCAATCAGGCGTTGCTTATGCTTCTGAAAATCTAAATATTCTACCCCGTTTTACGATGACAGATGAATATGGTGATTTGGATCGATTTATTACTGTTGCCAATGCTCTACCTCTACCCGTTAAGGATGTAACGACAGCGCTCAACAAATCAATCGGCTTTACATTGCCACGAACATTAAGCACCAACAAAGATAAACTCTCTTGCTTTGCCTCTGGACAATCTAAACCCAGAATAAATATATTATCCGACACTAGGATAGAACTACACTTATCTAAAAACACTACTCAGCAGCGCTTACGGGTAAATTGTATGCTCCCCGTTTCAAATAATAATAGTGATGAAATTAGATTTCGTTGGCTTGGGATGTTGTTCACAAACTAAGCTAATTAGGCTGCGCGCACTTCCAATACTTCTGGTACATAATGGCGAAGCATATTCTCTATGCCGCTCTTTAGTGTCATGGTCGAACTAGGACAACCATCACAGGCGCCACGCATTTTCAAATAGACAATCCCCTGTTCAAAGCGATCAAAGATAATATCGCCACCATCTTGTGCGACCATTGGACGAACACGCGTTTCTAGCAATTCTTTAATTTGGACAACAAGCTCATCATCTTCCTCAGAATTTTTGTCTTTGTCTTCTGGTGCTTGGCCTTCACGAAATAAGGGCTGACCTAATGTAAAAGCCTCCATAATCGCCGCCATAATACGCACCTTTAGGTGCTCCCACTCCATATCATCGGACTTGGTTACAGATACAAAATCACTGCCATAGAATATCGAAACGACTCCGTCTATATTGAACACACGCTCTGCAAGCACTGATACAGAGGCTTCTTCAGGTGTTTTAAATTCCGCTACACCACGATCTCCCATGACATCTTGGCCTGGCAAAAATTTCAATGTTGCTGGATTAGGGGTTTGTTCAGTTTGAATGAGCATTAGTAGCCTGTCGTTCCATCATAGCCCGTTTGTGTCCAAAAATATTTTTTAGAGCCTGTAAGGAAATCATCGTAATGACCTGTTGGCCATTGGCTGAAGGCTTCATCAAAATCAATTGATTTAATGATGCTACGGAAATTTCTGTCCCAGCGGTCATATTCATGGTTAAGGGCTGAGCACTCAATAATGTACATAGTGTCATAGTAAAGTGACGCAAACATTAGCGCACGGCGCTTTTGATACACATTCCCTTTGCGCACATCATATGTTGCGTAGGCGTAACTAGCTAACCAACGCCCAAGACCACCGCCATCATATACTTTATTCAAGGTATAATCGTCATAATGCCCCATGTAAGTACGCCAAAACGGTGTGCTTACAGCATCTTTTTGAACCGCACGCCCGTATTTAGCCGGATAGATCAAGTAACGCTTATCATCACTGGCTTTCACGGTACATTTAGGCGCACCATTATAAGAAGGCCCTGCAATTGTGAGGATATCATCAGGATTTACATTTAGCTGGTTATTCCATGTATCTGGATAGGTCATGGTTAACCCAGTCTTTTCATGCTCCCACAAAAAATAATCTGCGTGTGCTAAAGACGGAAAAAGCATTAAAGCTGTAAGGAATAAGATTCTAATCATGCTTAAGTATACCCCTTGCCAAAAGCGTATGACAAATAATTTATGACCAAAACCCCATTAATTTCATTGTTTCGTCCACAGTTGGTTGAGAAAGTGCGCGTGCCTTTTCTGCGCCCTTTGCCAAAATGGCATCAATTTCGGCAGGATCCGTTAGCAATTCATTCATACGTGAGGTAATAGGCGTTAGCTTTGCCACTGCTAAATCTGACAATGCATTTTTTAGCACAGAGAATTGTTGCCCGCCAAATTCAGCCATAGATGCCTCTGCTGATGTATCAGACAGAGCGCCATAAATTGTCAATAAATTCAGTGCTTCTGGACGCCCTTCCGCTTCTTCTTTATTAGAAGGTACAGCGCCAGGGTCTGTTTTAGCTTTACGTATCTTGTTCGCAATAGTATCCGCATCATCCGTTAAGTTGATACGAGACATATCACTTTCAGCGGATTTACTCATCTTAGCTGTTCCGTCACGAAGCGACATAACGCGGGTTGCTTCGCCCATAATCACGGGTTCTGGCATGGTGAAAAACGTATCCCCACCAGCATAATGTTGGTTAAAACTAGCGGCTATATCGCGCGCAAGCTCCAAATGTTGTTTTTGATCATCGCCAACAGGCACGTGAGTCGCTTGGTAAATTAGGATGTCAGCGGCCATTAAAACGGGGTAGCTATATAGCCCCAATGATGCTTGATCCTTTTTCTTACCCGCTTTTTCCTTAAATTGCGTCATGCGGTTTAACCAACCCATCGGCGTCATACAGCTAAAGAGCCACATCATTTGAGAATGGGCTGGCACAGCACTTTGTGCAAATATTGATGATTTTTTGGGATCAACACCAGCTGCAATATAAGCGGCAGCAGCTGAACGTGTTGCGTTCGTAAGCGCTGCTGGATCGTGCTTTACAGTGATTGCATGCAAATCAACAATACCATAAAGACATTCAGAATCACCATCATCTTGGAGCTTTACCCAATTACGCAACGCACCTAAATAATTTCCAAGTTGCAGATTATTTGTCGGTTGCATACAAGATAGAATGCGTTTCATGTTAGCTTACCCTCTCTTTAGATATTTCTTTACGTCGGATAGTTTTATAGCACCACTAGCCCCAATCGCAAGTCCATATAATATAAGTCCGCCGATCACTATAATGAGCAGAGGCAATATCCCGTTCATATTATTGACCGCATATTGATCAAGTGCGTAGACCCCTGCCCCCATGACCAGTGCAGATAATATGATTTTTACAATAACGCCCTTAAGCCGTTGATCGAACGCTAAGAATGATGCTTTTTTCAATCCACGCCAAAGTAAGATCAACTGCAACCACCCGACAATACCCGTCGCCAGCGCAATACCGATCACGCCAATAAACTGACTAAGAATAATACTCAACGCAATATTACAGGCTGTTGTTATTAAAGATATTTTTACAGGGCTTAAAGTATCTTGTTGTGACCAGTACGCGGTTGAGAAAACCTTTACCGCAATATAGGCAGGCATTCCAATTGCATAGGCCATCAAGACTAGTGACGTTGTTTTTGTATCAGCACTATCAAACTCACCACGCTCAAATAAAGTCGACACTAATGTTTCTGGGATGACGAATAGAGCCACCGCTGCAGGTAGCGCCAAGAGTAAACAAATCTCTAGCGCGCGGTTAAACAAATGCTGTGCTTGCTCTTTATTTTTAGCAGAAATGGCTTTGGAAAGCATAGGTAAAAGCGCTGTTCCTACGGCTATCCCGACCATTCCGAGCGGTAATTGATTCAGGCGGTCTGCGTAATAGAGATAGGAAATCGAGCCTGCCGCTAAGCTGGAGGCGATAATTAGATCTACGAATAAATTTACATGCATAACGCCAGCACCCAAAACACCCGGTCCCATGAGCTTGAATAATTTTTTAATTTTAGGCGTATTTTCAGGGCGTTTAATCCGTAAACGCACGCCAGCACGCTTTATGGAGAATATGAGCCATAAACACTGGACAATTCCTGCCGCTAACACCCCAAACGCCATCGCATGACCCGGCGTATCTGTGACAGGCGTCAAGAATAGTAGGGCTAAGATCAAGCAAATATTGAAGAAAATAGGTGCGGCGGCAAATGGCGCAAAACGGTCCAGCGCATTTAAAACGCCCCCCATTAGCGCCGTTAATGACATTAGAAGCAAGTATGGAAATGTAACGCGCGACATTTCTACCGCCATATCATAACGCCCAGCATCACCAATAAAGCCTGGCGCTAGGCCGTAAATAACAAACGGCATCAGCAATAAAATCAAAAGCGTAAAAGGCACCAAGATAAGAAGCATCATTGAAAGAGCATTAGAAGCGAAGATATCCGCTTTCTCTTTGCCCTCCTTCTCAAGGCTCTCAGAGTATAAAGGCACAAAAGAAATGCTAAAGGCGCCCTCAGCCGTTACCCGTCTAAAGAAGTTAGGAAGCTTAAGCGCAACAAAGAAAGCATCCGCCACAGGGCCAGCACCAAGGATCGCCGCGGTAAAAATATCCCGCACAAACCCTAAAATACGGCTAACGCCCGTAAGTCCTGCTACTGTTGCCATTGCTTTAAGTAATTTCATGGCAATAGTTTTAACACAGCCCAGCTAAAGATCATTAAGAAAATTTAATGTTATCTATGGCATCAAAGATAACATTAAATTAGTTGAATATAATAAACCACCAGTTACAGCCCCAGAGGCAAACAATGTAGGAATATCAACAAGCACTTTAGGTCCGTCTGGCCGAAGAGCTATTGCACCAGCAAAGCTAGCAGCAACACCCGCCCCTAAAGACACTGCCATTAATGGTAAGTCAGGTTGTGCAATATAATTAAAAGCAAAAGTTGTCACCATAGCAGGCAACACAATGTTTTTGATTTTAGACGCGTGTCTGTCAAAAATATCTACTAACTGCTTCACTAATTTATCTAACCTTATCTATGAAATTATGCGACAAAGTATAATCAATTCTATTGTTATGTCAATAAAATACTGCGTGACATTATATAAGTATCGTTTAAAAAAGAGCGCATGACTATTAATCAAAATCCAGAGAGTGAGTGGTTCGGAGAGCGTCCCGTTAGTCCTGATGAAAAAACAGGACTTGTCCGTGATGTGTTCGACAGCGTAGCTGATCAATATGACATTATGAATGACTTAATGTCTGGCGGTGTTCATCGTCTTTGGAAGAACCATCTTATTAGACGTATCCGTCCAAAAGCTGGTTTAAGTTATTTAGATGTTGCTGGCGGCACTGGTGACATTGCCTTTCGTATCAATGACAAAATTTCTTCTCGTGTTCAAAACACAGACAAAGAAACAAAAATTACGCTTTGCGATCTAAATTGGGATATGTTGCGGGTTGGTCGTAACCGCGCCATTGATAAAGGGAATATTGATAAATTCCAGTGGATCACAGGCAATGCTGAAGCTCTGCCCGTTCCTGATGCCAGTGTTGATGTTTATACAATCGCTTTTGGATTGCGTAATGTCACACGAATCGACGACGGATTAAAAGAAGCCCACAGAGTTTTAAAGTCAGGTGGTCGTTTTTATTGTTTAGAATTTTCACATGTAGAAGACCCAGTTTTATCAAAACTATATGACGGGTTTTCATACAATATTATCCCTAAAATGGGTCAGTTAGTAGCAAAAGACAAAGACAGTTATCAATATCTTGTTGAATCTATTAGGAAATTCCCTACGCAGGAAAACTTAAAAGAGCGCATGGTTGATGTAGGATTTACGCGCTGCTCTTATGAAAACCTGACTTTTGGTGTCGCCTGTATTCATTCTGGCGTTAAAATATAATTTTAATTTTCATATTTATTGAAAAAAGACTTGCAAAATATCTCAAAATTTCATTTGTTAGGCATCTACGAAAAAACTATTGGAATAATTATGCAGGCGGGGAACGTCTCAACATTACTATTTTGACTTATATAAGGAAGGAACTAACATTATGAATAACAACGTATTAAAATCAGTCTTTTTCGCGGCTGTAGTATTAGTAGCAGGTATTGTAGCTATGCAAGTAGTTTACAATAACGTATCTGACACTGACCAAGACGGTTTCGCTAACATCACACCAGCTGCTGGTGAAGGTTTTGGTGACGCAATCGAAGGTGCAAAAGATGCTGTTTCAGGCGCTGCTAACTCAGCAATCGAAGCTTCAACTGATGCTATCGACGCAACAACAGAAGCTGCTGGTAATGCTGCTGACGCTGTAGCAGAAACTACAGCTAATGCTGTTGATGCAACTAAAGATGCTGCTGCAAACACAGCTGATGCAATTGCAGAAACAACTGGCGATGCTGTTGAAGCAACAAAAGAAGCAACTGCTGATGCTGTTGACGCTGTAACAACTACAGAAGCTGAAAAAGCTGCTGAAGCAACAACTGATGCTGCTAAAGAAGCAACAACAGAAGCGACTGACGCTGCTGAAGATGCAAAAAGCAAAATGGGTTACTAATCGCCAAGTTTAATAACTGGACGATTAACCTTTTAAATTCTAAGATGAGCCTCGTTTAACAACGGGGCTTTTCTTTTATCTGGAGCCCCCTTTGAAGGTAAAATATGCTAACAGGCAAAAAGATATTATTGATTATCTCTGGTGGGATTGCAGCTTATAAGTCGTTAGAGCTGATCCGCGCGTTAAAGAAAGAGAATGCGCACGTTAAGTGCATTCTAACTCATGGTGGCTCTCAATTCATTACTCCATTAAGTGTCGCTGCCCTTACCCAAGAACAAGTTTATACCGATCTATGGTCGTTAAAGGATGAAACTGACATGGGACATATTCGTTTATCCCGTGAAGCAGACTTAATCGTTATTGCCCCAGCCAGTGCAAACCTTATGGCACAAATGGCACACGGCTTAGCAGAGGATTTAGCCTCTACCACCCTGCTCGCCTCTAACCGTCCCATTATGGCCTGCCCAGCGATGAACCCAATGATGTGGGCGCATCAAGCCACGCAGGATAATATTGAAACTTTAAAATCTCGTGACTTACAGATCATTATGCCCGATGACGGCGATATGGCCTGCGGTGAAACGGGTACAGGGCGCATGAGTGAACCTGAAAACATACTGAAATCTATTATTGAGCATTTCAAAGAAAACAAACCTTTAGCGGGACAAAAGGCTATTGTGACCAGTGGCCCTACTTATGAGGCAATAGACCCCGTGCGTTTTATCGGGAACCGTTCCTCTGGCAAACAAGGGCATGCGATTGCCGATGCTTTGGCGCAAGCTGGCGCGTCTGTAACGTTAATAACTGGCCCCGTTGCAATTGCTGATCCTGAAGGCGTTGAGACTATTCATGTCGAAAGCGCTCAAGAAATGTTGGAAGCTTGCGAGAACAAGCTTAAGCAAAATATAGATATGGCCATATGCGCCGCAGCTGTTGCAGATTGGCGTCCAAAGGCGTTAAAAGAGCACAAGCTTAAGAAACAAGATAATCAAGACACGCTAACCATAAGTTTTACCAAAACGCCTGATATTTTACAGACGATAAGCAATCATGGAGAGCGCCCTACGCTTGTGGTTGGATTCGCTGCAGAAACTCAAGATTTACTGGCGCACGCAAAAGCTAAGCGTGAGAAAAAAGGCTGTGACTGGATCGTTGCTAATAATGTTGGCGACAAGGCCGTATTTGGGCAAAACGAAAATCATGTTCATTTGATCACAGCTGAGAATACACAAGAATGGGCGCAGACGACAAAACGTGAAATCGCGCGTGACCTAGTGGGGCGAATCGTTGAATACTTTGAAACAATCAAAAAATAGGAATTAAAAAAGAATGACTGACTCTATCAAAATTGAGCTAAAACCTCTGGAAAACGCTATTGGGCTTAAGTTACCAACTTACGCTACGGAGCAGTCTGCGGGTATGGATTTAACGGCAGCCCTTGAAGAAGCTATTGAGCTTGACCCTGGTCAACGTATATTAATTCCAACTGGCCTCTCTATTGCTCTGCCTAAAGGCTATGAAGCACAAATTCGTCCGCGCTCAGGTTTGGCTATTAAACATGGCGTAACCGTTCTAAACACACCAGGCACAGTTGATGCCGATTACCGTGGAGAGATTAAAGTTATTCTTGCTAATTTAGGCACAGAGCCATTTACGGTTGAACGCGGTATGCGCATCGCCCAAATGGTTATTGCTAAACATGCCACCGTGTCTTGGGAAGTTGTTGAGGAAATTGATGAGACCGAACGCGGTGAAGGCGGATTTGGCTCTACTGGTACGGGCAACTAATCACTTCTATTAATTCTGTGGGTTTTCGGGGATGAATGGTTTTATTCGCCGCTAATTTGTCGTAAAAATAGTTTATGTCACAAACTGCCCTGAAAGAACCAGCTGATCATAATTCAGCCCCTACTAGTTATGAGGATTTCTTAGCACTTGGACATACTCCCATGATGGCACAATATCATATGTTGAAAGTTCAGCATCCTGATTGCTTGCTGTTTTACCGCATGGGCGATTTTTATGAACTATTTTATGATGATGCCGTAGCCGCATCCGAAGTGCTGGGTATTACACTAACCAAGCGTGGCAAGACCGAAGGCACAAATATTCCCATGTGTGGTGTGCCCTTTCATGCTTATGAACCTTACATGGCCAAGCTTATTCGTGGTGGGTTTAAAGTCGCCGTTTGTGAACAGACCGAAACACCTGATCAGGCCAAGGCACGCGCGAAAAAAGAAGGACGTCCTACCTCAAAAACACTCGTAAATCGCGAAACAGTGCGTGTCGTTACCCCAGGAACCTTAACCGAAGATAATCTATTAGATGCCAGAGAAAACAATTACTTAGCGGCTATTAATAATATTGAAGGTCAATACGGATTGGCGTGGATAGAGGTGTCTACGGGCGCCTTCCATGTACAGACAATTACACAAGATAATATATCAACCGCACTGGATCGTATTAACGCAAATGAGATTCTAGCATCAGATAAAATGATCCAAGAAGCCGAGTTATTTGAAACATTTACTCATTTTAAGCAAAAAATCACGCCCCTATCGACGAGCCTATTCGACAGCCAGAACGCGCAAAAACGCTTAGAGGGTGTCTTTGGCGTTGGGACGTTGGATGGCTTTGGCGCGTTTAGCCGAGCGGAAGTGTCAGCAGCAGGCACGCTTATTGACTATATTGACCGCACACAAAAAGGTAAAATCCCTCACCTACAGCCACCTAATCAACTCTCTAGCGCAAGCGTTATGGAGATTGATGGCGCAACAAGACGTAACTTAGAACTAACCCGTACACTTAGTGGCGAGCGCAAAGGAAGCTTGCTGAGCATTATCGATCAAACTGTAACAGGTGCAGGCGCAAGACTACTCCAAGCACGGCTATCAGCCCCTCTCACCGATTTAACACAGCTTACACAACGCCAAGATGAAGTCGCGCTATTTATGGTACATAAATCTGCTAGAGAAGATTTACGGACGCGGTTAAAAGAAACGCCTGATATAGAACGTGCACTTGCCAGATTAAGCGTTGATCGTGGAGGCCCGAAAGATTTAGGCGTAATCCGTGACGGTCTTGTCAGTGCAGAAACAATTTCTGTTTTTTTAGGGCAGATAAATGACAATTCGATACGCGAAGTTTCAGATAAGACAAAATTAAGTAATGAACTGAAAAGCCTATCAGATAAGCTTCACCAAGCCTTAAAACAGGATTTACCCTTCCTTCAACGTGATGGTGGATTTATTGAAACAGGATACAACGCGCAATTAGATGACCTTCGGGCATTGCGTGATAATAGCAAACGCCATATAGCAGAATTACAAGCCAAATACCGTGACATTACAGGTATTGAAACGCTGAAAGTGACTTATAACAACGTTCTCGGCTATTTCATTGATGTGACAGCACGTCATGGTGACAAGCTAATGGTGAAGTCTGGCGATGAGGGTAAACAAAACCCATTTATTCACCGTCAAACGCTGGCTAATAACGTCCGCTTTACAACCGCCGAACTATCCGAGCTGGAGCGTGATTTAGCCAGTGCCGCTGATAAAGCCCTTGCAGTTGAGCAACAATTATTCCAAGAATTTATGATAGAAATTAACATCCATGCAAATGCAATTGCCACTATTGCCAGCGGTTTGGCGCAGTTAGATGTGGCAATTTCTATGGCGACTTTAGCGATTGAACAGAACTATAACCGCCCTACCCTTGATGGCTCACTTACCTTCCAAATTACCGAAGGACGGCATCCTGTTGTAGAAAATGCGCTCAAGAAACAATCAGAAAACTTCATACCTAATGATTGCAATCTTAGCGATACGCAGCGTCTTTGGTTACTGACGGGCCCCAACATGGCAGGTAAATCAACGTTCTTGAGACAAAACGCATTGATCACAATTATGGCACAGATCGGATCGTATATTCCCGCTAAGTCTGCACATATAGGTGTTGTCGATAGATTGTTTAGCCGTGTCGGTGCCGCCGATGATTTAGCGCGGGGACAATCAACCTTTATGGTTGAAATGGTAGAAACCGCTACAATCCTTAACCAAGCGACCGATCGATCGCTCGTTATTCTAGATGAAATTGGGCGTGGAACCGCGACTTTTGACGGCCTATCTATTGCTTGGGCATGTGTAGAGCAACTACATGAGGTTAATAAATCCCGTGCATTATTCGCCACGCATTACCATGAGCTGACTAGCTTACAAGCAAGACTAGATGCACTTCGCTGTTATTCCCTTCAGGTTAAAGAATGGAAAGGCGATATTATCTTCACCCATCATGTGGCAGAAGGAACGGCAGATAAATCATATGGGATACATGTGGCTAAAATCGCAGGTTTACCACCAAATGTTATTGCCCGTGCAAGCGAGGTGTTAAAACGACTCTCAGCGGACAAAAACTCAAGTGATTATATTGAAGCAGGGCTTCCTCTATTCACTGCTCAGCCTGCCACGGTCGAAGTTAATAACTCACCGTCCGAAGTTGAAAATTCTTTGGATAATATAGATCCTGACACACTATCCCCGCGTGAGGCGTTGGAAGCGCTCTATAATTTGAAAAAACTTGCGAAAAACTAAGCGTTTCCGCTCGAAAACACTTGTTTTTTATCCCCCTAAAGGATAATAAAGACACTCACTTACACTCATATAGACAAGGTTGCTTTTATGAAACAAACGCCGCTTCATTCTGTACATACCGCTCTTAACGCCCAAATGGCTGAATTTGCAGGGTATGATATGCCAATTCAATACGAGCAAGGTGTGCTGAAAGAGCATAATTGGACACGCGAGCAAGCTGGTTTATTTGACGTGTCCCATATGGGACAAATCACGCTAGAAGGCGAAGGCGTTACTGAGTTCTTACAAAAGCTAACCCCTTCTACTTTTTCAAAAGCTAATAATGTCGCCAAATACACCGTTCTGATGAATGAAGAAGGCGGTATGATTGATGACTTAATCGTAACCCGTCTATCAGAAAATAAATTCTTCGCCGTGATTAATGCTGGCTGTAAAGACAAAGACATAGCATGGATCAAAGAAAATCTACCTGAAGGGATTACTTTAACGCATTTCGAAGATCGTGCATTGATTGCTCTTCAAGGCCCAAAGGCTGAAAACGCTCTTAAGCAAGCATTAGGCATTGATACCTCAGAACTAAACTATATGCGTTATATGGAAGATGGCGATTATTTTATTTCTCGCCTTGGCTATACTGGTGAAGATGGTTTTGAGATTAGTATGCCTAATGATCAAGCCGCCGAAGTATGGAATAAATTATCTGCGCTTGAAAGCGTTGCACCTGTTGGCCTCGCAGCACGTGACTCCCTTCGTTTGGAAATGGGCTATCCACTATATGGGCATGACATTGATGCCACCACTTCCCCTGTTGAAGCGGACGTTACTTGGGTTATGGGCAAGAAACAAAACACAACATTCATTGGCGCAGAGCGCGTCTTAAATGAACTTGAAAATGGCGCATCGCGTAAACGTGTGGGTATAAAGCTTACTGGCCGTGGCGTTGCCCGTGAAGGTGCAGAAATTTTTGATAAAGATGGCAGCACGCAATTGGGTACGTTAACCAGTGGTGGCTTTGCCCCTACTCTACAAGCCGCAATTGGACAAGGCTATGTGAGCCAAGGCAATATTGGCGATGCCGTTATCGTTCGTGTTCGTGGGCGTGACATTGAAGCCGAAATTGCGGACATACCCTTTGTGCAAGCCCGCACAAAAAAAACTGTAAAAAAAGCAGCTTAAAATAATTAACAAAATTAACTTAACTAAAAGGACTAAAAACAAATGAGCAACGTAAAATATACAAATGACCATGAATGGATAAAAGTAGAAGGCGACACAGCAGCCGTAGGTATTACAACTTATGCCCGTCACGCTCTTGGTGATTTGGTTTTCCTAGAACTTCCAGAAACTGGTCGCCAAATCAAAAAAGGTGATGATTTTGCCGTTGTTGAATCTGTGAAAGCCGCTAGTGAAATTTACACACCTGTATCTGGTGAAATTGTTGAAATCAACGAAGCGCTTCAAGATGATTTAGAAGGTCTAAAAGAAGACATCGACACAGGTTGGATTGTAAAAATTAAAATGAACAATGCCGAAGAAGCTGCAAGCCTAATGGACAAGCAAGCTTACGACGCATTTGTTGCAGGACTAGAGTAAAAAAATCAACGTGTAGAACTGCATTAAAAGGAAAAATAATATGCGCTATTTACCTCAAACCAAAGCCGCTAGAAAAGAAATGATGGATGCCATTGGCATTGATCATGTTGACGAGTTATTCGTACAAGTACCAAAGAAAGCATTTGTCGATGGAAAATGCGACCTACCGGATCACAAAGGTGAGTTAGAAATAGAGCGTATTATGACTTCTTACGCGAATGAAAATAATCATGCTCAACAAAATAGATTTTTCCTTGGCGCGGGTGTTTATTACCATCATATTCCAGCTTCCGTTGATTACATTATTCAACGTAGTGAATTCTTAACTGCCTATACGCCTTATCAACCAGAGATTGCACAAGGCACGTTACAATATTTATTTGAGTTCCAAACTTTTATCGCACAAATCACAGGACAAGAAGTTGCTAACGCTTCTCTATATGATGGAGCAACATCAATGGCGGAAGCAGCGTTGATGGCGATGCGTATCACTAAACGTTCAAAAGTCTGTTTAGGTAACAATATCCACCCGCAATATAATGAGGTTTTAGAAACTTATTTGCGTAACAATGAAGGCGCAGAAAGTTATGAAGCGAATGAAAGTACAGATGCTGTTCAAGATGATACAGCTTGTGTCATTATTCAATCGCCAGACTTTTTCGGTAAGCCTCATGTTTATGATGCATGGCGTAAAATTTGTGATGAAAAAGGCGCATTATTGGTTGTAGTTATTAACGAGATTGTTTCTCTTGGTATGCTTCCTCCCCCTGCGGATGCAGATATCGTTTGTGGTGAGGCACAAAGTATTGGCGTTCCGATGGGCTTCGGTGGCCCTCACTTAGGGTTCTTTGCTTGCCGTCAAAAATACATCCGTCAAATGCCTGGGCGTGTTTGTGGTGAAACAGTTGATGCAGATGGTAACCGTGGATTCGTACTGACATTAAGCACGCGCGAACAACATATTCGCCGAGAAAAAGCAACTTCAAATATCTGTACAAACCAAGGTTTGTGCGCGCTTGCCTTCACGGTCCATATGTCGCTTTTAGGTGAAGATGGATTTAAACAGCTTGCAACGCTTAATCATGAAGCTGCTTGTAAATTAGCAGATGCTGTTGAAAGCATTAAGGGTGTTAAGTTGGTCAACGATACATTCTTTAATGAGTTTGCGATTGAACTTCCAGAAGGCAATAACGCTAATGACGTTGTTCAAGCATTAGCCGATAAAAATATCATTGCTGGCTACCCAGCAAACGAAAACACAATTCTTTTAACCGCAACAGAAATTGTAACGGACAACGGAATTAACGCCCTCGTCGAAGGGTTCAAGGAGGTATTAAAATAATGACTAACCCAGCCCCCCTTAACGATAATGAACTAGAGAGTGTAATGGAAATTAACGATAGAACACGTGGTTTGAATTATGACGAAAACCTGCTTTGGGAAAAAGAACATAATGACACAGCAGGCGTAGATCTTGTACCCATTGCTGGCACCAAATCACGTACTGGCGTAGCTCAACGTGGGAACATTGGTTTACCACAAGTAAGCGAACCAGAAGTTGTGCGTCATTTTGTCCGCCTATCAACAAAGAACTATTCAATCGATAGTGGCTTCTTCCCTCTTGGCTCTTGTACGATGAAACATAACCCACGTTTAAACGAAAAAGTTGCTCGTCTGCCAGGCCTATCTATGATTCATCCATTGCAACCTGAATCAACTGTTCAAGGCGCGATTAAAATTATGTATGAGTTACAAAATTGGCTAGCTGAATTAACCAACCTTCCAGGTATTTGCTTAACGCCTGCGGCTGGTGCACATGGTGAGCTTGCAGGTGTGATGACTATTCGTCGCGCCCATGATGCAAAAGGACATACGCAAAAAACCATTATGCTTGTTCCTGACTCCGCCCACGGTACAAACCCAGCAACAGCCAAAATGTGTGGCTATGACATTCGTGTTATTCCAACAAAAGAAACTGGTCGTGTAACCGTTGAAGCCTTTAAAGAAGCGTTATATGCAACGGATCCAAAGGGTGATGACATTGCCGGCATGATGGTTACAAACCCAAACACATGCGGATTATTTGAAACCGATATTGCCGATGTAGTTGACTTATTGCACGAAGCTGGCGGATATTTTTACTGTGATGGTGCCAACTTTAATGCGCTTGTCGGAAAAATCAGACCTGGTGATTTTGGTGTTGATGTGATGCATATCAACTTACACAAAACATTCTCTACCCCGCATGGCGGCGGTGGTCCAGGATCAGGCCCTATCTGTGTTGCAGAAACATTACGCCCATACATCCCTACCCCTATCGTTGTAAAAGAAGGTGATAAATATCGTTTCGAACGTGACGGTGAACGCGAAACATCTTGCGGTCGTTTAAAAGGATATCAAGGTCAGTTCGGTATGCACGTACGTGCGTTGTCTTACATGTTATCTCACGGCGCGGATGGGTTGAAACAAGTATCGGAAGATGCCGTGTTGAACGCCAACTACATTAGCGCGATGCTGAAAGATGATTACCACGCACCGTTCGAAGGCCCATGCATGCATGAAGCTTTGTTCACAGAAAAATACCAAGCAGAAAAAGGCGTTACAACTTTGGACGTTGCGAAAGCATTGATCGAGTATGGTATGCATCCGATGACTGTTTACTTCCCGCTTGTTGTGAATGGTGCGATGTTGGTTGAACCAACAGAGACAGAAGGCAAAGATGAGCTTGATCGTTTCATTAACGTGATGAAGAAAATTGCCTATGACGTGCGTTCTGGTGATACAGAAAAATTCCACGACTACCCTCAAGCAGCTCCTGTGAAGCGTTTAGATGAATTGAAGGCAGCGAGAGAGCCAAAACTGAGGTGGCAATCTGTTTAATACAGAAATGCAATTTTACCAAGCTCTCATTAGTTTAAAAACCAAAGCCCAAGGTGATGAAATCCTTGAGGCTTTATTAGAAAAGAAACTTATTTTGGGCGAACCTATTATTGAAGGACTAGCAAAATTTTGGTGGAAAAACGATAACTAACAATTATTCTGTGAGCTTCGCCTCGTGTGCTAAGGCATCTTGGGCGGTGTAGATACCGACTAAATCTCCATTTATCCAGAAATGAACAGCAATCGCCGCAACGTAACCGAGGAAAATAACGGGTGTCCATTTTAGGTGTCCGAAGAAGGTGTATTTACCGCGGGCAACGCCCATCAGAGCTACACCAGCAGCAGAACCGATAGATAGCATTGAACCACCCACACCACAAGTCAATGTGACAAGCAACCACTGGAATTGATCCATATCAGGGTTCATCGATAAAATAGCGAACATCACAGGAATATTATCAATGATAGCTGATGCGAAACCCATAAAGATATTAGTAACACTGGCGCCATAACCACCATACATTGTGGTTGAGACAAGCTCCAGATACCCTAAGAAGGTCAAGCCACCAACGGAGAAAATAACCCCAAAGAAGAACAGTAATGTATCCCATTCAGCATTGGCAACTTGCTCCAAGATATCCATTTCTTCATCTTCACCGTTATCCGTCATACGTAAGACGTAAGCAAAAATCATCAGTACACCCATACCCGTCATCATACCAAGGAAAGGCGGAAGGCCAAGAAACTGTTCAAAACTGATCGCCATAGCAATCGTACATATACCAAGGAAAATAATGCGCTTTGCACCGCGCTTCATTTTAATTTCTTCTTTTAATGGCTCAGGTTTTGTCGTTGGAACAAAGAAACTCATGATAACAGCTGGTACGATAAAGCAAGCCAACGATGGTAAAACCAATGGAAAGAAGTCGAAGAATTCAACATGCCCCGCTTGCCAAACCATCAGGGTTGTAATATCTCCAAACGGTGAAAACGCGCCGCCAGCGTTGGCGGCGTTCACAATATTGATACAGGCAACAATAATAAATTTAGGATCATTCGCGCCCACTGCCATGACCACTGCGCCCATAACAAGCGCTGTTGTTAAATTATCTGCGATTGGCGACAAACAAAAAGCAAAGATACCAGTAACCCAGAAAAGCTGACGCATATTAAAGCCTGCCGCAACAAGTTTACCGCGAAGCGTGGCAAAAACCTGACGTTCTTCCATCGCCGCGATATAAGTCATCGCCGCCAAGAGGAACAGCATCAATGCCGCATATTCTTCCAACCCATGATACACTGCACTATGAATCGTTTGCTTATCAATACCATAGCTTGGTGCGATGATCGCGATAAACACCCAGATAAGACCTGCACCCAACATAACGGGCTTCGATTTTCTAAGATGCGTCTGCTCTTCAAACAACACCGCTAAATAAGAGAAAAAGAAAACAACAAGTGCGCCAATAGCCCACGGGTTATCAATCATACTTGGGTGATTAACTTCTTTCGCTCCCGTCGCCGCAATAGCCGGCAATGCGAACACAGCCAACAGTGCAAAAAAAGGAAACGCAGAACGGATAATAAAATCCTTTAAAGTGGGGGCGCGGAAAGTCATGAAATATCCTAGTATTGAAGTTTAAAAAGCATTCAAAATGAAACGCTATACGATTCTGGCATACCACTAGCTTTTGTCAACCATAACAGTCTTTTGACGTATTTATAATTCATTGGGATGAATTATAAATACGTCTTGATATTGCCTTATTCAAATAGGAATATCGGCGCATGAAATATTCATTCTTGATCATGATCGTCTTATGCTTATGTTTAAGCGCCTGCGGTAGTAACGGAGTCCATGACGGTGGTTTAACGCCTATGCCACCCAACAAGAACGACCCTAAAGATTCTGTATTAATTAATAATATTGAACAGTTTTTGGCGCGTAAGGGTGCGCCTGCACACTCACAATATGACTTTGTACGTGTTGATATCAATAATGACCGATTACGTGATGGTATCGTATTATTTAAAATCCCATATTCTTATTGGTGCGGTTGGTCAGGCTGTGGCATGGCTATTTTCAAGGCAGGCGACAATAGTTTCTCTTTTGTCTCTGACATGATGAATATACGTGGCCCCATTTATATTGGCCCAGCACAAACAAATAACTATCATGACATCGTTGTTAGACTATCAGGAACAAACATGCCGGATAAAAATATAATGATGAAATATGATGGAAAGAACTATCCTAAAAACCCTTTAACTGAGCCAGAGCTGCCTAGCTACGTTAATATAAAGACTTACCAGCAATACCTTCAATAAATTATGAAGCAGATGCGGACGTGAGTTTAGTCAAAAAGCCCATAATGCCTTTTGTTTGTACAGCCTCTACCCCCCATTGTTGTTCGCCTTCAAGTTTTAAATTCTGTGTAACATCCCTACTCTCTTCCAAAAGTTGAGCATTTTGTTCATCAATGAAAACTTTTTCTAAACATGAAATAATTTGTTTTTCTTGTGCAGCAAAATCCCCATCACACCATGACAGCGCACGAGCAAGAGCAAAGAAATCTTTTCTATCTACCTGCGCTTCAATGCGAGAGAACATATCATAGGGATCTTGCGGTGTTTGCAAATCATTCGCCAAAACGCTTACCTGCTCCTTTGTAAAAGAAACATTTTGTGCATATTCGTGAATAAATGAAATTTCGTGTGGTGTTACAACACCATCAGCATGCGCCATCGCAACAATGGCTCTCCACATAAAAAAACGGCTTTCCGGTACTAATTCTCTCATAATTGCCCCATGATCTCTTTTTGTTAATTTTTATAATAATTAGTTCAACCTATCTATTATTATACAATAAGATGTATAAATGATTAAAATTTAAGCATTAATCCCTTTAATCCCGTGCTTGCTAGACGATTAAAAATCCAGTAAAACAGCGCAATAAAGGATAAAAACATGACAAATAAGCGAACAGATAACCCTATTCATATCATTGGCGGTGGCTTAGCAGGCTCAGAAGCGGCATGGCAAGCGGCTGAAATGGGCGTGCCAGTGGTTTTGCATGAAATGCGCCCTGTTCGTAAGACGGAGGCTCATCACACAGAAGGATTAGCCGAGCTTGTCTGTTCAAATTCTTTCCGATCTGATGATAAGGAATACAACGCCGTTGGTGTGCTCCATGAGGAAATGCGTATCTGTAACTCACTTATCATGCGTGAGGGTGACAAAGCCGCCGTCCCTGCAGGCGGCGCATTGGCTGTCGATCGCGATGTTTTCTCTCAAAATGTGACCAAAACCCTTGAAGAACACCCTTTAGTCACTATCGAACGTGGTGAAATAGCAGGATTACCGCCAGAGGATTGGGATAGCGTTATTATCGCGACAGGCCCCCTGACGTCGCCTGACTTAGCCAAAGCCATTCAAGAAATTGGTGGTGAGGACGAATTAGCTTTTTTCGATGCTATTGCACCCATTATGCACAAAGAGAGCATCAACTTTGACATTGCATGGTTCCAATCACGCTATGATAAGGAAGGCCCAGCTGGAACAGGGTCAGATTATATTAATTGCCCTATGAATAAGGAGCAATATTATGCCTTTATTGACGCACTTATTGATGCAGAAAAAACTGAATTTAAGGAGTGGGAAAAAAACACCCCTTATTTTGAAGGATGCATGCCTATCGAAGTTATGGCCAGCCGTGGTGTTGAGACACTACGCTTTGGCCCAATGAAGCCAGTGGGCTTAACAAACCCTAATTCTGATGAGAAGCCATGGGCTGTGGTACAACTACGTCAAGATAACGCCCTCGGTACGCTATATAATATGGTTGGGTTTCAAACCAAAATGAAATACGGCGCACAGACTGAGGCGTTCCGCATGATACCAGGGTTAGAAAACGCAGAATTTTTGCGCCTTGGCGGTATTCACCGCAACACATTCATCAATTCACCAAAGCTTTTGGATCAGCAACTACGCATGAAGGCGCAACCACGGATCAGGTTTGCAGGACAAATCACAGGATGTGAAGGGTATGTTGAAAGTGCGTCTGTTGGGCTCATGGCGGGTCGCTTTGCCGCAGCAGAACGGTTGAATATAGAGAGTTTTCCACCTGCTGACACCACTGCAATGGGTGCATTATTAGGGCACATCACAGGAGGTGGAAATGCTGATACCTTCCAACCAATGAATGTGAACTTTGGCTTGTTCCCCCCTTATGAACTAAGTACCGAAGAGAAAAAGGGCCTTAAAGGTAAGGAAAAAGGCCGTGCGCGCAAAAAAGCCATCGCAAACCGCGCCTTAAATGACATGAAGAAATGGGCCTGAGGTCACGTGAACCAGATGACGCACTCACTTAAAAGCTAGCAAACCAAACACGAAGCGCCATGAAGCGAGCTGGTACGGCCATTTTACTATCAAATACATTGTATCTATTAGCTACTATTTTTTTCTCATATATTTTTGTCATTGCTTGTAACGCTTTCAAATACCTAGATTTGAGCTTACGATACGGCGTTTTCGTTTGTAATAACTGTTCTATTACTTGAACTAGATCATCTTTACAATTGAAATCACATATTTTTTTAGGAGATAAATTATTCTCTTTTAATAGATCTTGCGGGAGCATTACATGCCCTTTTGAGAGCATAAACGGTAAAGAACGTGCTATCCCAACTAATCCATAGCATGTGGAAATATCCACGACATCCGTATCGTTAGCTGGTTCATCCAGTATCAATAACGCTAATAGCGACAAAGTTGCGCTTACTCCTTTAAGGTATAAATTAAGTCCTTCTCTCGTTTCTGGTGCCACCCCTTCCAAATCAAACTCACGCGTATAAATTAATTCCTCAAACGCCTCACGGGGAAGATCATACCTTTTAATAGCCTCTGCCAAATCATCTAATATTTCATGCTTCCGAATGGGTAGACCATCATAGATCTCCCCTATTGCCTCTCGCCACCATTGCAGGCGAATAAGCCCTATTGTTGTTTCGGACACAACCTCACGGGTCTTAGCCACTTCGTAGTTAAACGCGAATAATGCCCATAACGCCTTATGATATTCGGCAGGCATCAACACGCTTAATAAAAAACGATCAGGATCATGTTGACGTATCAAATTTCCACTGTAAGTTAGCATGTGTCTTTTAAACACGAACTGGTACAAATCTAAAGGAGAAAATAATGTCTTTTGAACTTCCTGAACTACCTTATGCTTATGATGACCTAGATCCCTACATGTCAGCGGAGACATTAGAATTTCACCATGATAAGCATCATAATGCCTATATTGTAAAAGGTAATGAATTAATTGCGGATAGCGGACTAGAAAACCTATCACTTGAAGAAGCGATGGTTGCAGCCCACAAAGACCCAACCAAAGCGGGATTGTTTAACCAACTTGGTCAACATTATAATCACATTCATTTCTGGAATTGGATGAAGAAAAATGGTGGAGGCACTTCTATGTCTGGCTCACTTGAAGCAAAAATCAAAGAAGACTTAGGTGGTTATGACGCATTCCGCAAAAGCTTTATTGATGCGGGCATGACACAATTCGGCTCTGGTTGGTGTTGGTTAGCAATGGATAACGCAAGCGGTAAATTAGAAATTGTTAAAACACCAAACGGTGAAAACCCTGTTGTGTTTGGTAAGACAGCTTTGCTTGGCTGTGATGTTTGGGAGCATGCCTACTATATTGATTACCGCAATGCGCGTCCTAAATATTTGGAAGCATTTGTAGACAACATGATCAATTGGGATTACGTGGCAGAGCTTTTCGAAAAAGGCCCTCTTAAGATAGCAGCTTAATTTATTTTCGCTTACAGAATTTAAAAAGCCAGTTACTTAATTGTACTGGCTTTTTTTATTGATTAACTGATGTCGGCATCAACGCACAGACAACACGGCGTCCTTCTGCCATAAGAACATTATAAGTTCGGCAGGCTGCGCCTGTGTCCATGACATCGACAGGTAGTTTGTTGTGACTTAAGGCTTGGCGCAGTTGTGGAGAAACATATTCCATTTTATCACCTGTACCTAGCAACAACACATCAATCTCATTTGCAATATCAATGAGCGGTTGGAAATGATCAATCATAAATGAAGAGAATTTTTCTGGCGCACCATTCCAATCAATAACTTTATCAGGCCAAAGAAAAATCGCACCTTCATAATTCACACTACTGATCCGAAACTGTCCGCCTGCATAGGATTGAACAATTTGCTGACCTTCACCGATGAGTGGCGTAACATCCATTAGAAAGCCCTACATTCTCAGAATAGAAACACCCAAACTACTAAGTGTCTCATGCGTAATACCGCGCGTTGCCAAACCATTATTCACTTGATACTGGTTAATCGCGCCCAATGTTTGCTTATTGAACTGACCATCAACAGCACCAACATTATAGCCACGGTTTAAAAGCGCTTGTTGAATATTTGTTACAACATCAGGTGTTACATTTGTTTCGCATAAAATACGACGCCACTCTGTGCGCTCTGGTTGTACAACACGTGAACGTGTTATCGTTTCAAAAGCAGCAGGTTGCGTTTTATACTCGGGCATTTCAGGTGCAACCAAAATGCGTTTTTCAATTGTTTGATAAACAGGTGGCTCTTCAATCAGGCACATAATCTCACCTGTTAATTGATTAACTTGTTCGACTGGTCCACGTCCAGCTTTCCAATATTGACGGCCAGGACTAACTAGAATTTTCTCCTGTCGCACTTCGTATTGCGCAGGGATTGTTCGCGCAATAACTTGTTGTTCTTGTGACACTTGGATACGGTCTGTTATATCTTCTGTCACAGCAGGAATTAAAACTTTACCGTAGCACTCACCAGGACGGGCGTTTGCAGGAATATCACTGCCCATTGGCATCAAAGGATCTGACATAGACATGCTTAAATAATCTGTGTCTGAATAAACCAAATTTTCTAACTGATCGAGGTCTTGCGACAATGTGCTCATCTGTACCGGTGTTTCAGTGATTTCAAAACCATCTGTATCCGAAATGCGCGCTTCTAATACTTGGCTATTACTTCCAATTTGTACATCATCACGATTACCCATAGGTGCATTAAGACGTTGGGCTGTCTTTAAGTTACTGACAATATGCATGTCATCACGATTGCCCATTTTTTGAGCATCTACCTGAGTAGAAAAAGCGGATAAAGACAAACTTGCCATCAACGCTGTAACTGTAATATTGGATAAATTCATTTGATCCCTCTTAACTAATTAAGGTGTTTCTACTTCGGCTTCAACAGGCTTATCTTGTGATACTTTACCACGACGAATATTCAAGAATGTCAGTACTGGTGAGGCCACAAAGATAGAAGAATATGTTCCGATCACAATCCCAACAATTAACGCATCAACAAATCCACGAATAACTTCTCCACCAAAATACCATAGTGAAAATAAAGCCAATAATGTCGTGATAGAGGTCATCAACGTTCTAGATAATGTTTGATTGACGGACATGTTTAAAACTTCATGCACATGCATCTTTTTGAACTTACGTAAGTTCTCTCGGATACGGTCAAACACCACAACAGTATCGTTAATAGAATAACCAGCAATCATCAAAATAGCCGCGACCGTTGATAAATTAAATTCCATCTGCGTAAGAGCGAATAATCCAATAATGGCAATAGAGTCATGGAGAAGGGCTATAATCGCCGCGACACTAAATTGCCATTCGAAACGAAACCAAATATAGGCCAGCATCCCAAGCATTGAAAATAGAACAGCATACATTCCTTTTTTCTTTAGCTCTTCACCAACTTGTGGACCAACGAATTCAACACGCCTGTAATCTACTTCTGTGTATTGTTCTTCTAGCAAATTTTTAACGCTAGTAATGGCCGCTTCTTGTTCTGTTGTACCGCCGGCTTGCTCAGGCAAACGTATTAAAATGTCATTAGGGGCGCCAAATTCTTGTATGGAGATACCACCAAGTTCAAGACCATTAAGATCACCACGTAATTTTGACAAGTCAGGCGTTGCAACTGTACGCACTTCAATTAATGTACCGCCTGTAAAATCAATACCGAAGTTTAAGCCTTTGGAAAATAGCAATCCGAGTGATGCCACAATCAACATAGAGGACAGCACGAACGCGCCCCAGCGCATGCCAATAAAATTAATTTTTGTGTTTTCAGGAACCCATTTTAACATTCTTCAAAATCTCTCTTTGCTCTATAATTATAGGGGCAACGCGCTACGTTTTTTCTTCTTCAACCAGTAAACAACTAAAAGCCTAGTCACCATGATTGCTGAGAAGAATGATGTTATAATTCCAATCCCTAAAGTAACAGAGAACCCTTTGATAGGCCCTGTACCGAAAGAGTAAAGAATAATAGCAGCAATTAATGTTGTTAAGTTGGAGTCAATAATTGTCCCCATCGCACGGCTAAACCCTGCATCAACAGCAGATAACGGTGAGCGTCCATTATTGACCTCTTCCTTTATGCGTTCAAAGATCAACACGTTCGCATCCACGGCCATACCAATGGTCAACACGATCCCCGCAATCCCAGGTAAAGTTAATGTTGCTTGTAAGCTAGAAAGAAGCGCAAAAATAAGCGCCACATTTACGACCAGCGCAACGTTCGCGAATAATCCAAACAACCCGTAAGTTAAAGCCATAAAAACAAGTACGCCAGCTAAACCAATTAAGCTGGCAATCTTACCCGCCTCAACTGAGTCAGCACCAAGTGATGGCCCAACGGTACGCTCTTCCATAATTTCAAGCGGTGCGGGTAATGCACCAGCGCGTAGTAGTAATCCTAAATCACTAGCTTCCTTTACAGAGTAACTACCAGAGATTTGCCCCTGTCCACCACAAATAGGCTCACGAATAACAGGCGCACTAATAATTTCTTTATCTAAAACAATAGCGAATAATTGATTTACATTCTCACGACTTAAATCACAAAAACGCTTTGCGCCCAGCGCGTTAAATTTAAATGACACCGCCGCTTGACCATTTTGATCAGGGGCATATTGCGCATTCACTAACATATCGCCCGTTAACATGGCACGGCGTTGAATTGACAAACTACGCCCTGGTTCATCAGCCACAGGGAGCGTCATCATACCGCCCCCCTCACCGCCACCTGATCGGTCAACCAAATGGAATGTCAGCTTAGCTGTTGTACCAATTAACGCTTTAATTTCTGAAGGATCATCAAGCCCCGGTAATTGAACCAAAATCCTTTTTTCACCCTGACGTTGAATAGCAGGCTCTTTTGTGCCCGTTTCATCAATACGGCGACGAATAATCTCAATTGATTGGCTCATTGTTAAATCAGCAATCTCTTTGATTTTTTCGTCAGAGAAACTAGCTTTGATGTTGCCGTCTTCTTGAGTGAGTGTTAATTCACGATCAATGTTACGGATAATCCTCTTAATAGCGTCTGCATCTTCCTCATCACGCAGCGTAACAATAACCCCATCATCTTGCGCTTTTAGGCGTTTATAGCCCAATTTAGCTTCACGCAAATCAGGACGGATAGAATCCACTAGATCATCAAGGCGCTCTTCAATCACCACATCAAGATCAACCTCAAGTAACAAATGTGCTCCACCGCGCAGATCTAGCCCTAGATTAATTGTCTTTTGTGGAAAAAT
Organism: Alphaproteobacteria bacterium; assembly: GCA_018608245.1. Taxonomy (GTDB): domain Bacteria; phylum Pseudomonadota; class Alphaproteobacteria; order Micavibrionales; family Micavibrionaceae. Next base: position 35,693 of record JABAZY010000019.1, on the reverse strand, counting down.
AGCTGGCAAATGTTCTTGCGTCCATGCACGCGCCCCCTGCCCCATAAGGTTTGGCGCACTATAAAGAAAGCCCAGTGAACAAACAATCAGGACTAGAATAATTTTCCAACGGGCAATTTGAACCATAGTTTAAGTCTTACTTCTTATCAGTTTTCTTTTTAGCAGGTTCTTTTTTGTCTGCTTTTTTTGGTTCTTTTTTGTCTGCTTTTTTTGGTTCTTTCTTTTTATCAAGCATTGGCGGTTGATCGCTCTTAGCTTGAATAGTGGCTCTTACAGCTGTCACTTTCACTTCACCTAAATCAACGACAACTTCTTCGTCACTTGTAAGTTTATGAATTTTACCAAGCAACCCACCAGCAGTTACAATTTTGTCCCCTTTTTTAAGGTTATCCAGCATCACTTTGTGCTCTTGGAAACGCTTTTGCTGTGGGCGGATAAGAAGAAAATAGAACATAAATACTAGAGCAAAGATCAAACCCATATTCCAAATCCCTGTGCTGACCATATCAGCAGCGGCAGGACTAGTTGCTAGATCTTGCGCCAATTCATCAGCGGCTTCTTGTGCATGGGCGATTGAAATTAACATTATTTTATGTTCCTTATATAACTGGTTTAAATATAGTAATAATTACAATTTCGGACTATAACGGCTCACACGTCAAAGGCAAGTATTGAAAGATGAATGATTCACAAGTAACAGCGCTAACGGAACAGCTTAAGCGTATCGCCGACAACCTAGAAGGCAATGCACCAGTAAAAACGCCTAAATGGAGCGATAGCTATACGTGGCTGTGGCAGGCGCAAGATAAGCGCTTAAAGCCTGTCATCAACGCGAATGCCCTACCCTTAGAGCTATTAATTGGATTAGAACAACAGGCTGACATACTACGTCAGAACACCCAACAGTTTGCTGATGGTTTTGCCGCTAACAACGCGTTAATGTGGGGCGCACGGGGTATGGGCAAAAGCTCAATCGTGAAATCCATTCACCAAAGCACACTAAACAGCCAGCAGAACAAAAACCTTCATCTTATTGAAATATATAGAGAAGACATCAACACACTTCCAAATTTATTAGATACACTTCGCGACCAAGAAGAGTTACGCTTTATCCTGTTTTGCGATGATTTGTCTTTTGATGAAAATGATAGCTCTTACAAATCCTTAAAAGCTGTCCTTGATGGGGGCATTGAAGGACGCCCAAAGAATGTGATTCTCTATGCCACTTCTAACCGTAGACACCTACTTCCCCGTAAAATGATAGAAAATGAGCGTTCGACGGCTATACACAAAAGTGAAAGCGTCGAAGAAAAAGTCTCCCTTTCCGACCGTTTTGGCCTATGGCTAGGGTTTTATGGCTGTAATCAGGACACATATATAAAGATGATTGAAAGCTATACGAAACATTATGAGCTAGATTATAAACAAGCAGAAGCGCTTGAATGGGCAATAACACGAGGCAATCGTTCGGGACGTGTCGCATGGCAATTTATCCAACATATAGCTGGGATACAGGGGAAAAGCGTATAAAAACCTTGTTTTTTCCAGAATAATGCTATATTATTCTTTTTCATAATTTTGAAATGGAGAGTTTAATGGTTGATTCAACAAACAATACTGGCGCACATAATACATCAGGTAATGGTGATATTAACAACGTAGACCCTCAACAAATTCTTCAAATCATAAGAGAACAGCACCGCATCGCAACAGAAGCTCTCGCAAGAATGGAAATAGCGCTTAATTTATTAGAAGCGCAAATGGCCGCGCAAAACACACATAATACAAACGCAACTGCCGCTGAACCTACTCCAATAGAAAACTATAGAAGGCCACAAAGTCAACAAAACACCAATACTGGACACGCAAGCTTTGCCGGCCAAGCAAGACATGCCACAGGAAATTCTACAAGCCCACATTCAGCGACATCAGGTGTTCGTCATGCAGCTACCAATGGTTCACCCGACGCTCCTCCTACTCCTACCGTTAGCACCAGTGCTTCACGTAGAGCAGAAAGACGAGCAAATACCGCAACCTTAACAGGCGCAGCACAGACAGCTGGCGGTGAGCAAACAAACAACAGCGCTTCAAACGGTAACCACTCAACCAGAGAAAGCGTAATGAGCAGCTATTACCCAGATAATGGTCAACAAGCACAGCAACCTGATCATGGCACGGGAAGCAATCCTGAAGCAGATTATTGGAGAAACCTATTTCTCCAAAGTGAAGCAAACAACAGAGCTCAGCAAAACAGTAACACGGGACACCCACATACGGGCAGTGCAAACGATCAAGCGTATCAACAACCTCATAATCAAGGTGGGCATGGATCAATACCGCCTGTAGCTTCTACTGCAGGTGCTGGTGCAAATACAACATCACCAATTGTTTCACCAGACTTAGCCCAACAAACAGCGAGCGCAGTAACTGAAGAAGCACCTAAAAAAGCAGGTTCTTTTTGGCATAACGCACTGGCTTTAAGTCTTGGTGCTGGTGCTGGTGTTGGAGTTAAGACAGGGCTTCTTGCAGCAACCTTTCTTGCCACAAACCCATTGGCACAAGTATTGGTGGTTGGCGCATTAGCTGGTTTTACCACTTCAATGGTATATAACGGAATATCAAGCCTCTATACTAAATCGACAGCTAATTTTACACCTAGAAGAGTAATTACAGGAACGGTACTTGGTGGCGTTGGTGCAGGATTAGTTGATTTAGCAACACCATTTTTATCTGAACAAAGCTCAGTCATAATGGATAAATACCACGCTACAGACTTTAGTGGCATGTGGGATAAAGCTGTTCAAGCGATACCAAGTTTTGGATTTGGAAGTAACGCAATTACCAATGCCCTTCCTCCTGTTGACCCGTTAGCGGCAGCATCATCTGCTGCTACGCCTGTTGATCCATCAGCTGTTACGCCGTCAGTCGTACCGCCAATCGCAACCTTGCCTGTGCCCGATGGTGGTGGCCTATGGAACGTGGCTGAAGCGGTTTTGGCGCAAAGTGGAGAAAACATGTCGGTTATTGAAAAGACCATACAAATTGCAGATTATAATGGCATCCCACAGGATCAAATCAATTTAATCGAAGCAAATACCTGCGTGAATGTTCCTCCTGCGGGCACAACGGTTAATGGTACCTATAATTGGCCAGCAATTCATGCAGAAGTACAAAATGGTCTAACCACTGACCCTACAAAATATTTCAACGGGCAAGCTTGTGCGGGCGCTACAACTACGACAGCGGGAACCCCAGCAAACACAAATGTACCAGCATCGGTTGCAAGCGTAGCAGCACAGTCACCTATTGAAGTGGCCGCCAGTACAGCCTCCTCTACTGCGCCAGTAGCACCTACTACTCCAGCTAATGTAGTACCCACAGGTAATGGAGTGGTAACTCCTATCGAATTATACCCTGATGTGATCCTACCTCATATTTCTATTGTAGGTCATGATTTTGGCATACCTGTTGACCCTCAAGCTGCCACTAATGCCGCCTCCAGCTTAGCTGATCAAGCTCGAGCCGCTGCATCAAGCGTTACAGGCGCACCTGTTTCTGCAGCATCTTTAGGAACTACCGTACCATTAGTGCCAGCGCACCTTCCAACAGCGCCCTTAACAGCAGCATCACCTGCGACAGCGACTTTAACAGCAGTTCCACAGCTTATTCCCGTTAGATAAGGAAAGTAAAAAACTTAATTTTATTGACATAATACTATTTTTGTTATAAATAGTTATTATGTCAGATGATGAATTAACCCAAGAATTTAACGACACGCATATAGAATATTGGTATGCGCACATTGATGCACCCGCGCGCGTAGTTGATGCCCTATGGGTGGACCACCAAGAAAAAATAGCGCTCGTCCTTGACAGTATAGCAAGCTTCCAAGGCGCTATGTCGCGTGCGCAACATGTATGGCATGAAACCCCTCTTCGTAAAACCTATGAAACTGTTGGTAAATTATCTACAGGATTCGCCATTAGCCCTGAAAGAATTGCTCACCGTTTTGACATGGCCAAATATAATAACTTAAACGTTGTGGACCAATGGCTAAGAGACAAAAAATATTTTCACAAAGATATTATAGACTCCCTAATTGCTCCAGATGAACCACCAGAATCTTACCCTACCAGCATCACTTACTTCGCGTGCCATTTTCTAAATGCTATTTCTGAATATCTAACGCCTAAGTTTTGGACAGAAAACCCTGAACTCCATAAAGTTTTTGAAGATGCAGAAGCCAAGACAATCTTTATCTTTGAGGATGAATCAAGGGGAGTGACACCCCTACAATCCTTACTTGAAGCACAAGAAATGTCAGAAACAATGAAATTGCTTTGCACCGAACTTAAGGCCAACCAGTTCCATAACCTTGCCGTCATCGCAGATCATTTTGGCCAAAAAGCACAAACAATCTCACAAGACATTATAATGAGGGTTGAAAACGCAATAGATAGAGAACATCCCCTAGCCCTTCACGAACGCGCACCAAGTGAACCATAAAAGATTGACTAAAAACCAATATATAAACTAAGATAATATTTAGACAGGATATAGACATGGCGACAACATTAACTGATGAACAAGCTTTAGAAGCGTTAAAGCCCTTGCTACAGCCTTTTTTTGAAGCTGTAGTTTCCGGAGACGCTCCTGATATTACGGCGCCATTATCTGTAGAAGCCTGCGCAAAATTAACGGCTGCTGGCGGCTCTGCAAAACAGTTTTTTGAATTAAAAGATCAATTAGCTAGAGACCAATTCCCCCCACGTGCGGATACCCCTCCAGTTCAAGCTAGAGGTTAAATATATTTCTCTGGGTTTAAGACTTTTGCACCTTTGCGGATTTCGAAGTGCAATTGAGGACTATCTACCTGCCCTGTTGATCCAACCGTACCGAGAGACTGACCGCGCTTAACTTTATCCCCACGCTTAACGAGGGATTTATGAAGGTGGGCATAGGCGCTAACCAGTTTGCCTTCATGACGCACCAAGACCAAATTCCCATAGCCTGGCAAATCATTACCGCTATAGACCACCACGCCATTTTCAGCGGCACGGACAGGTGTACCCCGCACAGCCTTGATATTGACTCCATCATTATGAAGACCACCAGCCTTTGGCCCAAACTTAGAAATTACCTTACCACTAACCGGACGCATAAATTTACCCCCCTTGGTCGATAGCTCAGGCGTGCTACCTGTGATTTTCTTAGGAATATCTTTTTTAGGCTGAACATCTGGCGTTAAAACAACTTTCTCAACCTTGCGAGACGGTGCGTCCAGAGGGGCGCGCTCAACACCTTGTACACGTGCAGTCGAAACAGTTTGGAAAGATCCTTGTTTGCTACTATTACCGAAGTCTCTTTGCTCTACACCTTCCGCAATGCGGGCTGGCGTTGGTAAACGCAACGTATCGCCTGGTATTAATTTATAAGGCGCCGTAATATTATTCATCTGAACAAGGCGATTAACGCTTACATCGTAAGTACGCGCGACACCGTACAACGTATCGCCGTCTCTCACCCGATGCTCGTTCGGTGGTGGCAACCTCATACGGTAGCCTGTTGTTAGCTTATAAGGCGCGCTTAAGCTGTTCACGGTGATAATTTCCCGCATTGGTAAATTATAGTTTTTAGAAATCGTATAGACCGTATCCCCCTCAAGTACGGTATGAATACCAGCACTTCCCGCACCTTTCGATACGCCATAGGCCGTATAAGGTGCAGGCTCTTGCGTGAAAGAACACGCGCCCAACAAAATAAAAGCGCCAGTCATCATGAGGCTATTTTTGATCAAGCAGGCACCCTTTCTTTTTCTTCTGAGGTTGGCTTATCCCGTGCAATATCTGGCAATAATGGGACAAAGCGCACAGGCATTATATCTTGAATAGAATAAGTATCATCCGCTTCGCGCTTATAACGCTTCACCATTTGTGATCCCGCTTCGCCAACAGGGATAATCATGATGCCCCCAATGTTAAGTTGCTCTAGCAATAAGGTTGGTGGTTTTTCACGTGCGGCGGCCGCCACAATAATACGATCAAAAGGCGCCTGCTCTATCCCGTGGATTTTAGGCCAGCCTTTCATGCCATCACCGCATAATGTTGTGATGTTACGCATTTGCAATTCTTTGAAATTTGCCTCTGCAATTCCCCACAGTGGTCTGTGTCGTTCAATTGTGTAAACACGGCGCGCTAGCTTTGCTAATACGCAAGCTTGATACCCCGTTCCTGTGCCCACTTCTAATACTTTATGACGATCAGTAAGCTCCAGCGCTTCAATCATCGACGCTACGACCATGGGTTGGCTAATTGTCTGCCCCAACCCGATAGGCACAGCTATATCTTCATAAGCCTGATCTGACATAGCCTCAGGAATAAAATGCTCACGCGGAACGCGCTCAATAGCATTTAAAATCTCAATATCTTGGATACCAGATTGACGCAATTGCATCACCAAACGGATTTTACGTGCTTCGTTAGCGTTAACAGTGGCATTCATAGCGTTACAGACCTTAAGGAACAGCCATAGAATTATGACTTTGATCTCATGATTCTATCGCTAATTCAGGCTTCGCGCAAGTTTAACGGATTTTAATGAACGCCTTACCATTAACGTAATTAACCTCAGGTTTATCATCCACCATCTTACCATTAATATTAGTGATCATCAGCAAGACGCGAACATTACCGTTCGATAGCGTTAATTCGTATGGGTCACCTAAGTTATATCTAGATTTTACACTATTTTCACCATTGGACGTGCCATACTCAACAATCATCCCACTGACAATTTCGCTTAAATCCTTAGTCAGGTCGACTCTATCATTCCAAGTTATGGTCACAACATTATCTTTTAAGTTTGTCGCAAAACTGTTGCCATCAACTTCTATTGGTTGCCCTTTGTTAACACCGATTGAGAAATTCGGCATATAAAAATCAGCCTTTTGAACATCTACTATGCCGCGATACGCATTGTTATTACTGAAATTTAAAGTAAAACGGCCATCTTGAACAACATTGTTATTACTCTTACGTTCCCATTTTGAGATATGATTAATGTTCAATGCTTTAAAGAATTTATATTGAGTTTTATAGCCTGCAAATTCATGATCATGGCTGAAAATATAATCAGCAATGCCACTGATTTGAACACGCTTTTCATAGGATAATTCCTGCCCCTTGCGTAACTTCATGACTTGTCCATTCTCATACAAGCCATTCTCAGTTAAAACTTTTTCCATACGCGATAACTGGCTAAAACCAGATACATCACGCGCACTCCATGGCCCCCAACTAGCGATCAATAACAACAATGCCAATGACAATGGAATATGCTTCAGTTCTAATTTTTTCAACATAAAGCCGATAGCAATAAAGGCAAACCAAAGCACTGATAGTGCAACAATATATCGCTTCTCCGTAAAGCCATATTGATCAATCCGCATACCAATGGATATTGCTTGCATAACAACTGGAACAACCATAGCAGGAAAGAAATACTTCACCAGTAATTTCAATGCCTTGCTGCCTGTTTCTCGTTGCGGCCATGAGATAAGAAATGTTGCTAAACCAACGCCAATAAAGCCTGTAATCATGAAGGATAATTGCCCCTTAGGAATTTCCCACGTGATACCAATTTTAATAAAATAAGCATAAAGAATAGCCATATAAATAATGGCGAGCGGTGCTAAAATCCAATTTGTTAAAAATCCAACTTGTGTGGGAGCATGGCACTCTTCATCACCTTGATCAAAACGCTTAGGCACAAAAGACAACGCATAAATTGGCCCTACAATTGTCGCGGAAAGTGCCAAGATATCACCAAAAACCTCTTCTTCTATCTTAGCGTCAAAGAGGTACTTTACTGCAGCAATAGCAGCAGCAATTCCCCCTGCCATAAGCATTGCACCAAGATAAGATACAGCAACCCCAAACCAGACATAACGGTTAAACACCCAGAAAGAATCGTTATCAGATTTTTTGAGAATATAGGGTGCAACTGAGATTAACAGTAACAAAGCAGGCACGATAAAAAATAATCTAAAGAATTCATCTGTATCACCAAAGACAATTAGGGCAAGTGGAACAATACCAGCAATAGATAATCCTATTCGTTTAAAAGTATTTAACGCATGACTCTCATCAATTAATTGAACAATTCCAAACCAGAAATAGCCCAACAGCATCAGTAGAAAAATACGGGCTAAATTCTTTTCCTTAATATCCCAGTCATCCCAAACACCGTGAATGGCAAGAATCACTATCACAAACCCAACAAAACAACAGATAGAGGACAATGGAAAACGCTTAACTGTATCCTTAAACGCTTCTGCTCCATTAAAACTAATAATCTTTTTAATAAACCCCATAAACTTGCTCTCATTCGTGTATTTTTGCTTTTTCAATGTACAAATTATCGCTATCATACCACTATGTCAAAGTCCTACAGTTTATATCAACCAAAAGAATTCATCCCCCTTATCTTTGACTCCCCCCATAGCGGACAAAGTTACCCAGAAGAGTTTAACTTCACCTGTGACCGTGGCGCTCTGGAGAAAGCTGAGGATAAGTATGTGGATGATTTATTTAATCATGCCACAAACATAGGCGCACCGCTTCTTTGCGCAAATTTCCCGCGAAGCTTTCTAGATGTTAATCGCGCTGTGGATGATATTGACGAAGAGCTTCTGTCAGAGCCATGGCCAGAGCATTATGACATTATGCCCGCGCCATCCAACCGCTCTTACGCAGGCATCGGACTTATTCGTCGATTAGTACAACCAGGCGTACCTGTCTACGATCATGCGCTCGCCCCTAAAGAAATATATCAGCGTATTCAAAAATATTATTACCCATATCATGAAAAACTATCAGAACTGATTGATCATGCGCATTACCACTATGGACAAGTTTGGCATATTAACTGCCACTCCATGCCTTCATCAAGCACACGGCATGGCGCTCTGGGGCGTGTTAATCCATTTAACCCACCAGATTTTGTATTAGGCGATCGCGATGGAACATCCTGCGATATCGATTTCACTCATAGTATTCGTGATTTTCTAACATCATTAGGTTATAAAGTTGCCATCAATGATCCCTATAAAGGTGTTGAATTGGTTGAAAAATATTCAGCACCAAATACTGGGCGCCACAGCCTACAAATTGAAATTTGCCGTTCGCTTTATTTAAACGAAGAAACCTATGAGAAAAGTAAAAACTACGATAAACTAAAAGCCAATATAACGAAGCTGATCAATTATTGCGCTGAATACACTCATTCTAATCTAATTTCTATTGCAGCCGATTAATCATTAAAAAAGAACATTTAAACATTATGTCACAACAAACTTCCAGCTTCTCCAAAGATGAAAACAGAGATCGTTTTGTCGCTTTCTCTTTCGCTGCTTCCGATTTATTACTTGAAGTGACGATAGATCAAAAAATCAGTTTTTCAGCAGGTAAGGTGGAATCCTTAACGGGACAAACGGCAACGAAACTAAACAATAAAGACATATATGATCTGTTCACCTCAAATGACACCAACATGATTTATGCGCTCCTTAGAGGGGCTCAAAAATCAGGCCGTTCAGGGCCTATCATGGTATCTATCAAGAATAGTAAAACAAATAAAGCCTATAAAGCCATGATGATGGGCATGTGCTTACCTGATAATGATCATATTTTCTTAACATTAAATGCAACCCCATCATTTTTAGAATTTTTAGCCTCAAGCGATTATCAAGATTCTAAATTATTAGATGAAAAACAATTTGAAGCGTCTGCCATTAAAGCCTTTCAAGATGCCAAGAAAAGCTCCAAGAGCTTAGATGTCACATTCATTGAAACTGAAAAAATTGACGAATATAAAAAATCTATGGAGCATGAAGACGCTGTCAACTTCACAGACAACCTTCAAATGATTTTAAAACAAGACTCCTACAATGGTAATACCGCATCTCAAGTAGATGAAAATCGTTATTGTGTTATTCACGGTGAAGAAATTTCATCGGATGAAATTGAAGAAAAAATTCAAAACCTGATTAATAAAACAAATTCTAACCGCGGTGTTTTTGACCCAAACAATATTGGCGTAAAAAGTAAAACAGTCGAAGCAGACATGGAAGTTCTTAGTGAGCGAGAAGCTAGACGTGCCATGATATATACGATTAACCAGATTGAAGCCGAAGGCCTTGATAGTATCCAAGACGATCTAAGCAAAAGTTTTGACGATTATTTACAAGAAAATGCTGACAAAATCACCAGTTTAAAACGTCTTATTGGGCAACAAGACTTTAAACTAAATTTTCAACCTATCATTTATATTCCCAGTGAAGAAATTTGTCATTACGAAGCATTGGTTAGGTTTGACTCAGAAAACTCTCCATTTGAACTCATTACATTTGGTGAAGATGTTGGGATAGCGCCCGATATTGATATGGCGATTTTAAAACAAGCTATTGGTTACCTACAAAAAAATCTTAAATCCGCACCAGATTTGAAAATTGCAGTTAATATTTCAGGTCAATCTATTCAAAGTGAAGATTTCTTCAATAAGATGCTTGATCTTTTAGATGATACAGAATGCAGCCCCAAAAATCTTATGTTTGAAATCACTGAAAGCACTAATATTGGTGACTTGGAAAAAGTGAATGACTATTTACAACGTTTACGCGGTAGAAAATTTGAAATTTGCTTGGATGATTTTGGTGCAGGTGCCGCTTCTTTCCAATACTTAAACAGTCTTGATATTGACTGCGTAAAAATTGATGGAAAATATGTACGTGATGCCGTTGTCTCCCCACGTGATGAAGCAATGGTCAGGAATCTTGTACGTATGTGCCAAGACTTGAATATTACCACGGTCGCCGAGATGGTTGAAACAGAAGAACAGCTTAAATATTTAATTGATATTGGTGTTGATAAAGCACAAGGTTGGCTATTTGGAAAACCTAATTCTAAGGCTGAATACACAAAGCGTTAAAAGATAATATTACAGGTTTCGAACAAATGCTCGATTCAGTCTCTGGCTCAATAATTTTTAGTTAACAATTAAAATTATACTTTTACTTTCTGATCTTGAAGCCATACACCTTTGCCGTCGTCATATCGATTTTTACCTTTAACAGCATAATCAATTATCGCACCAGCAACATCAACGCCTGTTACGCTTTCAATCCCCTGCTCTCCACAGAAATCTGGAGACACATTAATCTCAATAACCAATGCTCCTTTGTTAGAGCGGATAAGATCAACCCCTGCGATATTCAGCCCAATAGCCTTTGATGCCTTAAGAACAATCTCTACTTCATCCTCAGTAAGCTCCTCTGAAGATGATTGTCCACCCAAGGATACGTTCGCACGAAAATCTCCATCTTGTGATTCACGCTTCATCGTCGCGACAATTTCATCACCAACAACAAAACAACGTAAATCAGTCCCAGCTGACTCAGCAATAAATTCTTGAACAATGATTGCTTGGTCGAATTGTTTGAAAGTACCCATAATGTTTTCAGCTTGCTTCACATCATCGACCAAGAACACGCCTGTTCCTTCAGTTCCCTCATTAAGCTTAATCACTAACGGCGTACCACCAACAGTTTTAATGATATTGTCGAAATCATCCTTGGAATCCGCATAACCCGTCTTAGGGAAAGGAATACCCTTACGCATGAGGTATTGTAGGCAACGCAACTTATCACGACCCAGCTCAATAGAATAAGCCGTATCGGTCACATAAACATCTAATGCTTGGAACTGGCGCAAAATCGCCAAGCCATAATCTGTGTAGGAAACGTTCAATCGTGGAATAATGATATCATAGGCATCATTAATTTTTTCACCTTCATAGAACACCTCAGCATCATCAGGACAAACGCTCATAGAGCACTTCAGAAGCTTAAGAGAGGTAACTTCATGTCCCTTGGATTCAGCCGCTTCTATAAGCCTCTTATCTTCATCAATCTGCCCTGTCGTGAGAATTCCAATACGCATTATGTATACCGCTTGTTATTAAAAGAAGCCTATATCTAATCCGTCAGTGAAGATTTGTCAAATTCAGGGAACTTTATAACCCTGCTAACAACATAGCCATAGAGATATAAATAACTGCATGTAAGGCGCCTATCGCCACATTTCTATCGTCTAATATCTCACGCATTGTACTAACCTTAAAAAAGATAATACGCTCCGCTATGTATGAAATTAGCTTAAGAACAAGAATAGCGACAATAGATACAATGATCCAAGGTATGAATATAGTTGAAATTTCATATACCTCATAAACCACAATATTTGCCGCAATACTAATTGCAAAAGCAGTCCCTATCTTACGCCCAGCAAAGGAAAGAGCCAGCGCAACATTACCATTCTTTAACTCTTCTTGTACCGTTTTACCATTATAAAGTTTAGGAAATACAAGACGTCTACAATATGTTGCTGCCGTCAATATTACTTGAGATATGACATAGGCCGCCAAAAGAGCAAACACCCCTTGAGCAGAATTATCCGTTACCCAGATCATGATGGCACGAATAATAATAGCTGCTGCCAAAACATTTGAAGCATCTGCAATCGCTACAGCCATATTCCCCTTGGAAATCTCATCGCGCAAAGAGATGTCAGGCAAGGTGACTTTATCGAAAATAATTCGTGTTAGTGCCATAAGTACAATACCAAGCACGCCAAATGCCGCAACATAGAAGGCTGAGTAAACAATATCACCGGCTGGATCGCCGTAAATTGCGCCGCTTAATAATATTGTAATTGCAAAAGTAACACCCGCCATTGTGATACCAAAGGCCGCGTTGTCCTTTTTAAGCAATTCATCAGAGGCGTTAATATGAGCAATAGTGCCTGAAAATAAACGTAGGCAAGTAAAAAGCCCCACGACAATAAGCAAATTCAATAATATCACACTATTAAAGCTGTGATCCCAATACACAAAATCCATAAAAACACCCTCTCATTATTATTAATCGACTCGCACATTATACGCCCCAAGCAAGTTATGGTTTAGTAAATTATTTAAATTATAAAGATAAAGGGCTAAAATACGAGCAAGCATATCCCCACCAAAAGGCATGTAAACTTCTTTCAAGCCATTCCCATTTTTTATCTTCCATAAAATCTTGCACTTTTTTGCTAACTGCTTATAAAAATAATACAATAAACAAACCAAATACACTTAAGGTTCCCAAATGGCTCAAGCTCAATTATATGGTATCAAAAATTGTGATACGATGAAAAAAGCGTTCAAGTGGCTTGATCAACATAATATTGCTTATGAGTTTCATGATTATAAAAAAATAGTGCCGGATAGAGCTATCCTTAAACTTGCCATTCAGCAATACGATTGGGAAACGGTGATTAACCGCAGGGGGACAACGTGGCGAAAACTACCAGAAGATGTACAGACTCAAATGGATGGTACTAAGGCAGTCAATATTGCCCTTGAAAACCCATCTATAATAAAACGCCCCTTGCTTGTATTTGATAACGTTATCCATTTAGGATTTAAAGCAAATGAGTATGAAGCAATATTCGCTTAATATATGCCCAAAAACTAGAGCTTAAACCACTACCATTTCAGGGGTACATCAGTTAATCAGCCTGCTTAACGCGGATTTTATTTGTGCCAACTGTACTGCCATGAAGTTCCTCAATTGCAATCTTGCCCTCATGCTCAAGTGCCATCTCAACAAATCCAAAACCTTTCGATTTGCCTGTATCTTCATTAAGAACAAGCGTACACGACTTGATGTTACCAATATTTTTAAACAACAGCGCAAGCGCTTGCTCTTCAAAATCACGTGGTAAATTAAGGACAATTAATTTCATATCATTTCTCCTAATGATTATTATTCACTTTGGCTCTTTAGCCATTCTGTCTCAAGAATTTCTAAATCTTCAACTAATTTTTTATAGTTGTCTTGCTCTTTAGTAATTTCATTCTGCGGTTGCGTATAAAACCCTTCTGCGCTCATAAGCGTTTCAAGTTCAGTTTTTTGACCTTCTAACTTAGCAATTTTCTTTTCGAGCTTGGCAACAGCTTGTGGGTTTTTAGGGGCAGAAACGACCACTTGCGCTTCAACATTCTTATCTTTTTTCTTTTTACCTTCTTTACGTTCGTCACGACGCGCCTGAATAGTAAATTTACGATAATCCTCAAGATCACCTTCAAAATCTTGACAGGCCCCGTCTTTAATCAACCATAGGCGATCAGCCACACGCTCTACCATGTTAGGATCATGACTAACAATGACGATTGCGCCTTCATAGGCGTTAAGCGCCTGCACCAACGCCTCACGCGCATCAATATCCAAATGGTTTGTTGGCTCATCGAGCAAAAGAAGATGGGGTGCATCAAAACTCATAAAAGCAAATAACAGCCTCGCCTTTTCACCACCACTTAAAGCACTAATTTTATTATCCGCTAAATCACGAGAGAAGCCGAACGCACCAAGCTTAGCACGCACAAGATGCTCCGCTGCTGATCCATTTTTTTCCTGAAACAAAGCAAACATTTCTTGATATGGCGTAGAATTAACATCTAACTCTTCTGTTTGATGCTGAGAGAAATATCCAATCTTTAACTTATTAGATCGTGTAACTTCACCATCCATCACACCAAGGCGATCTGCAATCAATTTCATCAAGGTTGATTTACCCTCACCATTCGCGCCCAACAACGCAATACGATCATCATTATCAATGTTACGGTGAATATTTTTTAAGATCGGTTGACCTTCATCATAACCAACATTTGCATGATTAATCGAAATCATCGGAGACGGAATTTGTTGCGGATTTGGAAAAACAAATTTTATCGCACGATCGGCAATAACCGCGTCAACAATATCCATTTTTTCAAGAGCCTTCATACGGCTTTGTGCTTGGCGTGCTTTACTAGCTTGCGCTTTAAAACGATCAACGAAAGCTTGCATGTGCGCACGCGCCGCGTCTTGTTTCTCATGCATTTTCTGTTGCAATCCTGCGGCAAGTGCGCGTTCACGCTCAAACGTATCGTAATTTCCTGTCGATAAAGTTAACTGCATTTTGTCGACATGAATGACGTGATCAATACATTTATTCAATAACTCACGGTCATGCGAAATAATCATCAACGTATGACGATAGCTCAACAGATAAGTTTCCAACCACATAATGGCTTCTAAATCCAAATGGTTTGTTGGCTCATCGAGTAATAGAATTTCAGGCTCAACAAATAATGCCGCCGCCAATGCTACCCGCATACGCCACCCACCGGAAAAAGAAGAAAAAGGCATCTGAAGCTCTTCCTCTTTAAACCCAAGTCCCGTTAAAAGCATTGATGCTTTGGCAGGCGCGCTATAAGCCCCTATATCATCAAGGCGTTGGTAAATTTCTGCAATTTTGTTTCCGTCGGTTTCAGTCTCTGCTCTATGCCACAGATCAGCCATTTCTACGTTAGCGGCCAAAACAACATCTAACAACGGATCGTCTGTTTCAGGCATGTCCTGACGTACCATCCCCATATTTTGGCCTGCACTAATGCTAATCAAGCCACCATCAGCCTGCAAATCACCCGATATCAGCTTAAATAAGGTTGATTTACCAGCGCCATTATGGCCAATAACGCCCACGCGCCAACCATCCATCACACAGATATTACCATTCTCGATAATAGTGCGCGGGCCGATTTGATAGCTAAGATCAGTAATATTGAGCATAGTTCCTACATAGGTTTATTGTTTGTATCGGAGCTTATGCCATATAAACCAAGGAAAAGGGAATATTTTTTGCTATAAAGTGATATATAAAGCCATTATTATTTCCTTAGTAGGCTAGCCCTTATTGCTATATCATCCTAATTCACCCCTAAATATTTTATCAGGAGATAAAAAGATGGCTAAATCACAAGATTCAAAGAAAAACGTTAAAAAAGAACCAAGCCGTACCCCCGCTGAGAAAAAAGCCCTTAAACTTGAAAAAAAGAAAAATAAAGGTAAATAATAAGTATGACTGACGCACAGAAATGGACTCCCTGCTCCGCTCCCCAAATTGGCGACACACTTAAATGGAATGAACCTTTATGGGCCGCCCCTAATAAACCTCGTGGCAAGCGCGATAAGATAGGCGAACAGGAAATCACAGCGGAATTACTTAGTGCAACAGATGTTCTAGAATTTAAAGTCATTAGCGTGAAAAAATTATCACCTGACCGCACACCATTAAGCGTACAAGAAGATGATAATATCAGACGTAAACAATCAAGCATCGAAAAAGGTAATTGTCACAAATTAACTTAAAAAAAAGCCAGCTAATACAAGCTGGCTTTTAAATTTATTTTGACTACTAAATTTCTATTACATGTCACTTGCAGATTCAGCTAAGCGTACCAGGTTAACAAACTCTGCGCGGTAACCAAACGGGTCATCGCCTTTTGCTTCACTCGCCATTTCAACGACATCATCATAAGTAAAGTCGCCTGTATGCTCTCCACCTTTTAACAGTTGTGCAAAACCAGCGACGGCTGTTGCAAATTGAACATCATCTGTTGAGACAGAATTCATATCATCTTTCTTAAGTTGATTATCCCCCGTGATTGAAGTCGTTAGTAATTTAGATTTATCTTCTTTTGGAAGCTTATATCTAACTTTCAAAAATGCATACTCACCAGAGAAATCTTCATTCACTTCTGGTGCATCAACCTCATCACCATAGCGAAGCGGATCAACGCTTTTGTTCTCACTATCAACTGGTGTGATTTCATAGATAGCCGTCACCGTATGTCCTGCACCAATGTCACCAGCGTCTACTTTATCATTATTAAAGTCTTGACGTTGAAGAGCGCGTGTTTCATATCCAACCAAACGGTATTCAGCGACAGTTTTAGGATTAAATTCAACTTGAATTTTAACATCCTTCGCAATCGTGAATAATGATGATGTCGCTTCCTGCACAAGCAGCTTACGTGCTTCATTCAAATTATCTATATAAGCAGCAACACCGTTTCCATTTTGCGCCAAAGTTTGCATCATATGGTCATTGTAATTACCTTGACCAAAACCAAGTACCGATAAGAAGATACCTGTATCACGTTTACGCTCAACAAAATTTTTCAACTCTTCACGGTCACGAATTCCAACATTGAAATCACCATCCGTCGCAAGGATAACGCGATTAACGGCATCTTTATCAAAGCTTTGCTCAGCCAGTTGGTAAGCCAAATTAATGCCAGCGCCCCCTGCTGTTGATCCGCCCGAACTTAAACGGTCTAACGCCGCAATGATCTTACCTTTTTCACTCGCTTTCGTAGGCTCCAAAACTGTTCCAGCAGATCCTGCATAAGCAACGATTGAAATTGTGTCTTCGTCATTCATGTTATCTAACATTAGCTTCAGTGAATTTTTAACTAACGGTAACTTATCTTGTGCATTCATCGACCCTGACGTATCCAGCAAGAACACCAAATTACTTTTTGGACGCTCGCCTTGAACATCAAAGCCTTTGATACCAATATGCATCAGCTTCTTACCTTCTGCCCATGGGCTTCCAGTAACGACAACAGTTGGCTTAAAAGGTTGCTCCCTACTCTCTGGCAATGGATAGCTATAATCAAAATAATTAATCAGCTCCTCCGCACGTATTGAGTCCTTTTGTGGTAAAACGCCATTGTTCAGTTGACGACGCATAAAGCTGTAACTTGCCGTATCCACATCAACAGAAAATGTTGAAACGGGTTCAGCACTAACAAGCTTAATCGGATTAACTTTAAAACCCTCAAACTTATCACGACTAGCTTTCATTAACGCAAGTCTCTCTTCTTGCATAGCACGCCATCTAGTAAGCGGATCTTCCTCATTGATAACATGATCACTGAACTTCGTGTTACCCGAAGTTATTTTTCTTTTTGCCTGCCCCATCGGTATAGGCGCAGAAGATTGAGAACTGCGCACGGCAGATTCAGCATTTTGTCTATTCACATTTTCAATAGCTTGCGTATATGCTTGAGAAGCCTCACTCGTTCCAGGAGCGCTAGGTAAACGCTCTTCTTGCATACGGCGCCAACGGTCTAAAGGTTGAGCTTTATTACTCGCGGTTGAGTCAGCACTCGCCATAGGGCGCCCTTTTGGCGAACCTATTGGAACAGGCACTGATTTGCTTTCCGCTACAGAAAAATCTGCCGCATCAACATTTACCTCTTGAGCAGATTGAACTGCTAAAGTCCCCGTTTTCTCCTCCAACTGCATATAACTAACACCTGTCATCAGCACAATCGCCAAGGCGGTGGCTGTTCCGCCGTAAATAAATCTCTTTTTTGTTCTCTTTTCCATTGAATTACTCCTGTCATTTAGGTTGTTGTTACCCATAAGACGAGCGAGAATCCCAAATCCTTGGAATTTTTTTGATTTTTCTTGGCTTGTTTGCTCAAACTCAGCCATAGCAAGGTTTACAGCGCGTTTTTTAGCATTCTGATCTGGCTCTGGAGTGTCCATATTCTCTAATATTTTCTTTAGCTGTGCTTCATCCATAGCTTTTCTCCTTATCAAATTGCGCGCTTAATTTCTTGCGCGCCTCATGGATACGCCATGAGACTGTACTTTCCTTAACCTTCAAAATCTGCGCGGCTTCTTTATGTGATAGCCCCTCACTCATGACCAATATTAGGGCGTCTTTCTCCCCCTCAGGAAGCTTATAGACCGCTTCTAATACTTGTTTGGTATAAAGTTTCTCTTCGCTTTTACTCTTTGTGGAAGCCGTTTCAAGCGCATCTGGGTTTGACGGGTGGCGATTATGCTTTTTGTACCAATCCTTACCCGCATTAATAACCAATCGATAAAGCCAACTCGTAAACGCTGATCCCCCCTTAAAGCTATCAAGCCCTCGTGCTAGCTTAATACAGGCATCTTGCGTAATGTCCTCTGCGTCATTTCGGTTACCGCACCACTTAAACGCCATTTTAAACATGGTCATATAATGCCTGTTCACCAAGCTTTCAAACGCGCAGGCATCACCAGAGCGGGCTTTGGCTATCAATTCATCATCGTCCAGATCGTCCATTGGCGCTCCTTTTAACTATAAGACGCCTATAACTATAAACTCCTTGGAAAAAATATCATCTATTTTGTAGATTTAACTAATATGTGTGACACTTATACCTTAAGAAAGTTTCATATTAAGCTGTAACCTGTTAATAAGTCATGACATTAATACTTCACTGTAGCCTAAAACGGCACTATTCATTAGAATATTGAAAATATTAGGAAAAATTGAATGAAACTAAATAATTATAGTATGGCAGATACAATTAGTGAGCCACCTTCAGTATCTATGAAGGATATTGCCGCACATTGTAAAACTTATAAAGGAGCAGATGCTAAGCGTAGCATCTTTCAGCTCACAACTACGCTCGCGCTATTTACCGTGGCTTGTGGCCTTATGTTTTTCAGCATAAATATTTCTTATTGGATTACCGCCCTTCTCGCGATACCAACGGGAGGTCTTCTGGTCAGAATTTTCATTTTTCAACATGACTGCGGGCATAGATCATTTTTTAATTCTAAAAAGGCAAATGACTGGACAGGTCGTATACTTAGCATCTTAACTTTCACGCCTTATGATTTTTGGCGACGCGCGCACAATAAACATCACGCAACATCTGGAGATCTAGATCGTCGTAGCATTGGTGCTATTGATACAATAACTGTGCGCGAATATCAGGCTTTATCGAACAAGAGAAAAATAATCTACCGAATTTACCGCAATCCGCTTTTTCTTCTCATTCTAGGAACACCTATTTATATGATTATCGCTCAGCGTATTCCCTTTAATCAAATAACAAAATTTCATGAGAACTACCAGACGCTGCCAGTCCGCTCGATTTGGAAAAGCATTATGCTTACTAATCTATCTATTGTCATTTTTTTCGGAACCTTATCTCTTATAATAGGATTTGGAACACTTATCGCTATTTACTTACCAATTCTGCTTGTGACATCGTGGGTTGGAGGCTGGTTATTCTTTGTCCAGCACCAGTTTGAAGACGCCTATTGGGAAAGAAATGAAAATTGGAGCACTCAAGAAGCTGCTTTAAATGGTAGTTCTTACTACGCCCTCCCAAAGGTTCTACAATGGTTTGCTGGCAATGTAGGCCTCCACCATATTCACCATTTATGTAGCCAAATACCAAATTACAAACTTCAAGATTGTATGAATGACAAACCCATACTGAAAGACATAAGCAAACTGACTTTCTACGAGAGCTTGCAATGTACTCGCTTAAAGCTTTGGGACGAACAAAAGAACAAATTGGTTTCAATTCCGCGAACTTAATCAATAGCGCTGACATTTTGTCGTTAACTATTCTTCGTTTACGTTATGCCTTTTTTCTAAGATTTCACACACATCATCAATGCTTAAATTTGAATTTTCTAATAGCACCATCATATGAAAGATTAAGTCAGCCGACTCATTTAAAATTTCATCTCTATCATCTTTCATATGCGCTAAGGCTAGCTCTACCCCCTCCTCACCAACTTTTTGTGAGATACGACTCTTCCCCTCTTCAAAGAGCGTTGTAACGTAACTACCCTCAGGACGGTTTTTATTACGCTGATTGATAAGCATAGAGAGTGTTTTCAAAAACTGTATAGATGCGCCATTCTCATCGTTAAAACAGGTTTGAGTACCTGTATGACAAGTAGGCCCCTGCGGTAACGCCTTAATTAAAATAGTATCTTTGTCGCAATCAATATCTACGGATATAAAATCAAGAAAGTTTCCAGACGTTTCACCTTTAATCCAAATTGCTTGCTTCGAACGGCTAAAAAATGTCACACGCTTGGTTTTTAACGTTTTTTCCATAGATTCTTTACTCATATAACCTAGCATTAAAACGCGTAAATTATCGGCATCTTGAATAATTGCGGGCAGCAACCCATCGCCCTTATCCCAATCTAATTCATTTATATCAATCATAATCGTACCTGTATATTTTGGCTTTTCAAATAGCACTTTAAGTCTAAAATAGGTATTTGGCCACTGTGAAAAACGGATGCCGCTAACGCGCCATCTACACCTGTTTTTTCAAAAACATCTTTAAAATGATTTTCTTCACCCGCGCCACCCGAAGCAATAAGTGGAACTGTAAGCACTTCTCGCACAGCTTTAAGCTGATTTAAATCATAGCCTTGCCGTACACCATCTTGATTCATGCAGTTTAAAACTATTTCACCTGCCCCCAAATCTTGTACACGCTGTACCCACGTTAATGTTTCATGCTTTGATTTTATGGTTTTAGTTTCATCCCCTGTATATTGATAGACAATATAATTTCCATTTTCTTGGCGACTATCCACTCCAACCACAACACATTGCCTACCAAACGTATTAGCAAGCTCGGTGATAAAATCTGGACGCTCCAACGCCGGAGAGTTAACAGAAATTTTATCCGCCCCATCATTTAAAATCTTACGCGCGTCATCTACATTGCGAATACCACCAGCAACACAAAATGGAATATCAATGATCTGTGCGACCTTTCGTACCCAGCTTTTATCCACAGTGCGACCATCACTACTAGCCGTAATATCATAGAACACGAGTTCATCTGCGCCTTCATCAGTATAACGCTGTGCCAAATCTAAAATATCCCCCATATCACGATGGTTACGAAATTGCACCCCCTTCACCACACGGCCATCCTTCACATCAAGGCAAGGAATAATACGTTTAGTCAGCATCAGACACCTCCAACGCTTGTTTAACGGTGAATGCACCTTCGTAGAGGGCTTTACCAATAATGACACCTGCTGTATCAAGAGAACAAATATCTTCCAAAGAGTTTACACCACCAGAAGCTTGTACATTAATATGTGAAAATTTTTTCTGAACATCTTTGTAAAGCTCAATGTTACACCCCGACATTGTGCCATCACGTGAGATATCTGTACATAAGATATGTTTTAACCCAACATCTAAATAATCTTCAATAAGGCTATTCAATGTGATAGCACTTTCTTCCTGCCAGCCAGACACCGCAATCATATATTGATCTTTTTGCGGCATAATATCGGTCGCAAGACAAATTTGATCCGCACCAAAGGTTTGAAAAATATTTTTTGTCTCTTTTTTATTTTTAACAGCAAGGCTTCCTATCACAACTCTACTCGCGCCTGCGTTTAAAAGTATTTCTACATCCTTCAATCCACGGACACCACCTCCAGTTTGAATCTTAAGACCACAGTTTTTTATGATTTCGCAAATTATTTCTATTTGCCGATTTTCTGGATCACGTGCACCGTCTAAATCAACTAAATGCAACCACTCTGCTCCTTGATTTTTATAATCTTGTGCAGTTTCTATAGGTGAGGCGTTATATGTCGTTTTCTG
This sequence comes from Alphaproteobacteria bacterium, assembly GCA_018608245.1. Lineage (GTDB taxonomy): Bacteria > Pseudomonadota > Alphaproteobacteria > Micavibrionales > Micavibrionaceae. Next base: position 13,317 of record JABAZY010000019.1, on the reverse strand, counting down.
TGCAAAATCACCCTTGTGTAAACGAACACACTCTCCATTTATAAGGTCAATCGCTGGATAAATAATCATAATTTTATCTCCGTAAAGTTCTTTAAAATTTGTGCGCCTACCTTACCTGAACGTTCAGGATGAAATTGACACCCCATAAAATTATCCTTTGCCACGATCGCAGAAAACGGGTCGTCATAATTACAAGTACCAATCGTATAATCACATTCAGGCGCGTAATAGCTATGCACAAAATAGAAAAAACTCTCCTCTGGCACCTCATTCAGCAAAGGGTGAAATTGTACAGATACGTTATTCCAACCCATATGTGGAATCGTTTTATTAGACGCGGGCTTAAGGTGTTTGACCTGACCAGGGATAATATCCAACATATCAACATCACCTTCTTCAGAATACGAGAATAACAACTGCATGCCTAAGCAAATACCAAGCACAGGTTGGGTTAATGACTGAATACACTCAATAAGATTCAATTTTTGTAATTGCTTCATAGCAGCCTCAGCCGTACCAACACCGGGCAAAATAACGCGCTCTGCATTAAAAATTTCATCCGCATTAACGCTGAGTGACGCTGCCACATCCAACCGCTCCAATGCAAACATCACAGAGGCAATATTTGCTCCACCACTATCAACAACGGTAATCATAATGTGCCTTTTGTACTTGGCAGATCGTTGCCCTCTATACGAATAGCGTAACGCAAGGCGCGCCCCACTCCTTTGAAACACGCCTCCACCATATGATGCGTATTTTCACCTAGTACAGAAATATGCAGCGTTGCTTGTAAATTCTCAGCAAAGGAACGAAATACATGTTCCACCATATCAACAGGCAAAGGATTATCAGTGTTTCCAACGTAAGTATCAGGGAAGTCGCCTTCAAATTTTAAGTAAAATCGTCCGCCTAAATCGATTGCCACTTTTGCTTGTGCTTCATCCATCGGCAGAATTAACTCATGTGAACCATAACGGCCTATGCCGCGCTTATCATCAAGTGCTTGTTTCAAAGCTTGCCCAAGCGCAATTGCACAATCTTCAACCGTGTGGTGAGCTTCAATATCTAGGTCACCCTCACATTCCAACACAAGAGAAAACCCACCATGCTTTGCAATTTGCTCCAACATATGATCATAAAATGGTACTCCTGTATTAATACGAAGAGGCGTAACTTGATCAAGATTAATATAAACTGATATCGCTGTTTCTTTGGTTTTTCGTTTAATGGAAGCCACACGATCATCATATACATTTTGAGTATCACTCCCCTGCAAAGCTGCAATTAAGCGATTCATCTCTTCTTCCGCACCAATAGAAATTCGAATGCAATTCTTTAAACCTGGCTGGTGAGACTGATTACGTACAATAATATTTTCACATAAACATTTTTCTACAAATAGATCCGCATCTTTAACATGAAGAAGTATAAAGTTTGCATCAGATGGAAAAATTTTCTTAACGTCATCCAAGCTTTCTAAAAACGTTATATACGTTTCTTTAATACGCAAAAGCTCTTCTCGCTTATGTGTCAACCGTTGTAAATTTTTTGGTTTTAAAATTTGTAGCGCTGTTTGTACCATTGGTTGTGGCAAGGGGTAAGGCGGAAGGATTTTAAGTAAAAGATCAATAATATCAGTCTGCGCTATAGCCACCCCACACCGTAAACCTGCTGCTGCATAAGACTTTGAAAGAGTTCTTACCACCACTAAGTTAGAATGATTTTCAATTTCAGGAATAAGGTTAACGCCTGCAAACTCAGCATAAGTTTCGTCTACCACAATAAGAGATTTATTTTTGAAATACGCACATAAGTCTTTGATAGCCTCACTATCCATGACATTACCTGTTGGATTATTTGGTGAGCATACAAAAATAATTTTAGTGTTTTCATCGGCTGTTTTTTTGATTACATCACTATCTAACGAAAAATCAGATAACAGTGGAGATTTCTTGACTTCTATACCTTGTAGAATGGCAGAATGTTCATACATCGCAAAAGTTGGAGGGCAGATGATGATGTTATCCTGACCAATTTCACAAAACGAACGGACAAGCAGATCAATCATTTCATCCGCACCACGTCCTATCATAAAGTTACGTGATGATACATCATACAATCGACATAGAGCATCGATCAATTCTTGTGGTTGTTGATCAGGGTAACGTGACAAATTTTCTGCACCAATAAACGGCTCATAAGGACATTCATTTGCATCTAAAAACACCATACCTGGCTTCTTTTTGTACAGTGATCGGGCAGAAGAATATCCTTTCATCGCCACAATATCAGCTCTTGCACGAGATAAAATAGACATCACGCAGCCTCCTGCTCTTGAAAGTTGGATAAAATTTCTTGCGCCAGATCAACGTTACTAGCAGCTATAATGCCAAACTTTCTATTACCTAACAAATCAAATGTCATTAAACCGTAATTATTACCTTGAAAGTCTAAAACTACTGCGTTAGCATTTTTCAAAACAGGAATGAGCGCCACAATATCATGCAAACTTAGATCGTTCTCAATCACAGCATCTATACCACCATCAATAACACCATAAACACCAAGACAGTTCAAATGCGTTTTAAAAATAAGAGCAGCACTTTCAATAGATTGAATACTTCTTAGTGAATCCATAGTTTTAAACATACCTGAAGGATTGGTGCACGCTATTACACTATCCTTTATAAAAGATGTTTCTATGGCAATGGATTTATTTTCATTAGAGATACATAGCCTACTATTAATAGGATCACTGATACTACCTGCAACAGGTTTTCCTTTATATAGCAATCCAATCAAGGTTCCAAAACATCCCTTTTTCTTAGCAAGGAATTCTCGTGTTCCATCAAGAGGATCAAGCACCCAAACATAGTCTGACTCAATATTTTCTGCACCAAGCTCTTCACCCCAAATACCATGATTTGGATATCTTTCTTTAATAAGTAAACGTAAAGCTTCCTCTGTTTTAAGATCCGCATGGCTAGCGGGCGTATTATCAGACTTTATTTCAATGCCAATATCCTTACCTTCACAATATATCTCGAAATGTTCGAGCAGAATTTTATTAGCACACGGAACTAAAACTTTTTTCATAAATGTTATATAATCGTCTATCATGATAAATCTTGTAACCTCACAGAAACAGCATTAGCGTGAGCACCAAGCCCCTCTAATTCAGCTAATGTTTCAACCGTTGATCCCAAATTCTGTAATCCTTTCTGCGTAATTTCTTGAACACTTAACGTTTTCTGAAACGCTTCAACACTTAAACCTGAATACATTCGAGCATAACCATAGGTTGGTAAAACATGGTTTGTACCACTAGCATAATCCCCCGCAGACTCAGGTGTCCACTGTCCAAGAAAGATAGATCCTGCATTAATAATTTTTTCTACATATTGGATAGCAGAATCAAAGCACAAAATAAGATGCTCAGGTGCGTAAATATTGGAAATTTTAACCGCTTCCTCTATGTCCTTAGCTAAAATTGAAACACTATTTTCTATAGATTTTTTTGCAATATCTTTACGCGTTAACATTTCTAGTTGTTTTTGAATTTCAGAATCAATTGCTATTGTTATTTCCTTTGATGTACTGATCAGAACAACTTGTGACATCACATCATGTTCAGCTTGTGACAATAAATCTGCCGCAGAAAAAACTGGATTAGTACTATCATCAACAATAACACAAACCTCTGATGGTCCAGCGGGCATATCAATTGCTGTACCGTTAACGGCTTGAGTTACTTGCATTTTGGCTTCAGTTACATAGGCATTACCAGGACCAAAAATTTTATCCACTTTAGAAATCGTTTGCGTACCGTATGCCATCGCCGCAATAGCTTGCGCACCTCCAACGCGATATATATTTGTAATACCGCATAGTTTAGCCGCATATAAAATATAAGGATTGATATTACCATCTCGATCACACGGTGTGCACATTGCCACTTGCGCGCCCCCTGCCAATTGCGCAGGAATCCCTAACATCAAAGTTGTAGACACTAACGGAGCTGTTCCACCTGGCACATAAAGCCCTACACGATCAATCGGACGAATAATACGTTGGCACGTCACACCGTCCATCGTTTTGACACTGAAATCCTTAAACCCCTGTTTTTCATGAAAAGAAAATATATTTTGATAAGCAGTCTCAATAGATTTACAAATATCTGCGTCAAGATCCTGCTCTGCTTGATCGACGTTAAGAGAGTCTAGTACAACGTTGTCAAATTGTTGCGTGTAGCTTTTAACGGCTTCATCACCCTCACCACGAACGCTCTCTAGAATAGAAGACACAATGTTTCTTACATCACCATCTCGCGCTAATGTTGGTCTTTTCAACAGCTTTGCAATATCACACGCATCTAAATCATTCCAAATAACTTGTTTCATCTGTTTAACCCAACATTTTTTCAATCGGAATAACGAGAATAGAGCTAGCGCCTTTAGCTTTTAAATCTTCCATCGTATCCCAGAAAACCCCTTCATTGCAGACTGCATGTACAGCCACTAAGTCATCACGCCCCTGTAATGATAAAACCGTTGGAGATTCTGAACCAGGTAAAACACCCTTAATCTCTTCCAGCCTATCAACAGGACTGTGCAACATTACATACTTGCTAGATCTAGCGGTTAAGACACCTTGCAAACGTAACATGAGACGCGCCAATAATTCTTCTTGCGCCTGCCCCATACTATTATTGCGCACCAACACGGATTGACTTTCTAAAACAGTTTCCACTTCTTTCAATCCATTCATTGTTAAAGTCGCTGCAGTAGATACCAGATCACAAACTGCATCAGCCATATCTATACGTGGAGCAATTTCAACCGCGCCCTGCATAGAAACAATTTCGCAATTAATACTACGATCTTGCAAAAACTTTGAAAGCAACCCTTGGTAAGATGTCGCAATTCGTTTTCCATCCAAGGACTTTATATTCTCATATTCAAAACCGTTTGGCACCGCAATAGATAATCGACATTGCCCAAACCCAAGTTCAGTAATCGTTATAATATCTTTAATTTTTTGATTAGGTAACTTAATTTGCTCATCAAACAAAACATTTTGACCTATAATACCAATATGACACGCATTAGAGGCCACAAACGTTGGAATATCGTCATCGCGCACAAAAAAGACATCCAAAGGGAAATTCTGTGCCCTACAGAAAAGTTGATCTTTACTTTTCAATAAATTGATTCCGCATTTTTCTAATAATTTGCGAGACTCATCAGCTAACCTACCCGACTTTTGTATAGCTAACTTTAACCGTTTTTCATCATTAATCATAATAAACCTAACCGTTTTAAAATTCTTTTATACCCGCTCTCACCATAGTTAAGGCACCGTGCAACACGTGTAACTGTTGTAACGCTTACACCAGCTTTTTCGCTAATAGTTCTATAAGGTGTCTCATCAATAAGCATTTTAGCAACCTGCCAACGGTCCGCTAATGCCTCTAACTCAGCTGGTGTACAAAGATCTCCAAAGAAATCCTTACACTCTTTTGGAGTCTGGAGGAGGAGAATAGCTTTATAAAGTTCATTATTCAAATCTGCCCTCACAGGCTCACGACGCTTCATATTACAACCTTTTGTTTTAATGAAGTGTTACAATAGATCACTAAAACAGGCTTGTCAATACATTAAGTGCCAGCACTTACCACAAAAAGTTAGTCAATGGTTCTAGGTAATAAAATTGAAGATAAAAGGCTCCGTATCTTCACTGGTAGAGAACCACGTGAAGTTGA
>JABAZY010000019.1:0-7543 GCA_018608245.1 Alphaproteobacteria bacterium | reverse complement strand
GAAAGATGAGAAGAAAGAAGATAAGAAAGAGGAGAAGAAGGATGATAAGAAAGAAGAAAAGAAGGATGACAAAAAAGAAGACAAGAAAGCTTGAGGTCCATAACGCTGTAATAATTAGCGTTATTGTAGGAAAAACCGGTCCAATCGATAGTATAACTACTGACGTAGCAATGGGCTTTTCTATCAATGACAAATCACAATTTAATCTAAAATATCCCTCTACAATGTTTGTGATGATTCACATGTACCATTACGTAATGAATTGTAAAGTGTGATTTGTGAATCCCATATGACAATATCATCAAAAGTGTTTTGTGTCGTTTGTCCCGCAATCTTACGCATTGTGCGGTAACGGTCTACATCTGTAAAATTAATTTGCTCTGATATGTTTTCATTTGCAGGTAAGATATTATCGATCTGTGCACCACCAGCAAGGTAAGCTCCTTCACCATTTGCACCATGACTAATTAATACATAAGCCGGCGCTTCAAAATCTTGATCTACAGGCGTTGTATTACTATGGGTTTGGTCAGCGGTTTGATAAGAAGCTCCACCGCTTACGCTACCACGTACTGGCAAAATTCTATCTCCTGCTTCATTCTCACCACGTAAGTCTGTATCAACAGGTGTGGCACCTGAACCATAAGAAATAACACTGAATCCCATAGACGTATGCGTTGTGTTTACTTTTAATTTTCCAATACTCACATCATTTAGTGTTAGCCCATTCCTAGCTAACGCATTCATTAATTTAGTTTTATTATCGTTAAAGAAAGTAACCGCTGTGGATGATGGCAATGCTGCTGGATGCATATGCATAGATCCCGTATATGCAGAATCTACGCCTGGATGAAACAATCCTTCTTCTGTTCCATTTCCAGTAAACATGTCTAAACCAATTTTAAAATCACCAACACCATATTTAGGTGAACCTAGACTAACACCATCTGCGATGGGGCTAATAAGAACCATGGACACATTTGTTATTATTTTTTCTGTCTTGGGTGTTGCTGGGTTACTATCCGCATCCTCAAGAACAACCACATCCATTGAAACTTGCACCGGCTTTTGCCAATTGTTTGTTCCAATATCACTCATAGCAAGGGTCATATCACGGACTTTTAATGCGTCTGAGGTTTGGATGTCAAAAGCTGCTCCTTGCCAGGAGTATTTCCCTGAGTGGTCGTCTCTTCTTGTAACTCCTCCAGAAGTGTAAGTCCTAAGAACACCAAAGCCTTTACCTAAATCTTGTAGATTACCACTAGCATCTATAAAAGGTACAAAACCATCATTATAATCTAATGTTTTACCCGCATTCCAACGGTTTTTATCGCTTATTCTTTCGCCAGCCGTTCTCGTACGGGTCGATCCATCAGAGTAAGTACCGCTATAATATTGTTTAGTCTCATCAAACAGAGCCATATCAAGATCCAAAGGTTCAATGCCCATAATGATTGCATTTTGAACTATACCATTCTCATCTCTTAGATTAGACGTTGTCTGCCCAACATCCGGTTGCTGATCTTCGGCTTTAAATGATGCCGTACTCGCTCCCGTTACATTTGACGGACAACAAAAGTTTGCTTTATAAATATTTTTATTAAAGTTACGTCCATCAAACGTTCCATTACTACCATCAGTTTTTATATATGTTGTGCTACCACTATCGTTCATCCAACTATCTGTACGACATATTTGATGTAAGTAAGAAGCACCACTATCTGTTTTAGCAACAATTAAAGGGTCAGCAGCATCGCCAATTTCTTGGAAACTTGCCACATCTACATCGCGTGCAAAATCTGGACTGACCTTATAAGTAACAAAGTTACCCCATTCATCTTTGGCGTGATCTTCTGTTAAGCCTAATTCTCTAAAGGGTAAAATACCCATATTACTATTACACTCACCTGTCGCAGCCACTCGATCTTCTTGTCCTAAGACAATAGCTGCTCCTGTACGTGGTGACGCAGGATTACTTGGGCAAGGGACATGATAATTACGATGTGTGTAGGCAGCTAAAGCAACTCTTACTTTTTCCAACTTAGACTGAGTTGCCGTTTCAAAGTAAAAGCTATTTGGCTTCGTATCGCTCATAATTGATGAGACAAAAAATGCAAACAGCACCAATATTACAGGAATCACGAAAATAACAAATCCTGATTCTGATTGCTGACACTTGATATTACGCTGATCTTTAAACGTTTTCATTCTGTTTACCCCATGAAAATTAAAAGTTAAACTCATAAAATTTAACATAAATATAAGCCATTCACCTATAATTTTACAAATAATATGTTAATTTTAGCTTAATTTTCAATATAATTACAAGTATTCGCACGAATTGTTGCCTGATTGGGCATAAATTTCATCTTGCGTATAGAATTTTACGATATCATCATAATCGTTAGCGCCGCCACCTTGAGAAGTTTGAAATTCTGTTTCAACAGTATTATTGGCATTATTACTCGTAATTTGTTCTGCAGTACCTACTGGGCTAGCAGGACTTTGTGCGCCACTTGATTGATAAGCTCCATTTCTATTTTCTCCATGGCTTATAATAGCGACCGCGACCGCTGTCACATTAATATCTCTATTTGAAACCACGTTACCACCAACGGTACGGCTAGAATTTGGATCTGGCCCTATCGTTCTTACAACAGAGGCTGCTATGGGGTTTGAGTCACGAGGTTGTGTGATAAGAGGATTACCGTCCTGAATAACTGTTATATCTGTGTTGATGTCCGCAGGTAGGAAGTCAATAGGTGCGCAGAAATTAGCTTTAGGTAACAGCGCATAATTATTATCAGCTACCAAATGAGCCAAACGAAGGTGAACTTGTTTGGGCGGATTTGTTAAACGATTATCAACGGTAAAAGAAGGCGACACAACGTACGTAAAAAAATTACCGTATGCATCTTTTGCGTATTGTTCAGGAATTCCTAACGTACGGTAAGGAATAATACCATGACGCAGAGAGGGCGCGCCAAGACGACAGGATACACGCTCTAAACCATATTGCGTTCCTGCAACAGGCGTTGGGTTGGCTGGACAAGGAACCCTAAAACGCACTTGTGAGTAGCTTGATATAGCCTTGGCAATAAAATCAATACGTTTGTTTGTTTCAATAAGTGCGTTGCGTTGCACATAGGAGTTATAAAGTGGAATACTCACCACAATAGCAAAGCCAACAACCAGCATGACTAAAGCTAACTCTATAAGAAAAATACCGCTTTGGCTATTATAGTCTTTTGTACTCGTCAGGGACTGCTGCATGAAACACCTCCTATACGACCTAAAATCTGTGATGGCGTTTGCCAAAAAACAAGGTCATCTATAATTTCATAATCAAGGCGTTGATTCCCAGCGCCTGCTAACAATGGTGCGGTTCTATCAGATGCAAAAAAGTCAAAATCATTGTCAGTATTTTCTTGTTCTGCTGCACTGCCATTATCAGCCCCACGTATACCAGTTGAGGCATTATAAGCCCCAGAACCATTTTTACCATGACTTACCAAAACATAAGCAGGAAATGATGGCGGAACAGTTGCACCCAAACCAACCTCTCCATTTATTAAGTCGAGAAACGATGGTGGTAGATTATTGATAACAGATGGTGGTGTATTCACGGCTGTATATTCCGTTGAATTAAATCCAACCCCCGTTAAAACACCATTGATTGTTATGTCTTCAGAACGTGTTAAATTAGGAAGCGACCTGCTTCCTCCTGCCACAGCAGGATCTGTTTCATAAGATCCTTGAATAACAACATCGCCTGTTACACCTAATAATAAACCAGCGTTTACAAAAGTACCACAACAGAACGCTGCTTTCGCACTATTCACGTAAGAATCTGAAGCTCCACTATTATCCGTATCCGCATACCAATATGGCTCCGTCATACACCAATTATTAATAGGCATAGCGGAGGCGTCCACTGGTCTTAGGGATGATGTAACAGAAACGCGATATGTTATAAAATTCCCAAAACGATCCTTTGCCATACGTAGCGGCAACCCCAATGTCGCGAAAGGTATAATACCTTCCGCAGCATTAATACTATTACACGCCCCAAAAGCTGTTCCGTTTGATGGCGCACTGCCTCGTTCTGCACCAAAAGGTTCGCGCCCGACAATAGGCCCTGTGACAAGAAGAGGATCAGCAGGACATGGAACGCGCATATGTTTTTGGGCATAAACCGCGATTGCATCTGCAACAATTTCAATATCAGCAAAAGTTTTTTGTTCAAAATTACGACGTAACAATCCCGAGAAGGCTACTGTCGCAAATCCAATTAATAAAGATAGAATTACCATCGCAATCGCCATCTCAATAAGAGTAAATCCTTTTTCACAATTTTTATATTTTTGTATATTTTTCTTCATAAATTTTACCTTTAAGGAGTCGCGCAACTATCGCGATTTAGGCGTGCCATCAAATTACTTTGTGTTTGCCACGACACGATGTCATCATAAAAAGTATTATCGCTCGAACTATCATGGGGAATATCGTAAATATTTTGATTTACTGGATTTGCGTTTACAATTTCAGACAACCCAATGCTCAAAGGCTGCCTGTTATTTGTTCCATTCACTAAATAAGCACCAGCTTCGTTTTTACCGTGACTGATAAGGGCATAAACCACCATATCCGTGTGGCCAAAGTTACCTATACCTCCACCATAAACTCTATTGTTATAGAAAGTTTGACTTACACCACCAGAAACAGGATCCGCAATATCATTAGGATCAGAAACAAAATTTGCATAATCATACCAACCAACCGGTATTATATCCGGCACAAAAATCAAAGAAGGGCTATTTACCGCTGGCGCTGGTGTAGCATAAACTTGGGATTCAGTACCTGCTGGCTGAATACAACAAAACCGTGCTTTTTGTAGAGCTGTATTACGCCCGCCTTGCAACTGCAAAACACCTGCCCCAATATCAATTGTTGAAATACCCTCAATCCAGTCAGTTGTACGACATTTGGCATGTATAAGAGGCGGTGCTGGCGCAGGAACTGCTGCAGGTGGAAAAGGCGCTGGGTCACCATACATATCTTGTGTAAAAACAGGACTCACTTGATAAGTTAAAAAATTCCCCCAACCATCACGCGCGACCTCCGCATCAATGCCTAGCGTTTGAAAAGGAATAATCCCTTCTGTTGCCTGCGCTGCATTTGCTCCATCACATTGTGTTGCATCAATAACTGCTCCATCGCCCAAAACAAGATCAAAACTACCTTTTTCAAAACCAAACGTTTCTGGTCCTGTTCCAGCTGGATTTGCAGGGCATGGTACACGAAAATTTCTAGAGGCATAGGCTGACATGGCGTCATTCACAATACTCAAATGCTCTTTTGTTGTGGCTGTTTTAAGCATATCGCTTAACTTCAAATAAGTATTTACCATAGCAATAAGAATCAAGCTGGCAATTATCATTACAATAGCCATTTCCAGTAGCGTAAATCCAGATTGTGTTTTTTTATTAGTCGATATCACAGAGAATCATTCCTTTAAAAAACTATCGCACAAAATGCCTTAAAAGCGAAGAAAAAGAGCGCTTTCACTTATATTATAGAACAAATATAATTTAATTTAGGTTAAAAATTAAGAATGAAAAAGCAACGACTACTGAATTTGAAGGGCCCAATATTGTTATGGGCCATCTTTTGGTGACGGAAGCGTATCATGACTTGAAGTAATATTTTGCTTTAAAGAAGAATTTTGATCAGGCGTTTTATCTAAATCAACCTTCTCTCCTTCACTATCATTTGCGACATCTTGCTCTTCTGTTTCACCATCGCGCCATTTTCGGTATTTTGCAACGCCTTTATCTCCAACAGCAAAACCTGCTACGGCACCAGCAGTTCCTAAAATAGCAGCTCCTTTTGGCCCTCCTTTTAAACCGACTATTGCGCCCACTTTACCACCAGCTGCGGCACCAATAAAACGATCATTTAAATTAAGGTTTTTATCTACACTATCATACGCAGATTCAGCACCTTTGACGACACGTCGCGCAAAATCATTTATACCACGCCCAACGTCTTTTAGATCTTCTTCTAATTCGTCAATAATATCTTTTTCTGGTTTTGTCATTTATTATTCCTTTCTTTGGTTATCCTAATGCTGGTAATGTTGGTGAATTGAGGTCATATATTGCATGACCAGAGTATGAGACCTCTTGCGCTTGCTCTTGTTGACCGATGTCAGGTCTCTGATCCTTCATCATGTCAAGCATTTCTGCCCAGTTACCTCCAATAGCGGACCTTTAGCATTTGCTAATATTCCATTTTTAAAGAGCCAATTTCTTGATGTGCGTAATAGTGGAGTCATACTATTTAGGAAAGGCATCAATAAAAATATGAAAAAGTTCATCATATCCCCATCCAAAATTTCTTGAGTCCTGTGCCAGATAGGACAAGCGGTCATAAAATTGTTTTGTATATTCTGGGTGTTTTTGTAGGAGATTTATTACGTTGTTATACATTGAAATTAGGCTATTATAAAAAGGCGCATCAATATCGCCATATTCGCTGGTAAAACGATGACCGCATTCTATGTAATGTATCATTAACTCCAATGTAGAGCATATATCGTTTGTTGCTTTTTTATAGTCGCTAATTGCTCTTTTGCCAGTTTTAAGTGAGATCTCTTTGTTTCTAGTAATATCTGGATATAAGGCTCCAGTTATAATTTTTTTATATTGGTTCAAAGATTCTGATTCAGGTTCAGAAGATGAGTATCGCGCATGTAAAAAATTATGATTTTCTTCGTTAAGGTTATATAAGTCTTTTATAATTTGTTGATGCTGGGCAATACTGAAGCCTTTGAAATGATTCTTAATAGCACCCCATGATTTTTTCTTTTGCATCTTGTTCTTTCCTTTGATTTATAATGTTATGTTTTTACTCGTCATATACTGCGTAAACCGTGAAAATGGCTCAAATCAAGCCTTAGTATTTACAACAAACCTCATTGTTACTATCATTGATGAATACTAGGCTAATATATTTGAACTTTTAGGAATCTAGAAATGAAAACTGGACGAAATGATCCTTGTCCTTGTGGTAGCGGGAATAAATATAAATATTGCTGTATATCAGTATCAGGTAAGGTGAATGATGAGTTAGGAAAATTTTTATCAGATAATGAGTTTAATTCAATAGAGGATATGCAGGCAGCAGCAGGTGCCCTTGTGGAGAAACAAAATCAGAAACCACAAGATGATTTCCTTGGATTATCTTCTGAAGAGGCTTATCGAATGCTTTATTTTGCCTTTGATACCCCAGAACTTTTCCAATTTCATGATCAATTATCTATAGAGCCTGACGCCCCTATTTTGACGTTAATGAAGGGCATTATTTCAGCTATCGACGACAAAGGGTTAAAGGCAACAACTAATGGCAACCTACCTCAAAAACTCTGTAGAGAAATGTGGAGGGACTACAGTAAATTATATGGGGATGATGTTTTTTATTCCTTTCACAAGGTAAATAAAGAAGATGATTTTTATGAATTACATGTAACGCGCATTATACT
>JABAZY010000020.1 GCA_018608245.1 Alphaproteobacteria bacterium | reverse complement strand
GTAACTTCGTTATTAACGGCAAAACTAACTTTGGGATTAATAAATAGAAGGTCACCTGGATCGAGATCTTTCTCATTGGCTTTTCTTCGCCAGTTATGGCGGTAGCCTGTAGTGAGCGACAAGACCACTGGGTCTATAGACCTGTAGGTAGTAAAACCAATTTGTCCTGTTTTAAGATGCACGTATTCGGAACCATCGATAGCGGTATTTTCGGCGAGCGCTAGTTCGGCAAAACCTAAAAGTGCTGGACTATCTGTGTCCTCAGAAAACTGATGATTTACGCCAATCATCAACTGACTAAGCTGTTCTGATTCAAAGCTATTCGAACCATTGCCAACATGAAAGCGAGTATCATTAGCGGTTGCAGTTAAGCGGCTATAGAGTTCAGTTTTTTCGCTTAGACCATAACGACCACCCAAGGTAAGAGTGAATATGTCACTATTTTGCCGTTGTTCGCCAACAACGACAGGAAGCCGAACAAAATTATTGTTCCCAGTATCTATATCATCAAAATATGCACTGACTTTGCTTCTATCTGCGTTGGCATAGCCAATATTAAAGCTAAGTCGGAATTGATTCTTTTTGGTCAGTAAATCTTCAACAGTTAGTGGTAAATCAGCAAAGGACTTTGTTGCAAAAAAATGTAATAGAGAAATTAAAATGAAGAACCTTAAATAATTACTGGCCTCGTATTTACTATTTTCTTTGCGGCTTAACATATCAATTACCCTTTTTTTAGCATCTGAGTTTTAGACACCACAAACCATACAGAAGGCCTAAAACCAACTTAACGATTCAATTTATTTGAGGGGCTGTAATACCGAGACTTCTCAACTGGGTTTAACCAATTTGACTTCGACAGATTCCCACACGACTTAAATAATGTGGTTTAACAATTTGTTAGGCCGTAGAGTGAATAAGCACCTAAAGCCTAATAAACCACCTTAGACCATAAGTTGTGGGGCGTTTTATAAAATATTCATTTGTGTGAACTGCTTCACATAAATAAATTTAATTGCATGGATTTGGGGGGGGTAGCGATCTTGCGATGGGGGCATTCTATATATGTGGTTCCATAGGGGTTAGATATTTTTATTTGCGTCATATTTTAAATACCTTCTCTTTTAAATGAAGCTGGCCCCTTTGATACTTAATTATTTCAACGCTCTAAATGAGGTAGTTCCAATTTTCAGGCGACTACTCTTTTCGCAAAATTCAATGATTAACGGGTCTGCAATTGGTGGAATTTTGGTTAAAGCCCGATAGTGCAACAAAGAAATAGACGTAGTCCAATAACCCGATCCGCTTGCAGATATAACTCTCTTGGAACCAACAACGGTGATCATAAGTTGCTCAGCTGAGAAGTGGAATTCAACTTCTTCAATAGCTAAATTATGTTTTCCCATTTTTTTGGTGGTCTTAGTTGATTTGAGAACTTCTAGAAAATCCCGGTTTGATATTTCGACTGTATACGACAAGGTTGTTTCTCCACTTTTCTGATTAAAAATATTTTTGCTCTGCAAAATACAACATAGTTATTCTGTCCGTGAATTGAGTGTGCGTTTCACTAAAAACACGGCAATACCGACATTCTCATCTTGCTTTTCTTTGCCTTTTTAAAACTTAATCAATAATCAATTTAGGTAAATTTGCCACAATTTTGTTTGTTTCAAGACTTACCGTTATCACTCTCTGCAATAGCTCCAGAGGGTATTTAGGGTTATTCATCGCTTCTATTGCCCAGTCATTAGCGTTGTTGACTATGCCACTTTTTTTGTCGGTTTTAACGGATTGGCGCTCGATTACCCATTGAATAGCGGGTTTTCCGTTGACCACATAATCATATGCTTCTATAGGAATATCTCGCAGGGTAATGGCGTGGTTATAAATCACCGTGGTTAGGTCATTGATGCTTTTACCCTTGTCATCTTTGACTTTGGGGTGTTTCATTTTAGTAACGTAATAGTCCTTGCCTACCAGCTCATTGAGCTTGCGCTTGCCAGTATCTAAAGTAGCATCAAAGGGTTCTACGGTTTCATAGTTGATATGCAATTCTGCTAAATCACGGCCAGCTTTTGAAAAGTGCCAGAAATCACCAGCGGTTTTTGCACAGGGAATACGGGGTAGCTCTTTGCTTAAATTCGCGGCATAGCGTTCGCGGTAATCCTGCGAATGTAAAAGCCCATACACATAATAGAAAATATCTTCTTTGCTAATTTGTTCACCAAGGTAGGCATTCTGAAAATGTTGTAATCCTTCCTCGGTAATACCATCTTTACGGGTATAACCACTCTTATTGGTTTCTTTTGACTTTTCCGCAAATAAATCGCTGGTGTCGCCAAATTCAATTTTGTCATTTTCAAATTTGTCGTAGAGGTAGAGAGGGAAGCATTGTGAATCCCCATTGCAATGCAGGTCTGGCAACACATCACTGATAATCGCAATAAATCCATTGTTTTTGTAATTGGCGTTCACCTGTATCACCAAATTCTCTGTTTTATCCCCCTCAGGAAAAATAAGTGGCATTAGCAAAACCATTTCGTTGAAGCGGCGATTGAAATAGAGATATTGCTTACTAAAAGGCCTGTATAAACTTTGCACTATGCAGTTTGAGTCGAACTCAAATTGGTTGTTTTTGGCTAAATCTTGTTTTAATGCTCTTGTCCAGCTAATTTGGGTAGGATTGGTATCAACAAATCCATCCACCAAAAGGGCGCGACTTTTTGTAGTTTGTTCTTTGTAATTGGCATTAAAGCGCTTAACTTCACTGTTATAAAAGCCAATCATATTATCCATATTGGTTGCGATATCCTGTTTTGAAGGGTTATAACACCAAGCGTCACGATTGGTGACCACTCCCAGTGAAAAGTTATCAAACAGCTTTAATTGATCGCTATTTTTTTTACCCAAAACAATATGGTGGTCAAAACTATCATCTCGCTGGTTTAACCAGTCACCATGTTTATCAGGTGTAATTTGTTGCCATTTATCCTTGATAGTGATGCCTTGCGTACTGGCAAATCCAGCGATTTTTTCTAACTTTTGTTCGCGGGTCAGGTAGTCACCAATATTGTGAAAGTGAATTTGACCATATTGTTTTGCCTGAGGATTTTTTACCAAGATAGAGATAGCAATGGGAGCGCGGCTACCGCTTCCAAAAATATTATCTTTTTCCTTACGCCGTAATTCGCCTTGGGTACGCGCATTGCCGCGCAAATGAAATATATAAATACTGCTAAATTCATCTGCTAAACATTTGCGTAAACCATCAGCGGTGTTGGCTTCTAAAAAGCCTGCATTGGTCACAAAGCCGACAATGCCACTTTCACCTACGCGATCACTTGCCCAGCGAATG
Organism: Alphaproteobacteria bacterium; assembly: GCA_018608245.1. GTDB lineage: Bacteria > Pseudomonadota > Alphaproteobacteria > Micavibrionales > Micavibrionaceae. The sequence continues at coordinate 3,449 of JABAZY010000020.1, read as the reverse complement.
GCACGAATATAACTATCATGTACGCCCTTAGCTAAGTTGGCATTGGATTGTTTTACATATGTATCACGAATGCGATTATCTAGTTGAGGATAATCGATGCTCCCTTTGCCAATAAAATAGGGTGGATTGCCCATTATCACTCGAATATCCAGTGCCTTTTGACGGTTTCGGCGGTCGCTATTGTCGGCTAGTAGTTCACTGATCAGATCATCTTTTTCGTAGAGTTGAAAGGTGTCCGTTAAACAGATGCCTTTAAAAGATTGGTATTGGTGCTTGTTACTTTCTACATCTTCGTTAATAACAGTGTGGTAAACCGCTTCGATATTGATGGCGGCGATGTAGTAGGCTAATAGCACAATTTCATTGGCGTGAATTTCATGGTTGTATTTGTGGGGTAGTTGCTCTTTGCTGATTAGGCCGCTTTGCAATAGGCGGGTTATAAAGGTGCCGGTACCAGTAAATGGATCTATTATATGCACTCCCTTGCTGCCCAGTGTTTGATTAAACTCTTGCTGTAACAGGTCGTTAACACTATGAATAATAAAATCTACTACTTCTACTGGAGTGTAAACAATGCCTAACCGTTCGGTCATTTTTGGGAAGGCATTACGGAAAAATTTGTCGTATAACTCCACAACGATTTTTTGCTTACCTTTGGCATTGCTAATACCCTCAGCCCGCATACTGACGCTTTTGTAAAACTGCGTTAAGGTATCAGCTTCTTTATCTAGTCGATGTTCCTGTAAAATATCTAGCACCTGTTGCATAGCTTTGGATACAGGGTTGTTGCTGGCAAAGCTGTAGTTATCAAACAGAGCATCAAATACCGGCTTGGTGATTAGGTGCTGTGCCAGCATTTCGATTACTTCTTCACCAGTAATACTGTCATTAAGGTCATCGCGGAGTTCATCGACAAAGGCAGTAAAGGCTGCTACTTCTTTGGTATTGCGCTTATTATTCACAATAGTGCGAATGCGGGTGATATGGGTATTGGCAATTTTAGCGATGTCATTTGCCCAATCAGACCAGTGGTTGCGGTTGCCGCATGTTTTAACCACTTTGGCATAAAGGGCGCGTTCTATTTCGCCCACTTCAAATTGCATTTGCGCCTGTTCAGGTCTACCAGGTTGTTCCGGCTCGCCAATGGTACGACTGCTGCCGGTGATGGAAATAACTTCCATTTTTTTGTTGTCTCTGCCGATTAAATCAAGCTTGTTGATCATGGCATCGAAACTGTCATCATGAGAGCGTAATGCCTGCAATACTTGCCATACCACGCGGTAGACTTTGTTGTCATTAAGTGCTTCTGAAGGGTCCTGATCTGAGGGGATGACTACTGGCAAGATCACATAGCCACGGGTTTTACCTTGGGCCTTGCGCATAACACGCCCAACGGACTGCACCACATCTACTTGCGAGTTGCGGGGGGTGAGGAATAACACGGCATCCAATGCAGGAACATCCACTCCCTCAGATAAACAACGCACATTGCTGAGAATACGACAGACATCTTTGGGTGTTTTTGCTTTTAGCCAGTTTAGCTTTTCTTCTTTTTCAGTGGCATTCATACTGCCATCTACATGGGCAGTTTCACAGACCAATGTATTGTGGTCTTCTTCCTGCTCTTGATAGGCTTCAATAACATCTTGAAACATAGATGATATTTGTTTGGAGCTAACCTTGTGTGTGTTACCTCTGGTTGAGGCTTCAATTACTTGGCAAAAAGCTACAGCCCGGCGCATAGGGTTGCTGTCATCGCTTAGGTCATCTTCTGCACCTTGCTTGCTCAATGCTTTCCAGCAGCCCACAATTTTTGCCGCATCATCTACTCTGAGCTGGTTGTTATCATCAGCTAAAAGATTTTGCAGGCGTGAACTAATATGTACTTCATCAACAGCCAAGACAATGACTTTATAATCTGTCAGCAAGCCACGACTTACAGCTTCTGAAAAGTTGATTGTGTGTAATTCTTTGCCGTAGTGTTTTTCGTCATCCATTGAGAATAAGGCAACCTCACCTTGCTCTTGCCTGATTCTGGCGCTGTCTCCATAGATGCGCGGGGTGGCAGTCATATAAAGACGCTTGGTACCTTTGATGTAATCGTCGTTGTGTATTTTGACAAAGTTACTTTCATCTTCATCAGCGAATGTCGAGCCTGTGGTGCGGTGAGCTTCGTCGCAAATAATCAGATCAAAATCTTCCAATCCATATTGTTTCTGCGCTTTGCTAAGCACGGCAATGGAATGATAGGTGGAGTAGACCACGCTCATGTGTTGACTGTCGTGACGCTTTGCTATTTCCTTTGCTAAGTTTTCAGCATTGGTAGTGGCTGGGTAGCGCAGTTCATGAGCAAAGGTCTGCACCACGTCATCATCTTTTTTACGCTTTTTGCCCACATCACTATCAGAACAAACAGCGAAGCTGTGTAGCGGTGTTTTACTTTGTTGTGTCCACTCAGTAAGGGTCTGGGACAGTAATGATAGGCTGGGTACTAAAAACAGTACTCGCTTACCCTTGCCTGCCAAATCTTCAGCTATTTTGAGGCTAGTAAAGGTCTTGCCTGTACCACAAGCCATAATAAGCTTGCCTCGCTCGGCCTCTTCCAAACCCTTTTTAACGGCATTAATGGCAGTTTTTTGGTGGGGGCGTGGGTCAAATTTTGGTCTTAAAACTGGCTCTTGGTTTGGTTGATATTTAGCCCAATCTATCTGACTGTTTTCTAAATCGTGTAAGTCTATTTTGCTAACTGGTGGCTGTTGATTGAATAAAGAGGCTTCGGCGTTATCGCTCCAATTGTTGGTTGTGGCTACAATAATGCGGTGAGTAAAAGGTTTTTGACCCGATGCGGTAAAGAAACTATCAATATCCTTTTTTTGTAACCGGTATTTTTCGTCGTAGAACTTAGCCTGAATGGCGTGGTACTCCTCAGTGCCACGGGTTTTGGCTACCAGATCAATACCAGTATCTTTTGCGTTGATTCCGAATTCAGGGTGAGCTTTTGCCCAAGCGCTAAATAGCCAAACATCGCTATATAGATCGGCGTAGGTAGCTTCAAATCGTAAGTAGATTTGAATTAACTCTTCAAAGTAGGTGCCTTTCTCTCGCTCGGTTTGAGATTCTTTACGATAGGTTTCTAAAATTTGTTGTAACGGTGTCATCCTGACAAGTTCCTCTTCCGATCTTCCACTGACAAAGCATTTGATTACTTATCAGAATAGCCCATGAATTATGACTTTATGGATGTTAAGTACCGAAAGAATCTGATTACGATGGATTGTGAGGTTGTTAAAAGACTTATGATCAGCACTAAATTAATAATTTCATCCTTTAATTGAAATACCAAAAAAGGGGTGTTTATGATGCTTGAGTAGAATAATTTCCACAGGAGTAACATATGAAAAAATCACCGCGCCAAGCCAAATTTATTCTCGAGTATTTGACTGATCTAA
>JABAZY010000035.1 GCA_018608245.1 Alphaproteobacteria bacterium | reverse complement strand
AAAGCTACAGAAGACCCTGATACTAATGCATCAGAGGCTGGTAAGTTTTTTACCTTTGTCAAGCAAGCAGACCAAGGAAAACAGAAAGGCATAAAGCCGTGGAAACCTACAAGCTAATTATCCGCAATAAGCGTTAAGTGAAATGGTCTTTCACTGCCATCAGATACGCTACGAGCGTATTCGACAAAAGCTGTGTTATCTAGCTGGCTATTTGGCTCATGCCATTCACGGGCTAGATAGGTGAGCATTTCAGGCTGACGGCGTTTGAGTGTGCCCATATAACATGCCATTTCGCCATCATCATCGGCGGGTAGTGAAGCATTTGAAAACTTCTCAATAAGAGTATCAAGGTAGGGCAGGGCAGATGGAAAATTATTGTAGATCAATAAATCATCACAGAGACGTTTGAAGCATTCAGGATTATTTATAAATTCCTCAAACTCTCTCAAAGCAGTACGTTGCACTGCCAGTGGATGAGTTCTTTGGCCAGATTCTACACCGTGTATCTCGTGTACGTTATCTACTATCTATAGATCTTTCTATTATGTTGGTGCAGGCTTAGACGGTTTCCATTTTTCTAGTATTTCAGTGAGAGCTATTAGGCCATCACCGCACATGCCGACAACTTCGCCAAATTGCTCAAGCGGATCGTTTATATTGCGAAAAGCAAACAACCGTGAGACACCCCTTGCACACATATTAAATACATCAACCATTTTAAATTGATATATTAATTAATGGTGTTATGTCAAGAAAATAATTATTCAGCTGTTTTTGGCCGACCGCGATTTGAAGGCAAAGGAGAAAGGCCGAATTTTTCACGATCTGATTTTTTGGTTAATGTTGTCTCTAACAGCCCATTGATTGTTTTTCCTAGCTCTACATTACCCTGCATTGCTTGATCTACAACATACCCGATAAGAGATAAACGAATTTGCTCTTCACGCTTTTCCTGCTCTGTGATCTTGGCTAATTCCGCCTCTAATTCCGCTTTACGTTCTTTAATTGATTTTGCCATTTTGACTACTCGATCTATTGTGATTTGGTGACATTGTATCGCGCCAAGGAATGACCCGCAGATGCTATTATGGTAAAAATTGTTGATTTTTGCTAAAATTTTACGTATTACGGATAGCAAGTAGTGTTTATGCGATGCATAAACTCACTTGATCAGGGGTCTAACGCCACCCCCGATACCCAGCTGCAAACACGGCGCACGGAGGTTCATCGAATGGCAAGGCCATTGATAAACGAGGACAAAAAGAAGTCAGCTTCACTGCCTTCTATTCGCCTCACACAGCAGGAGCGAAACCTTATCGAAGATAAGGCCGCCACTGCTGGTCTATCCGTGACCGAGTTTGTCCGTGTCCTGGCACTCACTGAGCGAGTGATGCCACGTAAAACGAACTTTGAAAGTTCGTTGTTGGTTGAGCTTAATTCAATCGGCGTTGAATTATCACGCCACGGAAATAACCTAAACCAACTCGCCCATAGTGTGAATTCCGACCGCTTGCCAAATATTGACTATTTGGAAGCTACAATTTCACACCAACAGGCGACCATTAGGGAATTACGCTCCCTAATGGAGAAGCTAGACCAAGCGCTATGATCGCTAAACTCTCAAAACGTGGTACTAGCTTCAAAGGCGTTTCTGCCTATCTCCTTCACGACAAACGCGAAGAAGGAGATAGGCAGATCAACACGTCTGAACGTGTTGAATGGACTGCCACGCGTAACATCATGTCCGACAACGCACAATTCGCGTTTCGGGTGATGTCAGCTACTGCCATGGATAAAGACCGCTTAAAACAAGACGCAGGCATTTCCACGGCTGGTAGAAAGTCCAAAGGTGACGTTTACCACTATTCGTTGGCATGGCATCCTGACGAACAGGGAAAATTCAGCAAAGAAGACATGTTAAGCGCGGTTGATAGCTCTTTGAAGGCCATCGGCGCTGAAAATCATCAAGCGGTCATTGTGTCCCATAATGATGAGCCACAGCCCCATGTTCATATCGTCGTTAATCTGGTAGATCCTAAAACGGGCAAGAATTTGCCTCTAAATTATGATCGAAAAAGACTAGATGAATGGGCTTACGAATATCGAAAAGAACGTGGTGAGGAGCAACAATACTGTCCCAATCGCGATAAAAAAGCCAAAGCGATAGAAGCTAGAAAGAACGGTCAAAAAGTCCCTTACGTGGCTGGAGAGAACGTGCCTCGCCACCTAATTGATGACTTCAATGATGCTAGATCGCACGTTACCCCTGAGGATATTAAGAAATTCAGGATGCATCAGGCAGAGCTATATAAGCAGAACACAACCGCCGTATATGTTGACGGAAAAGTTCAGCATCTCAATTTGTCTGATTTTGGCAAGTATCAAAAATCTAAACATGGTGATGAGCACAAAGCGCTTGATCAGCAGTTTAAAGACCGAAAAAAGACAATAGAGAAAGACCACAAACAAGAGGTGAGACAGGCAACGGATGCGGTTAAGGCGCAAATGAAACCAGCATTTACGGAAGCCTACCGACAGAACCAGAACGACAGAGAGTTCTGGAAGAAACGAGATAAGAAACTGATCGGTAAGCTTCAAAATGCCATTGATACGGTTATCTTTACCCGATCAATAGGACGTGGTGAAAATAAGAATTTTATTTCATCGCTCTATGGTGCTCTGTCTAGTGCTGGGGTTCGAGTTCAGGGGGTAGAACGTAAGCTAGAAGCACGCTTACGTGATCTCAAAAAAGAAGAAAAAAGCCAGATTAAGCAAGCGGTGAACATGGTTAAGGTGCGTAAAGCGGAGCGTCAAGAAGCGGCGCGTCGTGACTATCAGGATAGTAGTGGGAAGTTGTCAGAGCGTCAGGGGCGCGAGGTGAAGGAATTAAAATCACGTTGGCGTGATTTCGGTGAGCAGAAGCGACTAGCTTTTAGAGCATTAAAACAGAAAGGTTTGCTTCGTGCCCAGGACGCTAAAAGCGCAGAGAGGCCAGAGGTGAAGATAGCTAAGGAGCAGTTCGATAAAGAAAAAGTAGAGAAGCCAGAACGTGCAAAACGTAAGCGTAAACCGCGTTCAAGAAAACGCACACGTAGTGGTGAGTGATGAAAAACTGTAAATAGATGTTTTTTCATGATAAGTTAAAAAAATGACTTACATAATTTTTAAAGAATGGGCGTTTTGGGTGGCAATAAGTATTGCATTAGCAGCACTTATTGTAAGTTGGCTATTTCCGTTTCGGTTTGAGTTTATTTCATACGCTAACTTAGTTTTATCTTCAGCGATGTTTTTTATGGTAGCGCTTTTTAATCTAGGACTTAAGATCGGAAAGCAGGCTAAAGATGAAGAATAATGAACGCGGTAATGTCATAATATTTATTCTGGTAGCCGTGTTTTTATTCGGAATGCTCGGTTACACCTTTGCGCGTACTGGTAGGGATGGGCAAAGTAGTATTTCCATACAACAAGCCAAATTAGCCGCCCAAGAAATTTTAAATTATGCTCGTCTTGTAGAAGGTGCTGTTAATCGTGTTCGACGTAATGGTTGTAGTGAAGGTGAAATTAGCTTTCTAGAGGATTGGAATGATGATGGTGTCATTAATAATGGCCATCCAGGAGATCAAGCCAATACGACATCACCAGCTGATAGACCTTGCCGGGTATTTGATGAAAATGGTGGAAAGTTAGCCTTTATGAGAAACTATAGTTTTTTTGATGATGGCGACTTACAGCATGGTCAACGCTTGACTGGTATCTATGGTGTATCAGGATTTGGCATAGAAGATAAAGCTGACCTACTATATGGCTTTAGAATGAGACCAACGTCAAAAAATTTGGAAATTTGTAACGCTATAAATAAAGCATTAAGACTACCTGAAAACATTATTGATTCAGTGCACGCGCAAAATTTTTACTATTTTTCATGGACCGGAACATATAGAGAAACAGTTACTCCAGGACCAGGAATAATTGGAGATAACAATACAGGTGTTGCCTTAAAAAATAAACCATCAGGGTGCTTTAATGCAACAGGTTATGATGGTGGTGGATATGTATTTTATCACATGATTATTCCACGTTAGACAAAAAATAATAATCTTTGAAATTGAATGATACTGCTAACGCACACGCAATGGTGATTAGAAGATGATTTACAATCAACCTGGGCTTTTTTCTGCCTCTGGTTCATCATAAAAATCATGAAATAAATCTAAGGTTTCCTCATCATAATTATCTAGTAATTCACCATACTTATCTGAGTGCATTAAACAATGAATGTGACTTGCACGAAACATGTTTTCATAGACTGTTTTTGGATCATAGCCAATGTCATCAATAAGCTGTTCAGCAAATCTGCAAAAAGCATGATATGTTTTGCGTGAGTCGCTCAATGGTTCTTCAGTAAATAGGTCACCATATTTTTTCATTCGTTCTTCGAGTTCGCTATTTTTTGACAGTTCAGGATAAAATGATCTTAGTTGCTCATCTATCTCTTCTTTAAATTTCGCGTGTCTTTGTGAATAAATCGAGAAGCAAGTATCAGCAAGCAAATACATTTGTTCGTAAACAAATCCACTATCGTAGCTTTCGTTTTTAATTAACTTTTCGGCAAATTGTCGAAGTTTATGTCTGACATCTGCATCATGCATCCATGGTTCGCAGATGTAGTCGCGTCGCTTTAGTTCATTCCTAATTAAGTATTCACCTATCGGTGAGGCGGTCTTTCCGTCCTTACCAAATTTTATAACATCACTCATTGATTACCTCCCTTATGGCTACTCGTGATGAATTTAATGTATCAGGTAAGGTATCTGAAGAGCAAAAAATTGACTTGGAGGAAAAAGCGAGGGTCAGAAAAACAGAAGAGATAGTAGATAGAGTTTCTAGAAGAAAAGCTCATTCGATGATGAATGATAGAGACCATCTAGTTGATATATTGAAGGCGCAAGCGGCACAGAAAGTTGCCAATGCCGTTGATGAAGCCGTGCGTAAGAATGTTGCTCAAAAAGCTGAACTGCATATCAAACCACCAAAAGGCTTTGTTCAGGACTCTCCACAGCAACAAGCTTTCGCCATCAAAGGACGGATCGAAAAAACATTTGGTAAGGAATTAGACAAAGGAATAAAATCAGTCAGGGATGCTGAGAACAAGAAAATTGATGACCATATTTCCAAATCTTTGGAAAAGGAGAGAGGTCAAACTAGGTCATCAGCTCCAAAAAATGATCAAGCACGTGAACAAGCTAAAGCGTCGAAAGATAGTGACAAAAAAGGTAACAAACCAGATCGATCACCTAGTAGAAGTCGTGGTCGTCAACGAACACGTTGAGGTGAATAGCTAACCATGAGTAACGGAAATGGAAAAAGACGACCCTAGAATTAAGGAATGGAGAGACGGTATTCCATTTGATGCAAACGGCGAAATCATAAGGGGCGTTCGTCTTAGTGATGAAGAAAAAGCGCAAATTGCTGAAATGCTCAAAGAGCTTGATGATGATCCAGACAATGACGTCAATGAGCGCCCTTGGATGCGTCATTGTTGGTGGAAGTAAAAAACGTTTCTCTGTAAGCCTCTCTAAGCCACGATCTCGAGCTAAGCCATAGCGTGGTATGGATGAAAAATGAGGAATGACCCAAAATGATGCCTTATCTCCATGATTGCTAATTTGCCCCGCCGTCTTCCCTTGAGGCGGCTTTTTTCATTTCAGTTACTCTCTACCCTAGGGAACGATTTTGTATAACTTGATTAACAATTCTTCGTACTTCTAACTGTGCTTCTGCTCTAATTTTTGAGTGCAAATATCTTCCCGAATTTTGAATAGTAGCTTCGCCGAAATCACCCTTTTCAACTAATTCACGAGCAACATCTATTAAAGCGGTCGGGTCGCTACTTCTCATATCGGGATGACTGTTGCCTCTTAAATTACTAGCGCGTTCGAGTACTGCAAATTGAAATTTCGAAGAAAAATCCATTTTTCATCCTTTCTTTTATGGTAAAAAATAATCGATACCATTTTACAGAAAGCACTGCAAGATCAAATATAGCGCCGCCATCTTCTCCTAAGACGGCTTTTTTCATCCTGCTACGTTAAGCGAACGCACCTGGCCGTCAAGGGCAGGCGTTGTGCTTCGCACCCCTGACGGCTACGGCTTTTCCGTTCGCTTTGTCACTCCCGCATCGAAAACAACCGACAAGGAGAAAGACAATGAAGGACGATAAAACAGCAATCATTAGAGAGCAAAACGACCTTACTCGCAGGCAACTATTTGCGCCCCATTGGGCAAGGTCAATCCCATGCTCTGTCTGCCATACCCAAGGCATAGAAGGGTTTTCCCCTGATGAACTAGATGAAATCTATGCGCGTGTTCGCGACTTTGACGACTTCTCGGAAGACAACGATCCGCACCAGGAACACGACTTCGGCGCGTTCGACTTCAAGGGAGAAAAGATCTTCTGGAAGATTGATTACTACGCACACGATCTGCAACACGGCAGTGAAGATCCATCTGATCCGAAACAAACCCTGCGGGTTCTAACCATCCTGTTGGCATCGGAGTATTGAGCACAATCGGGACGGCTTGGTAATTCTTCCAGCCGTCTCGGATTTGCTCAAAACGCGCAATCCATAATCATTTATAAAACAACAACTTATGGCGCATAATGTGTTTTATGTTAAATAGTTCACCAACTCACTTTACCGCTATGTCGTAGTCTTGCGTCTGTTTGTTGTAAGTCCAGGATGCACTAGATGGGTAGTCATTTCCTGCAATTTTTAGGAAAGACACTATTTCTGATAGAGGGATTTTATAGATGTACTTTTGCCGTTCAAAATCTGAGCAAGTTGACCTGCCCCCCATGATGGTACCAGTTTAAGAGTTAGTCTCTGGTCATGGT
>JABAZY010000027.1 GCA_018608245.1 Alphaproteobacteria bacterium | reverse complement strand
CAACAGCATGCTCTGACTCACTTTAAACATGGACTCCTAAATGGGGGTTGACACACTCTCTAATTGTTGTACGAGCTAAGGCGCGAAAACCATGCGCTACCATTTTCTCGCCAAAACCAAGACGCTTAATGGCTTTATTAACTGTTCCATCACTCATAGGGTTCTTAAGTTTGTTTTGTGAAGGAAAAACCCACTCTGTATTCATTGCCCCAATTTCTTCCTTCTGCTCTTTCAAAAGCTGCATCACCTGCTTACTCAATGGCACAATATGATCGCGCTTCATTTTCATACATTCTGCAGGAATTGTCCAAAGTTTGGCTTCAAAATCTATATCTTTCCATTTAGCCGTTCTGATTTCGACAGGACGGCAGAACGTATATATAGATAGCCAAGTAGCACGGCGTGTTCTTTCAAATATTCTCGCTTTATTAAGCTTCAAGGCCTCCAAAAAAGCAGGCAACTCTTTTAAATCAATTGTTCTAAAATGATTTGTCGAAGCGGCCTTTAAAGCACCCTTTAAATCCGCAGCAGGATCACGTTCGCATCTTCCAGTTTGAATGCCATATCGAAATATCTGACCGCAAACTTGTGTTGTTCTTTTTAAAACATCGTATGAGCCGCGCTTCTCAATCACGCGAAGACAATCTAAAAGTTCAGGAGCTTTAATATCTGCAATAGGTCTGTTACCTAATATAGGGAAAACATTAGCCTCTAAACGTCGCATAAGCGTGTGTCCATATTTAAATGACCATTGATTGCCTTTGGTTTTATGCCATTCACGCGCAACGGTTTCAAAAGTGTTGTTATTTTGATTTATAGCTTCTCTTTTAGCTTCAATTTTAAAGGCCATAGGATCAATTGAAGGACTCTTAGCTAATAATGCTTTTGCATTATCCCTAGCTTTTCTAGCATCTGCCAACTTCACGCTTGGATATGGACCAATCGACAATGTTTTTTCAGTGCCTAAGTAACGATATTTCAACTGCCAAAGCTTTGACCCATTAGGTCTAACAAGAAGATACAATCCGCCACCGTCAAAGCGCTTGTACTGCTTCTTCTCTGGCTTCGCATTTTTACAGGCTGTGTTGGTTAACTTCATCGTTACCCCCAATCTAATTTTTATTACCCCCTTTGTTACCCCCAAATCTTATGATTTCAGGTAAACGCCAGAGAACGGTAAAAATTATAACATAGCTCAAAACTCCCGTAAACAAAGGTTTTTCAAGGCTTAGGCGAACGTTAATGAACGTTGATGGAGGGGTAAATGGTGCCACGAGGGGGAACCGAACCCCCGACCTCGTCATTACCAATGACGCGCTCTACCACTGAGCTACCGCGGCTTGTACCCTGAATGGGTCAAAAACGTCGAAAACACAAGCGTTTTTGTTAGTTGATGCGGAAATTACAATAATTTTTCTAGCCTGTCACGCGCATTTTGCCTATAGTTCAAGATGTTTTCGTAAATTGACACTAAATAAGAGCTACTATGACATCGAATAAAACTGATGACAGCGCGATCAACACCCCCAATGAAGAGCTAGAAGCCCCATTGGAAGAGGCTATGCGCGCCGTAGAGCTTACGAGTATGCCAACCAAAGCCGATAAACGCGGTGACGCATTACGTGCCAATCTACAAAGACGAAAAACTTTTATTAAGAGCCAGAAGAAAGACTAAAGCAGGAAATCAGGACATGAATAATTTGAACCCAAAATCAGAAGACGAAATTGTACAGGCCGTGGCAAAAAACGCCCTTCCTGGAATTATGCCTGATCATTGGATCCGTGAGCAATCAATCAACCATGGCATGATTGAACCCTTTGTTGAAAAACAAACAGCAGAAGGAAAAATCTCATACGGGCTTTCTTCATACGGATATGACTCACGCTGTTCAGATGAATTCAAAATTTTCACGAATGTAGATAGTGCAATCGTTGATCCAAAAAACTTTTCACCTGAAAGCTTCGTTGATCGTCAAACAGATGTATGTATCATTCCCCCTAACAGTTTTGTTTTAACACGCTCCGTTGAATATTTTAGAATTCCAAAAGATGTGCTTGTAATTTGCCTAGGCAAAAGCACCTATGCGCGTTGCGGACTAATTGTTAATGTCACACCACTTGAGCCAGGTTGGGAAGGTCATGTGACTTTAGAAATTTCAAATACAACCCCGCTACCCGCCAAAGTTTATGCCAACGAAGGTGTTGCACAGTTCCTATTCTTTAAAGGCTCTAGCGATTGTGAAGTAACCTATGCTGACCGTTCAGGAAAATATATGGGTCAAACTGGCGTTACCCTACCCCGCATAAAAAAGTAATTGACGACTTACTAATATTTTAGTAACTTACTTTTATGAGTATACAAGCATTAGAAAAAGCGATTGAAATCGCAGGGGGTCAATCAGCGTTAGGACGTTTGATTGATCGGGATCAAAAAGCAATCTGGGCGTGGATTAACACCACCCAGAAAGTTCCAGCAGAAGACGTTATAAAAATAGAAGAAGCCGTTGACGGAAAAGTCACCCGCCATGAATTACGCCCCGACGTTTACCCAAAAGTTAAACCAATGGATAAAATGCGCGTCACTGGTGGTGGAAAATTAAATGGCTCTATCAAAATTAGTGGCGCAAAAAATGCTGCCCTAAAACATATGTGCGCGTCACTTTTAACGGACGAACCCTTCATCCTTCAAAACATGCCAACAACATTAAGAGATGTAAACTTTCTGACGCAAGTACTTGAACAATTTGGCGTAGATATTAAAAAAGACGCAGACAAAAATGAAATGACCTTTCACGCGAAAGAGATCACTTCTGATTTTGCCTCTTATGAATTAGTCAGAAAAATGCGCGCAAGCATTCTTGTGTTAGGCCCTCTTCTAGCACGTCACCATACGGCCGAAATATCACTTCCTGGTGGTTGTGCCATCGGCGGACGCCCTATTGATCTTCACCTCAAAGGCTTAGAAGCCATGGGCGCAAAGATCAAACTAGAAGAAGGCTACGTAAAAGCCACTGCCCCCAAAGGTGGACTAAAGGGTGCGGATATTACCTTCCCATTTGTCTCCGTTGGGGCAACAGACAATCTTTTAATGGCCGCAACATTAGCGGACGGCGTAACAATACTGCGCAACGCTGCGCGCGAGCCTGAAATTGTTGACCAAGGGGAAGCCCTTATAAAAATGGGCGCAAAAATTGAAGGACTTGGTACATCAGAAATTCGTATCACAGGCGTTAAAAAACTTAATGGGGCAACCCATAGTGTTGTTCCCGACCGTATTGAAACAGGTACTTATATGTGTGCCGTTGGTCTGTGCGGTGGTGAATTACGTTTGCAAAATACACGCACTAATTTTCTATCTGCACTCATCTCCCCCTTACGTGAGGCAGGCATGTCAATTGAACAAGAAGGTGATGATATTGTCGTCCGTCGTAACGGCGCGAAGATCAAAGGTGTTGATATCATGACCGAAGCATACCCCGGTTTAGCCACCGACCTTCAAGCACAATTCATGACCATGCTTACGCTATGTGATGGTGCCGGCATGATCTCAGAAACTATTTTCGAAAATCGTTTTATGCACGTGCCAGAATTATGCCGTATGGGCGCGAACATCACCGTCAAAGGAAACTCTGCCATCATACGTGGCGTCGATAAGTTAAAAGGCGCTGAGGTCATGGCCACAGATTTGCGCGCCTCCGTCGCAATGGTCCTAGCTGGTTTAGTCGCCGAAGGTGAAACCATCATCAACCGCATTTATCACCTAGACCGTGGCTACGAAAACATTGTCGAAAAACTAACAAATGCCGGCGCAAAAATTGAACGAATCAGTTAGTTATTTAAATAATTCTACTTTTTTAGATATAACGCTTATCCCCGCCTGTTAAGCGCTTCAATTAAAAAGATATTTGCTTTTTAAAGTGCTTAAGCGTATAACTTCGTCATTATGCTAATTAACAGGAATTTTAATAAAGAATATGGCTAAAGAAGAACTCTTAGAATTTAAAGGTGTTGTCACCGAAATCTTACCTAACGCAATGTTTCGCGTAAAATTGGAAAATGATCACGAAATTTTGGCTCATGCCGCTGGTAAAATGCGTAAGCATCGTATCCGTGTTTTACAGGGCGATACAGTACTTGTGGAAATGACTCCCTACGACCTAACTAAAGGCCGTATTACCTTCCGCGAAAAATAATCAAATACAAAATTTGAACATAAAAAAACCGCTCTTAATGGAGCGGTTTTTTTATAAGCATTAAACAATACTATTTAATATGATAAGTCATCGCCTGCTCTGCTCTAAACTCCGCAGCATGCCCGCGCTCGTTACCCAGCATTGTGTTTAAAGCACCATCAACATTTCCAAATTCTGGTGCTCCACCAATCACTCCTGCTTTATTTGGGTCTGTCCAACCGCCACTACCACCAGATTCTTCATCTCCTCCAGAAGCCGCCTCTGCAAAAACTGGCAAGACGTGCATGTTATCAACCGCACGTTGGAAAACTTGCGGCATAAGCTCGACTAATCTCTTTATTCCTGCGATATTATCTCTAAAAGCCATTCTTTTAAACCTAAATAGTTAATGTGAATTTACCATAAAATACATATCATGACAACCCAGAACCCTTATATACTAACGCTTGCATCAAATTCGTCAAGACGTTTAGATTTGTTACACCAAC
Organism: Alphaproteobacteria bacterium; assembly: GCA_018608245.1. GTDB lineage: Bacteria > Pseudomonadota > Alphaproteobacteria > Micavibrionales > Micavibrionaceae. Next base: position 2,309 of record JABAZY010000027.1, on the reverse strand, counting down.
TAAATATCACGCCGAATTCCATAAAATCACCAGATATTGACGAAACACCCCTTAAAAACGAGCACCCATATGACTTAGCGTTAAGATTGAGTTTAGGCAAAGCTCAGACCGTTTTTGATCAAAATAAACCAAATAATTCAAATAGTTACGTTTTAGCTGCTGATACTGTCGTTGCCTGCGGACGCCAAATACTTGATAAACCCCAAAATGCCGAAGAAGCATGTGCGCATTTAGCCAAATTATCAGGACGCAGACACCATGTTTACGGCGGAATCACCCTCATTACTCCAAAAAATCAAATTCTTCATCGAAAATGTAAGACTTTAATCCAATTTAAGCCCCTTACAGCCCAAGAAATTGACAATTACGTACAATCAGACGAATGGGAAGGAAAGGCTGGTGCCTACGCTATACAGGGCTACGCAGGCTCATTCGTCAAGCTTATGAACGGATCATACAGCAATGTTGTAGGTTTATCGCTTTATGATACAATCAAAATACTTGAAAAAGGTGGTTTCAAAATACCCACCTCCTCCAACAGCCTATCTTAAGGAAAGCGAGTCTCCCCTTGGAAATTCTAATTGATGAACTAGAAGAAAGTCTATGGGTAGCCGCAATTGAAAAAAACGAGTTAATTGGCTTAGAAATCGACCCTGCAGACGAAGAAGTGCGTTGGGGGTCAATCTATTGGGCCAAAATTGTTCGTATAGATAAAGCAATGGATGCGGTTTACGTCGAACTAGACGAAGATAATTATGGACTGCTTCACAATAATGATACCCGCGTAAAAGATAAAAAATCAGATGCCTTTATTAAAGGTGGTGATAGCCAAATAGGTAAAAACTTTAAGACTGGTGACATGGTCGCCGTGCAGGCCAAGAGTGGATACCTCGTTAGTGAAGATGAATATGAAGCCGCCATGGAAGATAAATCTGCCAAGGTTAGTATGGACATTACCCTACCTGGACGCCATTTAATTTACGCACCCTTCATGGCCGAAAATAAAATATCATCACGTATCAAAGATAAGAAACAACGCAAACAAATTCAAAAAATGTTGAATAGTTTGGATGGCCTACAAGGCTTTATCTTGCGTGCCTCCGCCTTAAACACTCAAACAGATGTGCTTATCCGCGAAGCTCAAATTCTTAAAGAGATTTGGGAACAGCTTCAAAATTATTTCAAAGACAAAGAAGCCCAACTTATCATGCTAGGCCCTGATGCTATGCAACGCACCTTTAGCGATCATGCTTCTAGCACCATTGATCAAATTGATATTATCTCAATGGACCAATATCAAGAAACAGAAGAATGGTGTGAAATTTATGCGCCAGACATGGTTACAAAAATTCAACCTGTTGAATTGCCAGATCATAATACAGAATTAGGTCTATTTGATTTTCATGACATTATTGATCAGGTAGAAACATTATTTAACCCTTACATCATTCTTAAAAATGGTGGAAATATTATTGTGCAACAAGCAGCCGCACTTTGTGCCATTGATGTTAATCGCGGGCAGGACACTCGATCCAATTTATCAATTAATTTAGAAGCCATCGTAGAAGTTGGGCGCCAATTACGTCTCCGTAACATTGGCGGTATCATCATCGTTGATTTACTTAAGATGAAAACTAAAAAAGAAAAAGAAAAAATATCTGAAGCGATGAATCAAATTGTGGCGTTAGACCCTTGCACTGTTCAAATTCATGGCCTCACAAATCTTGGTCTTATGGAAATAACACGTAAGCAACGCACACCATCTCTTCAGGATCGCCTAGATATTGCGCTTAAATAGCTGTTTTTATCTTTTTATGAATTATTTCAGCCAAATAGCGCCAAAAAGCTAGACAGTTCCCACGCTTTATTTTATAAGCCTAAGATTAGTTTTAACAATGATTGAAACTATACCACAAATTAAAGGCGCCCGGGTAGCTCAGTGGTAGAGCAGAGGACTGAAAATCCTCGTGTCGAAAGTTCAATTCTCTCCCCGGGCACCATTTATCTGTTTTTCCTTATCTCTCAATGTCCATATATGCCTTCGTTTCCCTTGCCTATAAAGGGTTATTGTGTCTATAATCATATTCAGACGCTTTCTATTATGCCCCCGTATCAACCAAGCCAAGGGGGCATATATGGGGGCAGGAGCAAATTAATCATAATTAGGTGCCCCCAAAATGAAGCTGACAGACACACAATGCAAGAGCGCAAAAGCGAAGGAAAAGCCTTATAAACTCTCTGATGGAAAGGGTTTATATTGTCCCACCCCCTATAAAGGAGTCCAGATTTAGCCGTTGTAGTGCTAGATA
>JABAZY010000070.1:29398-42020 GCA_018608245.1 Alphaproteobacteria bacterium | reverse complement strand
GTCAGTGACAAATTAATCCAAGCAAAAATAAATGATGCATGGATCAATTATAGCGTGAACACATTTGCAAAATTATCCAGTAATGTTGAGCAGGGACGTGTGTTAATCACGGGTGTTGTTCAAGACCCTAATCACCGTGTTGAGGCTGTGCGTTTAGCGTGGCAAGTCAAAGGTGTTAATCAAGTAATTAATGAAATTCGTGTGGCAGACAGTGAAGGTATTACTGGTTTTGTAAATGACACATGGATTTCAACCAAATTAAGAAGTGCGTTAACGTTCGATCGTGGTATTCAATCTATCAACTATTCCATTGAAACTGTTCAGGGCGTCGTTTATTTGATGGGGGTTGCGCAAAATCAACAAGAGCTTAATCGAGTCATTGAGAAAACCCGCACTATCTCTGGTGTGAAGCAAGTGGTTAGCTACGTGAAGTTAGCGGGTGAGCCTTTACAAGCAAAAGAAATGCCTCAAAATCTAAACCCAGAAATAGTAGATGACAGCCAACGATTCTGATTTAACAGGTACTAATACCCAAGAAGATATACCAAAAGGTATAGAGCTTTACCTTGAGCAAGTTGGTCAGCAAAGTGATGATGACATTAATCTAGCAAAAACGGCCCTAATGATTGGTGCGATTGAAAGCCCATCGCTTCATTTAGGGCGGTATGAACATCATATCCAAAAGTTAATTGATGAAGTAGCTACGCGTTATAAGGAATTATTAGAAGCAGGTGCTGATCCATCGAGTGAAGCACAATTAGCCGCGCTTAAATTTGTGATGATTGATACACATGACTATAGCGGCGATATCGAAAAATATGATGATCTCCAAAATATGAATTTGATCCGTGTGATTGAGCGGCGCAAAGGAATTCCTGCGGCACTTTCACTTATATATATGCATGTAGGTCAAGCCCAAGGGTGGGATATCACAGCGCTTAATTTTCCAGCCCATGTTTTGTGTCGTATTGAAAAGGATGGAAAACGCCTTATTTTTGATCCTTTCAATGGCTGCGCTGTGATGAACGCACCAGAGTTGCGTATTTTATTAAAAGAATTAATTGGCGGCCATGTTGAGCTATCTGCTGATTATTATGAATCCAGCACAAAGCGTGAATTAATTATCCGTCTACAAAATAATAAGAAATTGCGTCAGATTGAAGGGGAAGATTATGACGGTGCCCTTCAATGTGTTCAGATTATGCAAAAAATAGCGCCTGATGAGTATCGCCTGCTTTTGGATGCTGGTGTCTTATATGCCAGAACCCACCATTTAAATGATGCCGTGCAGGCTTTAGAAGAATATATCGCGCTAGCACCAGATGATGTAGATTCTTATGATGCTGTTTTATTGTTACGACAAATAACGGAGAGCCTCAATTAAGGCGAAATGTTGAAAACACTGGGGTATATTTGTGTGAACCCTTGTCAGTTCCTTGGAAAAGGAATAAAAATAGAATCAAAGTTTTACACCAAGCTCATATTATTGATTTAAAAAAGGAAATATAAAATGAATACGCGCAATAGCCTGTTTAAAGGTAGCCTCTCAAAAGTGATAATGGTCATGTTAGTTCCTCTATTATTGGTTGCTTGTTCATCCAGTAAAAAAGACCTTGGCGATTCAGATGGTATGATGATTGGTCAAGATGGTATGAGTGATGGCACTATGATGTCAGACGGTACAGAAAGTTATGATGGAAGTACTATCGGTTCTGTTGATGGTTCAGCTGTCCCAGGAAGCCAACAAGACTTGGTTAATAACGCAGGTGATCTAGTATTCTTTGGTTATGATAGCTCAGAGCTAGACAGTCAATCACGTAGCGTTTTAGAAGCACAAGCAAGATGGCTTCAAAATTATCCTAGTCTTTATATAACGGTTGAAGGTCACGCTGATGAACGCGGTACGCGTGAATATAACTTAGCTTTAGGTGAGCGTCGTGCGAATGCTGCAAAAAATTACTTAATTGCAATGGGCGTAGATTCTTCACGCGTTAACACAATCAGCTACGGTAAAGAAAAGCCATTGATGGTTGGTGCTGACTCAGCGTCATGGGCACAAAACAGAAGAGCGCATACTCGTGTTCAATAAGAATTTAACAGATAAAGTTATTTGGAAGGCACAGCGTGGAAACATTCTGTGCCTTTCCACTATGGTTGTAACCTTAACAGTATCATCAATTGCGCTTAGTACGCCTGCTTCGGCGCAAGCAAATGATGTTCTTAACCGTCTTAATCGTTTAGAGAATGAATTAGATACGTTAAACCGTGCGGTCTATCGTGGTGAAAAGCCATCTACACCCGTTTATAATGCACAGAATGCAACCAATACGACAGAGGTAACCTCAGCTGGCTCTGAAGTGCGTCTGCAACAATTGGAAAGCCAACTGCGTGATCTAACAGGCGTTATTGAAGTTCAAAACTACGATGTTCAACAAATGAAAGAGCAGGTAAGAATTCTTTCTAACCGTTTAGATGTTCAAGCTAAAATGCAGGAAACGCAACAAACTTCTCCGCTCGGTGTTGTTGACATTAAACCACCTGAAATTAAGGGTATGCAAACAATTTTACCAAAAGGCGGTAACGCAACGGCCTTGTATGAGCGTTCTTTTTCTTTGCTAAAGGCAGAAAAATTTGATGAAGCAAAAACAGGCTTTGATCAGTTTATTGAAGAGCATCCAGAACATGCCTTAACGTCCAATGCCAAATATTGGTTGGGTGAAACATATTACGTGCAAGGTAAATATGATGAAGCCGCAAAAGTTTTTGCGCAAGGGTTTCAAAAATACCCAGAAAGCCCTAAAGCTGCTGATAATTTACTAAAGCTTGGTATGTCATTAGCTGGTATGGGGAAAGTAAAGGATGCGTGCGTTGCTTTATCTCAAGTAGAAGTGAAATTCCCTACTGGTCATGATAATGTTATTGAACGTGCAAATAGCGAAAAAACTAAATTTAGTTGTGGTGCATAAAACCAATGGCAAGCTTAGAGGATAATTTTACCCTAAGCATAATATTAGCTGATTTTATTAGCTCTAATAAAACCCTTAAGGGTTCAAATTCCTATGCTGTTGCAGTTTCAGGTGGTCCGGACAGCTTGACTTTAGCAAGTCTATTGTCTGAATACGCCCTAAGTGCAGATAAAGAGCTTCATGTTCTAACTGTTGACCACGCGTTGCGCGCTGAGAGTAAAACCGAAGCCGAAGATGTTGGTAAATGGGTGAACGCTTTTAATAATAAGAAAATCCAACATAAGATTTTAACATGGGATAGCGATAAACCTGAAAAAGCCTTAATGGAAACTGCTCGCCATGCGCGGTATGATTTGATGTCTGATTACTGTCAGAAAAATGATATTCAAGCCCTTTTTGTTGCTCACCATTCAGATGATCAAGCAGAAACAATTTTATTTAGATTATCTAAAGGAAGCGGGTTAGATGGTTTAGGTGGGATGGAGCCAGCACATGCTTACAATGAAAACCTAATGTTATATCGTCCCTTTCTCGATGTTCCTAAAATATCACTTGTTGAATATTGTAAAAAACATAGCTTACCTTTTGTCACAGACCCTAGTAATGAAAAACAGGAATACGCACGTCCAAGATTACGCAAGGCAAAAGCTATTCTTGAGGAAGAAGGGTTAACCGCCGAACGATTATCTGCAACAGCTAAACGTATGCGCCGTGCTAGAGAAGCGTTAGAGAAAATTAGTGCTGATGTTTATGAGCAAGCACTTCAAGATAATCAAAAAAATTCTATTGGCTTGAACTGGACTTATTTAAAGTCGCAACCAGAGGAAATTTCTTTTCGAGTTGTGTCAATGGCACTCAACCATGTTTCTGACACTAATGGGGCTTATAATGTTAGAATGAAGCGTTTAGAAAGTTTGTTTTTTGATTTGTGGCAATTGGATGATTTAGCATTGTTCAAACGTCGATCATTAGGCGGATGCTTAGTTTCATTTGATAAAAAGTTAAAAGTTCTACTGATAGAAAAAAAATAGGTTAAATGATTAAATACGTATTAATGTTGTTAATAATATTTACACCTGTGCTTCCAGTGAGGGCACAGCAAAAATTATTAATGCCTGAATATGGTTTAAAACGTGATTTACCACGGGCACCTACGCAGGATATATTAGAGAGTGCTGAGGATGTTATTGAGCTTGAGGAAACACCAGAAATTGAACCAATTATTATTGAACCGATTGAAGTGCCAGAAGAAGTAATAGAAGAAAAAATAATAGTATTACCGGAAGAACGAGTATTAGAAATCTTACCATCACAAAAATTTATAGAACAAAAAGATACTCAAAAAGAAAACAAGCTTATTTCATTAGGTAATAAGGATATTGTACGAGGGCTATTCTTTGGACTGCCTAAGGAAATTGTTAAAGAGTATGAGAGTTTTATTCCTTCTGGGGAGGAAGAGAATGGACTCATATATATTGACGACATGTGGGGATTTAAAAGCTCTATAGGTTATGAGTTTTTGAGCGATAGACTATGGCGTATAAAAATTATTAATGAAAAAAGATATGCTGACCCTACGAAACGTATACCAGATATTATTGCTATCCAAACAGCTTTAGAAGAAAAGTTTGGTCAACCAACATCGGAGAATTTTATTTGGTTAGATGACGTTGAAAAAGATTTTCCCCAATATTGGGGATGGGCTTTGCATCGAAAAGAGTTGAAGATTAATGTTATATGGGAATTTGAAGATGCTCAGATAAAGTTAATCGCAGAGGCATGCGTAAGATCAAAACCAGAGGTTCGTGTTGAATTTATAAGTAAAAAATATCGTCCTGAGAAAAAACAGTTTAATTTTCTTCAATTTTAACGTTTTTCTTGAATAAATGACGGAAATCCTTGCTTTTTACGGTAAAACGCTTAATGGTTATAGGGTAATTAAAATGACTAAATGCGCTGATTATCAGCGTAATATTTTCAGCAATAAGGGGCATAAATCGTGAATGGTTTCGGAAAAAATATAGCAGTTTGGTTAGGTATCGGCTTAGCGTTGATTATTTTGCTAAATGCACTTCAGGCATCACAGCAAAATACGCTCAGTGGCCAAACTGAAATGGCCTATAGCGATTTTATGGCTGAAGCTAAATCTGGCAGTATTGCAGATGTTACTATTCAGGGGCAGGAAATTGTTGGTCATACAACAACGGCTGGTGAAACATTCAAAGTGACCATTCCAACAGGTGAAAATGTTGTCGAGCGTATTGAGGGCACAGGTGTTCGTATTACGGCGAAGGCGCAAGAACCAGCACAGGTAAGCTTGGTATCAATTTTATTGTCATGGTTCCCGATGTTATTATTGATTGGGGTATGGATTTTCTTTATGCGTCAAATGCACGGTAAAGGCGGTGGCGGCGCGATGGGCTTTGGTAAGTCACGCGCTAAACTTCTTACTGAAAAACATGGTAAAATTACTTTTGAAGATGTGGCCGGTATTGATGAAGCTAAAGTTGACTTGCAAGAAGTAGTTGAATTTTTACGTGACCCTCAAAAATTTCAGCGCTTAGGGGGTAAAATCCCTAAGGGTGCGCTTTTGATAGGGCCTCCTGGAACGGGTAAAACATTGACTGCACGTGCAGTCGCTGGGGAGGCTGATGTACCTTTTTTCACTATTTCTGGTTCTGACTTTGTTGAAATGTTTGTTGGTGTTGGTGCAAGCCGTGTCCGTGATATGTTTGAACAAGCTAAGAAAAATGCGCCATGTATTATCTTTATTGATGAGATTGATGCCGTCGGTCGTCATCGTGGTGCAGGTCACGGTGGTGGTAATGATGAACGTGAGCAAACTTTGAACCAATTATTGGTTGAAATGGATGGGTTTGAGGCGACAGAAGGGGTTATTTTGATTGCTGCGACGAACCGTCCTGATGTTCTTGATCCTGCGCTTTTACGCCCAGGGCGTTTTGATCGTCAGATTATGGTGCCATTACCAGATGTAACAGGTCGTGAGAAAATTCTAAAAGTACATATGAAAAAAGTGCCTTTATCACCAAATGTTGATGCTGCTGTTTTAGCACGTGGTACACCAGGTTTTTCTGGTGCGGATCTCGCTAACCTTGTAAATGAAGCTGCTCTATTGGCCGCACGTACTGATAAACGTATGGTAACGATGGATGACTTTGAAAGTGCCAAAGATAAAATTATGATGGGTGCTGAACGTAAGTCTATGGTGATGACTGAAGAAGAGAAAAAATTGACAGCTTACCATGAGGCAGGGCATGCGATCATTGCGATACATGAGCCTGAATCTGATCCGATTCATAAAGCAACAATTATTCCACGTGGACGTGCGCTCGGACTTGTGATGCGTTTACCAGAAGGTGATCGTATTTCCATGTCTCGTGCGAAATTGAAAGCTGATTTGGCTGTTGCTATGGGTGGACGTATTGCAGAAGAACTTATTTTTGGTGAAGAAGCCGTGACAACAGGTGCTTCTAGTGACATCAAACAAGCCACAAGCATGGCACGTAGCATGGTTACTGAATGGGGTATGTCTGATAAATTAGGACCGCTTCGTTACGCTGTGGAGCAACAAGAAGTTTATTCTGGTACAGCTCAGCCTCTGTCAGACGATACAGCAGCTTTGGTAGACTCTGAAGTGCGTAGAATTGTTGAGGAAGCTTATGCACGTGCAACACAGATGTTAACAGATAAAATAGAAGAGCTTCACACTTTGGCAAAAGCGTTGTTAGAGTATGAACTGTTATCTGGTGATGAGATAAAAGCGCTGTTGCGCGGTGAGGCAATTATTCGTGAATCTGAGCCAGATGAAAAACCTGAAGATAAAGGCCCGCGTTCTTCTGTGCCTAAAATAACAACAGGTATTATTCAAGGTGAAGGCCCACAAGGCGCGTAATTCTCTAAAAACTATAGATTAACTGAACAAGCCATATGCCATTTAATTTTTTTCGTATATAATATGTGTACGTTAAATATTTTGATGGGGGCATTAAATGGCTAAAAAAGATACTGAGCAAAATACACAAGATTACCCTTGGATTGCAAATTATCCACCTAATTTAAAGTGGGATACTGAAATACCTATAACACCTGTGTTTGACATGCTGGAGCATACAGCCAAGAAGCATGGAAACAGCCCAGCTTTTAATTTTTTAGGTCACAAACAAAATTGGTCAAGCATATATGATCAAGTCATAAAATTTTCAAAAGGATTGCAAGAATTAGGCGTTAAAAAAGGAATGAAGGTTGGTATATTTCAACCAAATTGTCCTTACTTCGTTATTACTTATTATGCGTTGATGCGTCTTGGCGCCACGGTTGTTAATTATAATCCATTATATGCTACTGCTGAATTATCAAACATGATTGAAGATAGTGAGACGGATATTATTGTCACGCTTGACCTAGAATTACTCTACGGTAAATTATCGAAAATGCTTCACAATACACGCCTTGAAAAGCTTGTGATTTGTAAGTTTACGGATGCTCTACCATTTCCAAAAAATATTTTATTTAAACTATTTAAAGGTAAAGAAATTGCCGAAATACCAGAAAATAAACGTATTTTTTGGTATCATGATTTAATTGAAAATGACGGAAAAATTAAAGATGTTAAAATTGACCCGTTAGAGGACGTCGCCCTTTATCAATACACAGGTGGTACAACAGGCTTACCAAAAGCCGCTATGTTGACACACGCCAATGTTGTAGCCAATACAGAACAAGCAGCAGCTTGGCTGGGCTGTGGTGAGGCAGAAGATAGAATGCTCGGCGTGCTTCCGTTTTTCCATGTTTTTGCGATGACAGCTGTAATGAATATAAGCGTAAAGCAAGCAATGGAAATTATTGCGCTTCCACGTTTTGAATTAGATGCAGCATTAAAATTAATCAATGATGAAAAACCTACGGTCTTCCCCGCTGTGCCTGCTATCATTAATGGTATTAACAATCATAAAAAACTAGCTAAGTTTGACTTGAAATCTATTAAATATTGTATTTCTGGTGGAGCACCATTGCCTGTTGAGGTTAAAAAGAAATTTGAAGAGAAAACAGGTGCTATTGCGGTTGAAGGGTATGGTCTCACAGAGAGCTCTCCTGTTTTATGTTGTAACCCAAGAGAAGGTGTAAACAAAGCAGGTTCGATTGGCTTGCCATTCCAGCAAACAATTATTGAATTAATTGACCCTGAAACAGGAAAGCCTGTGGGGGTTGGTGAGCGTGGTGAATTATGCGCTCGTGGCCCACAAGTCATGAAGGGGTATTGGAACCGTGATGAAGCAAACAAAGATACGATTAAGAATGGTCGCCTTCATACTGGTGATATTGGGATCATGGATGAAGAGGGCTATTTCTTCATTGTTGATCGTATCAAGGATATGATTATTACTAATGGATATAATGTTTATCCACGAAACGTCGAAGATGCAATTTACCAACATCCAAGTGTTGAAGAATGTGTTGTGGCCGGTTTGCCAGACAAAAATCGTGGTGAAATAGTGAAGGTTTGGATCAAATGTAAAGAGGGACGTACTTTAAGCGCAGAAGATCTAAAAGAATTCTTAAAAGAGAAAATTTCCACGATGGAAATTCCTAAGCGTATAGAGTTCCGTGACGAAGCACTTCCAAAAACTATGATTGGTAAGCTGAGCCGTAAAGACTTGGTAGAAGAAGAGTTGGCTAAAAAATCATAAATTACTTTGACGCGTTTAAAAAATTATCCATAGCGATCGCCCATGTATATTTTTCCCTAACGTGGTCATGTCGTTCTTGTTGTGAACCGCAATACATTGCCTCATGGGCGGCGACGGATAAATCATCATATAAATAGCCAAGTTTATCTGATGTTATAACATCACGTGGACCAATAACATCGTAAGCTGCGATAGGAAGGCCACAGGCGAGCGCTTCAATTAACACAATACCAAAAGTATCTGTGCGTGAGGGGAAAACAAAAACATTTGCAGAGCGATAATGATTTGCTAGTTCTTCACTTGTCTTTTTACCAGCAAAAATTGCATCAGGATATTTTTTCTTGAGCATGTTTTCATCAGGGCCATGACCTACAAGTATTTTACTGCCTTTCCATGTCATCTTTAAAAAATCTTCAATATTTTTTTCAATAGCTAAACGTCCGACATATAAAGCAATAGGTTTTTGTAGGTCTTTAAAAAGTGTAGCGTCTCCCAAATTGAAAATCTCTTTATCAATGCCTTTCGTGAAAGGATAAATTTGTGGTTTAAACTCCCATGATATTAATTGATCTGCCATGCTTTGTGTTGTGACAAGTAGGGCATTAGATGGTTTGTGAAATTCTCTTACATATTTGATACCAATTGAATGAGCAGATTTGTATAGAAAAGGAAAATACTTACAAACGCGCCGAGCAAAATAATCTGGGAATTGTGTATGGTAACTGGTGGTGAATTTCTTATTGTGTTTGATACAATATTTTCGTGCTGCCCACCCTAATGGACCTTCGGTTGCTATATGAATTGTATTTAATTCGCCTAAATTATTAATGAGCGTTTTCATCTTTTTATAAGGGAATAAAGCCAGATCAATTTCTTTGTAACCGGGCATGGATTTACAATTTGGAAAATCTTGCGGGCTGATAACATAAACTTCATGCTCTGCTTCAATAAGTTTTTCTTTTAAGTTCTCATAGGTACGCACAACACCATTTAACTGTGGCGCCCATGCATCGGTAACAATTAAAATTTTCATGATTTCACTTAAAAAGTTGGCGTGTGTCTTAATTTAAGAGTATATAGTGTCCCCATGAGTGAGAATAGCGAAAAAATTGAACTAGAGGTTCCATGGGATTTTGTGGCTACGCGTTTGGATAAGGCGATAGCGACGCTACACCCTGATTTGTCACGCTCGCGCATTAAAGCCCTTATATTGTCTGAAGATGTGGTAGTCTCTGGCTATTGCATTAAGCAAGTCTCCCATAAGGTGAAGGCAGGGGATAAGATTAGTATTATAATCCCAGAGGCGGTTGATGATACGCCAATGCCTGAGAATATCCCGCTTGATATAGTCTATGAAGATGATGACTTAATCGTCTTGAATAAGGCTGTAGGGTTGGTTGTACACCCAGGGGCAGGAAATCCAGATGGTACGCTCGTGAACGCGCTTCTTTATCATTGTAAAGACAATCTATCGGGGATAGGGGGCGTTAAACGCCCAGGTATCGTTCATCGCTTAGATAAAGAAACAAGCGGTCTAATGATTGTAGCTAAGAATGATTTAGCGCATCAGGGGTTGAGTGATCAATTACAAGATCGCTCCCTTAGCCGTGTTTATACCGCTTTTGCGTGGCGTGTGCCGACCTTGATCAAGGGGGTCGTTGATCAGCCAATTGGTCGTCATAATACAAACCGTCTCAAAATGGCGATTAGAACAACTATTGGGCGTGAGGCGCGCACAGGCTATAAAGTCGTTGAAAAATATAATGATGTTATTAGTGAAGTTGAATGCCGCCTAGATACAGGGCGTACGCACCAAATTCGAGTTCATTTGCAACATATAAAGCATCCACTTATAGGTGATCCTTTATATGGTTTAGCGGCGCAGGAAGCCCGCGCTATCTTGAAAAGAGGGGGGTACGAAGAGGATGTTGCTGAGCAAATTATTGGTTTTCCACGTCAAGCGCTTCATGCCCATGAAATATCCTTCATTCATCCGCGTTCTGAGGAGAAAATGACCTTCAACGCACCGTTTCCTGATGATATGCTAAGCTTAAAAAACTTAATTAATTCATAGGTTTATAGGTATAATAGCAAAATATTTGTGTTTTCCATATTAATTTACATATAATAATTATATAAGCTTTATAAGTTCGTGTAAGTCTTATAATTCTTATGGGTTGATCGACTTGTGGTCAAATTAGGGGCGATTACTATTCAAAGGGGCATGCTTTGATGAGTGGCGACCGTGGAATGAATGCAGGTTTATTAACCTAGTAAAGACGTTAAATATTTTAGTTATAAATAATGTTTTTATTTACTATTAGTTTAATTGATTTAGTACCCATAGATCAACTTAACCGCCCTTCGGGGCGGTTTTTTTGTGGTTATTTGGCGCGTTATAGCGGTTTAGGACAAAATTAATACATGACAAAGGCGCGCTAATTCGCTAAGACACTCTAAATCATTGAATATGTAGGTTATAGCGGAGATTATAAATATGTCTTTTACACAGTTGGGTAATGAGTTTTTAAGCAATTTTGAATCATTTGACGATCATGAAGATGTTCGTCGTTTTGAATTTGAAGATGGTATTGTTGCTTTTATTGCGGTTCATAACACAAACCTAGGGCCTGCGCTCGGTGGCTGTCGTATGACAACATATGATAGTGAAGCGGATGCAATTCATGATGTACTTCGTTTATCACGTGGTATGACTTACAAAAACGCGATGGCTGGTCTGCCACTTGGTGGTGGTAAGGCTGTTATTGTTGGTAATCACCGTACACAAAAAACAGAAGAATTAATGCAAGCTATGGGCGCAGCCGTTGAAAGCTTCGGTGGTTCTTACGTGACTGCAGAAGATAGTGGTACAGGTGAAGAAGATATGGTTGCGATGGCAACTGAGACAAGTTACGTCACAGGTCTTCCACCAGAAATGCTAACAGGTAGCAAATACGGTGAGCTGGGTGGTAATCCTTCACCGTTAACAGCGCTAGGGTGTTATCACGGTATTAAGTCTGCGATTGAACATCGTTATAATGGCGAAAAAGAATTAAAAGATATTCATGTATCTATCCAAGGTGTTGGTGCTGTTGGCTTAGCGCTTGGTAAATTATTAAAACAAGATGGTGCAAAGCTAACGATTGCTGATATTAGTGAAGAAGGCATTGAAGCCGCTAAAGCTGAATTAGGTGAAGTTGACGTTGTTGGCGTTGATGAAATTTTCGGCGTGGATGCAGACATTTTTGCACCTTGTGCGATGGGTGGTGCGCTAAATGATAATACAATAGCGCAGTTAAAAGTTGATATTATTGCGGGTGCTGCCAATAACCAATTATGGCAGTCACACCATGATCAAGTTTTAACTGAAAAAGGAATTCTTTATGTTCCTGATTATGTGATCAATTCTGGTGGTGTTATCTGTGTTGGTTATGAGTATTTCAGAAAGAGCGACTATAACCCGCAATATTTTAATATTGAGCGTGGTAGCATGGTTGCTCATGTTGAGTCAGTCGGTAAAATTGTTGCTGATATTTTGGCAGAATCTGAAGCGCGTGGACTTCCAACAGGTGAGACTTCTGACGCATTGGCAGAAGAGCGTTTTTTGAAAGGTGCTGCGTTAGGCAATGATACTGATGATGACGCTAACGAAGAAGATCTTGCCAATTCCGCTCAATCTGGCGGTATGACAATGGTTCAGTAAGCTCGTACAGCGGGATAGGGTTGTCTAACAATTGTCCTGCATTACGTGCCATTGGTGCAATATCAAGTTCAATACGACTAGTTTTTGGTACGTAGGGTATATTGCCAATAGGCATGCTTATCTTAATTCCACTGTACAAATGCGATGTGCCACCAAATAAATTACTGTCGGCTTCATCGGTAATGGTTGCAAACCCTTTTAAACTCACACCATTATCAAATTTATTTTCCAACCCAATAGTTGTT
>JABAZY010000070.1:18959-29388 GCA_018608245.1 Alphaproteobacteria bacterium | reverse complement strand
TCTTCTCCCAAATATTGACCAACACGCGCGAAGCTAGTGATATTTGTATTGGGAATCTCATACCAGAAATTAATATGTCCCGTTGTTGTGATTTCTTTTTCTGCTCCATAACTTAGTGTACTAGCAGGAGATCGTTTTCGAACTCTCCATATATCTGCACCTAAACCATATGTTTTTTGGTAAGGTCTATATAAAATTTCTCCGCCAATACCCGTATACATTTCTTCTAAATGACCTGTGGTAACAGCAACATGTGTGCTTGGCGTAAAGCTATGTATCCAAGAAGAATATAAACGATCAAGAGCAACACGTTGAGCGGCAAACTGACTTTCATTACCCCGAACAATTTTCAAGGAATTTGGTCTCGTATCGCTTAAACGGCTAAGGTTATCAGCCAGATTTAACCTAGGCGTAGCGCCCAATACAAAACCATAGGGAAAGGATTTTTTAATATCTGCGACCACGGCTGTTCTGTATAAAGGTTCTGAAGTGTCTTCTGTTAGACTGAGTTTATTCTTTAAAATAAAGCTGAATTCGTTAAAACTTTTCAACGGTCTTTTATAAAGTTTTTTTGAATTTTCATCTAATGGTTTTCTGCTTTTTGAAATAACTGTATTCTACCAAATTTCTTCTGGATTACTGATATTATCTAAGCTGGCACGTTCAATATCGTGCCGTAATAATTTTAAGGACGGCCCTTTTAATTTATTATTACTTAAATTAAGTTCAATTATTTCAATATTAGGCTTAGCAATATTTGATAGATACCGTGCTGTACGGCCTATGATGACGCCTGCATTATTATGATTTGATATTTCTATATCAGCGCTAATTTTATTACTATCACTATAAATAGAATTTATGATTGTAGGTTTATGGTTTTTAAAATCTATCTTCTTATTATCTGGACGCGGTGAAATAACACCTATGTTTTTTGTCTTTTTGTAATCACGCCCTATCCATTTTTTAGCATTGCTTTGCAAACTAATGCGCGCCATTAACTTATCTGTGCCTATAGCGCTGGCAGAAAGGTCAATCCATTCTGTTGGTTGATAATTTAACCCAACACTCCACGGTGCAGGGGCGTTAAACCCAGTAATACTACGCTCACCTACATAATCATTCGCGCCATATTCACCTTTGAGTGATAGACCGTCCAAGGGTGTGAAATACTCAACACCACCAAAAAATCCAATATCCTCACCTGTGAACCAATCATTAAAATATTGTGTTTCTTCGGAATTGTAATTTCGACGTTGTTCAAAATGGCTAGAGAGTGCGCTTAAGGGGTTTTTGATATGACCAGCACTGCCCAACTGTCCCCATGCAACGCCACCTGTAAAATCAAAATTATGAAAGCGTTTTGAAAAAGACAGATATTCACTTGCTGTGCGTTTATGACCAAAGGCCGAATTAATACCTATTGCCACGGCAGGGCGGTTATTATTTTCTTCTAATAACTTTAATTTAAAATCTACTCCAGGATAAAGGCGGTCAGCTGAATCGTTTAGTCCTGAAATTTCAGATGTTTGACGAATATTCACATATAACGGATCGGCTAATTGAAAGCCTATAAAACTATGGAGGTAAGGATCTGTTGTTCCCATACCAATGCGCATAGTGCCCGCTTCATCAAATCGTGCATTTGGGATAGTATTTAGCCCCAGCATACCCATCACATTGGTTGATTTTTTAGGCTCAGCAAAGGCTTTCCCATGCCCTATCAAAAGAGTGAAAATTATGAGAGATATACAATAAATTTTACGCGACTGATAAAAGGGCACTGAATAACGCCTAAAGAATTTAAAATCAATAACTTACAGTCTCAATAAAATACACTCGTATGTCAAATAAGGATGACATTTTTATTGCTGTTTTCACCATCTAATGTACTCTTATCATTAGGAGTTTTTGGTTATGGATTATGACTTATGTGTCATTGGTGGTGGTATTAATGGAGCGGGCATTGCGCGTGATGCAGCTGGGCGCGGTTTATCAGTCTTAATTGTAGAAGCTCAAGATTTTGCGAGCGCTACGTCCTCTGCCAGTACCAAGCTGGTGCATGGCGGTTTACGCTACCTTGAGCATTATGAATTTCGTCTGGTGAAAGAGTCTTTGAATGAACGTGAGACACTTTTAGGGATAGCACCTCATATTATATGGCCGATGAAATTTATATTACCGCATAATAATGATTTACGCCCTTATTGGATGATTAAAATGGGGTTGTTCCTTTATGATTTTTTAGGGGGGCGAAAAAAACTATCAAAATCAGAGGCGCTAGATTTCGCAACAAACACTTTAAGTGATCCTTTGAAGGATGAGTATACTAAGGGCTTTGCTTATGCGGATTGCTGGGTAGATGATGCGCGGTTAGTGGCGTTAAATGTTATTGATGCGTATGAGCGAGGCGCGCATGTCATGCCTCGTACAGCTTGTCTAAATCTAACAGCCAGAAAAGATAAAAAAGGCTGGAAAGTTAAACTACAAAATTTACTAAGTGGTGATGAGTTTTCAGTCACGGCGAAGGTAGTTGTCAATGCAGGTGGGCCTTGGGTGCGTAAGATATTGGATTCTTCAAAACTATCTGATCAAAAAAATGTGCCAGATGTTCGATTGGTAAAAGGTAGTCATATTGTCTTCCCTAGATTATATGAAGGGGAGCATACTTATATATTTCAACAACCTGATGGACGTATTATTTTTACCATTCCTTACGAACATAATTACACATTGGTGGGCACAACAGATTCTAAATTTGAAGGTAATCCATCAGAGGTTAAAATTGACAATACAGAGATTGATTATTTATGCGCCGCTGTAAATCGCTCACTTAAAATTCAGGTTACAAAAAAACAGATTCTATGGAGCTATAGCGGTGTCAGGTCGTTGGTCGAAGACGGTCAAAGTAATTCATCCAAAGTAACACGTGATTATAAATTGCATTTAGATGAAACGCATGGTGCGCCGCTGCTTTCTGTTTTTGGTGGTAAACTTACGACCTACCGTAAATTAGCGGAGCATGCGCTTGATAAAATTTCACCATTTTATTGGGATAAAAATTGTCTTCCTTGGACGAAAAAGGAAGCGTTACCAGGTGGTAATATAGAAAATGCTGATTTTGAAAAGTTTGTAACAGATCAGCAGAATAAATATTCTTACCTGCCTGAAAATCTATGTTATCGCTACGCCCGTGCTTATGGGACGCGCATGGATAAATTTTTGCATGGAACAGAAAGCTTAGAAGAATTGGGTGCACATTATGGTGATAATGTCTATGAAGCTGAAATTCTTTATATGCTCAAGTATGAATTTGCGATTGAATTAGAAGATATTTTGTGGCGTCGGTCAAAATTAGGGCTCCATATTTCTGAAGAGACGCTTGAGAAGTTGGATCAGGCTTTGCCAACGCTTCATATGTTATTGACGCAAGAAAAGGATCGCTATGAAAACGCTTCTGGCTATTGATCAAGGCACCACAAGCTCGCGCGCTATTTTATTTTCAAAGGGCGGTGATATTCTTGATAGCCACGCGAAGGAATTGACTCTTTTTTATCCTCATAAAGGTTGGGTAGAGCAAGATGCCAATGATATTTGGGCTGATAGTTTATGGGCGTGTCAGTCCATCATCGATAATTTAAAAGAGAGCCAAGAAATTGTAGCCATTGGGATTGCCAATCAACGTGAGACAACTATTTTATGGGATAGAGAAACAGGTGAGCCTCTCTATAACGCAATTGTCTGGCAAGATCGGCGTACAGCTGATTATTGCGCTCAATTAAAATCTCAAGGGCATGAAAAAGCCGTTACAGAAAAGACGGGCTTACTGTTAGACCCTTATTTTTCAGCAACAAAAATAAAATGGATTTTAGATAATGTTGAAGGTCTGCGTACAAGAGCAGAAGCGGGTGAGATAGCTTTCGGCACAGTCGACAGTTTTCTGCTCTGGAATTTAACCAAGGGCAAAGTTCATGCAACTGACGCCACTAACGCAGGACGTACATTACTTTATAACATTCGCGATGGTGGATGGGATGATGAATTATTAGAGCTATTTGATATCCCAAAAAATATTTTACCTGCCGTTCATGATAATGCGCATGATTTTGGTGAGGCTGAAATTGGTAATAAAACTTATCCTATTGGCGGTATGGCAGGTGATCAACATGCGGCACTTATCGGACAGACTTGTTTTAAACACGGTATGGTTAAATCAACTTACGGTACTGGTTGTTTTGCGTTGATGAATAGCGGAACAGAATTTAAACCGTCCAAAAATAAATTACTCAGCACGATAGGTTATCAATTGAATGGACAAACGACTTATGCCGTTGAAGGTGCTATTTTTGTGGCGGGTGCGGCTATTCAATGGTTGCGTGATAATTTAAATTTCTTTGATGACGCATCAGAAAGTGACGCGTTGGCAACTTCTGTTGATGATAATAACGAAGTATATTTTGTGCCTGCATTTACAGGGCTTGGTGCCCCTCATTGGGACCCACATGCACGCGCCGCCATTTTGGGTTTAAGCCGTGAAAGTACAAAGGCGCATATAACCCGCGCAGCGTTAGAGGCGCAAGCTTACCAAACGTTGGATTTATTGCAGGCCTTTATCGACGATAGCGGTTATGATCCAGAAATATTACGCATTGATGGTGGACTGGCGTCTAACGCATTTGTCTGCCAATTTCTGGCTGATATGTTAGGGCGCAAAGTTGAGGTGCCAAAGGTGACAGAGACAACAGCTTTAGGCGCTGCTTATTTGGCTGGCTTGCAAGTGGGTATTTATAAAGATTTGGATGATATTGCACAAAATTGGCAAAGTGCGAAGCAATATAGCCCTAATATCCCTGAAAATGAACGTAAAAAACTATATAATGGTTGGAAAGATGCCGTTTCCCGTGTGGTAAACACCTAATAACATTGATTTTCTACTATTATTAAAGGTATAACCCTCAGATAAGTTAAAAGATTGAGTAAGAAAATGACTAAAAAATATTTCGGAACAGACGGTATTCGTGGCACAGCCAACAGCTTTCCTATGACGGCTGATATCGCGCTAAAGGTTGCTCAAGCAACAGCCCATGTCCTACGCAAAGTAAAAGCAGAACGTGGTTTAGGTAAAGCGATGAACCGTGTTGTCATTGGTAAGGATACACGTCTTTCTGGCTATATGATTGAACAGGCGATGGCATCTGGGTTTGTGTCTATGGGGATGGAAGTTATTTTTACAGGACCATTGCCGACTCCAGCTATTGCACGTTTGACCAGTTCTTTGCGTGCGGATATTGGGGTGATGATCTCGGCGTCACATAATCCTTACGAAGATAATGGTATAAAATTATTTGGCTCTGATGGGTATAAATTATCTGATGAGATTGAAATGCAAATTGAAGCGATGATTGATCAGGATATGAGTAAGCATTTTCCGCCTGCCGATCAGCTTGCAAAGGCTAGTCGTTTAGATGATGCGCCGGGTCGTTATATTGAATATATCAAACGTAGTTTCCCAAAAGGAAAAACACTGGGCGGTATGAAGGTTGTTGTCGATTGTGCAAATGGCGCGGGTTACAAAGTTGCCCCGCAAGTTTTGTGGGAATTGGAAGCAGACTTAACGGTCATTGGTAATCGACCGAATGGGAAAAACATTAATGATGGCTTTGGTGCAACGGCTACTAAAAACTTACAGGAACGTGTCGTATCGGAAGGCGCGCATATTGGTATTGCGCTTGATGGTGATGCAGATCGTTTAATCGTTGTAGATGAAAAAGGTAATGTAATTGATGGTGATCAAGTCATGGCCCTACTAGCTGTATCTAAACACAAACAAGGTTTCTTAAAAGGTGGCGTTGTTGCCACTGTGATGTCCAATTTGGGGCTTGAACGATTTTTTGAAGCACAAGGCATTGCCTTTGAGCGTGCCGCTGTTGGAGATCGTTATGTCGTCGAGAAAATGCGCGCGCTTGATTATAATATAGGTGGCGAGCAATCTGGCCATGTAGTGTTAAGTGACTTTGGTACAACGGGTGATGGCCTATTAGCAGCACTACAAGTGCTATCTATTGTGAACGAAGCTGAAAAGCCAGCTAGCGAAGTCTGTCATTTATTTGATCCATTACCACAGCTTCTTAAAAATGTGCGTTTTAAATCTGGTAATCCGCTTGAGGATAAAACCGTATCTAACGCCATTGCAGAAGCGGAAGCGAAGCTTGCTAATAATGGTCGTTTATTAGTACGAGCATCAGGCACAGAGCCTCTAATCCGCGTTATGGCGGAAGGCGATGATAACGCTATGATTGACAGAATCGTCACTGACCTTTGTGGCGTGATTGAAAAATCAGCTGCTTAACTTAAATTAGACTTAGAATCTGCGGGGTAAGTCTCACCTTACCCTTGATTATGCCCATTTTATTGGTAAAAGTAGGGCGTATAGCAATTAGATAAGTGTTTTAGGGAGTTTCTACCATGTCAAATGTAGCAGTGATCGGTTCTCAATGGGGTGATGAGGGGAAAGGCAAAATTGTCGATGTTCTCTCACGCGAAGCGGACGTCGTTGTGCGTTTCCAAGGCGGTCATAACGCTGGTCATACACTTGTTGTTGATGGTGAAACGTATAAACTTCATTTGTTGCCTTCTGGTGTGGTGCGTAAAAACAAACTTTCTATTATTGGTAATGGTGTGGTTGTTGATCCAAAAGCGTTGCTTTGGGAAATTGACAATGTGAAAAAGCAAGGAATTGAGATTACCCCAGAAAATTTAATGTTGGCTGAAAATGCGACACTTATTCTACCTGTTCACCCTGCCTTAGATATTGCAATGGAAGAGGCACGGGGCGCAAAGAAAATTGGTACAACTGGTCGTGGTATTGGCTTGGCCTATGAAGATAAGGTTGCCCGTCGCGGTATTCGTGTTTGTGATTTAGCGCATCCTGAATATTTAAAAGAGCGTATTGAGAATATGCTGGCCTATCATAACGCCGCACTGAAAGGTATGGGTGCTGAAACACTTAATACTATCGATGTGTATGATGAATTGATGGGCATGTCAGACAAGATTTTATCTTTCTCTGGTGTTACATGGAAAGCCATTGATGATGCGGATAAAGCAGGTAAGAAAATTCTGTTTGAGGGCGCGCAGGGACATTTCTTGGATGTTGATCATGGGACATATCCCTTTGTAACCTCATCAAACACAGTCGCGGCACAAGCGGCTGCTGGTGCTGGTGTTGGATCTAAGAAGATTGGTTACGTGCTCGGTATTACTAAAGCTTATACAACTCGTGTGGGTTCTGGGCCTTTCCCAACTGAGCTTGAAGACGACATTGGTGAAACATTAGGCAGAAAAGGCCATGAATTTGGTGTGTCTACTGGTCGTAAACGTCGTTGTGGTTGGTTTGATGCTGTTTTAGTACGCCAAGCGATTAAAACAGGTGGTATTGACGGTATTGCGCTAACAAAAATTGATATCTTGGATGATTTTGATGAGATCAAGGTCTGTGTGGCATATGATTTAAATGGCAAAGAAATTGATTATCTACCAGCTTCCACCGTGGATCAGGCAAATATCAAGCCTATCTATAAAACGATAAAAGGCTGGAAAGGCAAGACTCAAGGGGCACGTAGCTGGTCTGATGTTCCTGGCGATGCTGTTAAATATATCAGATATATCGAAGAATTGATTGAAGCGCCTGTGGCTTTATTATCGACTAGCCCTGATCGTGACGATACAATTCTTATGCAAGACCCCTTTAATAGCTAATTCTAGTTAATTTACATTTGGCTTAATCGGCATTACAATGGTTTATCCGTAAATTTTCTGTTTACGGGTAAAATTTCTTTGTTCTTACCATAAGCATAATCCATGACTGATGCTGAAAATTTAATACCAGATGAAAATGACGCTGCTCAGGATAATAATGAGGCGGTTAAGAAAGATGCATCCTTAGATTTTATGCTGAATGATGATAATAAAATTTATCTCAACAAGGATGTCTTTATTGTCCCTAACGAGCCGTTACCACATTTAAATAAGAGTAAAATAAAAGCTTATACGGCTGTTGGTCGAAATTTATATTCTGAGAATTTATTTGCGCTAATTTGTGATCGTGCCATTACTCCACGTATGATTACGTCGACGAAATACGGACGTGTGGTTAATTCTGGCTTACCAAAGCTGGTTAGCTCGGGTAAAGTTTTCTGGCCGCCTGCTGGTGAAGAAAGATATTGTTTTATCTATGAAAATATTTTGGGTAAACCTTTAATTGCTGAAACTGATAAGAATGCGGCGTTGCATTGGAAGCCAGATTTGGTTTTGAGCAATATTGTAGAACCTATGATTAGTGTGCTCACAGAGCTTTATAATAAAGATATCGTTCATGGTGAAATTTGGCCGGCCAATATGTATTACAGTGGTAATAAAAACGGTGGGAAAATCCGTTTGGGTGAATGCCTTTCTACTCACGCTTCTGCACTGCTACCGGCTCTGTATGAACCTATAGACCGTGCTTTGGCAAGTAATGGTATGCGCGGTATTGGTAAATTTGAAGATGATTTGTATTCTTTTGGCGTATCGCTAGCGGTCATTCTACGCTCTAGCGATCCAATGAAAGGATTGAGTGATGAGCAAATTATTGAACGTAAAATTGAAAATGGAAGTTACCTTTCTATTATTGGTAAAGATAGATTCAGTGGGGCGTTATTAGAGTTATTACGTGGGCTTTTATATGATGATCGTGAACAACGTTGGACTTTAGAAGACGTGCAAGCTTGGGTAGATGGTCGGCGTCTGAGCCCTAAACAATCACCTAAGCGTGTAAAAGCAAGCCGTCCCGTTATATTTAATGAAAAAAAATATACGCGTCCTGAATTATTAGCAAAAGATATGCATACCCATCCTGATGAAACTAACCGTATTATTGAAAGTGGTGATTTGGATCAATGGATTGATCGTGCCATAGAAGATAAAGCGATTAAGCTACGCATGGATAAAACAACGAAAGCCATTGAAGCAAATGACCGTAGTGCAGGGTATTCAGAGCGTTTAGCGGTTATTATTTCTACGGCGTTATATACGGAGTGTCCCATTCGTTATAAGGGATTAAGCTTTTTACCTGCTGGATTTGGTAGAGCGTTGAGTAGTGCTTATATTCGTAAGGAAGAAATGCAACCTTATGTTGATATAATGAAATCTCAATTTATTTTGCAGTCTATTCGCAATAAAGAAGGTGAAGATACTTCAAGCTTGGTTGCTAAATTTGATAGCAGTCGTGCTTTTATGTCGCAAACAAAATTGGGGTTTGGGTTAGAACGTTGTATTTATTTTATGGATTCAAATTGTTATTGCTTAAGTGAAATTGTTCAAAAATATTATGTGACAACATCAGAAGATTTATTGAATGCATTTGAAAGAATATGCGGTTCAGATTCAAAACCACAAATATTATTTGATCGTCATATTGTTGCATTTTTGTCCATACGAGATAAAAAGAATATTGATCCTTATATGGCTGATTTATTAGCAATGGAGCCTCATACTCGTGTATTAGGGCAGTTAAAAGTGTTGGCCACCATACAACAGCGTGAAAAATTATCTGATTTTCAAAATATTGCTAAATGGTTTTCTAAAAATTTAAATCCAGTTTATGAACGTATACATGACCGTGAAAAACGTGCGGTATTACAGAAAAAAGTTGAGAAGATATGTGATAGTGGAGATTTAGCAAAATTAGCTTATTTGTTTGATGGTAATGAATTATATGCCTTTGATTATAGTGGATTTCAACAAGCGCGTGATGCATTTGAAAAATTAGAAGACGAACAAGAAAAAATTGAGAAAAGGCTAAAAAATCGTAAGAACTACGGTCAACGGACAGGTCGACAAATTGCATCTGTTATAGCAGTTGTTTTGGCGACTATTATTATCTTAGTTTCATCTTATTTTGTTTTGTCTTAAAAGGTTAGGTAATGGTTAAAAAGAAAAAAAACGTAAAAAAGAAAAAAAATAATAAAAGCATAATGAGTTTAAAGTTCGCGCTTTGGTTATTAATGGCACTTGCTCTATCAATTTTCTTTTTTTCAACGACTATTTTAATGTTCGTGGGCATGTTACCAACGCTTGTCTCTTATATGGTGGATCGCCTACCGGGGAAAAGTAGGACATTTACAATTGGTGTTATGAATTTTTCAGGCTGTTTCTATTTTCTATTAGAAACGTGGAAACATCCGGGTGATGTGGATTTTGCTCTACAAATACTTACAAACCCGGTGACAATTATCGTTATGTATGGTGCTGCTGCGATTGGTTATTTAATAGATTATGTTGTAACAGCTGGTGTTTCATCTGTTTTAATCCAAAAAAGTAAAGCGCGGGTTTTAAAAATTAAGGATGAAAAAAAAGCGATTGAAAATAGATGGGGACCAGAAGTTACCGG
>JABAZY010000070.1:0-18949 GCA_018608245.1 Alphaproteobacteria bacterium | reverse complement strand
GATGGTTTTGCGCTTAAACAGAATAATGATGAAGAACATGAAGCTTCTTAAAGTTAACAGTTTCTTAAAGTATTTAGCCGTAGAATATACTATTGAGTGAATTCTATAAGACATGTCTCTGAGCGCAGGGTACATGTTTTTTTATGCGTAAAAGAAAGAAAAAATTTAACTTAAATTTTAAGTAAAAAATGATCATAAACATTAGAAAAAAATTATTGTTCTGGAGAAAAAACGAGGAAGGCGCGACAGCGGTGGAATTTGCCCTTGTTGGCGTACCTTTTATTTTACTTGTTGTCGGTATCTTAGAAATGTCCCTGATGTTTACGGCTCAAAGCTTACTTGAGGCCTCGACTAGCTCTGCATCAAGGCTTGTTCGTACAGGACAAATTCAGTTAGGAGCTGGTGAAGTGGCTTTTACAGAAGCTATTTGTGATTCAGCTGATGTACTTATTCCATGTGATAATATTCAATATCAGGTTATGCCTTTGGAAGATTTTGGCGCAGCTGAGGCCTTACCACCTGCGAGTTTTGACGATGAAGGTAACTTAGAAAATCAAGGTTTTGATGCGGGGGGCGTGAGTGATGTTATACTTATTCGTGTGGCCTATAGATACCCCATTAAAACACCAATGATGCAAATATTGCTTACAAATAATAATGATACAAGTCGTTTAATGGTTTCAACTGTTGTCCTTAAAACTGAGCCATACCAATTTGAAGATGAAGGTTAATATAATAAAATGAATAAATTTTTTAGAAAAGAGGACGGTGTTGCGGCAACAGAAGTAGCTCTTCTATTCCCTATTTTATTAGCATTCATTATGGCTGTGTATGATTTAGGTCAAGGTATTACAATTAATCAAAAAACGGTTACAGCATCACAAGTTATTGGTGATTTGATTACCCGTAATGAATCTGTCACTGTAGATATGATTGATGATGTTATTAATGCTGGTGAATTGGCGTTAACGCCTTATCCGCTGACAAATTTTGGTTATGATATTATGAGTATCGAATTTGATGCTGATGGTGACCCTTTTGTTTTATGGCGTGCTACATCTAACATGGATGAAAATGATGATCCGTTAGAGGATACACTTGATTTAGGTGGGCCAGGCGAAGGCGTTGTGGTTGTAACTATTACAAACAGCTATAGTCCATATTTTGCTAATTTTGTTGTAGATGACTTTTATATGGAAGAGATTGCTTTTCTACGCGGTCGTAAAAGCTCTACAGTTATATGTACGGATTGTCCGTAACAATATTTATTTTTGAACTTTAATTTGGGGCATGTTTTTATAAAAGGTAGTGGTATGTTTAATTTAATACAGTATCAAATAAAGAATTATCTATTTGTAACCAGTGGTGTCGTTGCCGTTGTTTTTGCACTTATGCTTCCTATGTTAATTGCCTCTGTTGGTGTAACGGTTGATATGTCACAAGCCTATTTGGTTAAGACGCGCCTTAATCGTGCCCTTGATGCGGCTGCATTGGCGGCAGCTGCTACAGGCTCTGAGGATCAGACTGTTCTGGAAGATAAAGTTGATGCCTTTATGAATGCCAATTATCCTGAAACGCGTATTGGTGATGTATTAAGCGTTGATGTTAACTTGAACGGTAATTTATTAACGGTTGGTGCTGATGCGCGATTTAATACCAGTTTCATGAAAATTTTTGGTTTCGATCTTATTGATGTTTCCTCACAAACAACTGTTGTGCGTGAAGTTCGTGGGCTTGAAATTGTACTTGTGCTTGATAACACAGGCTCTATGAGTACCAATAATAATATTCAAGCCCTGCGTGATGCCTCTACTAACTTTGTTCAAATTCTGTTTGAAGAAATTGAAGATGAAGAAACAATTCGTATTGGTTTAGTGCCTTATAGTAGTTCAGTGAATGTTGGGTCTTATGGTTGGGGACTTGATGAAAATGATAATGATTATGGCGATCCTTTTGTTGAGCCACCTTTAAATGACGTTTACAGCGATTATTACAATGGTATGAATCCATATACTGGTAATCGTTATGGTATTGATGAAGCAGATTTGGAATATGACACATCTGAGTATGGTGAATGGCATGGTTGTGTTGAGGCGGAAGATTATCCGCTTGATACAGAAGATCATGCAGGTCCATGGACTATGTATCGTTTTGACTGGAATGGCCGTAACTCTTATGAAGATTATAATAACTATAATGGTTACGATGGTAGCCGTGGTGATTACTATAATTCTTATTACGGCCCTAACTATCATTGTCCAGATCAACAGGTTCTGCCTTTAGATAATGATGAGCTGGCTTTGTATGACGCAATTGATAACATGCAAGCTAATGGCTTTACGCTAGGTAACTACGGTATGGTATGGGGCTGGCGTTTAATTTCTCCAGAGGAGCCGTTTACTGAAGGCGCTGCTTATGATGATGAGCAATGGGATAAAGTTGTTGTGATGATGACCGATGGTCAAAACACTATGAATAGTTATTATACAGCCTATGGTAAGACAAACGAGCATAATGTTGATCCTGATGATTTAAATGATCGCTTTATTGAAGTTTGCGATGCGATGAAGGCTGAAAATATTTTAGTCTACACGGTAACATTCTATTCAAATGTTGATGAAGACACGAAAGAGTTCTACCGCCAATGCGCAACACAAACATCTAACTACCATGATGCTCCGTCACAAGAGGATCTGGTTGATGTATTTGAGCAGATTAGCCGTGAATTGAGCAATCTACACATCAGATACTAATCAAATCTATTAGTTTAAGCGTTTTACAGGCCATTTTATGGCCTGTAAGCTATTGGGCTATATGTTTTAATCGAGTTATTCATTTCGTTCCTCTGAGATAGGTCTACGAAACCGGTTATATTTCCGTAATATTAACCGCTAGACGTATAAATAGGCTTTATAAGTTGTATTATAGGATAATATTCCTTTTTAGGCAATAAAATTTAATGCTTAATCATTTATTTTTTAGCGGATTTATTAAAAAAGTGGCGATAATTTCTTAATTTTTCGCTATTCCGTGTGCCTTCTAGCTTAAAAATAAAAAGGATATAGGTACTTTAAAAAAAAAATTATTTTTTTTCTATGTGATTTTCTAGTTTATATCAGCAAGATTAAAGGTGATCCTTCTTTCAGCTTTATAAACGCCTTACGTATCAAATTTTGAAAGAATATCTATCGACCTGTGTAAAACGTTGTATTGCTTAGGTTTTCAGTGTTTTTATGTGTGGTATGCTTTCTCACTATATGTTGGTATTAAGCAACTAATTGTATTTGTGCGTAACATACTGAAATTGCCTAAAATTTTAGATAAAAACATTATGTAATTTATTAGATAAAATCCGTTAGTTTTTTAACCAGAAATTAAAAACATATGGTATATTCTATAATCTGATGGTTAGTCCTCTGGTTCTTATAGAGGTGTGGGTAGCCAAATCAATTAAAACTAAAAGCAAAGAATTTTAAACTTAAAAGGAGATAAAATATGCTTAACTTACTTATCAAATCAATATGTGCATTTAAACGTAATCAAGAAGGTGTTACCGCGATTGAGTATGGTCTGATCGCTGCTGGTATCTCATTAGCTATTGCTGGTGTTGTTGCAGTCTTTGGTCAAGACCTAGTTGGATTGTTTAACGGTATGTCAGACGCTCTGAGTGCAGCTGATGCTGATGCTGCAGATCCTGCGCCATAATAGATATTTATTATTTATTAATAATTAGTCTTTAAATTCATTCAAGAAAGCCTGCTACATATAAATATTTTAGTTCTGGCAGGCTTTCTTTTCTTTCTCAAGTGAGACTTTTCACAAGTCTTAATTCTCAAAATTAAAACAGAAATTATTTATAATGACGATTTTTATAGTATTAATTTGTGCCATAATTGCGCTCGGTTTCGGGGCCGCATCTGCATGGTCAGATTTTCGTCATCTTATAATCCCTAATTTATATTCAATTTTTATCGTAGCGACGTTTGTTCCTGCTTTTCTAGCAGTAACATTTTTGGCGCCTGAATCAACTTATTTTGACACATGGAAAAGTCATATACTTGCAGCTGTCATGATATTTATTATCACATACGCTTTATTTTTCTTTAAATTATTTGGTGGTGGTGATGCTAAATTATTAAGTGCGCTTGCCTTATGGGTTGGTTTATCTGGTCTTATTCCGCTTTTATTCGCGATGGCGATGATGGGCGCGGTATTAAGTATTAGTACGCTTGCATTGCGTCAGTGGAAACCTGTTAAGAATCCTACCAAAGATAGCTGGATTGAAAAGGCACAAAACGGCGAAAATAAAGTCCCTTATGGCGTGGCCATTTTTGTAGGCGCTGTTACATCATTTTGGCAGATCGGTTATTTACAACCTGAAATTATTTCAACTTTAGCTTCTTCCGCAGGAGGACAATAATCATGAATAATAATAAAAATCTAATCGTTGTTTTAATTGGGGGGTTTTTAATTGCCTCTGTTGTGGCCATTTTGGTGCAGGTTGCTTTAAAGAGCGCCAAGAAAGAACCAGAAAAAATTGAGCTAACACAAATTTTAGTAGCCGCAAAAGATTTAACTGTTGGTGATAAAATTGCTGAAGGTGATATGAAATGGAAAAGCTGGCCAGAAGATGCCATTTTTAAAGGCGCTATACAACGTAAAGAAAAGCAAGCGGCCAGTAAGGCTGTTGAGGGTAAGTTGTTGCGTTCAATGTCTGAAGGGCAACCTATTTCAAAAAATGTTGTGACAAAAGACGATAGTGGTGAATTTTTATCCGCTAGCCTGACGCAAGGGATGCGCGCGATTAGTATTTCCGTACGTTCTTACAAACTGGCTGATCGCCTTATCCGTCCAGGGGATTATGTTGATTTACTTGTGACATACCGTGTGCGTGTGAATAGCCGTAACAATCCAGAAGCATCAACAATTATTAATCGTTATGCAACAGAAACAGTTTTGGAGAACGTAAAAGTTCTAGCTGTTGATAAGAACTCAAAAACAGCTGTCGATGAAGAAGATGAAGATGGTAAGAAAAAAGCTAAGAAGACTAGTTCAAAAAAAGCAACTGTTACACTGGAGTTAAGTAGTGAAGGTGTTGAGAAGTTAGTGTTAGCTGAAAAAGTTGGAGATGTTGACATTGCTCTGCGTAGTATGGGTGACAATGAAGCAATCGCTGGTCAAAGAGTAACAACTGATGTTGAGATGAGTAAGGTTTTAACCGAGCTATCAACAATGCAAGGCACAACGTCAGGTGTTCGTGTATATAGTGGATCGTCTATGACTGAAGTGCGTGGACGCCAAATTAAACAAGCATCAGATATTGATTATAACGTAGAGCGTGTCTCAGATGATGATGGAAAAACAACAAAACAGCTTTTACGTGAAATTTTAACGGAGGACCCTCCGTCAGAAAGTGAAGAGGAATAAATCCATGATAAATAACAAAAGATTTTTATCTGCAATTATATGTTTAACCGTGATGGTCATGAGTTCTTCTCTCTCCATGGCAAGTAAAACCGCTGTGCCAAAGTTGGGAACAATGGGTACGCCTGTGATTAATCTAATGCAAGGTAAGGCTGAGATGGTTCATGTTGGTGGTGCTGTGTCTGATGTTTTGGTTGCAAACCCTGACGTTGTTGATGTGATGGCGGTGCAGTCAAATAAATTATACTTAGTGGGCTCACAAGTTGGTGATACAAATATTATGGCGCTAGATGCGCAAGGAAATGTTCTTAAAAAGATCAACGTTCATGTGCAAATGGATACGGATAAATTATCAGATATGATTTCTGAGTTATATCCAAATGAAAAAGTATCATTAAGCGCGTTGCGTAATCAGTTGGTCTTAACTGGTGAAGTGGCAAACCCTGCGATGGCGAATAAGATTGTTAATCTAGCTGGTCGCTACATTGGTAACAGCCAAGGCGGAAGTGCAACAAATCTTGATGATTTAATCGTAAACATGATGACCGTGCGCGGTGAACAACAAGTTATGTTGCGTGTGAAAATTGTGGAAGCATCACGTAGTGCGTTAAAAGATTTAGGCTTAGAGCTAAATTCAGCCGGTGGTGCAAATGTAGGGGATGTTGGTGGCGCATTGGCAACCGCACCACAGCTTGGATTAAGTGGCGCAACTCAATTAGGTGTAGCTGCGCTTAATTACAGTTCTGGTAATTTTGGTAACTTAAGTTTCTTAGCGCGTGCGTTGGAGCAAGAAGGTATTGTAAATACGCTTGCTGAGCCTAACTTAACCGCTATTTCAGGTGAGCAAGCTGGGTTTTTGGCAGGAGGAGAATTTCCTATTCCAACAAATTTAGATCGTAATGGTAATACTGTTTATGAATTTCGTCCATTCGGTGTGTCGTTGAACTTTAAACCAATAGTGATGTCAAAAGACCGCATTAGTTTACAAATGACAACAGAAGTATCGACGGCTTCATTTGACCAAGCATTGCAACTAAATGGTGTGAGTGTTCCGACATTCAATGTTAGACGTGCGGAAACAACTGTTGAGCTTCCAAGTGGTGGAACTTTGATGATTGCAGGTCTTATTCAATCGAACACTATTTCTGGATTGTCTCAATTACCAGGTATTGGTGATGTGCCAGTTGTTGGTGATTTGATTAAGTCAGATACATTTAAACGTAATGAGTCTGAAGTTATCGTGATGATTACACCGTATTTGGTTGAGCCATTTAAGCAAAACCGTGCAGCGCCTGCACCACGTCAGGCATCATTATCTTCACCACAACCTGCGTTATTACCGCAAGAAAAAGCACAAGGAATTGATAATGTAAGTTCTATGAATAATTCATATATGGAACAATCATCTGATAATCAACCTTCGAATCAATTACCGTCTCCTAGAGAAGCGGTGCGTCAGAAAAATCATATGAAAGATATTTTCTCAAGTAATATTCAACGTGTTTACGGAACAAACATACCTCATGAATTAAAGAAAAATTCGGGTAACTTTGTTTATGTAACAGATTAAAGAGGTTAGTCATGAAAATATTTAATAAAAAATCATATTTATCTATTTGTGCAATGGGCGTTTTGACAGCCTGTGCGGCGCAAACATCGCCGAGCATGATGAATAATTCATCTGTTGAATTAGTCGCAGAGACTAGTGTTGAGCAGATTGCTTTAAAAGATGTAAATGAAAATATATTGAGCAGTATTGCTAGCCATTATCAAAAAAATGCAGATAGCCCATTAAGCTTGTCTGTCACATATGATCCAAAGTCAAAGAACTTCACAGCGATGAAGGCCGTACATGCGTTATCTCATATGAAAAAAACGTTAAGCCAAAAAGGCGTTACAAATGTTACGACACACACTATTCCAGTTGTGGGTGGTATACCAACGTTGATGGTGTCATATGATATGTTGAGTGCACAAGCGCCAAGTAATTGCCCTGTCATGCCAGGAATCGACAGTAATGATACAACGCGTTTTATGGGAGATTATAAATTTGGTTGTACAACAGAAACAATGTTATCAAAACAAATTGCAACACCAAGTGATTTAATGGGGACATCAGAAATGAGTCCAGCTTCTGCCCGACGTGAATCGGGCGCTATTGAAGCGTATTCAGCGGGTGAACCGAATGAGCCATTACAAGGATTAGAAAGAGATAATCTAGGCAGTTAATAAATAAGTTATCTAGAATAGATAAGGGGTATAATTTAAGTGAGTTTAGAGACAGCAATATTATTGCCAACGGCAACTGTCCATCTTTTTTTAAAGGATGAGGAAACAATTAATTCTGCAAAAAATCTGCAAAATGATTGGCGTTTTGCGCGTGTTACTGTCGAGGTAAAGGAAAATACTAACGTAGATGATACCATTCAGTTATATCAGGATAGTACATCACCAGATTTAATGATCATCGAAACGGATGTCACAGATGAAAGTTTTGTTGGTCGTCTAGAAGCGTTAGCAGGTGTGTGTAATGAGGGAACCAATGCTGTTGTTATAGGTCCCGTGAATGACATTGAATTATATCGAAGCTTAACCTCTATGGGGGTTAGTGATTATTTAGTTAAGCCAGTGGTATTAGATGTTTTGAGTGAGATTATTGCTGGCTTACTCGTTAAAGAATTAGGCACTGTTGGAAGCCGTTTAATTGGATTAATAGGCGCCAAAGGTGGTGTTGGGACATCTTCGATTACGCAAGCATTGGCGTTTGGTATTTCGGAAGATTTAGACCAAAAAACATTTTTGATGGACGTTGCAGGCGGTTGGTCAAGTTTAAGTGTGGGTATTGGTTATGAAGCCATGACGACTTTGCATGAAACAGCCAGAGCTGCAACAGAAAAAGATGAAGACATGTTGAGTAGAATGTTATTTAAACCGAATGAAAGATTGTCTATTTTGGCATCAGGTGCAGAACCTATGCTGGAAGCGTCTATTCATTCAACACAATTAGAAGAGTTGCTTGATTTTGCCATGAAGAGCTTTCCTGTTGTAATTGTAGACCTGTCTAGTGCTGTTCCATCTGTTAAAAGGACGGTGATTGACCGTGCTCATCAATTAATGGTTATTTCTACGCCAACGCTTCCGTCGTTACGTTCCACGCGTACCTTGATGAAAGAAATTAAGGATATCAAGGGTGGTTCAGAAGGAAACATAGATTTGATTATTAATATGCAAGGCATGATGGGCGCAAAAGAAGTTTCGAATAAAGATGTAGAAATGGTTTTGGCGTGTAAGCCAACGATTACTATTTCTTTTGATGCAAAACTGTCTGTGGCATTTGAAGACAGCATGAGGCCATTGAAAAAGTCTTCTAGTGGAAAAGACCTGATAGATAAATTGATGCCAATTGCAAAAAGAATTCTATCCATTGAAGATAAAGTGATTGCTCCAAAAGAAAAAACTGATTTTCTGTCGAATATCATGGATAAAATAAAGAAAAAATAGGAGGCGTATAAATGTTTGGTAAAAAACAAGATGGCGTCTCAACTGAGGCTCCCAAAAAAGATAAGAAGGCAGTTAAGAATACGCCTGTTGTTGAATCAGTGAAAAAAGACACTGGCTCTATCCATGACGCGTTGGGGGATATTCCTGATGTAGAGCCTGTTGGTGCTAAAAAAGATCCACCGATGATGAGTGATGATATTTCTGATGTTGAGGCGGTTTTAGACAAGCCAGTTTTAGAAGAACCGAAGGCTGATAAAAAAGATAAGCCTGTTAAGGCTATGGAAGACGGTGATTTTTTATTATCAGATGATGAAAATACGCACCAAGATCAAGAAGATACAACTAATTCATCTGACAGTCTGCGTTTGCAACGTGCGCGTAACAGAATTTGGATGGATTTACGCGATGGTATCGACCTAAAAGCGTTAGCGCGTATGAAGTCAGACGAAGCACGGGAAGAAGTTTATTCTGCTGTTGAAGAAATTGCCCGTTACAGAAATTTAGATTTAACACCAGCCGAGCTTAAACGTATTGCCAAAGAGTGCGGCGATGACATGTTGGGCTTTGGCCCGCTTGAAGAATTATTAGAGCAAGACGGTATCGCGGATATCATGATCAATGGCCCAGAGACGGTTTATATTGAATTGAATGGTAAGATTGAACGCTCAGAAGTCCGTTTCCGTGATAACCAACATTTAACAACAATTTGTCAGCGTATTGTTGGAGCGATTGGTCGTCGCGTTGATGAAGCCAGTCCAATTTGTGATGCGCGTTTGCCAGATGGGTCGCGTGTTAACGTTATTATTCCACCGCTCGCTGTTGATGGTGCGTGTATGACTATTCGTAAATTTACGAAGGACAAGTTGACGCTTGAGAAATTGTTAGAGTTTGGTGCGATGACACCATCTGCCGCAAAATTAATCATGGCGATTGGTCGTTGTCGTGTAAACGTTTTGATTTCTGGTGGTACAGGATCAGGTAAGACGACAATGTTGAACTGTTTGACGCGTTATATTGAGCAGGGTGAACGTATTGTTACTTGTGAAGATGCTTGTGAATTGCAATTACAGCAACCGCATGTGGTGCGTTTGGAAACACGCCCGCCAAACCTTGAGGGGGTTGGTGAGGTGACGATGCGTGATCTTGTTAAAAACTGTCTACGTATGCGTCCTGAGCGTATTATTGTGGGTGAGGTGCGTGGTCCTGAGGCGTTTGATTTACTTCAAGCAATGAATACAGGTCATGATGGATCAATGGGCACTGTCCATGCGAATAACCCACGTGAAGCTATCTCCCGTATGGAGAATATGATTGCGATGGGTGGGCTTAACTTACCTACGGTGGCTGTTCGTGAGCAAATTGCGTCTGCGGTACAGGTTATTATTCAAGTACAAAGATTGCGTGATGGATCAAGAAAAGTAACGCATGTATCTGAAATTACCGGTATGGAAGGTGATGTTGTGACCATGCAAGATTTATTTAAGTTAGAATTTGAGGGTGAAGATGAAGATGGTAAGTTGATTACCGCGCTTAAATCATCTGGCATGCGTCCGAAGTTCTGGGATAATGCGCGTCAATTTGGCGTGGAGAATTTAGTTCTGGATGCGATGGAGGAGGCTTACGGTTAATGCAAGCACTCCTTATATCATTAGTAATTTTTCTTTTCTTTGGTGTGATTGTAAGTATCATCATTTTTAAGATACAATCCGACCGTCGTAAAAAATTAATGATGGCGGTACGCAAAGAGATTCCTAATTCATCTGAGCTGCATAACTATAAAAAAGACAAAGACCAACGCAAAAGCGATCTAGCTAAAAAACTTAAAGAAACTGATGCACAAGATCTTAAAAAGAAAGGCATTACCCTTTCTGAAATGATTATGCAGGCAGGGTTTAGTACGAGTGTTCCTAAGTTTTGGCTGAATTCTGCTATTTTTTGTGTTTTATTTACAGGATTTTTTATTCTGATTGGCTCGTCAAAATTTGTTGTGGTCATGATGGCGTTTACGTCTTTCTTAGGATTACCTCGCATGTTTTTGAAACGTAAGGCGAAGAAGCGTCAGAAACTATTCATGGATGATTTTGCTGACTCTCTTGAAGCTATGATCCGTTTGTTGAAAGCAGGTATGCCAGTGACAGAAGCTATTAAAATGGTGGCGCGAGAATTCACGGGACCTATGGGTGAGGAAATGGAACGCATTTTTGATGAACAGCAAATTGGTGTCCCTCTGCCTGAAGCAGTTTTAGCGGCGTCAAAGCGTATGCCTTTGACGGAAATGCAAATGTTTGCGACAGCAATTTCTATTCAAACACAAACAGGGTCGAGTCTGTCAGAGGTTCTACAAAATTTGGCGGGCGTTATTCGTTCGCGTTATAAATTGAAACGTAAGATTATGGCACTATCAGCCGAAGCAAAAGCATCAGCAATGATTGTGGGGGCGCTTCCTATATTTGTCGGTCTAGGCATGTATTTTGTGAACTATGATTACATCATCGTTTTATTCACGACCCCGCAGGGTAAGTTTTTGCTTGGGATCGCGTGCGGTTGGATGTTCTTGGGCACGCTTGTTATGCGTCAGATGATTAACTTTAAGGTATAATATATGTTTGGTATTACAGCAGATTTATTGATTATTATCGCCAGCTCTTTAGCGGCGGCAGTGTCATTTGCGCTGTTTGCTTTTCCATTTTTGCAACGTTCGGACAAAAAACAACATGTGAAAGAAGTTGTTGAACGTAAGAAAAAAGAATTATTTATTACGGCCAAAGAGGAAGTAACCAATAGAGGTAAAAATAACCAATCTGCCAAAGAGTCTGTCGCGACTTTCTTCAAAGTAAAGCAGATGGCCGGAGATATGGGGGATAAGGTTCGAATACAATTAATCCGTGCGGGTATTCGTGATCAAAAAGCACCGCTTATTTACATGATGGCGCAAATTATTCTACCTGTATTCTTGGCGTTATTTTGTATTTTTATTATGGCTGCGGCTGAAAAAGAATTTACACGTTCTGCCACGGCCATTGTTATTTTATGTGCGGCAGCAGCTGGGTTTTTCTTGCCCCGTATCATGATTAAAAACGCCGCGATTAAACGTCAGGAAGATTTGGGTATCACGTTCCCTGATGCGCTTGATATGATGTTAATTTGTGTACAAGGTGGTATTGGGTTAGAGCAAACAGTCGAGCGTATTGCCGAAGAGATTTCTGAGCATTCACCAATTCTTGCAGAAGAGTTAGGGTTCTTAAGCGCAGAGATGGCGATGTTAAATGATCGTCGTGCGGCGCTTGCAGATTTCGGGGAGCGTGTAGGGGGCTTTGGTAAGTCTTTTGCAACAGCCCTTATTCAGGCAGAACAATATGGTACGTCTGTATCTTTGGCGATTAGGGTGATAGCAGATGAACTTCGTGATATTCGTATGGCAAAGGCTGAACAAAAGGCGGCATCATTGCCGCCGAAATTAACTGTGCCGATGATTTTATTTTTCTTACCAGCCTTGTTCATTATTATTCTTGGCCCAGCCGGAATACAAGCAACCGCCGCCGGCCTCGGCAGTGGTGGTTAATCTTCATACTTTGCTCTTCTATGTCGTTATTCGTCGCTTGCGTATTATTATACGCTTCGCTTCTTATGCCTAATATAAGAGGAAATTATTTTGATTAATGATCTTCATAATTTAATCGTTGTTATTTGAGCTGTAAGTGGCGATAGGTTTTTTCTTCTTAGGCTTTTCTGTCGCTTTTTTCACTTCTTCATTAACAGACTTAGCTGCTGCTTTTAGATCATTTGATTTTTTAGGTTCAGGTTTTTTGGCTGTGTTGGTCGGTGTGATTGCCTTAGGTTTTATTTTTGGCTTTGCCGATGGTGGTGGTGCAAGTGGGCCTGAATCTTCTTGTAAGGTTGAAATGATGCGGTAGTTACGCTCAATGTCCATACGTTTTGGATAGGCTTCTCTGGCCTTTGTTAAAACAGCAAGAGACTCTTTTAAGTGACCTTGTGATGCTAAGTTAAGCGCTAGGTTGTTAAGTAAAGGCGCTGAATCGCCCTTGCTATATTTTAAACCTTCACGGAAAGATATTTCAGCATCTTCATGTTTACCAAGTGCATCCTGGGCTGTACCCAAAGCCATATAGGCGCGTCCATTTTTAGGTGATTGTTCAATCGCATAAGCAGACACTTCTTCAGCTTTTGTATAATTACCTAAAGCTAATTCAGCTAAGGCCATTTCGGTGAGTGCATCAATATTTGGATTGTTACCTTTCACGTAAGGCGATAAGACACGACGTGCCGCATTAATTTGATCGTCCTTGCGTAATGCTTTGGCATATTTAACGGCGAGCGTTGCATTTTTAGGTTCGCGTGCGTGAGCTTGTTCAAGGACGGCTAATATTTCTTGCTTATTACCATTGGCTTCCGCTTCGGCAAGGGCTGATGTGATTGCTTTATCGATTTTACCGCTTGTCGTGGTGCGTGGTGAAGATACATCAGCTCTGTTTCCTGATGAGGCACAGGCAGATAATGTTAAGCTTAATGCTATAAAAGCAACAAGTGCTGTCTTATTGTTAGTCATGTGGAAGAGCTCCCGATGTTGATCACTTATATTAAGTTAGCGAGAATTAGTTTTGCGTATTCTCACTTACTTCATGACACATATCGGGACAAAAATAAACGCTTGTTTCTTGACAGCTTGATCCTCTGCCCGAATTGGCACAGCTTCTGCGGATGCGAACATAGTTTTCTTTGGGGCTGGCAACAATGGCGTGGCGTTGCATAAGGACGCTTCCATCTTTACCGATTACGGTAAAATGGCTTGCGCCTTCTTGGCGTGGTACAACAACTAAAGTACGTGATGTATCTAGCATGACATTAATATGATTAGGGTTTCCGACAATCACACTGGCGGCCTCGGCATCCAAATGTACGATCTCTGATTTATCGGGCGTCAGGCGTAGAATAGGGTGTGTTTCATTAAAGCTGGCGTCTTCTACAATAGCAGGAGCGCCAATGACATCCATTACGCTACCTGATGACGCAATTTCTTCAGCAGAAGCTGGCGCGAACGATAGCATAAGAGCGATAGCAACGAGTGCAACGTGACGTAGTACATTAGAAGGCGTGCTTAGATTTTTCATGAGATACCTTGAGAATTTTGAAGTGGAAACACCGTGATTGGTATTTATCTTATACATACAAGTATATCGTAGAAATGAAAGATTTTCATCTTCTTTCTATTCGAATTTAGCTAAAATTTTAAGGGGTTAGGCGACTTTGGTAGGTTTATCGCTGATTAGCTCTTTAAGTGTCTTATTTAATGTTTTTGGCGTTTCTTGGGTGCGATCGTGTGATTTCTCACGTAATTGACGGCGATAAGCCAGATCCATTTTAACCGCTTCAGCCAATAATGCATGAAATTGTACTTCATCTGCCTCTTTAACGCTGTAGGCACGATCGTATACTTCCTTAACGTCAAAGAAGGAAAGGTTTTGTAAAGCGCTGTGATCAACGTTTTCTGTGCTTTCTGTCGTCATCATATTGTTCCTAAAAGCTTATAATTTTTACATAATAGGTAATATAATTGATGAAGTAAAGAAAAAAAGTTAATGAAACATTAAAAAAATTAAAAAAATCCCTTGCACTGACATTTATCTTTATGTATAAGCACCTTATACTAATAAAGCTATACATACGTTTTGCACAAAGTAATATGAAAAAAAATAAGCAAAATGAGATAGTTAAATGTGGTTCGGGAGACCAGAAGAGTAATGATAACGCCAACTCAAATGCGTGCTGCAAGAGCAATGCTTGACGTGCCCCAAGGGCATGTTGCACAGCATTTGGGAATCGCGGCGAATACTTTATCCAAGATTGAAAGTGGTCAAAGCGACATCTCTATGTCTCGTTTAATTGATATCCAAAAATTCTACGAACGTGAAGGCATTGCGTTTTCAGAGAATGATGGTGTTGCTTTTAAATCAAGTGGTGTTGAAACATATGAAGGCCGTGAACAATTTTTAAAATTCATGGACGATGTTTATTATACCGCCAAAAGAGAGGGTGGTCTTGTTTGTGTTAATAATGTACGTGAACAGTATTTCATTAAATGGATGGGCGACGACATCAATACGCACATGGAGCGTATGGCAGAAATTTCAAATCTGACTTTCAAAATTTTGATTGAAGAAGGTGATGATGATATTCTTGCTACTGAATATGCTACTTATAAAATGTTATCACCTGACAAATTCGGAACACTTCCGTTGTACCTTTATGGGAACAAGACAGCGTTAATGGCTTTTAGTGAAACTAATGTCAGTGTTTTTGTTATCCAGCATAAAGCTGTTACAGAATATTTTAGATCACGTTTTTCTGATCTTTGGAGTAATGCAAAGGATATCGGATAATGGATGTAGCTGAATTATATCGAAAATCTAGATCAATTGTATCTGATTATCGTCAACCGCCTGAAGTAGGTCCTGTTCTTGATGATACAGGATTCAAAATTATGACAGATCCATATCTCTCTGATTTTGGAAAAAAATGGAAAATGCATGCTGAGGGTTTAGAGCATGGTGGCTTAGGTGCATATATGTATGATGGGCAGGGTATGCAACGCTATAACGAATTGCTCAGCCATCCAGACTATTATTTGCGCCGTAATGAACAGGCTAGCGTATCTTCAAATGCGGCCACTTCAGCAAAAACAATTAAAAAAGAAATGGAAAGACAAGGCTTGGAGGCGGTTACTTATTTAGCCATAGCCCCTGGTACAGAATTTCTAACCAAGGATGCACCTCTTTTAACTGCTTTAGAGGTAGAAGAAGTTCCAGTTAATCAAGCTTTTATTATTGATGGTAACAAAGATGCAAGAGCTAACAGCCGAGAAGGTCTTGCGGGTCTTAAAAATGATATTTCCATCACTGATTTTGATGATAATATTTTTGATCCAAGAACCCGTGAAAAAATACTCCCTTTAATTGGCCCTAAGAATATAGTCGTTGGCGGTACGTATGGTGGCACGATTATGAACGCTTCTGGTAGTCCACATGAAGGCCCTCCTTTGGAAGGTGTTCAGAACAATGTAAATGCTCTTGCAGGACTAGTTGGTGTTAATGGACATCTAATTGCAGTTATTGATTGTACTCCTGATGGTGAGGTTTGTAAAAAAGCATATGAAGGTTTCAGGCCATTGGGTATAAGTATGCTTGAATATCACCTTGGAATGACACCAAGGCAAATAAAAACTGTTGATGTAGATATTGAATTTTATGATAGCAGTCGAATGGTCACTCAAAGTTTTGGATTTAACAAAACAATCGCTTCTACATCTCGTTATGGTGATCGGATTGTTAATGAAAAAGGAACGGCCTTTGGGTTTAATAATTCAGCAAAAGGAAGTGTTGACGGTGTCCGTGGTTATTTTAGAACCGGAAATTTAGATACCCTTCATGCAATTGAATCAGCAAATGATAGAATGGTTTATTTTCACGCCAAGAATATTGCACCAGCTTAAAAAATAAAGTTTCCCCACCACAGATTGGAGTCAGTGTTAACGCACTAGCTCCTTTCTTCTTATGTGGATAAAATTATCCTTTTCGATGAATAAAATAATTTTATTAAGGGTTTGTTAACCATTTCAAGTGTATAAACCCTTCAACAGTAAATGACATAATAAACAAAACGAAAAAATAAGGGTGTGTAACGAATGAATGATAATGTTCAAATAATAACGGATAAAACTGATAAATTAAGCGTGGATAAGCGTTATAGCTCTGTTGTGATGGCTTCTGTGCTAGGGGAGTTAGAGGCTTTATTGATAGGTAAGGAAACACCTGTCGATTATATGGTTTTTAAGGAGCTATCGGAGCTGGTTGATATGACACGTTTACAGGCGATGCAGGATATAGCCTTGATGCGTATTCAAAGCTCAAAAAAGGGGCATTCTACGCCTTTTAATCTAAAAAGCACTTGGGCGCTTTATCGCCGTGCTAACAATTTATATTTCACGGTTTATAACCAAGAAATTAAACGTTGCCATGATAGACGTTATAGACCTAATTTGAAAGCAGCGTAAATCAATAAAATATTGAAAATAAACAATAATTTACTACAATGTATCAATTGTAGCTAATGCAAACCACCGCTTATAACCCCACTTTATAAGCGGTGGTTTTTGCTTTATGTCCAAAAATTTGCATTTATGTGCCTAAATTTCATATAATTTTAAATATATTCACATAAGGTATATTAATGGTCGTCAAAGTAGGAAATTCAGGAATTTTAATAGATGCAGCTTTTCAAAGAGATGCAGACCGTATTACTGACCTTTATCAATTAGGGCTTGGTAGTACGTTTGATGGTGCTGTGCAGCAGGTGCCAAATCCCGCTGAAGCCAAAAATGATGCAACGTTTGAGCAGGCTGAGCCTGAGAGAGTTGACCTTTCAGAGTTAGACGTTGGAGAGCAACAGCAAATATTATCTGATGCTGGTTTTTATGTGACAGATCCTAATCACCGATTTTATGGAGATGAAATACCAGGCCCTGTAACAAATCATGCAATTGCTTTGTACGAAAACCCAGAATACGCAGCATCTCACATTGTAACGGCGATGAACGACCCTAAATTAACGGAATCAGAGATGATGATGTTGCAAGGCGATTTTAAAGCTTTAGGGTTTGATGTCGGTGTGACAGGACGCCTTGATGATGCAACTAGAGCGGCAATTGATAGTTATGTTGAGCAAAATCCAAATATAGAATCTCCAAAATTTTTAGGTGAAGATGGTAGTCTTAATACTTCCTCTACCTTAAACCAGCAATGGAACGAGTTTACGGCTAAGCTGGATGATAGTAATTTTCTTTCTCCATTATTGGGGCATATTAGATATTATGAAGCAAAGGGTGGTAACTATAATATTGAAGCTGGTGGTGCGATTAAGCCTTACACAACAATGACAATTGATGAGGTTATGGAGTCACAAGTTAAATCTCTAGCGGCGCAAAAAGCGGCCGGCGTTCCTGATGGTGAGTTATCTACTGCGGCTGGGGCTTATCAGATAAATCATCCAACAATGGAAACGGTCGTTAGTGGAATGGGGCTTAAAGGTGATGAGCTATTTGATAAAGCGATGCAAGACAGCATGGCTGAACACTTATTAGTAACACGCGGCGGATTAGAGGAGTTAGTATCAGGTGAAATATCAGAGCTTGCAGCACTTCACGATATGTCTAAAATTTGGGCAGCTATTCCTGATCCAAAAGCTGGTGGTGAAAGTCATTATAAAGGTGTTGGTAATAACAGGGCATTGACCTCTGTCGATAAAATGGTCGATACGCTTAAACAAGTAAAAAGTAAATTTGAAGTTGCACAACAAGAGGAAGCTGTTACTACTCCTATTGCAGGGACAACGACAACTTTTACTAATGATCTAGGTTAGTTAACCTCTCCACATATCATGAGTTGCTTTAAACTTCATTACGCAATAAATTATATGATAATATGAAACAGTCACTTTTACTTAAATGCTACCATTTTATTTTTTCTGAAAGTTATATTTCATTAAAAAAATACACGCGCACACTTTATGCTGTTAGTTTTCTTTTGTTGTTAGCAAACATATCTTCACTGACTATTTTAGAGCAATATAGTACGCCAATATCTGATTTTTTGGATATGGATTTAGGCGCTTATGAAGTACTTATAAGTACTATTTCCCTACGCCTGAATATTGTGGAGGCGTCATTAGGTATTGTTGGTGTTATGCTTGATTTCATCCCTGCCAAAGTCGGGCTAGAATAATAAGTATATATTGAGAAAAAAATGGTGCCGGGGAGGGAACAGACTTTAGGTTATAACTGATTGATTTTATTTAGTTATATAAATTAGATATTTCTAAGTGCCCCCATTAATGCCCCCAAATTGATTTTTGACCCCTATTTTTATTCCTATTTCTTAATTTAATTATTAGAACAAGA
This sequence comes from Alphaproteobacteria bacterium, assembly GCA_018608245.1. Taxonomy (GTDB): domain Bacteria; phylum Pseudomonadota; class Alphaproteobacteria; order Micavibrionales; family Micavibrionaceae. The sequence goes on along the minus strand of JABAZY010000070.1, from coordinate 54 downwards.
ATTGTGTCAACCCCCATTTAGGAGTCCATGTTTAAAGTGAGTCAGAGCATGCTG
>JABAZY010000006.1:3840-7419 GCA_018608245.1 Alphaproteobacteria bacterium | reverse complement strand
GGGCGTGTAGAAATCCCAATTGGCGTGTCTTATGGCGCTAACTTGGAAAAGGTACAGGAACTTATACTGGAAGCGGCTATGGAGCACCCACGTTGTATAAACGAGCCAGAACCACAGTGTTATTTACGTGAATTTGGGGATAGCTCTGTTAATTTCCTTTTATATTTCTGGGTGGGTAATGTTGCTGAAGGGCGCTGGAATGTACAAAGTGATGTGATGTTCACGGTTTGGAATAAGTTTGCTGAAAATGATATTGAAATCCCATTCCCACAACGTGATCTACATATAAAAAATATAGATCAGTTACAAAATTTGAACCAAAACAAAGATAAGAAAGTATCAAATGGTTAACTATAATGATGCAATCATTCATGCGTATTCTATCAATCAAGATGGAACAGGTGAAGCCTTAGCTGGTGATAAAATTTCAAAGCTTTTGAAAGATGATTCATTGGCTTGGGTTCATTTGGACGGAAATAAATCTGAAACGCGAGACTGGTTAGAAAATGAAATAACCTATCTTGATCGTATTATCATTGATGCGCTTTTGGCGGATGAAACTAGACCGCGTATTTTAGAATTTGAAGAAGGCTCCCTACTTATTTTGCGTGGTGTCAATTTAAACGAAAATGCGAAGGCAGAAGACATGATATCAATTCGTCTATGGATTGATCAGCACCGTATTATAAGTATTCAAAGGCGCCCGTTAAAAGCAATTAAAGATATCCAAGAGCGCATCATCAATGGAAATGGCCCTAAAAATTCAGGTGATTTTATAACCATGTTGGCAAGCCGCCTATTTGAACGTATGGAACCTGTGTTCCTTGAAATTGATGAGGCGCTGGATGATGTCGAAGAACGTGTCATTGAAAACCCAAGCCCGAGCGAGCGCCAACTTATTACAAATGTTCGTAAACAGGCAATTGTCTTTAGACGCTATATCGCCCCTCAACGTGATGTTATTGCGCATTTGCGTACGTCTGAACAATCTTGGTTAGACGCAATGCATAAACGCCGTTTACAAGAATCATATGACCGCGTGGTGCGCTATGTTGAGGATTTGGATACATTACGTGAGCGCTCGCAAATCATCAAGGATGAGCTATCTAATGCACTTGCAGACAGAATGAATAAAAATCTGTACGTATTATCTATTTTATCTGCTATTTTCCTACCTTTAGGGTTCTTAACAGGGCTTTTTGGTATTAATATCGGTGGTATGCCTGGCGTTGAAAACGAGCACGCCTTTGCAATTTTCTGCGGATCGCTAATCTTAACCTTTATATTGCAATTTTTCATATTCAGAAAGTTAAAGTGGTTTTAGAAAAACGTGATTTCTTTGTTCTTTTTTAACTTTTAACGTACAATATAAGGGATTAGTGCTTTCTTAGTACTATTTTCTATTTCTAACGATCAAAAGATAATTCAAATCATGACTGAAACTGATCATAAAAAATATAATTTTCTTATTCCTCAAGATGAACTTGATGGTTTGCTAAAACAATATTGCCGTAATTATACTGATTTAGCTAAAGAAGGTCGTTTCGATAAAATTGTTGGTCGTGACGCCGAAATTGATCAGGTCATGTTGATCTTACTTCAACGTAATCGTAAAAATGCTTGTATGTTGGCGCCGGCTGGGGTTGGTAAAACCGCTTTGGTAGCGGGTCTTGCGCAAGCTATTGTAGCCGACCGTGTACCAAGATACTTGAAAGATGCGCAAGTCATTGAATTGGATTTACCATCAATGGCTGCAGGGACGTCAGGTCCTGGAGAATTCCAAGCACGCTTTATCCCAATTTGTAAGGGACTGGCGGAGCGTTACCATCATCCAGAATTTCCACGTTATATTATGTTCCTTGATGAAATTCATACCATCATGCCAACCGTGCATGGGTCTGCCTATGCGGGTCTATCGGAAGTGATGAAACCATATATGACCGTTGGTGATCTCCATATTTTGGGCGCCACGACATTAGATGAATTTCGTATGTTTGTGGCAATTGATCCTGCGCTTGATCGCCGTTTTCAAAAAGTATTTTTAAGTATGCCGAACTATGATGAAACAGTACAAATTCTAAACGGAATTAAAAAAAGCTATGAAAAACATCATAGATTAGAAATTCCTTCATCGCATGTTGATGAAATCGTGAAGCTTACAGAAGAGCATATGCGTAAACGCTCACAGCCTGATAAATCTATTATTACAATGGATGCGGCGTGTGCTTGGCACAATATGTTTAGGTCAGAAGACCGTGTTCTATCAATGGACGCAGTTTATATGATGGTTGCAAAAGAAACGGGTCTTCATCCTAATGCATTATCTGAAGTACCATTAGATTTAGATGATGTTTATGATCCAACTAAAAATATAGTTGATATTGGTGAACAAGTGGCTTCAGAAGATTAATTTATTTAGTTGCTTTAAAAACCTTAAAACCATTTTTTTCAATCAATTTTTCTACCTTCGAAAATTCAGTTTCTAATATTCTCTCATAAGGTAGATGAACATTCGCGACCATATATAATGTCCCTTTTTGACGAAGCGATTTAGACGCTGTTTGAATAAATTTTTGACCAATATTACTATCCGTTTTTTTACCTTCATGAAAAGGGGGATTCATTAGAATAAAATCTAACGGTGATAATTTTTCGGGACGTGTCATGAGGTCATGCCATAGATATTCTTTTTGTACGTTTGGCGCCAAATCTTTCATATTACTTTCTGCACATTGAACGGCTCTATAATCAGCGTCAATCGCATATAATTTTTTAATATCTGTATATTTATTAAGCAACTCAATCGATAAATACCCATACCCACAACCAAAATCAGCGCCTATACCAGAAATATGACCTTCAATAGCATCAATTAATATTTTTGATCCTTGATCAATATTTTGCCACCCATATATACCAGCCTGTGTATGGATAGTATGTTCGTTAAGGCTGATTTCTTGGGGCATGCCACTCTGCTCATATGCTTGAAGTTTCTCCGTATTAATATTGTTTTTACTTGCCCATACGATACGACATTTTTTCTTAGATAGATTTTGTGTCTGCAACCCTAGAACCTGCATCCATTTTTCTAACCTGCTACCGCCTGCATCGTTAGCTGCAACAGCAATAATTTTTCCATTTTCTTTTAGGTTATTAAGTGCTTGCGCTAAAAAATAATGACTTTCGTTCTTTTGTTTGGACAAAACAACAAACGCAAAATCATAAATTTCTTTTTGATCAAATCTTTGTATACAATGAAAAGAATTATTTTTCCACATAGTCGCATAAGGTTTAAAAAATTGAATAGCGGTTGAATCAGTAAATGCTTCATTAGAATATTGGGCGTTTATGAATAAGGATTTATGGTCACTCTCAGGCCATGGAAGCACTTCCTTTTCAAAGGGATAAAATAGTAATTCTGATAGAATATCACTCATGGCTGTACTCTTTATTTATTTCCGCCCAATACTCAACTTTGCGTCCGATAAGGGTTTCATAATTTTTCATCTCATCATTCAAATTCTCTTGCAACCATACCCAGTCTGCGTGGGGGATCTTATTTCCTGATATTTCCCTTTG
>JABAZY010000006.1:0-3830 GCA_018608245.1 Alphaproteobacteria bacterium | reverse complement strand
AATCGGCTAATTTTTGTGAAGTTAAGGCAATCATACTAAATTTTGAGAAAGCTGTTACGTTATATGGTGACGCTTCATCTTGAGAGGCTTGAACAAATGGAATCTCTAATGCATCGCATAGATGCTTCACAAACTGGTTCTGATCTGCTTCTAATTCTTCTTGATACATAATTTCAATGTTTTCGCGGTCAAATAAATCAAACCATCGGGTTAAATGTTCGCTGTAACGGCTACTATTAATAATTTGGGGTACTTGAAGGGCCGCTTCTTGCAGGGTTCCCTGCACAATGCCATAGCGTTTATAGTGTAAGTATAGTGAGTAAGAACGAATGATAGGGTGGCGCAAAGGACAAATTAATTTTACATCTCTACCAAATAAATGATGAATACGCTCAGGTGCTTCGATGCAGTCAAATGATGTCGCCGTAATTTCCATCGCTAACGTATGTTTTTTTCTTGGCTGAAAATGTGATCGGTAAAATTTAATCCCTCGCTCATAATGGCGATCGAAGAAGAAAATTTCCTTAACCTCTTCTGGTAAGCAAACATCACCTCGCGCGCGCAAATAGCGATCAACCCACGTGGTTCCTGCACGCTGGGGACCAATAAATAGCGCGAAAGGCAAATAGAATGGATTATTAGGGTTTTGATTGGTCAATGTTTTTGGATTCTAGGTTAGGACAGGGAGAACATCTAATACGAGATTTTGTGAACCCCGAATAAGAATATGATGGTAGTTTACGGTTCATTCTGCTAGAAAGCAACTAATTGAAAAGCAACTATCTGATATGACACAACAAAATAATAATAAAGCCGCTAAAAATATCGCGCTGACCGAAGGCAGCGTCCTTAAGCATTTGGTTCGCTTGGCGCTTCCTATGTCATGGGGTATCATGATGATTATCAGCTTCCAACTGGTGGATACTTATTTTGTCTCACGCCTTGGTACGCAAGAGTTAGCGGCTTTTTCCTTTACCTTTCCCATCACTTATATGATTTTCACGCTTATTATGGGCTTTAGCATTGCTATGTCTTCCGTTGTCTCGCGTTTGCTGGGTGCGAATGAGATGGATATCGTCAAACGCGTGGTTTCTCACGGTTTGTTGATTGTGACGCTGATCAGTATTTTTATTGCTAGCATGGGGCTTTTATTCCTGTCCCCGTTATTTAAACTGCTTGGGGCGAATGAAATTATGTTGCCGTTAATCAAGGAATATATGGATATTTGGTTCTTAGGCGCTGTTTTTGTATCGCTTCCAATGGTCGCTAATTCAGCGATGCGTGCCTGCGGTGATGCGATTACACCTGCACTTATTATGAGCTTTGCCGCCATCTTAAATGTTATTTTAGATCCATTACTTATATTCGGCTTAGCGGGTTTCCCTGCCTTGGGCTTACAAGGAGCAGCAATTGCGACTGTAATAGCTAATGGCTGTGCTTTGTTATTGGCGCTGTACGTTGTCGTCTTTAAACGTAAAATTTTGTGCCCTAAAGCATTGGTGAACTACAAAGAATTTGGTAACTCGCTAAAACGTCTCTGCTTTATTGCAATACCTGCTGGGCTCACCAACAGTATTCCACCCATTATTAATGCGGTTATCATTTCGCTATTAGCCAAGGAAAGTGCAGAAGCTGTGGCTGCCTTTGGCGTTGTCTCAAGAATTGAAGCTTTTGCATTCATCATTCTTATGGGCGTATCCGTTGGAATGTCACCGATCATTGGACAGAATTTCGGAGCAAAAAAATATGACCGTGTGAACTTAACTATTAAGAGCGCAATTAACTTCAGTATTCTATGGTCGGCATTGGTGGCCGTTATTTTAGGATTCTTAGGTGGGCCTATCGTCAGTCTTTTCTCTGATGATGCGGAAGTCATCAGAGCGTCTATTATGTTTTTCTTAATTGTGCCGTTTTCTTATATTTTTGGTAACGTTTTAAATGGCTGGTGTTCTGCATTCAACGCTGTTGGCATGCCGCAACGTGCGGTCATTATTATCTTCACAAAATATTTGGTGATGTTATTACCTGCGTTACATATTGGTTATCAGTATGATGGTATTAGAGGTATATTCATTGCCATCGCTGTTGTGAACGTGGTTTCAGGTATTATTTTCCATCTATGGAGCGCCTATACAGTACGTAAGAAATGCACGGCTTAAAAGACAAGCAGAACTATTTTTGTTCTTTTGCTTCTGCCTTCGCCGCCAACGTTTTTTCTAACCAGTGAATATTGTAACTTCCGTCTAAGAAAGCTTCCTGTTCAAATATCCATTCATGAAGTGGTAGCGTTGTTTTAACACCTTCCACAACAGTTTCAACAATGGCACGACGCATACGCTTAATCGCTTCATCACGTGTACGTCCATGAACAATTAATTTACCAATCATGGAATCGTAATAAGGGGGAATTGAATAACCACCATAAATTGCACTATCAAAACGTACACCCAAACCACCAGGGGCATGGAATTGCGTAATTTTACCAGGGGATGGGATAAATGTTTCTGGGTCTTCCGCATTGATACGAATTTCAATCGAATGACCACGTAGTTTAATTTTATCTTTATTAAGTGATAAAGGCTCACCATATGCCACACGAATTTGCTCGGCAATCAAATCAATACCTGTAATCATCTCGGTAACAGGATGCTCAACTTGAATACGGGTATTCATTTCCATGAAATAGAACTTGCTATCTTCATAAAGAAATTCAATTGTCCCTGCACCAACATAACCCATCTTACGGATCACATCCGCGGCAAGCTTACCAATTGCCTCACGCTCATCTTCTGGCAATGCAGGTGATGGTGCTTCCTCAACTAGTTTTTGATGACGACGTTGGATAGAACAATCACGTTCTCCTAAATGAATACCGTTCCCATGCTTGTCACCAAAAATTTGGATCTCAATATGGCGCGGCTTCTCTAGATATTTCTCAATATAAACAGTATCATCGCCAAAATTGGCTTTTGCTTCACGTCGGGCTGTGGTGAAAGCTTCTTTAAATTCGTTAGCTGATTTTACAACCTGCATACCTTTACCACCACCGCCAGAAGCGGCCTTGATGATAACGGGGAAGCCAGCATTTTCACAAATTTCTAAACCTTGTTCAACGCTCTCAACCGCACCCGGTGAGCCAGGCACAACAGGCAAGCCCAAAGCCATCACTGTTTTCTTGGCAGTTACTTTATCACCCATACTATCAATGTGATCTGCGCTTGGGCCGATGAAGGTAAAGCCGTGTTCTTCTACCATACGGGCGAATTCTGCATTCTCAGATAAAAATCCATAGCCAGGGTGAATAGCTTCCGCACCAGTCACAGCAGCGGCTGTCAGAATAGAAGGGATATTTAGGTAACTATCTTTTCCGGGTGGTGGGCCAATACAAACTGATTCATCTGCCAGACGTACAGCCATTGAATTGGCATCTGCTGTTGAATGAACAGCCACAGATTGAATCCCCATTTCACGACAAGCGCGAATAATACGAAGGGCAATTTCACCACGGTTAGCGATAAGAATTTTTTTAAACATGTTATTTATAACTCTAATTTCATTAATGTTTCTTTTTCACCATTGGCTTTAATAATTTCATCAATAGCTTTTCAACCGAGTCTTTCATAAAAAGAAATTTTATCAGGCGTATCTAGATATAATGCGTCGATATCTAATCTTTTTGCTTCTGATTGAGCCTTACTCAATGACCATCAGGACATCGCCAAATTCAACAGGCTGACCATTCTCAACAAATAATTGTGTCACGGTTCCTGATTTGTGCGCTTTGATAGGATTCATCACTTTCATCGCTTCGATAATCACGATTGTGTCAC
>JABAZY010000014.1:6786-7470 GCA_018608245.1 Alphaproteobacteria bacterium | reverse complement strand
CCGTCTTGAGAATTCTTACCATCCCAAGTATTTCCTTTATAGATAAGTTCGCCCCATCTATTGTAAATAGATAGTTCTGCCTTTTCTATATTTTCAATCTCTTTATCAATTGTTTGTTTGTAAGGATCATTCAGGTTAACATTTTCTGATAAAAACTTTAGAAAATATTTTGATTGTTGAATTTGATCCTGCGGATTATCAAAACGTTTGGCATGATATTTCATAGCATCGCGTGCACTATTCACCACACTCCATCCAGGTAGAGTGTTATAACTAATAAAACCTACTCCATTTTCAGATAAATGGTTTTGATATAAATCTAATAATCCATTCTGAACCTCTGGCGGTACCCACGATAAAATCCCATTTGAAATTATATAATCAAATGACCCTAAATCATCGCCAATGGATGTTATATCAGTTTGAATAAATTGGATATTTTTAAACTGTAAAGCCTCTAATGTCTTATTTGCTTCAGTAATTTGATTTCCTGAAATATCTATTCCTACAAATTCAGAGTCTGGATATTGCTGTGCCTGAATGAATAAATTCCCTCCACAAGCACATCCTAATTCTAATACTCTGCACTTTTTAAAATCTGGTGGATTGAGATTAAATAATTTTGCAACACTATAAAGACTTCGGGCATGCGTATGTGGAAAACCATTGCTCTCATACAGAACA
>JABAZY010000014.1:5554-6776 GCA_018608245.1 Alphaproteobacteria bacterium | reverse complement strand
TATATCGTCTACACCTGCAGTATACCCCGTCAAAAGATCACTTAGATCAATATTATCGTATGAATAGCCAAAGTTTTCAATGACATCAACATCGTTAAAAGCAGTCAATACCTCAAATAAGAAAACGTCATTTCCTGAACTGCCATATAATGTATCAAGGCCATCACCACCACTTAAGGTATTGATGTTTGTTTCACTGCTTACAGTACCAGAGTAAATTGTATCATCTCCAGCTTCCCCATTGAGGGTAACCGTTCCTGAATGACCATATATTGTATCATTACCTGCGCCTGCGTTAATCAAGTCCGTTGAGGCCACATCGGCATCTGCCGTTGTTGCATCTGCTGCACCATATTCTTCACCTGCTGTTAAAATAAAGTCATCAAAACGTACCGTCGCATCTTCTTTATTTTTATTAGATCCAGTATGCAGAATACCCATTGTAATATTGTACGCGGTTGAAGCTGTAAGATCGGGTAAATCAATAGTCACTTCTGTCCATCCGCTGTCAAATGCACCACCACTACCTAAAGCTTCAGAGATAAAGCCACTCCCACCTGCACCATCATAGGCCGTTCCATCAAATTCAAACCAGACTTCTGAATCTTCATTGTTATCATTTCGAGTATCATGAATATGACGATAAAAGAATGTGAACTGAACATTTTCTAAATTTACTGTTGGTGTATACGTAGAATCCCAACTTCCAGAAGAATTAGAGTGTGTTCCCGTTCTATCAACCTCAACTTCTAATGATCCGTTTGCTGTATTACCATCGGCAGTCTCACGAGTGCCAATTACATCTACACCTGCGCCATCAGTACCGCCAAATCCACCATCCGTATAACTAAATACACCGAGTCCTGTATCAAAATTTTCATCAATCAAGACTTTTGTTATATAGTTTAGGCTATCGCCTTGCGTGTGTACCGTCGCATCCAAGGCATAGATCGTATCTGCACCTGTACCACCCGTAATTATGTCACTTCCAATACCTCCATATAAAGTGTTTGTTCCGTTTCCACCATTAATAGTATCATTACCATCGCCACCAGTGATGGTGTCGTTATTGGCACTACCTGTTAAAATAAGATTTTCTGTCTGCGCATTCATATTAATAGTTACACCTGCGCCTGCGCTACTGGCGTCAATTTCTCCAAGACCAATGATAGATCCATCTGTGCCTCCAAGCGTATTAAGATCTGTTGATGTTCCATCAATA
>JABAZY010000014.1:0-5454 GCA_018608245.1 Alphaproteobacteria bacterium | reverse complement strand
GATAGATCCATCTGTGCCTCCAAGCGTATTAAGATCTGTTGATGTTCCATCAATATTTAGAACATCTGCGCTTGCGCCAAAGTCAATTGTACCAGTACCTGTTAAAATAGCATCCAGTTGAGTGGCTGTAATTGTTAAATTATCTGCACCCGCACTACCAGTAAGGCGGCCAATTTCAACATTGCTAATTGTTGCAAGCGTTGCAGCAGAAATATCAATAGTTCCTGTTACATTTGTTGTTAAATCATCTATACCGCCCGCCAAATCAACGGTTGTTAAAGCATCTAAAAATGCTACGGAGATTGTTACAATATCATCTCCAGTAGAACCCGTTAAGGTTTGAAGATTTGCAAGCGTTCCTGTTGTAAAATCAACGGTCGTCGCATTCGTTAGAACAAGCTCATCCGTGCCCGTGCCTCCATCTATAGACTCACCAACCGCAAAGTCTCCATTGGCTAAATTAATCGTGTCATTATCTGCCCCACCATCAATTGTATCAACACCTGCGCCACCCGTTAGAACATCATCCCCTGCTCCACCACTTAAGGTTTCATCGCCCGCACCAACATCAATCGTATCCGCGCCAGCACCGCCATCAACATTATCGACGCCTGAGCCCGTGGTAATAACATCGTCATTACCTGAACCCGTCACCGTGAAGCCTTCACTCTGACCATTCAGATCAATCGTCACACCTGCTACCGCCGTTGACGCATTAATTTCTTCTAATCCCTGGATAGATCCATCTGTGCCTCCAAGCACATTTAAGTTCGTTGACGTCGACGTTAAGTTAATGATATCCGTGGCGCCACCCATATCAATTGTGCCGGTACCATATACTAGATTATCTATATCCGTACCACTGGCTGTTAAGGTATCTGCATTCGCTGAACCAATTAAGAAACCGTTTTCTACATTCGTAACTACTGGGACACCGTTTACCACCGCGTCATACACACCATCAATTTGGACACGCATCGTGTCACCACCAGCATCCGCCCCTAAATCAACTGTCGTAAACTGTCCTAAGCTTGATATCTCGATCGTTACATCATCATCTCCAGTAGAACCCGTTAAGGTTTGAAGATTTGCAAGCGTTCCTGTTGTAAAATCAACGGTCGTCGCATTCGTTAGAACAAGCTCATCCGTGCCCGTGCCTCCATCTATAGACTCACCAACCGCAAAGTCTCCATTGGCTAAATTAATCGTGTCATTATCTGCCCCACCATCAATTGTATCAACACCTGCGCCACCCGTTAGAACATCATCCCCTGCTCCACCGGTGATCGTATCGTTGTCGTCACCGCCGTATAGAGAGTCTATGCCGTCACCGCCGTCGATATTGTCATCGCCTGTGCCACCAAACACAAGATCATTACCATCACCACCTTGAAGGATATCTGCACCACCATACCCATATAGTTGATCATTGCCTAAACCGCCATTGAGTGTATCGATGGCATTGTCATCCGACATCAAACCAGCATCCCATTCGATGACTGTATAATAACTGACACCGTCAGCGATATCATCCCATTCACTAGTTCCATCATACCTAATAGAAACATATTCTTGCGAACCACCAAGATTATTTGGTTGTCCTGCTTGCCAATTTGTATAAAAATTATTTGTTGCCGTACCAACGTTGCTAAATTGAGCGCCTGCCTCAGGACCATCTGCCCATATCCATTCACCATTAACTGCAGTATCACTACCGCCCAGCCATACGCGCTCCGTAATTGTCGCACCACCTGCTAATCCTAATTGATAAACAAACTCATTCTCTGCCGCCGACGTCACATTTGCTAAATGTCCTGCTACACCACCAATCAGAGTTCCGTTTGCGGACGCTCTATGATTATCCCAAGTATCAAGCGTATTTACGAATTGATAAAACGAATTAGTCTCAGCGTTAAATACAACACCTGCGTTAGCACGAAGGATAGCGCCAATGTCTGTGGCGTTTAGGCCATGCCCATGAAGGATGTCATCGTTGTTGTCGCCGTTCAGGGTGTCTGCGCCAGCTCCACCTACAAGCGTGTCGTTGCCGTCACCACCATTTAAGGTATCATCACCATCTTCATCGAACAGTGTATCATTACCTGTGCCACCTGTTAAATTATCATTACCGTCACGACCTAAAAGAAAATCATCGTCTGCTCCGCCATCGATTGTGTCATTACCGCGACCACCATCTAACGTGTCTTCGCCGGCTTCGCCTATCATATTATCGTCATCATTACCACCGCGTAGCGTGTCATTACCGATGCCGCCTTCTAACGTATCTACACCACTACCGCCATTAAGAATATCATTGCCATCGCCGCCATATAAAAAATCTATACCATTACCGCCATGAAGATTGTCATCACCTTCTTCGCCGTAAAGCGTATCGTTATCATTGTTACCCGTCAGCTTATCATTACCGATACCACCATAAAGTGTGTCGTCACCATCGCCACCCGCCAAACGGTCATTATCTTCTTCACCCCATAGCGCATCATTACCCGCGTCACCTTTTAGTAAGTCATCACCCGTGCCACCCACAAGCGTATCATTACCGCCACCGCCATAGGCACGGTCGTCACCAGCACGCAAGAATATCGCATCGTCATTCCCATGACCACGCACAATGTCATCACCACCAAGCGCATCAAACACTTCTAGGTCATTATCAACAACATCACCGCCCAGATAAAGATCATTACCCACTGTTCCTGTCACCGTCGCGCCACCGAAGCTCGCAATCGTCGGCGCCGCCGCTGCAAATGTTCCACCACCTGGAGGAATAACCCCAAAGCTTGAACTCTCAGAAGCCGTATCAATATTCGCTAATTCTTGTTGAAGTAACATACCCTTATCAATGTTGGCACCTGCCACATCTACGCCATTGATGCGTACGTCGTTAATCAGAATAGAGCGTCCGCCCTCTGAAAAATCATCCTTAAATCTTAATTGAATGCTCGGCACCGCGTTCGCTGAGCTAAAACTATAATCAGTGGCAGCATAACTGCTCGTCACAGAAAAACTCGCCTCCAGCACGCCATCAATCAACACCTCAAACGAAGGCGCCATCGAAGCATAAAGCGCACTTAAATCTAGCGTTAGTGTGAAACTCGGCATGTAAGTGATGCTACTCCTCTGTTTTTACTAAGTAAAATACGCCTGTATTCTACCTTAAACATCCTTGAAAAAACAACTAAAATTTGAATAAATACATATTTATACCGAGGCGAAGGTAATTATCGCTTTAACCATACTTTTCATACTAGAGGTTATCACATCGCCTGACAGTGATAACAGCCATTGTGGAAAATAATTTACGTTAAATGATTGGTGTGTAAATTAGGCTTTATTAATGTTTTTAGAGCTGGAACTTGCAACAGATATATTTGAAATGCGTAGCACTAAATGTTATGTCTCATTATCATCTCCATATGTTCTGGTTGTCCCGTCAGGTGAAATATGCCGGATTATTATTTCTGTCTTATCTGTTTTTTTATTTAACATTTTTGCGCTATTAATAATAGCATTTGACTCTTTATAACCACCCTTCATGGCTTTATTGATTCGTTGCATAATAATGGCTTCGAGCTTGGTTACTTCTTTAAAGTTATTACCCTCACGAATAGTTACTCTCTCGTCCAGAAATTTCGACAATATCTGATCAGGATGCGTCGATCCTTTAGGTCTTCCTTTTGGGTTTCCAGAGGCTCCTTTTTTAAATTGCGATTTTTTAGGTGGCTTTTTGTAACCTATATCCTGATTGTTATGCTCTTCCATTTTCGCCTCCTAATGTTTCGGTGAGGCTTGAATAACTGACGCCTTTTTGATTTATAGCGTCGATACCGAATTCTTTTTGAAAGCGTTTTATCGTTACATCTACATATTGGGGATCAAACTCAATAAGTCGAGCTTTGCGACCAGCTTTTTCTGCGGCTATTAGTGTGCTGCCACTGCCACCAAAGCAATCAAGAACTATATCTCCTCTCTTAGAGCTGTCTAATATAGCATCTTCAATCATTGCAACAGGCTTAACGGTGGGGTGCATCGCTAATTCTTGTTCACGCTCGCCGTGAAAGGTATTGACGCCAGCATAATCCCAGACGTTTGTCCGGTAACGGCCATGTCGACCTAAATCAATATTATTAATATGTTTTGCCTTGCCATTTTTAAAGACAAAGATTAGCTCATGCTTGGATCTATAATGAGACCCCATGCCACCATTTGTTTTATTCCAAACACATAGATTTTTGAGCTCATTGTAATGTGCACCTGCATTGAGCAGTTCTTTCATGTGGCGCCAGTCCATGCATATATAATGAAGTGATCCATCGGTAGAAGCAGAAAGGAGATTTTTAAAAATAGTTTCTAGAAAATTAGTGAACTGCTCACTGCTCATTTCACCAGAAGCCATCGCGAACTCCTCATGTTTTATTGTGCCTTTACCGCAGACATGTCCGCTAATAGGAACGTTATAAGGGGGATCAGTGAAGACAAGCTGTGCTTTCTCATCATTTAATAGCGTAGTGTAGGATTCTGGCCGTAATGAATCGCCGCAATAAAGCCTGTGTTGCCCTAAAACCCATAAATCTCCTAGTTGACACAGAACAGGGCCGGATGGGGCGGGGACAAGATCTTCTAACGCTGCTTCTGATGTCTCCTCAGAAAGTAAAATATCAAGCTCAGGTGTTTCAAAACCGGTAAGGGTTAAATCTAAATCCAGATCAAGCTCGGAGATATATTTTAGCTCTAGTGTAAGTAAGTCCATATCCCAACCAGCATTTTCAGCTAGTTTGTTATCAGCGATGACGTAGGTTTTTTTCTGAGCTTCAGACATATGATCCAGCTTGATTGTTGGCACAATTTGAAGGCCTAATTGTTTGGCGGCTTCAATTCGGCCATGCCCAGCTATAACATTTTTCTTTTCATCTAGAAGAATAGGGTTCGTAAAACCAAATACTTTGATACTTTCGGCGATTTGCCTAATTTGTTTCGATGAGTGCGTTCTTGGGTTATTCTTATGAGGGCATAGATCTTCGATTGGAAGGTTCACGACCTGAAGATCATTGAGATTAGGGGGGGGTATAGCTATGGAAGACATAAGAGCTCCTTTCGTTTCCATGAAGTGTTAATTTGGAACGAGGCGAAGCACTGAGCTCTCTCTTGCATCAATTTACAATTGAAGAATTAAAAAATAACAAACTAAATTAATTAACTCAAGATTTTCTTAGAATTTAATCCACAAAGCCTTCTAAAACAGGCAACGATTGCGAAAAAACAACCTAGCATACAACTTCAAAAGTGCGGCAATCTTAGAGTGATAATATTAGAATATGAAATAACCACTGATAATGGAGATTATAGTAGGTAATTTGGGAGTGTAAAGTTCTGTATACGGCCCAGGCTGTGTGGAAACACAATTTATAGGGTGAGTTTATTAAAATATAGCTT
>JABAZY010000002.1:70633-138086 GCA_018608245.1 Alphaproteobacteria bacterium | reverse complement strand
TAATATAGGAAGAACATCTATTGTTTCTTGAAAAGTGATAATTCCGATCAGTAAATAAATAGCAATAAAAACACCGCACAACCATACCACGCCGTGATATCGGATAGAGAGCCACACGCGTAAAACATTTACAATCGTAACGCCCATTGCCGTAAACGCGCCCATCATGGCAAAATGCACTGCAAATAAAAGGGAACCGCCCATCGTTATTCTTTTAGTTTTCACATCCGATTTCACACAATAAGCCGCGATAACAAAGCAACTTGCAACGATACCAATCAGTTGTGTAAACGTGAAAAGCTCAAGAACTTCACTCACTCTTCAAAAAGCCCTGTTTCAGGTGCTTTTTTTGGCGTTAATCCTAAATATTTATACCCCTTCTCACTCATCACACGCCCGCGTGGCGTGCGTTGGATGAAGCCTTGTTGCACTAGATATGGCTCAATGACATCTTCAATGACATCGCGCTGATCGGACAAAACAGCCGCGATTGTTTCAACCCCCACAGGACCACCACCATAATTTTCGATAATGCATTTCATGTAACGCCTATCCATGGAATCCAACCCTTGCGCATCAACATCCATTTTCATCATCGCGCTGTCTGCAATGGCTTTATCAATCTGCTTTGCTTTCGCCACTTCCGCAAAGTCACGCACACGACGCGTTAAGCGACCCGCAATTCTCGGCGTCCCGCGTGAGCGCTTAGCAATTTCATGCGCGCCATCTTCCGTCAGGCTCATATCCAAAATACGCCCCGAACGCTGAACAATATCCGTCAGTTCTTCAACACTATAGAACTCAAGACGCAACGGAATACCAAAACGATCACGTAACGGGTTGGTCAACAGTCCACTTCGTGTCGTCGCACCAATTAACGTAAAAGGCGGCAGATCAATTTGTACAGACCGCGCCGCAGGTCCTTCACCAATAATCAAATCTAGCTTTCTATCCTCCATTGCAGGATAAAGAATCTCTTCTACATTACTGTTTAATCTATGAATTTCGTCGATGAATAAAACATCATGTGGCTGAAGGTTGGTCAGGATCGCCGCCAAATCCCCCGCCTTACTAATCACAGGGCCAGACGTCGCCCGAAACCCCACGCCCATTTCCTTCGCAATAATCTGCGCAAGCGTTGTCTTTCCCAACCCAGGTGGGCCAAAGAGCAGCACATGATCCATAGAATCGCCACGCTGTTTTGCCGCCTGAATATAAACACTCAAATTCTCACGCAAAGCAGGCTGTCCAATAAAATCAGAAAGCTGTAAAGGACGTAGAGGGTTTTCCTCCATCACCTCCGCCTCTTGAGGCAAAGCATCTAAATCAATATTTTTAGCGGGCTCAATCATAAACTAAGCTCCTGCAAAGCAAGGCGGATCATATCCGACAGCTCAATATCTTGGTTATCGTTTTCGGCCTTTTGCTTCACTTGCATCACCGCCGCATAAGCGTCCGTACGTTGATACCCCAAATTAATTAAAGCAGACACCGCGTCTTGATCTGCCCCTGTTTGTGTCACAGGAATATTAATCGGCGCATTATTGTTACCCGCAACACTGGTTGTTTTAATTGGTGCTTCGATTGCCATTTTACCCGCTTTATCTTTAAGCTCCGTAATAATACGCGCCGCTAACTTAGGACCAACGCCATCCGCGCGCTGAACGGCCGCCTTATCCCCCGCCGCAATCGCAAAGCCAATTTGGTCAGGCGGACAAACAGTTAAAATAGCCATCGCCGCCTTCGCACCCACACCTTGAACACTAATCAACAGACGAAACCAAGTCTGGTCACTCGCCGTCAAAAAGCCAAATAAGTTAAACGCGTCTTCACGGATTTGTGTATCGATCAACAAAGATAGAGGCTCACCAACGCCCGTACATTGCGCCAACGTTTTGCTCGAACAATGCACCTGATACCCAACCCCCTGCACATCAAGGATCAAATACCCGTCACTAACACTATCTAATATTCCTGAAAGTTTACTAATCATGATTTCTACAACACCTTAAATATATTAAAGGAAAAATCCTGTGCAAAGAATGCAGAATAGAATAAAAAGCCTGCAATTATAAGAAAAACAGCGCTTACAGAAACGTTAACATATCTTTTTAACGCTCCAGCCATAAATGTTTTTTGAAGCTGAGAAATCAACGTTAGCATTGGCCAATCGACAATAACCCCAGACAGAAAAACTAAAAAAGCGCCAATAAAATAACTATTTATAGTCATTCCCTCTAAAGGGATAAGTATTGGTAAAATCCCTATAAAATAAAATACCCAAAACGGGCTCGATAAGACAGCGAGTATACCAATGATAAAACATGAAACAACATTCCTCCCTTTATCAGTCTTTCTCCTTCTTATAGGTTCAGCCCCAGAGCCATTTCGGCTTTTGTAAAACTTGATGAACCCTTTAATACTTATATACGTTAGATAGACGGCACCAAAAATTTGTAGAAAAAAACCAGTATAGTTAAAAATATCGGACAGCACTTTATAACCTAATGCCGCGGCAACAAAAAAGACGGAGCACATTAGTGCGCCCCCTAAAGAAAACGCAATACCATAGGGTAAGCCCTTGTCTAAAGTTGTTGCTATCTTTAATAGCTGAGCAGGTCCTGGCTTAATCCACATAAGCAGCATAGACATGAAGAATATAAACATTGTTTCTGACGTCATCGTGCCGCCCCAATCATTTTTCCGCCCATAAGCGAGTTACTCATCGCGTGATGTGTGTGACAAATTGCCACGGCCAGCGCATCGGCTTCATCTTCGCTAATATCACCACAAGACGGTAACAATACACGTATCATCATTCCGACCTGATCTTTGCTTGCCTTACCAGCGCCCACAACAGACTTCTTAACCAAATTCGCAGGATATTCCCCCACAAACAAACCAGCGCGCGCAGGCACAACCATCGCCACCCCACGGGCAACGCCTAATTTTAATGCTGAAGCTGGGTTATTATTCACAAAAGTTTCCTCAATGCCCGCCTGATCGGGCTTAAATCTTTCCAAAACGGCGCTCATGCCGTGATCAATTTCGCTTAAGCGCTCTGGCAAAGCCTTAGACGCGGTTGTCTTAATTAAACCACTCGCCACAAAAGACAGTCGATGCCCCTCGGCTTCGATGATGCCCCACCCTGTTTTCTGTAGCCCTGGATCTATTCCGAGAATTCTCATATAACCATTAAAGCACAAAAGGTGAACATACGATAGTCCTAATCTAGCCCTCAGCCATTAGTTTTTCCATGACCTCGTCGGACACTTCCATATTGGTGGTCACAACCTGAACATCGTCATCATCTTCCAGCGCATCAATCAATTTCAGTAACGTTGAGGCGTTATCCTCCTCGATTGGGCTCATCACATTTGGTTGCCAAATCAATTCAGCCTTCTCAGCTTCCCCAAATTTCGCCTCCAGCGCATCACGGACATTACCTAACTCCTCCATAGAGGTTGTAATAGCGTGGTATTCTTCATCACTTTCACAGTTTTCAGCGCCACCTTCTACGGCTGCTTCGAACATAGCATCTGCATCGCCCTTATCTAATGGGTAGAGAATCTGCCCCACGCGATCAAACATAAACCCAACAGAGCCTGTCTCCCCCAGCGTACCGTTAAACTTCCCAAATGCTGTGCGCACTTCCGCGAAAGTTCTGGCGCGGTTATCGGTCAGCGCATCAACAATAATCGCCACCCCTGCTGGGCCATAGCCCTCATAACGCACCTCTTCATAATTAGTTTGATCTGCGCCACCAGCACCCGTTTCAATCGCTCGTTTAATACGATCATTCGGCATATTAACTGCCTTGGCCTTCGATATAGCCAAACGCAGACGCGGGTTCATTTCTGGATCACCACCACCAAGCTTCGCCGCCACAATAATTTCACGCCCAACTTTGGTAAACGCCTTAGAGCGGATTTTATCCTGCTTGCCTTTTCTGTGCTGAATATTTGCCCATTTGGAATGACCTGCCATGATAGAACTTTCTCAATCTTTATTAATGAATCAATTTAGATTTAGCATAAACACTCGGCAAGCTAAGGAAAAGCTAAAAAGCTGGGATATGCTCACCCAATCGCCCGCCGACGCGCACTGGCTCAATATGGATGGCCTTGCCTGTTCCTGTATCTACCTTCACAAGCGTGCCACACAAAGTTGCCTCTTCTTCAGCGGGGACAAAGGGTATGCGTGGGACAATGCCTATTAAGTTACGAATAGCCGCCTCTTTCTTCACGCCGATGACGCTATTATAATCCCCAGTCATGCCCGCATCCCCTTGAAAGGCTGTACCTTCTGGGAATATTTGACAATCCGCTGTTGGGATATGGGTATGCGTACCAATCACGGCCGATACACGCCCATCAAGATATTGC
The DNA here is from genome assembly GCA_018608245.1 of Alphaproteobacteria bacterium. Lineage (GTDB taxonomy): Bacteria > Pseudomonadota > Alphaproteobacteria > Micavibrionales > Micavibrionaceae. The sequence continues at coordinate 133,701 of JABAZY010000002.1, read as the reverse complement.
GCCATGGCCATTTTCTCAGATGTTGCCTCGGCATGGAAATCAACGAAGATAGCATCGGCATTATGCCCTAAGCGCTTACGCTCCAAAACTTTATCCGCTGTCTTAAACGGACATTCAATCGGGTCCATAAAGACACGCCCCTGAAGATGAATCACCACAACCTTCTTACCACCCAGCGTATCACCTTCAAACACACCACTCCCTGGTGTTTCTTCAATGTAATTATGTGGGCGTAGCAAGTTTGGGTAACGGCTAATCGAGGTCACAATCTCTTTTTGGTTCCAAATATGGTCACCACCAGTCACACAATCAACACCAAGATCAAGGAAGTCTTTGAACATCTTAATCGTCACACCGCGCCCATGTGCGGCGTTATCGGCATTTACGATCACAAAATCTGTATCCAACTTTTCACGTAAGACTGGTAAATGCTTCTCCAGCGCATCACGTCCAGTACGCCCAATGATATCGCCAATGAATAAAATCTTCATTAAATAAACTCTTTCACTTCTTGTGGCAGCAACAAATAATCTAGCTTCTGATCATGCGCCTCAGTTGGCAAACCAAATAACACAGCCTGCTCGGGATAGCCAACCCCTATATATTTTACAGGCGCCTTCTGCGCTCGGTAATGTGCCAGCGTTGCATCGTAATAGCCACCGCCTTGCCCCAAACGATTACCTTTTTGGTCAAACGCCAGCAAAGGCGCTATGATTAAATTAGGCTCAAGCTCCCTCGTCCCAACAGGCACCATAACATCATAAGCCCCCGCTTCCATTTTAACCTTCGGGGTCCACTCATGGAATTTCAGGATTAAGCTATCTTTCTCAATAACAGGTAATGCAACCGTAAAACCTGTTTGAACCAGTTCATCTAGCAAGAAACGAACGTCAAATTCCTTATTTACTGGCCAATAAGCCGTAATAACATCGCCCTCTACTGGTTTGAAATAATTAAGAAATGTGACAATCACCTCTTCAAAATCTGCGCCGTTTAATTCTAAACGCTCACGGTGAAGCCTTGCTTGCTCTCTATAAATTTGTTTATCACTCATGGTGCCACTATAAGCAACTTATGGTTCACGTGAAAGCCCTGGTTGGGCTTCTACAAATTTTTGTAAATAAATAATGTTGGGATTAGGATCATAATTAAATCTCTTTAATCTGTTATTTGAAAAATCTAATAGATACCCCTGATTAGTGACCTTATATAGATCTACCCGTTCAATATTTGCTACCTCAAACGCCTGTCCAATAGTGACAATATGTGTAGGATATGCTTTGGTACTACAAATACCAGCATCATTTAAATCTTCTGCGGCACAAGCTTCTTGAAAGTAATCACAAAGATACCTTAACACCGCATGGGGTGCAGATTTTAATAACACTATTTCTTGATCAAGCTTAAATCGCTGACAATTTTTGGGGTCCTGCGTATGCACCGCATCTAATGAAAATTGACCGCCATAGTGAGCATGCATATATAGCGCTAATTCTTCTCCCTCAAATAACTGATCCAATTTCTGACGTATACGTGAGATATGCCTTCTCAAAACGGGCAACGGCTTACCTTTTTGTACTTTTTCTTTTGGGCGCGGAATATAGGCGTTTAGTTCATCAGGTGAGCACAGCTCCCCTTGATAACGAAGTAACTCTAATAAAATATTAAATTCTACAGGGAAAAACTTCACTTCCCGAAAGGAAGCCGAACCTTTACGACCAAGCGTCAAAGATCGATCATTGTAATCAATATTCAAATCAGAAAAAGGACGCGCTTTTGACATTTTTTGGAAAATAGCGAAAACTTTTAATTATGTCAACAAACGAAAGCGTAGCGCGTTCACGCGCCTGAACCTCTTGCTTATTTAATAAAGTGCCGCGGAAGCCGTGCCTTTTGTTCATTATTCATCGTGAAACCCTATAAATAAGGTGGGCTCTACAATAACCAAACCACGGTCTGGACAGAGGCGGATCCCGGATGAAAAAACATCGGTCTCAAGAATATTGAAGGGTCACCTGCCCCGCAGCACCTACCTTATAGCCTATAACACGCATAAATCACAACAAATCAATTATATTGACATAATAATAAATCTATTATATATATACCGCATGAACATTACTTTAAAAAGCGTTGGATTAACGGGCATTAGCTTGGCGGCGGCTTTAACAGCGGCGCAATACGGCGCATCCCATATTGTTGCAAACGGATTAGCTGATAAATTTAACGATCAAGATATGAGAATGGCTACTGCACTATTAAAAGAAACAGCTAAAGAAACCGATATAGGGTTATTTAACGTTAGTATGACAAAAACATTCAATCCTATAGGCAAAAACGCTTCATGCTCAATTGAACTGCTAACTTCGCATTACTGGCTATTAGGTGCTAAGACAAATGGTAGAATGCGCCAAGACTGTGGTGGAATATTAGACCATCACCCTTCAAACATTTAAATCTTCTGCAAGCGCCCAGCGATATTATCAATGCGGGAAGCCATTTGCTCGATGGAATCAATGACCGCTGCTTCGTCATCTTCGCTCATACGGATACCGTCTAAAGCACCAGTATTGTTGTTTGACGCACCGTTTTCGAAATCGAAAAGCTTATCCGCCATCACCAATAAGGTCAGCACCATGTTGTGGTTTTCGTTACCACCCGCTCCTGACGAAGCAATTTCGCGATAGCTCTTGTCAATGTAATTCGCCAAGTCCAGCACACGCTGTTCCTGCCCATCATCACACGCAATACCGTATTGACGGTTATTAATGTTAATTGTTACTTCAGCCATTATTACTCTCCCTAGTTAGCGATTTTTATAAACCGTCTAGCCTTCCTTCAAAATCTGTTCAACTTTGGCGATAGCATTATCTAGGCGATTCGCTATGGCTTTCGTATCAACGTCATTCGCAGCAGGCGCTTTTTTAGATGATCCAAATAAATCATTTTGAGAAGAATTCGCGGATTTCAGCGCTGTATCTACGGACACTTGCGCAATAGACGCAGATGTTTCTAGATTTTCGACGGCACGTCCCAATTGGGACAAAGAAGTTTGAATGGCAGCACTCACGTGAATTTTCCTCGCTTTTCAGTTATTTAGACAATTTAGTGTTAATTAGAATTGAACTCATTATGCGGGATGGCTCTAAATGGTCAAGCCAAGCTAAATAGTTTTCCCTGCTTTTCTGTGATTAATTTTACCTCAACGTCATGTAATCCCTCGGGATTAATTTATCGCTACATATTGACGTATCACGGCGTAAGTTGCATTGTACGGGCAAATAAACATGATTAACAATTATTAGGATTTATCTTATATGTCAGAGACAGCTTTAGCGAGTGCGCCACAACAAGCCCCAAACTTAGATCTAAAGAAAATGGCGGACACTATTCGTATCCTCGCCCTTGATGCTGTAAAGGCTGCCAACTCTGGCCACACAGGAATGCCAATGGGCATGGCAGATATTGCCACCGTCCTTTATTCCAAATTCCTAAAATTTGATCCTAAGACGCCACGTTGGTCAAACCGCGATCGTGTGATTATCTCTAACGGTCACGGCTCAATGCTTCCCTATTCTCTTTCTTACCTAACAGGCAACGCGAAGATCACACTTGATGAAATTAAGAACTTCCGTCAATTAGACTCACATACACCTGGTCACCCAGAAGTAGACTTTGACGCTGCCATCGAAACAACAACAGGCCCTCTAGGCCAAGGTATCTCAAACTCTGTTGGCTTCGCCATTGCTGAGCGTTTCCTAAATGCTAAAAATGCTGACGCTATTGATCACTACACTTATTGTTTCTTAGGCGATGGTTGCTTGATGGAGGGTGTTTCTCACGAAGCATCATCCCTAGCAGGTCACTTAAAGCTTAATAAACTAATCGCATTTTATGACGATAATAACGTAACGATTGACGGCACGATTGAACTTGCCTTCACAGAAGACGTTAAAAAACGCTACGAAGCATATGGCTGGAACGTTCAAGAGATTGATGGGCATGACCATAAAGCCATCGAAGACGCGATTGCAAAAGCGCAAAAATCTGACAAGCCTAACTTCATTGCGTGTAAAACAAAAATCGGTTTTGGTTGCCCAACATTAGAAAGCCAACCAAAAGCACATGGCGCGATCACAGGCGATGATGAAATTGCAGGCGTGCGTAAAAACCTAGATTGGCCACACGCCCCCTTCGAAATTCCAGACGAAATTCTATCCATGTGGCGTTCATTAGGAACAGACGCACCAAGCAATGCACCATCATTAGATATTGATCTCTCCAAATTAGAAAAAATTACAGCTGAATTAAAAGCTGACTTCGCATCAGAAAAACCTTCAAGAGCAACCCGCCAAACTTCTGGCGCATGTTTAGAAAAGATCGTCCCTGCCCTGAATTACATGGTCGGCGGTTCTGCAGATTTAACCGGTTCAAACAACACAAAAGTAGCCGCCTCAACTGTCTTCGATGCAAATAACTATGACGGCAACTACGTGAATTACGGTGTGCGCGAACATGGTATGGCAGCAATCATGAACGGTATGGCGCTTCACGGCGGTATCATTCCTTATGCAGGAACCTTCATGCAATTCGCTGATTACTCTCGCCCAGCCATTCGTTTAGCGGCGCTGATGGAACAACGTGTTATCCATGTTCTAACCCATGACTCAATCGGTCTTGGTGAAGATGGTCCAACACATCAACCTGTTGAACATCTTTCTGCTCTACGTGCTATTCCAAACCTATATGTTTACCGTCCTTGCGATGGTATTGAGACTGCAGAATGTTGGGAACTTGCCCTAAAAAATGAAACGTCTCCATCAGTTATGGCGCTAACCCGTCAAGGCGTGCCAACGTTATGCGATGCAGACGACGTGAATAAATCATCACTCGGTGCTTACATTTTACAAGACTGTGCAGGCGATGAACCAGAAGTCACAATCTTTGCCTCAGGCTCAGAAGTACAATTAGCGATGGAAGCCGCTGAGCGTTTAGGTGCCAAAGGAAATACGGGCGTTCGCGTTGTGTCAGTACCTTGTATGGAACTATTCTGGGAACAAGATGGCGAGTATATCCAAAGCTTAATTTGCAACGACTCAATCAAGGTCGGTGTTGAGGCAGGTATCCGCCAAAGCTGGGATCGTTTAATCGGTGGTCACGGAAGATTTATCGGCATGGACAGCTTCGGCGCCTCAGCCCCTGCCGAACAACTATTCGAAAAATTCGGCATCACGACCGACGCGATTGTAAAAGCTGTAGAAGCAAGACAGAAATAAATCAAAACCTATAATTTACCGACAATCTAAGAATTATGTGGGTTGTCGCCAAGTAAACTCAACAGAGCTGCCCGTGCTGTCTGTAATCTTATATTTGCACTCTTCAGCGCCCCTAGCTTTACGAGACTTCACCAAGCGTGGGGAGTGCAGAGCTTCATCATAACACTTTACAGCACATATCGACGCGCCTCTTTTTTTAGCTTCTTCGACGCGTTTCGGCGTTTGCCTTTCAGGTTCATAGCATTCCAATCTTCTTAATCCCGCCAAAACATTATCTTCCGCTAAAGCGCTTGGAGACATTAAGCCTGCAGAGGCACTCACCAAAAAGGTTGCTATTACACTATTTTTAATCTGCATATTCCACCCTCTTAATTTAAAATGCGCCGTAAAATTAAAATGTTATAGCCTATTTTTTTATTATGTCAATAATAAATTGTGATCTTTGGGGATTTAAGTTTGATTATCATTGTCTTCAAACTCTTAAAATGCTTTTATATGCCCAGATTTCATAACCAAAAGTAGGATGTAAAAAAATGACTGTAAGAATAGCAATTAATGGATTTGGACGTATCGGCCGTAATGTAGCGCGCGCTATATTTGAATCGGGGCGCACTGATATTGAATTGGTTGCGATCAATGACCTCGCTCCACTTGCCACGAACAAACACCTACTTAAATATGACTCCGTTCACGGCACATTTGGTTTCTCCGTTGAGACTGTCGACGAAGACACAATCATCATCGACGGTAAAAACGTAGAAGTTGTCCAAGAACGTGACCCAACAAATCTACCTTGGGGTAAAATGAACATTGATATCGTGTTTGAATGTACAGGTATTTTCACAGCCCGCGAAAAAGCCGCGATGCACATCACAGCAGGCGCGAAAAAAGTGCTTATCTCCGCACCTAGTGGCGATGCCGACATCATGACAGTTTACGGCGTGAACTCTGATAAAATCACAGCGGAGCATGAAGTTGTTTCAAACGCATCATGTACAACAAACTGCCTTGCCCCAATGGCGAAAGCACTGAACGATGCTATCGGTATCGAAAGCGGTTTCATGACAACCATCCACTCCTACACTGGCGATCAACGCATCGTTGATACAGCCCATGGTGACCTACACCGTGCCCGTGCAGGTGCCGTGAACATGATCCCTACTTCTACTGGTGCAGCGAAAGCCGTTGGTAAAGTACTACCTGAATTAGACGGCAAACTAGACGGCGTTTCAATGCGCGTACCAACACCAAATGTTTCTGTTGTTGATTTCAAATTCACAACCTCGAAACCAACAACAGTTGAAGAAGTAAACAAAGCAATTGTAACAGCCGCAGGCGGTGATTTAGACGGTGTGCTAGGAACATATGATGAGCCTTTAGTATCTGGCGACTTCAACCACAACCCACTATCTTCAATCTTTGCCGTAAATGAAACAAAAGTCATTGGCGGTAACTTGGTTCGTGTCATGAGCTGGTATGACAATGAATGGGGCTTCTCTAACCGTATGTTAGACACAGCCACTAAAATGCATGCTGTCGGCTACGCCAAAAAATCAGAAGCGGCTTAATAAGAGAAAGAGAAAATCATGTCTAAATTAAAACCGGGTGTTGTTTGGGGTGATGATTATCAAACCCTTATCGCTGAATGTAAAAAAGGTGGCTACGCGCTTCCTGCTGTAAACATCATCGGTACGAACACAGTTAATGCTGTTTTGGAAGCCGCCGCAAAAAATAAATCTGACGTTATCGTTCAACTATCAAACGGTGGCGCGCAGTTTTACGCAGGCAAAGGCATGGAAGATGGTTTCCAAGCAAAAGTTCTTGGTGCCGTTTCTGCCGCTCAACATGTACACTTACTTGCTGAGCATTACGGCGTTTGTGTTGTTCTTCACACTGACCACGCGAACAAAAAACTTGTTCCTTGGGTTGATGCCATGATCGATCACGGCGAGAAATTCTTCAAAGAAAACGGTAAGCCATTATTCACGTCACACATGGTTGACCTATCCGAAGAACCTATCGAAGAAAACTTGGCAGAGTCTGCCCGTATCTTAAAACGCATGGTGCCGCTAGGCATGAGTATCGAGATTGAATTAGGCGTCACTGGTGGTGAAGAAGACGGCGTTGGTTCAGATGATATCGACAACGATAAACTCTACACGCAACCATCTGAATGCCTACAAGCTTATGATATTTTGGCTCCTATCGGTCACTTCTCACTTGCGGCTTCTTTCGGTAACGTTCACGGCGTTTACAAACCAGGTAACGTTGAACTACGCCCTATAATCTTGAAGCACTCACAAGAGTTAGTACAAGAAACACACGGCACAGACGCCAATCCACTGGATCTAGTTTTCCACGGCGGTTCAGGCTCAGAAAAAGCAAAAATCGAAGAAGCACTTGGTTACGGTACATTCAAAATGAACATCGACACCGATACGCAGTTCGCCTTCGCTGAAAAAATTGGTGAGTACGTCCAAGCTCAACCAAAAGCATTCCAACATCAAATTGATCCTGATGACGGCACGCCATACAAAAAACAGTATGACCCACGCGCATGGTTGCGCAAAGGTGAAGAAGGCGTTATCGAGCGCTTAAACGAAGCTTTCGTTGACCTTAAATCCGCAGGAAAATCTTTGGCACAAAGTAACAAACAGTCAGAAGCCGCTTAATGCCTCTTAGACAAGCCATTAAGACTTTTTGCCTTATCATCGTCGCTTTCATTGCGCTTTCTGGTGTTGTGCATGCAAAAGAAATGTCGAAAAGTATGCAACAGCTTATCAAACTTTTTGAGTTGAACGAAGCTGGTGTTGCCTACTTGAAACATTGTGATGATTATAAAAAGCAAATAACCGAAAATCCATTTTACATGGCGAACGCTCAAATTATTTTTGTGACGCTCACAGAAATGATGGCAGAGCAAGGTCCTGAAGGTGCCACCACAGAAATGGCTCAACAAAGACTAATGGATTTGCGTAAACCACTCGTGGCCAAACTGGATAAATTGTATAAAACAAACGGATGTAAAACCGAACAAGCTTTAGCTGCAAAAGGTTATTTTGAAACCATGGCCAAAACCCATCCCGAACAAACCATGACCTCCATCAATAAAATGAACGGTAAGATTAAATAAGATTGGCACCACCATGAAATTTTTAAAAAACAAAAAAATTATCGTTCTTATTATTACTGCATTACTAGGTGCTGTTGGTTTCAAAGTATCCCAAAGTGAAGTCGAAAGCTATGTCGCCCCTCTTCTGGAAGAAAAAGCAGAAGTAGCACAAACGCCTCAAGCGCCCAGACAAGACAAAGAACAACCAACGCATCGCATCGACATACCTCAAGAAGGAAAGCCTGCGGTTGAATATACGCCCTCTGCTCCACCTGAACATGAAGGGCAATACTCACAAGAAGACGAATTAGAACATCAACAAAAACAAGGTACGTTTGATCAAGAAACAACAACACAACAATTTAACAAAGCTTCCGCCATTTCCGACCAACGTCGCGTTCATATTTTAATGGGTGACAGAACAGGTGGCGGTCATATGTTTGGTGCTGGCAAACCTTGCAAGTCCGAATTCCCCTCCGACTGGGACGAGGATAAAATTATCGAGACAATCGATCTCATCGCCGCTAATGATAATGCAAGTTGGGAAAAGCAACGCAACGGCTATCACGTCAGCGAGCAAATGGTTGAAGGCGTCAAGGTCCGCGTGGTCAAAGGTCGTCAAAACGAGTCAGTTATCACCGCCTACCCCCTAAACACAGGCCGCAACCCCTGCCCTGCGAATGATAATTAAAAAGGAACATAATGACCAAAGATATTGCACAACATGCAAAAACACGCCACACAACTAAGGCGTATAACTCAACGAAAAAAATATCTGACGACGACATTAAAAAAATCAAAGAACTTTTAAGATTTAGCCCTTCAAGCACGAACTCTCAACCTTGGCATTTTATTTTAGCCTCTACCCAAAAAGGCAAAGAGCGCATTGCAAAAGCGACAGAGAAATATCCCTTTAATAGAGACGCAATTTTAAACGCGTCACACGTTATTGTTTTTTGTAGCAAACTTGATATCGAACAGCCCTTCCTTCAACGCGTTTTAGAACAAGAAGATAAAGACGGACGCTTTGCCGTAGACGCTGCCTTTAAAGATAGGGTAAATACTGGCCGTAATATGTTCATTAATCTTCATAAACAAGATTACAAAGACGTTCAACATTGGATGGATAAACAAGTCTATCTTAACCTTGGCGCATTTTTATTAGGTGTTTCAACGTTGGGGATTGATGCAACGCCCATGGAAGGCATTGAGATTAAAGCCTTAGACGACGAATTTGGTCTGCGTGAAAAAGGATATTCCAGCCTTGTGGTTGTGCCTATTGGCTACAGCGACCCAGAAAATGACTATAATGCAAAGCTACCTAAGTCCCGTCTACCCTACTCCGAAATCCTGACTGAGGTTTAAATATTGACTTAAAAGCCCCTGATGTTTATACATAAGAAAGATAATGTGTATTACTTTATATAGGTAACTATTTGTTTAATAAGTCCATCATTGCCGTTCTCTCAACAACCTTTTGTCTAGCAGGTGATTGCCCGCCTGAGCCACCGGACTACACCTCCCTAAAAGAAAGAATAATTACAAACCTCAAAGGTGGTTTTGAACTACCCTTCAACGCACAAGCAAATGTTGAAGATTTTTCTGTTTCTTCAAATATACTATCCATGACCATGAGCTTTGAAGAATATCCTGAAACAACTTACACCTCACATTCCTTTATATACGGCGATAAAATCATAAGAACACGTTACGAGGTTGATTGCCTATGCGATGACCCTAAGAAAAATATGTTAGTTACGGTTAATTTTAACTCCCGCTACCGCAGTGGCTTTGGCCCCCTCCCAGATCACCTTGATCAAAAAAGAGACCCCCCAAAAGAAGTTCCCCCTCAAGACGAAGAACCAGAAATTTTACAAGCTGGAATCAGCCCAGCCACGCCTGCGATCCAGTAACTAAACCTTCTCGCACCACAGCACGTCATTAATATCCGCTACGCCCGTTGCCAACATGACCAAGCGATCAATGCCTAAGGCTATCCCACCGCTTTCTGGCATCCCCAGTTCTAGCGCGTCTAGAAATTCCTCATCAACGGGGTATGGTTCATTATAGAGCCGTTTCTTCTCCGCCATCGCCTCATTGAACCGCGCCCGTTGTTCCGTGGCATCAGTAAGCTCTGAAAACGCATTGGCGACCTCAACCCCGCAGACATAAAGCTCGAACCGCTCAGCAAAGCGTGGATCGCTCTCTTTCTTCCGCGATAAACTCGCCATAGACACAGGATAATCACATAAGAATGTTGGCACAGACATCCCCAAATGAGGCTCTATCCTCGCATCCATCACACGGAAGAACAGGTCATCCCAGCCATCATCCTCCGCCGTATGAAGCCCCATAGACTTCACCGCCTCCGCAAACGCCTCGCGATCATCCAGATACTCAGCTAAATCCATATCCGCATAGCGGGCAAACGCTTCAACCACGCTCAACCGCTCCCACGCACCAAATGGGTCGCATCTATGCTCTTTATAACCGTAATGGCTAATCCCAACCTTTGTGGCGCAGTCTCGCAACAACGCCACGCAATCCTTCATGATATCCTCATAATCCGCGTTAGCGCGATACCACTCCACAAGCGTGAACTCACATGAGTGGCGCTTCGAATCCTCTGAATTACGGAACACATGGCATATCTGATATATACGTTCTGCCCCCGCCACCAACAATTTCTTCATCTCAAATTCTGGGCTGGTATGCAGGTATTTCGTCGCCTTATGCTTTAAATCAACCCCCTTCAATTCCGTCGCGAATCCATGAATATGCGTGTCCATCGTTGGGCAGACTTGCAGAATCGGGGTCTCCACCGCCAAGAACCCCTGGTCATCGAAAAACCGCCTGATTTCTTGGATAATCCCCGCTCGGATCACTAAATTTGCGCTTTTTTGCTTAAAATTGTCTGGATGCCACCACATTTACTTGCATTTTCTTTTTATAAGGGTTAGAAACACTCAGAATTTACTTTAGGAGCGAAGATTATGAAAGCAGATATTCACCCAGAATACCACGAAATCAAAGTTGTTTTGACAGATGGTACAGAATATACGACACACTCAACATTTGGTAAGCCAGGTGAAGTGATAAAATTGGACGTTGATCCTCTAACGCACCCTGCATGGCAAGGTGGAACAGGCCAAGTTATCGAAAAAGGTCAATTGGACAAGTTCGAAAACCGTTACGGTTCTTTCCTATCTGCTGGCGTTGGTCAAAAAGAAGAAAAACCAGAAGAAGAGAAAAAAGAAGAAGCAAAATAATAAGACTTCCCTCTTATCCCAAAAAATTAAGGCCTCAAACAAGAGGCCTTTTTTATTGTTTAATTTATGCTGGTGATCGCTCACGCACTCTTGGTTTTCTCATTTTTTCAGGCTGTGGTGTAATCAACATATGTTGGCCCTCTGAATACATATCAGCATCTTGAGATTGAAGTCGCGACAAAATAGCATCAAATCCATTAGCTGGTAAATTATTGTTAGCTATATCTCTATCAAAATCTTCTCTTAATACGAGTTCCAACTCCTCAAATGTATATTTATGCCATCCCTCTTCAACGACTCCATCTACTATCTGCTGTGCTAATGCTTGAAAATGCTCTTCTTCTAATTCAAAAAAATTACTTAGATCAGAAAGATTAGCTGTACATATTATACTAAACCCCTTGCCTGGAATACTTGCATAAGAGGTAACTATAGATGCATCCTCAGCACCCCGATCAATCCATTCTTTTACAACGGCATGACTAAATAAGTCTTCTAATCTAAACATAATGTAAAAATACGAAAAACAAATTTATATGTCAATTAAAAATATAAAGGTAACTAGCTTTAATTATCCATCGCTCTACGCGCTAGCTTCTCAAGCTCTTTTTGAACTTTGCGTTCGACGATGTCGTTTAGGTTATCATCCATCCACTCGCGGAGCATTGGGTTTAATAATTCACGGACAATATCTTCCAACGTCACGCCATTATGTGATGGCGTACGACCAATAGGCATAGAGCCAGCAAGTTTTGAAATACTACTAAGCGCTGCGGCCTTCGTCGCATCAGATAAAATCTCATCGGTCATATCATTCACAACAGGCTCTTCACGATCACGCATATCAATTTGTGGCATTGTATCAACAGGCGGGGAGAATTCTTCCTCCTCTTCCGCAGGCTCTTCTTCAATCGCATTGGTTAGTTCCAGAATTTCCTCTTCTCTTTCTTCAGGCTCTTCTGGTTCTTGGATCTCTTCAACCACTTCTTCAGGTTCAGCAACAGCTTCACCTTCCTCGTCATCATCTGAAATGATTTGACGAATGGATGCGAGGATTTCCTCAATGGATGGTTCTTGTTCTGGTGTATTTTCAGGCATAAATTTAAGAATCGCTTTTACTTACAATAAAATCAGTTTGTTATATTGGAATTCTCTTGTCAAAGCCTAACAAGGACAAATTATTTTCTGTCCTCATTAATATATGATTTTTTTAACTTATTGGATTATTGAGCGGTGTTTATGTCTAAAGCGGCGGGTGTTAGCACCCCTAATGAGCGCGCCAACGCAAATTGTGCGACAATTTCATTCTTCTTCGCCGTGATAAGATTCACTTGCGCATCAAGATATTCTTGGTTGGCATCTAACGCATCCAAGGTCGTCCGTTCACCAAGCTCAGCCTCGTAATGCGTGCCTTCACGTGCAATAGCGGCGGCATCAACTTGTGCCTGACGGGCAATAATTTCGGCCTCGGCGCTCTTAAGTGATTCCCAATTGCTCTCAACTTCTTGCAATGCCTGATTCTGTGCTTCAACTACTTCTGATTGACGTTGCCTAGCAATAGCCTTGGCTTCCTTCGCCCGCGCCCGCACACTGCCTGATTGATATAACGGGATAGAAGCCGTCAATCCAATACGCGTTTGATCTTGCTCATCCAACATATCTTGCGAATCATATGACTTGCTCGCAGACGCACCCAATGACACTTGCGGGTATAACTCACCATAAACAGACTTCACATTATCTTCCGATGCCGCGGTTTTATATTTCGCCATTAAAATAGAACGGTTATTAACAGCCGCTAAATCTAAAGCTTCTTCAATGGTACTTGGTAAAACCAAACGATTAACGGGATACGCCATATCTTCTGGCGGTGCTGTGCCAATTACTTCGCGGTAAACGGCCTGCGCAGTTCTCAACGCCCCACTCGCCGTAATCACGTTAGCCTCCGCATTGGCCAACCTTGCCTCAGCCTGAGAAACATCGGTACGGGTTAGCTCACCCACACGAAAACGATCAGATGTTTGCTCTAACTGCATAGCAACCAAATCACGGTTATTCTCATTCAACTCCACCAGCGCTTTATTTCTGAGCAACTCCATATAAGCGGACGTCGCGTCATATAAAACTTTTTGCTCTTCCGCGCTTAAGCGCATTTCCTGTTCAAGGATCGTATTTTTCGCAGAACGAATATTCGCAATCGTTGAGCCACCCTTATAAATATTTTGATCCAGATTAAGACTAACACCCTTGGATAAGTTTCCACCTTCCGAAATCCCAAAAGACGTGCCCTCATTCGTCGTATTCGTCTGCGTTACATCCGCATTCGCGGATATTGATGGTAGATAGCCCGCCTGCGCCTGAGATAATTGCGTCTTCACCGCATCCGTTTGCGCTTCAACTGATTTCAGGCTCGGGTTATTAACATGCGCCTGCCTTAACGCCAGATACAGCGTGTCATTTTGATGATCTAAATGATCTAAAATCGCCGCACCTTGCGTTTTCGCTAATATTTGAATTTCTGGCTCAGCGATAATCACTTTGTCTTGTGCATGACAAATATGGGGCACGATGAATGCCCCACTTAATAATAGATAATAAAAGTTGCGCTTTATGCTCATGCAAATTTAAATTCTGGCACTGGCTCAAACCCCATCAAATAAGGTGTGCCCGCTTCGAATAATTCTTCTGTGTGATAATCATCCTCTGATACACGCGTAATCAAAACAGCTTTAGCAACGCTTTGCCCAGCATCCTTAATCAGGGTAATTAAACGCCCCCCAACAGCTAGCTGTTCTCTAATGTTGTCTGGCACATAAGCCACCGCGCCATTAATAAAGATCACATCATAAGGCTTGCACTCTTCATGCCCCATCGCCATTACGCCCGTAATCCCTGCAATATTCGCATTAGAATGTTCATCCCAACTTTTTTGCGCTTGCTTAGTCAACGCAAGATCTTGCTCCAACGCTACCACAGTCATCACTAAATAAGACAGCACAGCCGCCGCGTAGCCCAATGTTGACCCAATCACCAATGCCACATCTTCTTCCTGAACTTCTGCCGCCTGATATAGACGCGCAATAATCGACGCTTCCATCAAATAACGCCCAGGTGCCACTTCGATGTCTTCATCACAATACGCAATGCCACGCTGAAATTCAGGCACATAAGCCTCACGCGGGACAGTTTCAAAGCTCTTTAGAATAACCTCATCATTTACGCCCATAGGATGAATCTGGCTATCAACCATGTTAATTCGCGCCTGTAAAAAGGTTTTTTCTTGTTTTCTCATGGGGTTATCTCATTTGTCTGATACGAAGAATTAAATATATTACTTAATAATAATTACAGCAAAACCCAACAAAACACCAGAATTTTTACAATGAATACTAGATTTTCGTCATAAAACCATGTAGAAAACCCTTACTTTAAGAAATAGCTTAAATTAAGTGGTTCTTAGATATTTATAAGCCCATTGCTTTGTTTTTGTATTAGGCACGAGAAGCGAAGCGTAGTTCACTACGCAAGTGACGAGTAACGACAGACAAAAGCAAATGAATGGGGTTAGAATTTGATTGAATAGATTTGTTTTTCTATTAGGCACGAGGAACGAAGCTTAGGAAACCTAAGCGAGTGACGAGTAACGACATAGAAAGGCAAATATAGAAAATCAAGGCGCGGTGGCAGAGTGGCCATGCAGGGGACTGCAACTCCCCGTACGCCGGTTCGATTCCGACCCGCGCCTCCATTTTCTCTACCGCGACGATCCCCGCATGCCCCAAGAAAGCCAACAACAAAACAAAAAAGTCCGCGTTGTTTCTACGATAGATTAAAGCTTAAGCTTATCCAATACTGTTGCTGCTAGATCAAAAAGAGGGTTTTTACGCTTATCAGCAAAAGGCATTGGTCGTTCTTCTATCCCTAAAAATCTGGATAGCTTCTGTCCTAATGCTGAATCATTTAAATCAGCACTTACAAAATCAGCCTCTGGACGTGCCTCAAAAAATGCCTCCACTTGTGTTTTATGATTAGAACACATTTCAGCTAAACGCTCATTTGGGACATCCGTAATAGTTTCTGGTTTTTCTGTTAAATATTTCCAGTATTGCACACGTTCTGAAGCCACTAATTCACGCTCATCAATATGCTTACGAACGCTCTTTGCCCATGCTTCAGGCTCACGAAAAACTAGAATAAACTTGGCGTCTGGATATTGTTTATAGGCTTCCTCATATAAAACTCCAATATCATCAATGACAGCCTCATAATCCTCAGCGATATTTTTCATCATGTGCTCAAAAATAAACCCAAGGTCGGTTTCACGGCCTGACCAATTTCTTCGAGCATTAAAATAATAACTTAAATTACTTCTTCCCGTTGGGGTATGAAGAGAATTGATTCCCGCATCCAATAGAAATTGTTGCGTGCTTTGCGTGCCCGTGCGATGCAAGGATAGAACAAAAATTCTATTATTTTCAGCCACTTAATATCCTTTATTTATATAGATATTATACCTTAAGCTTAGATTATGTCAATAACAATTAACTGGAATATCTGATCGAAATTTGCTATACTCAATTCGTTCAAGGGAACAACTCCGCCTGCATTTTCGCAGGCTTTTTTGTGTCTTATATAACAAGAAAACGAACTAATGGGTATATCATTGAAATATAACAATTCATCCACGCCTAAAGGCTAAATCGCGGAACGAACTAATGGATTTGAGCGCTAGCCAGCTAACTTCACTTCCTGAGCGTTGATTTCTTCAGCTTTGGCTTCAACCATCTCGACGATGTGATCGACGATATCTTGATCACCTTGGTGGAAGCGATGTGCTTTGTCGCCACCGACATAAATCTGGTGATTGCCTTGACCGCCACCCGTTAAGCCAATATCGGTCATCAACGCTTCACCAGGGCCATTAACGACACAGCCAATAATGGAGACGGTCATTGGCGTTGTAATATGCGCGATACGCTCTTCCAAGCGTTGCACCGTATCAATCACTTGGAATTGCTGACGCGCACAAGATGGGCAAGAAATGATATTCACCCCACGATGGCGTAAGCCCAGCGATTTTAGGATATCAAACCCAGCCTTAATCTCCTCAACAGGATCAGCGCTTAAGGACACACGGATTGTATCGCCAATCCCCGCCCAAAGCAGGTTGCCCATGCCAATGGCGGATTTGATCGTGCCCGAGCGCAAGCCCCCCGCTTCCGTCACACCAACATGAAGCGGATAGTCACAGACTTCGGCTAGTTGTTGATACGCCGCCACAGCTAGGAAAACGTCGGAGCCTTTGCAGGAGATTTTGAAATTAAAAAAGTCATGATCTTCCAGAATTTGGATATGGCGTTGCGCACTTTCGACCATCGCCTCAGGACAAGGCTCACCATATTTCTCGAGCAAATCTTTCTCGAGCGAGCCAGCATTAACACCAATACGAATAGAGCAATTATTATCCTTCGCGGCCTTAATAACCTCACGCACACGATCCGCCGAGCCAATATTGCCGGGGTTAATCCGCAGGCACGCTGCTCCATTTTTGGCGGCTTCGATACCGCGCTTATAATGAAAATGGATATCGGCGACAATCGGCACAGTCACTTCTGGGACAATCAGCTTCAGCGCCGCACTAGACTCTTCATCAGGGCAAGAAACACGGACAATATCTGCCCCCGCCACTTCCAATTCACGGATTTGGTTAATCGTCGCCTGAACGTCAGTCGTCAGGGTATTGGTCATAGACTGCACCGTGATCGGCGCATCACCACCAACAGGCACATCGCCAACCCAGATTTTACGGGTTTTGCGTCGTTCCACCTGTCGCCAGGGGCGCACCATCATGTGATCATCATGTGTCATGCGGATGTTTTGCCCTGTTTAGAGCAGAATTTCAACGTTTTTATAAGATTTTGTTAAAGGAACTCAGCGATTGCAAGTGGTACATTGCGTTTAACTTCCGCGCCTTTGCCCAGCGATTGCTTCTCTTTGCCATTGATATAAACCATGATACCGCCTGCGTTACCTGTCGTGAGCGTTAGCCCCTCTTCCTCTGGTACCATGTAGCGGTCTTTGGGTTTTAGCACTTGGCTAATGATTGGCTTGCCTTCGGCATTTCGGATTTCAACCCAGCTATCGGCGACAATCACTAATTCCATACGGTTTTGCTTGATCGCCTCAACAATAACCGCAGGCTCTGCCATCGCGACAGGTGTTGGTTCTAATAGTGCCGCATTACCCTGACGAAGCACTTCTGGCACGGGTGGAATTTCTTCCACATATTGCGTTGGCGTATGAAAAATTGTCCAATAAGCCAAAAGTAAAATAAGCACGGTTAAAGCACCAATAACCAAATAAGCATTTGGCACCTGGCTTTCAACGGCGGACACTGGGAAGTGAAGTTCAGTCTTTGCGGTACGGCCTACAGATTGCGCCTTGAACAGATGCACCATCTTATCACCATCAAGCCCAAGGTATTCGGCGTAAGAACGCACAAAGCCAATGGCATAAACACGACCTGGAAGAGACTCTAAATCTAGCTCTTCAATAGCTTTTAATTGAGATGCACGAATACGTAAATTTTGTTCAACCTCATCCAGCGTTTGCCCATAATGCTCACGCGTGCGCTGTAAAATTTGTCCGACAGTTAAGTCATTATAACTGTCAAGATCAACGGCTTCTGGATGCATTTGTTTTACGGTATTCATGGCATAACAATAAAACAAAAATGAGAAATTTCATAGTTTTGTTTTATTGTTTAATAACAGGCAATTAAGAGACTAGCTTAAGCCACTTCTTCCATATCCAGACCATAAGCAGTGTGCAATGAGCGTACAGCTAACTCTAGATATTCTTTGGCAATAATCACACTAACCTTGATTTCAGAGGTAGAGATCACTTGAATGTTAATCCCTTTTTCCGCCAAAGTTGCAAACATCGTTTGTGCGACACCCGCGTGAGATACCATTCCAATACCAACGACAGAGATTTTGACGATATCCTTGTTCGCCTTAATCTGAGCATCTTTGAAAGCCTCATCCGCTTTTAGTTTCTCAATTGCCTTATCCAAATCATCTTTCGGCACTGTGAAAGTAAAATCGGTCACTTTGCCATCTGCGGATATATTTTGAACAATCATATCAACATTGATATTGGCTTCTGACATTGGCCCCAAAACTTTGGCCGCAATACCCGGGCTATCTGGGATATCAAATAAAGTGATTTTTGCCTCGCTCTTATCATAGGCAATTCCGTTAACAACATGCTTTTCCATTATATCTTCCTCTCTTGTTACTAATGTCCCTGGTAAGTCACTACCGATAGCGTCATCGAAGCTAGATAGAACTTGCAGGGGAATATCACGCTTATAGGCCATCTCGACCGAGCGTGTTTGTAAAACTTTTGCGCCTAATGAAGCCAGTTCTAGCATGCCCTCATAAGATATTTTCTCGATTTTTTGAGCCTTCTTCACAATACGCGGATCGGTTGTGTAGACACCATCAACGTCCGTGTAGATATCGCAACGATCTGCATTCAGCGCCGCCGCTAAAGCTACCGCTGTTGTATCAGAACCACCACGACCAAGTGTTGCAATACGCTCCCGCTCTGTTACCCCTTGGAAGCCAGCCAGCACCGCCACGTCTTTTTCCTTGAAACGTTCAATCATTTTGGCGCTATCGATGCTCTCGATACGTGCTTTACCATGCGCTTCACTGCAGAGGATAGGCACTTGCCAACCCATCCATGAGCGCGCATTAATACCGCGCTTTTGTAAAGCCATCGCCATCAAGCCCGCTGTGACCTGCTCACCGCTAGAAACAACGGTGTCATATTCACGGACGTCATGACCTTCTGAAATGTCATTACAATACTCAACCAATTGATTGGTTACGCCAGACATAGCAGACACCACGACAGCCACTTCATTACCCAAAGCCACTTCACGCGCAATCTTATCCGCTGCGCGTTCAATACGCTCAATGTCGGCCACTGATGTGCCCCCAAATTTTGCAACTATTCTTGCCATTAATTAAAACGCTTTCTACTTGTATCTTAGATATAAATAATGATAATCAGCCATTATGCATACAGTCGATCAAAAAGAAATTCAAAACTTTTCTAAAGATTCTTCACATTGGTGGGATATTAATGGGCCGTTTAAGCCATTACACCGCTTAAACCCTGTGAGATTAAGCTACATTAAACAGCAAGTTTGCGCGCATTTTGATCGTGAAGTGAATGACCTTAAACCCTATAAAGGCTTGGATATCATTGATATTGGCTGTGGTGGTGGATTGGTTTGTGAGCCAATGGCACGCCTTGGTGCAAAGACAACAGGCATTGATGCAGACGCAAACGCGATTCAAGTGGCGCAAGACCACGCGGAGCAATTTGATTTAAATATTGATTATAAAGCCACCTCTTCCGACGAGCTTGTTAAAAACAAGAAACGTTATGATGTTGTGTTGGCGTTAGAGATTATTGAGCATGTCGCTAATCCCGATGCCTTTGTGAAAAGTGTGATTGATCTATGTAAGCCTGATGGTCTTATTGTCTTCTCAACACTTAACCGCACACCGAAGTCTTTTGCGCTTGGTATTGTTGCGGCAGAATATATTTTAGGTTGGGTGCCAAAGGGCACGCATAGCTGGAAAAAATTCATTAAGCCCTCAGAGCTAGCTAAACTGGTACGTAACAATAGAGGCAAAGCTGACAGCATTACGGGATTAGTCTTTGACCCCATCCACAATGAATTTAAATTATCGCCAAAAGATTTGGACGTTAATTACTTTATGGCTGTGAAAAAGACTTAATAACCACGAATTACCCTAGCCTTTCTGGCGTTTAAGTATTATTTTACTCTCATGTCTAGATTCTTCGCTATATTAATGGTTGCCGCTATGGTTTTGGTTCTTGCTTCACTGGTCGTTGGGCTGGTGGCAATGGTCAAGGGCGGTGAATTCAATAAAAAACACGGGAACCGTCTGATGCGGTTACGCGTTACCCTCCAAGGACTGGCTTTGGCATTTTTTGTGCTGGCGGTCTGGAGCGGAAATAACGGCGAATAATTCAAAAATAATTTGTAAGGAGTTACAATAGAATGAAAGTTCTTGTCCCAGTAAAAAGAGCCATTGATTATAACGTGAAAATTCGTGTGAAAGCGGATAACACAGGCGTTGAAACGGCCAATGTTAAAATGTCGATCAATCCATTCGATGAAATTGCGATTGAAGAAGCCACCAAGCTGAAAGAAGCTGGTAAGGTCACAGAAATTGTTGTGGTTTCAATTGGCCCATCACAAGCACAAGAAACTATCCGTAACGCGATGGCGATTGGGGCAGACAGAGGTATTCTGGTCGAAACAGATTTACCAACAGATATTGGTGGCGTTGAGCCTTTGGCGGTTGCCAAAACATTGAAGGCGATTGTAGATAAAGAACAACCTGATTTAGTGATCATGGGTAAGCAATCCATTGATGACGATTCAAACCAAACCGGTCAGATGCTCTCTGCCCTACTCGGTTGGTCGCAAGGAACTTTTGCGTCCAAGGTTGAGCTTGGCGATGGCACGGTTGATGTGACGCGTGAGATTGATGGTGGTTTAGAAACACTAACGCTTCAAATGCCAGCCATCATCACGACTGACTTACGGTTGAATGAGCCACGTTATGCGTCTCTACCAAATATTATGAAGGCAAAGAAAAAGTCGTTAGAAATAACCAAGCCAGAAGATTATGGCGTTGATTTCTCTCCGCGTCTTTCTGTTGTGAAAGTCGTTGAGCCTGCCCCGCGTGTTGGTGGTGGTAAGGTAGAAAGCGTTGATGAATTAATCGACAAATTAAAAAATGAAGCAAAGGTGATTTAATCATGAGTATTTTAGTAATTGCAGAACATGACCATAAATCAATTAAACCTATCACGCTGAATGTTGTAGCCGCCGCGCTAGCGATTGATGCTGATGTGCATGTATTAGTAGCTGGAACAGATTGTGCGAACGCCGCAGAAGAAGCCGCTAAAATTAATGACGTCACAAAAGTTTTGAAAGCAGATGCGCCAGAATTATCGCATCGCTTAGCTGAAAATTTAGCGCCAGTTGTTGTTGATATTGCTAGTGGGTATTCTCATATCCTAGCACCAGCCACAACCTTTGGTAAAAACGTGTCTCCACGCGTTGCAGCGTTGTTGGACACGCAACAAATTTCAGATATTTCTGCGGTACATGATGCAGATACGTTTGATCGCCCTATCTATGCAGGTAATGCGATTGCAACCGTAAAATCATCTGACGCACTAAAAATTATTACCGTTCGCGGAACGGCGTTTGACCCCGTTGGTGCCGAAGGCGGTTCTGCTTCTATTGAAGATGTAGCCAGCAAAGGTGATGCAGGGCTATCGAGTTTCAAAGGGCAAGAGCTTTCAGAATCAGACCGTCCAGAATTAACCGCTGCTAAGATTGTTATCTCTGGTGGACGTGGTGTTGGCTCTGGTGAGAATTTTGCGTTAATTGAAAAGCTGGCCGATAAACTTGGCGCGGCTGTTGGCGCATCTCGTGCCGCTGTTGATGCGGGCTATGTGCCGAATGATTACCAAGTAGGTCAAACAGGTAAAGTTGTTGCACCTGATTTGTATATTGCTATCGGTATTTCTGGTGCAATCCAGCATTTGGCTGGTATGAAAGGCTCTAAAATTATTGTCGCCATCAACAAGGATGAAGAAGCGCCGATCTTTAACGTTGCTGATTACGGGCTAGTTGCCGATTTATTCGACGCAGTGCCTGAGTTGATCGAAAAATTATAAAATTTATCTATGCCTTTAACCTTCAAGGGAAACTCACGATTTGTTATCATTGTTAAGGATTATGATGCGTGCAGATGCTTCTATGAAGAAATTATCAATCTTGAAATAACACAAGAATGGAACAGGTCAGCAGAAGATAAAGGCGTTGTATATACGCTTGGTAATATCGAATTAGAGATTTTACAAGGTCAAACAAACCCCAATTCAGAAAATACATATCTTTATATTCAAATTGAAAATGCTGATGCGTTCTACGCTAAAATTAAAACATCAGAAGATATTATAACCCCCATTGAAAATCAAACATGGAATCATCGTAACTTTATGATTAAAGATCCAGTAGGAACAAAATTAAAATTCTTTGAGGTTATAGAAAAAGCTTAAAGCTAGTCTTTATCTTTAAACTGAAATACTGGGCCTGAGCGTTCGAAGATAGCGTCGGTTGTATCGGCCTCTTCAAGAACAACATTATCTAGAATAGCCCCTGTGAAGTCAGCTTCGCGTAAATCCGCTCCTGAAAAATTGGCGTATGTTAAATTTGCACCCTTAAAATTTGCAGATTTTAATTTGCACTTTGAAAAATCTGCGTAGGACATTGATGCCCCCTCAAAATCAGTTGGGCTAAAACGGCTAGATCCTGCACCGCCTTCACCGAACATAAGTGGTTCAAAATTTGCGCCTTTAACGTTCGCATGATTAAAGCGTGCACCTTTAAAACTAGAGCCACGGAGGTCAGCTTCTTCCATGTCACACTGACGAAAATCCGCACCGTCCAATATCGCGCTTTGCATTTCAACTTTGTACAAATTCATACCTAAAAAACGCGAGTCTTTAGCCTTAAGTGCCGTCATTTTTTCTTGCTTCAACGTTGTTAAAGAGCGCATGTCAAAACCACTAAGGTCCAGTTGCTCACCTTCTTTTCCAACGGTATCAACCCATGTACGGTGCCGCTCCACCATTTGTGCGAGCGGCATTTCTAGATCATCAACTGAGCTACCAACATTAGAATCTGTAATAGCATTTGAAAAATCTGCATCATTTTCGGTCATGCCTGTTAAATCAACATCAACCAGAATGGCATCATTCATATCAGCGCCCAATAAATTAGCACCGACAATCTTTGAGCCTGACATATCCGCACCAGCTAAATTCGCATTACGCAAATCAGCGCCCATGATATTAACGCCCGTCATGATGGCATCAGAAAAGTCAGCACTACCAGCAAGAGATCCTGTTAATTTTGCACCACTCAGATTAGCGCCTCTAAAATTAACACCATCAAGTACGCCATAGCTTTCGCCATCTTTAGCAATACCGCCAACACGCAAATCAGCTTTGTTCAAATTAATGTCTTTAAGATTCGCAAACTCAATGCGTGAGCCGCGCAAATCAGAGCGCAAGAAATTGGCATTTGATAAATCAGAGTTAGACAGGTCACAAGCGTAGACACGAGCCTCCTGAAAATTAGCTTCAGATAAGTTCATATCGCGCATGTCGTTTCCGCTGAAGTCTACCTGACGCATATCCTTGCCCGCAAAGGACAAGCCAGAAACATCCATATTTTGTAGTATCGCCCGACGTCCGCCCAAGCGTCCGCACAAAAAACGCGCGTGCAAATCAACCATTGCATCAATTTGGTCTTGGGTTAATTTTGGTTTTAAAGGAGCTGAGGCGCTTTGAGAGTCCGACATCTTTATATTATGCCCTTGAAATAGTTAAAAAACCATCACTTGTTGATAAAATGCCATATTTTATTCTAATTTTCTTTATTAAGTAAACTCGTAAAGAAATCAGTAGCATGGGGAGAAAACCAATCTGCATCACCTTCAAATATATGTATTACTTTCCCTTGAGGGTCTAATAAGTAAGTTGTCGGCAGTCCTCTAGTCTTAATTCTAGCCTGAATCTCCATATTATCATCCATATAGGCGGCAAATTGCCCTATTTTTCGATCATATAAGAAAGCTTTGAGCTGATCATGACTCACTTGGGTATCAACGGAGATGGCAATAACCTCTAGCCCACGTCCTTTATAGTGCTCTTGTAACTTCGTTAATGACGGCAATTCGACAACACACGGTGGGCACCATGTCGCCCATATATTAACCAGCAAGTAATTCCCCTGAAAATCACGCCATCTGGTGCGTGTTCCATCTGGTGCTAAGAATCTAGCGTCGCGCATTTCTTTATGCTTCACACCTTTTTTCATCCGCGCTTGCGGTGAGGGTGACGAGGCGCCTGCTAGATTATTAGGCGCTGTAATGGTTGATTGAGGTTGATCCAGCACCACAATTTCATTGGATTTATCCATCGTGAAGAAGCTGACGACAATGAAAATAATATAGATCAACCCTAATGAACTTAAGATCGATAATATTTTCTGTTTATCAAATTTCTTTTTAGTCATTATTTAGAATATTCTCCAAAGGGCTTGTAAGATAATCGTTACTATGGTTTTTTATAATCATGATAAAAATTATATCGACCATATTAGTTTGTTTTTCAATCACAATTATAACAGCTTGCGGGATAAAACCAAAATCTGTAGATGCCCCTGCGGATGCAAAAAACACTGAGTTTCCGCGTCAGTATCCAAAACCATCTAAGCCATAAAAACTATAAGCTATTCAGAAACCTGAACTGCTTTACCTTTATGTTGACCTAAACCAAGGTCAAAGGTGAAGTAAACGGATGTGATTCCTTCTGGTACGTTTGTATGGTCTGATTTGAATCGGAAAGAGCCATTTGGCACGACAGTATCAACAGGTGCAGGAATAATCCAGCTTTCGCCGTCTGTAAAATCAGCGCTACGCAGGGTCGCTATCATGTTTGGCACGCCAATCATTTGCTCCGTCATGTTGACGATGCGCCCTGATAACACAAGTACTGGTTCACCTTCATTGTTCTGACGATTCTCTGCAGTAAGCTCTTGTATGACCAAGCCCTCACCTGCTACCGTAATCGGCGCGCCCATCATTTCGTAAATGCGTAAACTGCCCGGCCACATGTTTAAGATTGGCCCGCTGAAAATAATGAAACTGGCGAATGTTAATAATAAGAACGTAACAATCGCTGTTGTATAGCTGACCAATCGTCCCTTCGTAGATTTTGGAACATTTTTCTCAACCACGGGATTTTTAGAATGATCTGGCTTAACGGATTCAGGAATTGAAGGCTCCAGCTCTGGCTCAGCCGGGGCTTCTACAACAGCAGGCTCATCAGGTGCTTCGATCTCATCACGGATAGCATCGAGATTAGCCTGAACATCAATATCTTCTGGTGTTTCTAGTGGAGCTGTCTCTTCTTCAATGACGTCATCCAAAATATCATTGTCGTCATCATCGAAGTTGCCTGTGAACATGGCTTCTTGGTACCATTTAAAACGGCACTCAGAACAACGTACTTTCCGCCCGCCCTTACTCAGGGTAGAATCTGGTATATCATATTTGGCTTTACAGTTAGGACACTCTAAAATCATATGGATAATATTCTGTTTTCTAAGTTTGTTATTCACGTGGCTACTTAATATATATAAGGTTTAACTGATTTCGGCGCAATAACCCGTTTAAGGACATACCATGAAAAATCACCTTTTAGCTTGCTTGCTTATGACTAGTTTAAGCCTGCCAACCCTAGCAAAGGCAGAGTCAGCGTGCACCGTTTCGGATAAGCCCTGTGTCATGAAACAAATTGAAATGACCGCTCAGCAAATTGAGGATAAAAGCTGGCGCGATAAAGTTTACCGCGAATTGGCAAAATCTTATGCATCAGAGAACATGACAGACAAGGCGATTGCGTTAATTGCCCAAATTGAAACACCAGACACCAAAGCCATGACTATCCGTGGCATTGGTATGGCTGCAGCCGATTTAAAATGGGCGGATAAGACCAAGTATGATTCACTGTTTACGACCCTAAAGGGTGAAGCGGTGAAGATTACGCATCCGCCGTCAAATGCGATTGCCTATACATACATTGCGATGGCGCAAGCCTTTGCGGGGGATGATAAAGGCGCGATGGCGACAGCCCTTGGCATGGAGAACCCTGCGTTGAAACATAAAGCCTTGGCAGAGACCGCAGAAATTCAAGCAGAGCGCGGAGATTTAACCCAAGCCCTCAAAAGCATTGAAGCGATTGATAGCGTGGCGTTTAAGAATAAAGCCTATGCGACGGTTGCCCATATATTCACCAAGCAAGGGCAATTGGATGAGGCGTACCAAAGCGCCATGAAAATTGAAAATGCGTATAAAAAAACCGAAGCCTTACAAGACATCATAAATCATGATAGTAAGTAAGAAAACGAAGAAGCAGATAATTGTTATTTCAATCATATTTGTGATCTGTTTGTCTATTGTAGTTCTAATACAAACAAGCTTTTTCAAAGAGGATATTTGTAAAATATATAAAGCCAAACATTGTTACAGTATTAATGATTCTCTAAACTTAAATGCTGGCCCTCTTATTACTAGATAGAAATAATTAAAAAGGTGTGACTTGATTAAATTTGAACATGTTGGATTGCGGTATGGCGTTGGGCCAGAGATCTTGAGTGATGTACATTTCACTTTGGAGCCTGGATCATTCCATTTTTTATCTGGGCCTAGTGGTGCCGGTAAAACGTCATTGATGTCCCTGCTCTATTTAGGGCGTCACCCAACGCGTGGGTTGGTCAGCATGTTTGGTCAAAACACGGGACAATTATCCCGCGAGCAACTGACAAAAATTCGTCAGAGCATTGGCGTAGTGTTTCAGGATTTTAGATTGTTAAATCATATGTCCGCGTTTGATAATATTGCGTTACCGTTGCGTATTATTGGTCAATCAGAAAAAGAGATTAAAGAGAACGTCAATGAATTGATGGAATGGGTTGGCCTTGGCGATCACCGTCAGATGTTGCCCAACACCCTTTCTGGTGGTCAGCAACAGCGTGTGGCGATTGCCCGCGCGGTTATTACCCGCCCGCGCCTGCTCCTTGCCGATGAGCCGACAGGTAACTTGGATGATGAATCAGGGTTGCGTCTAATGAACTTATTTGACCAATTAAACCGTATGGGCACGACCGTTGTTATCGCCTCCCATAACACAGCGCTTATGGAACGTTTTCCGCATAAGAAATTATTGTTGGATAAAGGTCAGGTATTGTTAGAAGAGCCCGCACCCAAAACAGGCCTAAGAGAAAAAATTATGGGGAGATTGTAAGACATGTCACCTTTCGCAAAACATAAAGGCCGCTCATTAGGTATTCAAAAAAATCAAAGGCAATATGATCTGCCGCTCAATAAAGACTCAGGCGTTCTGTTTTTAAAAACACTTGTGGCACTGATGAGTCTTCTAGCAATTTTGGCGCTTGCAGGATCTTTTGCGCTATCTGAAATGACCAACCGTTGGTCATCAGGTTTAGAAAATAAAGCGAGTATTGAAATCCCCGTTGAGGATTCTCAAGGCGTTATTTTAAGCAACGAACAGATGCAACGCGTCACGGACACAACACAAGAATTTTTGAGCAAACATCCCGCCGTTGAGCAGTATGATGTTATGTCAGAAGAAAAAATTATGGAGCTGGTAGCACCTTGGTTGGGTGACTCACCGACGATGCAATCTATCCCCCTTCCTAAAATTATCTCTGTGTCCTTTAAGCCCAAGGGTAACGTTGATATGGAGCAATTCAAGTTACAGCTTCAAAATATTGCCCCGCAAGCACGTATTGATACACATGAATCATGGCTCGCAGATATCCTGCGTTTTACAGGAGCGCTAAAATATACAGCCGTACTCATCACCATGATTATTGGCTTTACGACCATTATTGCCGTGGCGGGTGCTGTGAAGTCCCGAATGGCTATATATAATGAGGAATTAGAGCTTCTCCATCTGATGGGTGCGGAAGATCAATACATCTCCAAGCAGTTACAACGTCATACGTTGATATTATCCTTCCAAGGGGCTGTGGTTGGCACAATCATTGGGATTATCATCCTTTTGATCATTAATTGGGGCGCTGGGCGGATGGATATCACACTTATCCCCGATTTCAGCCTAAATTTCGTCCAAAAAGCCGTAATCTTCTTGATTCCCGCCATTGTGGCAGGAATTAGCATGGTAACAGCACGTCAAACTGTCTTGCGCAATTTGGCGAAAATGCCGTAATATCGGCTTCCTATGAAATTGAAAATACTTACTTTTTTAATCGCTGCCTTTTCCGTGCTCTTTTCCTTATGGGGACTAGGCTATATTTTCTTTATCTTCAATGTCGCAAGCGCCAAGCCGCAATTAATTGAGCAAAAGACAGACGCCATTGTCGTGCTGACAGGTGGCCCTAACCGTATTAACGAGGGCTTGAATTTATTGG
The DNA here is from genome assembly GCA_018608245.1 of Alphaproteobacteria bacterium. GTDB lineage: Bacteria > Pseudomonadota > Alphaproteobacteria > Micavibrionales > Micavibrionaceae. Next base: position 104,892 of record JABAZY010000002.1, on the reverse strand, counting down.
CTGACGGCAAAGCGCCGAAGCTGTTTATTACAGGCGTAAATAAGACCACCAGCCAAAAAGATTTAATCAACCAATGGACACGTAAAGATAAGCCAAACAACCTTTGCTGCATTGAGCTTGATTATGAAGCAACCAACACAGAAGAAAACGCTGAAGAAATTCAAAAATGGATTGAGAAGAATAAAGTAAAATCAATTCGCCTTATTACATCGGACTATCATTCCGTGCGTGCCTATTTGGAAACCAAGGATTTACTTGAAGGTGTTGAGATTATTCAGCATCCAGTGACATCCCAAGCGTCATATAATTCCAGATGGCATTTTTGGACGCTAACGTTCAAGGAATATAATAAAACCCTTTTGATCTGGACTCGTTTAGATCATCAGACCAATAAAGAATAGAGTATTACTATGTTTTCATTACCCGTCATATTTATCCGCTCCATCTTATTTAACATCCTGTTCTATGGTGCCACGGCGATTGCCTGTATTGTGCTTATTCCGTTTTTGTTAGCGCCACGGAGAATTATTTTAGGGATTACCAAAACGTATCTAGCCTGTTCGCAGTTTCTTATGCGCTATGTATTGGGTATTACGTATGAGATTAGAGGGAAAGAATATCTGCCAAAGAAAGGCTCGTTTCTGCTGGCGGCAAAGCATCAGTCAGCCTATGAAACGTTAAAGCTTCACGCTCTTTTTGGTGATCCAACCATTGTCCTGAAAGAAGAGCTTATTAAAATTCCGTTGTTCGGTCAGTTCCTTAATAAGTTGGATGTCATTCCAATTAATCGAAGGAGCAAGGAAGAAGCTATTAAGTCTATTGTTGATGGGGCGCAGCGCATGTCAAAGGCTGACCGCCCTATTGTTATATTCCCCCAAGGCACACGCGTTAAAGTGAACGCCACTATAAAGGAAAAACCATACAAAGGCGGTATCGTCAAAATGTACGCGCAGACTGGGTTACCCATTATTCCGATGGCCTTGAACACAGGGCTATTTTGGGGTCGGAATGGCTTCATCAAAAAGCCAGGCCATGTCATTTTTGAATTCTTACCCCCCATTGAGCCTGGCCTGCCAGATAAGAAAGTCATGAAAGCTTTGGAAGATCGTCTTGAGCAGAAATCAAACTTATTGGCTCAAGAATCTATCAATAAATATCCGCATTTGCCCAAATTACAATTAACTTACGAATCTGTAGACGAAGAAGCCCCAAAAGAAACATGAGAAAACTTTTTTTACTTTTTGTTATCCTGCCTATCCTGCTTGTCATTTTATATTGCGCAGGATGGTTATTATTTTACCTTAATATGAACCATGCGCTTGAAAACATGGTTGCGAATAGTAAGAACGATCCTAGCGTTGAGCTATATGATGAAGCGCCTAAAATATCTGGTTTCCCTAAAGCGCCTGTCATTACCTACACAAAAGGCTTTATGGTTGATGGTGTGAAAGTCACTTTTCCTGAGATTACAATTACAGGCTACCCTATTCCCTTCACTCACGTGGAGATCAGAGCGCCTAAAGGCTTGAATATTTCATACCCTAACAGCGGTCGTAAAAGTTTGAAACTGACCAAGGCACACTTAATTATGCAAGTACCTTGGCAGATTATCACCTCAACTGATTATCATGACATTGTCAGATGGCAACGTGATGTTGGCGAAGTCAAAATTATTGATACAGAGCTAAACCATGAGGAATTTTATTTAAAAGGTCATGGCGTTGCAGGGTTAAGCGGTCAACTTCAACCAGAACTTCTGCTTCATTCTAAAATTGAGAATTATCAAGAGTTTGCAGGGCGTATTCTGGAAGAACAAGGCATGTCAGGGTTTGCCCGCTCTATGGCGTTATCCGTTATGGATGCCATGAGCAACAAAGATGATGGCACCGTCAATTTTGATATTAGCATCAAGGATAGAGAAATTCGCGTTGGGCCAGTATATGCAGGTAAAACGCCCATCATATATTGGGATCGCTAAGGATATTTTTTAATCTAGTTTCTTCTCTTTTTCAGGCTCATTATATTCAGCCTGTCCTGCGTCAATAATAGCGCGTCTTATGTTCCGTGTTTTATCGAAGCTTTGATAAAGATAATCTCCGTCCGCCTTTCTGATCGCTTTTTGAAGCGCGGTTAAATCTTCGGTAAATCTCCCCAATACTTCCAAGACAGAATCTTTATTATTCAAAAACACATCCCGCCACATAGTTGGGTCAGAGGCCGCAATACGGGTGAAGTCACGAAAACCAGAGGCTGAAAATTTAATCACATCCGATTTAATATCATCTTCCAAATCTGTCGCCGTTCCCACAATGGTGTAGGCGATTAAATGCGGTAAGTGTGAGGTAATACCCAAGATTAAATCATGGCGCTCGGCATCCATGATCTCAATATTACAGCCACAGGATTCCCAAAATTGTGTTAGCTTCTCGATAGGTCGAAGCTCCGTATGTTCAAGCGGTGTTAAGATACACCAACGCCCATCAAACAAACTGGCAAAGCCAGATTCAGGCCCAGACTCGGCTGTCCCTGCGATTGGATGCCCTGGCACAAAGTGAATGTTGGCGGGCAAGTGATGTTGCATGTCTTTGATGACAGCTTTTTTTACAGAGCCTACATCTGTCACAATAGCCCCCTCTTTCAAATGCCCTGCCATTTCACGCGCAATACGCCCCATTGCCCCAACAGGTGTACAGATAATAATTAAGTCACTGTCCTGAACACCTGCGGCAACATTTGTTGTAGCTTCATCCGCTAGGCCCAATGATAGAACTTTGTCACAGACCAATTGATCCGCATCAACACAAATAAGTTTTTCCGCTAGCTTGTGATTGTTCACGTTGTGCGCGATAGACGACCCCAATAGCCCGAACCCAATAATTGTAATTTGTTTAAACATAGAAAATTTCTCTCTTCCCTTTAGGAAAATATATTAGTTTTAATAAAAATGAAAATTGCAAAAATATATCTATCCCACCTAGCGGGGATAGTTAGGAGAATATGTGCCAGAAAAGGCATAAGAAACAGTGATTTCAAAGGGCATATTAAGCATGATTAAAAAGATAACGTCATATTATTGAAAAGACAATATATTAATTTGACCTATCCCTCTACTGGTGCGGTTGGCACGGCCATCTGCTTTGGTAGGATAGTTTTGGAATATGTTGGTGGTACAGGATATCCGCCAACGCAATAGGTTTCAGTGCCCTCTTCGAACTTTAACTTCAAGCCAACGGCACGTTCATCTGAATCAGTCACATAATCATCAACTTCCAATAAATGCTTACGGATTGGGCTGTCGCTATCCACTGCTTCACGCTTTGAGGACAGGCTTAAAGGTTTTAAACCTACTTCTTCTGCGCTTGAAACGATTTTCGCGCGGCTTACGCTTGGGTCGCAAATAATCATAATAAAGGAACGATCTTCATCAGAGCTGTCGAAGCCTGTTTTACCAATCACGAGCGAGCGGTAATCAGGGTTTAAATTTTGCGGGTCATCCCCGTGAGGTAGACGCACGCTTATGCTCATCGCTTCTTCTGTGCCAACGCTCAAATGATCCCACCACGGTTTTTCTTCATTATCTTCTGGGAATGGTACAACGGCGAAAGTGGCATTGCCTTCACGAACAGCGCCAATAGCACCCAAGCTCGATGCGGCACGGCTCATGGGTAGACAGCTACCGAAGTAATCTTTAGCTAAATCCCAATGTTCTGGGCGCTCTGGTGTGTCTACCACGACGACTTTAATGCCTGTTTGTAGCAATGATACAGCCCCAACTAGCTCGCGCCAGATACGCACAACGGCCATTTCTGGCAAGCTTCCTTTGTGTTTAGCTAGAAGACGTCTGATCATGCGGGCTTCGCGGGCTGGTTGCACCACTTCGATGTTATTAGCGCGCTTTTCTTCCCCCACCTGAAGCACAAGCTCTGCACGTTCCACGAGGGTATCGTGAATTTTAGTGTCCAGCTTGTCTATTTTTTGACGAATAGCGTCTAATTTCTTAGAGTGATAGGGTTTTTGAGCCATATTTATTATATCAATTCTTTAAAGTTCAATTCAGATATAAAGTATGTCATATATAAAGTAAATTTCTATGCCCCAATTATAATGAAAAAGTTATAAATATGCCTATTATTAAGAATTCAGAACTACCGACCTTTGACCGCCTTATACAAGAGGGGCGTCCGATTATGGAGTCGACCCGCGCGCAAATTCAAGATATTCGTGAGCTTCATATTGGGTTCATCAATTTAATGCCTGATGCTGCCTTAGAAGCTACAGAGCGTCAATTTTATCGTTTAGTTGGTGAAAGTAACCGTTTAGCCCAAATTTATATTCATCCCTCCACCATGCCTATTTTTCAACGTGGTGAGAAAGCTACAGCGCATATTGATGCGTTTTATGAGCCGATTGAGAAATTGAAAGAGGAAGGATTGGATGCACTTATTATTACAGGTGCAAATATGTCCGCCTCTCATCCTGATATACGTGAGCCATTGAAGGCGCTTTTAGATTGGGCAGATAAGAATGTCACATCAACACTTTGTTCGTGCCTGTCAGGTCATGCGGCTTATGTTTACAAACATAACGAAGAGCCTGTTCGTCACAAAACCAAGAGATGGGGCGTGTACCCTCATAAGGTTGTTGATCGGACGCATCCGCTTGTGTCTGGTATGAACACGAAATTAGATGCACCCCATTCTCGCTATGGAGATATCACGCCAGAGCAATATAAAAAAGTTGGGATGCGCGTATTGATTGAGAGCGAAGATGTTGGTGCTTACCTTGCGACCAGTAAAGACGGTTTCAGTAGATTGTATCTTCAGGGTCATCCAGAATATGACATGACTAGTTTGCTCAAAGAATATAAGCGTGAAGTGCAACGATATAAAGACGGTGAACTAGAAGATTATCCCCCCTTCCCTGATAATTATTTTGGCCCTATCGCCAAAGAAAAACTACGTACATTAGAAGCGGAAATTAAAGCTGGTGTGAACGCAGAAATAGATGAGCCCGATATCCTGCCCTTACTTGAGAATACATGGGTTGATAGTGCGCGCTCCTTAATGTCCACATGGATTGGGCTTGTTTATCAAACCACGCATGTTGATCGTAAACGTCAATTTATGGACAGTATTGATCCTGAGAACCCGTTAGGCCTTTAAATTTTTTCGCGCGGTGTTGGTACAGTTTGTTTACCTGTCACAACTTTTTTGCCTGCCGCAATGAGACTGCCTTTTGTTCTGGCTGGTGTTCCGCGGTTACCCGCATAAAGTTGTTTTGAAGCCTCAATCATATGAACACCGCCAAGGGCTGGATACACATATTTGCCAATCGTTTCAAAGACACTCGCCAAGCGGAAGAGTAACGGGTTTTTAAAAGCTGGTGAGAATAAAGCGTGCTTTGTACGTTCATGCACAAAGCGATTTTCATGAAGTAAGTTTTCAACCTGATGGGCGGAATATGGTCGTCCCTGTCCAAATGGCGTCCAGTCAGCACGTGACCATAAACCCATTCTATTAGGCACAACAATCATAACCTTTCCTGTACTTTTTAACACGCGCCAAAGTTCAGTAAACACTTCATCAGGATAGTCCAAAAACTCTAACGCATGAAACATGATCACACGGTCAACGGAATTTGTTTCTATCGGCAATTGATCTTCAAGCGACACACCGACCAAATTCGGTTCACGTTCTGGCCAGTGGTGAGCGCCTAATTGCTTGGGAAAGATCACATAGCATTGCTCTGCCTTTTCAAGATATGGGCGCATATAGGGAATAGCATAGCCATAGCCCATAACCGTTAGCTTATTACAGTTTGGCCACATCTCAACTAAGCTATTGCGCAATATACGGCGCATGACGCGTCCGTGAAAGCTATTGTAAAAACGTTTAAAACTATAGGCGTCTGGTGAATTCATGATCATATAATATCACAATTATAGGCGATCTAATATCTGATAAATCAGAGGAATATCCGCCGCAGGCATATCATATTTTGATAAGTCTAACGCACGCACCCATTCAAGTGTTTGTCCCTCTTTCGGCTCAGGTATCCCATTCCACATACGGCAAACATATAAAGGCATCATCAAATGAAAATCTTCATAGGCATGAGAGGTAAATGCAAGGGGTGCCAAACAACATTCACGGACATCAATACTAAGTTCTTCGTGTAATTCTCGGCAAAGCGCGAATTCAGGGCTTTCGCCTTCTTCGACCTTACCGCCCGGAAATTCCCATAGCCCAGCCATAGATTTCCCCTCAGGGCGTTGTGCCAATAAAATTTTATCATCAGCATCAACTAAAGCAACCGCGGCAACCAGAACAATGGGCAAGCCCGAAGGTGTGGTTGAACGCGGTTGTTTTAAAGCTTCTAAACAGTTCACTTTTCAGAGAACTCTATTCTTTAGGTGCAGCGTCAGCTTGCTTAAGCGGTTTGCCGTTAATGTCGAACTGTTCAATTTTTGAATCAGCACGCCATTTTTTAACAAGACCATCTAAAACTTCACGACGCTTTTCAGCTTCCAAGTTAGGCTTCATTTCTTCGAAAGTCGGCTTAGGAAGATCGCGTGTATCAGTCACTTTGATCACGTGGTAACCAAATTCAGTTTTCACTGGTTTGTTAGAATATGCTCCCTTATTGATTGAAAAAGCAGCTTCTGCAAATTCTGGCACCATTTCTTCTTTTGCAAAAAAGCCAAGATCGCCGCCTTTAGGGCCAGTTGGACCTGTAGACATTTCTTGAGCTAGCGTTGCAAAGTCCGCGCCGTCTTCTAATTTTGCGATAACTTCTTTCGCTTTTTCTTCGTTCTCTAAAAGAATATGGCTAGCACGACGTTGCTTAACATCAGGCACTTTAGCAATATACTCTTTGTAAAGTTTTTTCAGATCAGCATCAGAGATTTTCTTATCAACTTGCTCTTGCAAATAAACGTTACGAATAATTTGTTGCTTCGCCATTTCAAGTTCTTTTAGAACTTCTTCGTTTTCACCAAGTTTAGCCGCTTCTGCTTTGTTTTGAACAAGGCGCATATTAACCACTTGCTCTAAAGCTAATGGGTAAATTGTTGCAGCTGGTAATTGCTGAAGATTTTGAGGCATTGATTTAATGTAACGATAAACGTCAACACGGGTAATTTCTTTACCATCAACAACGGCAACAACAGGGTTACCTGGTTCAACTTCTGTACCTTGTGGGTTCAAAGCTGTTTCAGTTGCCTGATCACCGCCAGCAGCCGTTGAAACTTCTGCGACATCTGTATCTTCGTTTGTTGCTTCGTCTGTCGTACCTTCAGCATTACGTTGTTCAGCGGATGCTTCAATATACTGGTCTCCAGATGCTGGTAAATTTTCAACATTCTGAGATAGGAAGTACATAACACCTGCCGCCGCAACAATTGCGATAGCGACAACAGCTAAAATACCTTTATTAGATTTTTTTGACATATTAGATAAACCTCATGTAATTATCAATTTTGTGTAATTACCAGAATTTGCACCCCTCACGCACAGAATGCAAGGGTTAATCTAGGGTTATCTATAAGTTTTTGAGCAACCTATTTTCTCTGAATTAAATTATTAAATAGTTAGGTTTTTAGAGAAAGTTTGAACGGCTCGTGTAACTTTAGGGATATCTATGTCATTTATCGCATATGAGCTTACAACTTCCCCTATATCATTTTGGCAAGCTAAACCAAAGCTTTCACCACTTGAGTAAGATAGAACAAGCCCCAAACGCACGCATTCTTCTTCATTTTTAACAGGAACAGGCGCTTGCCCGTTTTCAGGACTGTTTTTACTATATAGCACAGCAACGCTAACACCGTTGTCATTACTAATCAAAGTACTTTCCTTAAGCGTATCTAATGTTATAGGGTCTGGTAGAGATGGCTTATTTTTATCAGCTTCTAAAAAAGCCATGGATAATGGCGTTAAAATGCCAAGAGCAACAACTCCTGCTATTGCTGGACCAATCAAATTTTTTCCATTCCATTTACTAATCATAATTTCAAGCTCCATAATTTAATATCTAAGAGTTATATACCGACAATATTATTATGTCAAGTAATTTATCAGAATAAACAATCTTACATGTGACTATATTATGGCACGGCTTGATCACGCATTGACCTACGGTGATTGGCGCTATATATATGTTTTCGCAAATTATGTAGGAGATGAAAGTGGTTTTAGCCCTTGCCCAAAAATTATTCGGTTCTAGCAACGATAGACAGCTTAAGCGTTTATTCGCTGACACGAGCGTTGTTAACGACATAGAGCCTGAATTTGAGAAGCTTTCAGATGCTGAGTTACAAGCCAAAACCACTGAATATCGTGTTCGCCTAAATAACGGTGAGTCGTTAGATGATATCATGCCAGAGGCATTTGCCACTGTCCGTGAAGCAGCCAAACGTACTTTAGGACAACGTCATTTTGATGTTCAGCTTGTTGGTGGATTATGTCTTCATCGCGGGTTAATTGCCGAAATGAAAACGGGTGAAGGTAAAACGCTTGTCTCCACCCTCGCCGCTTATTTGAATGCCATTGAAGGTAAAGGTGTCCATATTGTAACCGTCAATGATTACCTCGCCGCCCGTGACTCCGAATGGATGGCACAAGTTTATAACTTCCTTGGTCTATCTTGTGATTGCATCGTGGCGAATATGCCAGATATTGAGCGTAAAAAAGCTTACGCCTGTGACATTACATACGGCACGAACAATGAGTTCGGCTTTGATTACTTGCGCGATAACATGAAATTCCATCTGGATGACATGGTTCAGCGCCCATTCAATTTCGCAGTTGTCGATGAAGTTGACTCTATTTTGATTGATGAAGCGAGAACGCCTCTAATCATCTCTGGCCCATCTGAGGGATCAACTGAGTTATATAATTTGGTGGATGCTATTATTCCTAAGTTGGATGAAACAGAATATGATCTGGATGAAAAAACTCGTAGCGTTACGTTGAACGAAACTGGAAATGTCAAAATTGAAGGTCTATTGGAAGAGCATGGCTTAATTGACGATGGTAACCTTTATGACCCGCATAACATTCACTTGGTACATCATGTGAACCAAGCCTTAAAAGCGCATAAGATTTTTGCGCTTGATACAGATTACATTGTTAAGGACGACAAAGTTATCATCATCGACGAGTTTACAGGTCGTATGATGGAAGGACGCCGTTTCTCAGAAGGTCTTCATCAGGCATTAGAAGCCAAAGAAGGCGTTGAAATTCAAAATGAAAACCAAACTTTAGCGTCCATTACCTTCCAGAATTACTTCCGTCTCTACCCAAAACTATCTGGTATGACAGGAACAGCGTTAACAGAGGCTACTGAGTTTGCAGATATTTATGGTCTTGGCGTTGTGGCTATTCCAACCAATACGGACATTGCCCGTATTGACCATGATGATAAAATCTATAAATCCTTTGATGAGAAATTCGAAGCGATTGCGCGCTTAATTCATGAATGTCAAGAACGTAATCAACCTGTTTTGGTTGGTACCGTATCGATTGAAAAATCTGAAAAACTCTCCGAGCTTCTGAAGAAATTAAAAGTGAAACATAGCGTTTTGAACGCACGTTACCATGAGCAAGAGGCTTCTATCATTGCGCAAGCTGGTGCACCAGGTGCTGTGACTATTGCAACCAACATGGCTGGTCGTGGTACCGATATTCAGCTTGGTGGTAATTTAGATATGCGCATCGCCAATGAAGTCGAAGATGATTGGTCAGACGAAGGTAAGAAAGCCGCGATTGATAAAATTAAAGCCGAAATTGAAGAGAATAAAGTTATTGTGCATGAGGCTGGTGGCCTTTGTGTGATTGGTACAGAGCGACATGAATCTCGCCGTATTGATAACCAGCTTCGTGGTCGTTCAGGCCGCCAAGGTGACCCAGGGTTAACCGTGTTCTTCCTCTCCGTTGATGATGATCTAATGCGTATTTTTGCGGCTGATAAGATGGAAAACCTTCTGAAAAGCCATATTGGTTTGAAGGAAGGCGAAGCGCTGACGCATCCTTGGTTATCAAAAGCATTAGAGCGTGCGCAGGCGCGTGTTGAACAACAAAATTTTGAAATGCGTAAGAACTTATTGAAGTTTGACAACGTCATGAATGACCAACGTAAAGTGATTTACGAACAACGTCGCGAAATCATGGAAGCAGATGACGGTCTTGATGAGCTAGTTAATGAAATGCGTGACGATGTGATTGAAGATATGGTCTATCGCTGTATCCCTGAACAAGCCTATGCAGAGCAATGGGACACAGAAACATTAGAGAGCGAAGCACAACGTGTACTAAACCTCGACCTCCCTATTCAAGAATGGGCAAAGGAAGAAGGTATTGCGGACGATGAAATTCTGGAACGCTTAACCAAAGAGTCTGACGAACAGATGGAAGAGAAAGTTAAAATTGCTGGCGTGGATACGATGCGTCAATTGCAAAAATCTTTCGTGCTTCAAATCCTCGATCAAAGTTGGAAAGAGCATTTGCTTGCGCTCGATCATTTACGTCAAGGAATTAACCTACGTTCATTTGGTCAACGTGATCCATTGAATGAATATAAAGCCGAAGCCTTTGCCATGTTTGAAGCAATGCTAAACAACATGCGTGAAAACGTGACACAAACGCTAAGCTTAGTTGAAGTTGGATTTGACCCACGCGTGATGCAAGAGTTACAGGCGCGCGAAAAACAAGAGATGGAAGAAGGTCGTCACGACCCCGCCCTGATGGGCTCCATGGCATCTGGCCATACACAGAATACAGTATCGCCAATGGAAACCGGTAACATCGTGCCACAACAACGCAAAATTGTGCATGACGATAATGATCCAGCAACATGGGTAAAAACTCCACGTAACGCCCCCTGCCCTTGCGGATCAGAGAAGAAGTATAAGCAGTGTCATGGGAAGGTTGGGTAAGGTCAACCACTAATCGTTTACCATATTTTGTTGACATATTTATAAATCTTAGTTACTTGTATCCTCTTAATTTATTTAAGAGACATTCGACATGGCATCACAAGCAACTATTTTAAGACAGCAAATGAAAGCAGCAGGGTTTAAAATTGGCGCTGATATGGACAAGCACATTGCCTTCGTTCAGAGTCAACTTCGCCATCAGCGTATTGAATTTGGTACACCAGCAGAAAGAACAGGAACTTTAGTGGATGGTTTCCTCTGCGCTACACAAGATTATGTTATATTTGGTAGAGATCGACTTCTTTTTAGTGATCCTATATTCTTAAGAACGCTAAGACCCAAGGTAATAAAAAAGGGTCCTGGATCACTTGATCATATTGATCATATCCATAGCTTCATTCAATATAAAGGTATTGGCTCACAGAAAACTGCTTCCATTTATTTTCTCTCTCAAACATCACATCCCAATGAAACAAAATTCTATGCGAATACTTCTAAAGCATTAAAAAACATGGGAAACTTTACCCATGCATTAATATTTGGAGTTAACCACACTCCCCCTCGACCGCCCACATTACCTCCTTTATAACTCACTTCGCTGTCACGCGCACCAAAGTCAGCTGATTGCGCTGTCTCTTCACGATATCGAAATTTAGGTCGTAGAAGGTGAAGCTTTGGCCGACGTTGGGGACAGTTTGGGATTCGTGGATGATTAAACCTGCTATCGTTGAGTAATCTTCATCATCGGGTAAGTCCCAATCAAATTCACGGTTTAGGTCACGGATAGCCACCTGCCCATCAATTAAGTAAGTTCCGTTGGATTGTTTACGCACACCGGCGACAGCTTCGTCATGTTCGTCGTCAATTTCGCCAACGATTTCCTCTAGGATATCCTCTAACGTGACGATACCCATGAAACTGCCATACTCATCAACCACCACGGCGAAATGCTCACGACGAAGTTTGAACGCTTGGAGCTGATCATAAAGCATCGTTGCCTCTGGCACGAACCATGGATCGGCGAGTAATTCTCGGATATTGATTTCACTAATATCTTCATTGGCACGCTCACGTGCTTTTAACTCACGCATAAGCGCCTTAGCATGAAGCACTCCGATGATGTTATCGGGGTCATCGCTGTAAACAGGCATACGCGTGTAAGGGCTTTCTAATGCTTCTTCAATAATTTTTTCAATTGGCTCGTTCGCGTCCAGCATTTGAACATTTTTACGGTGGGTCATCACCTCTTCAATATCAACGTCGAATAAGTCAAGAATAGAGCGAAGCATTGCGCGTTGTTCTTGTGTTTGAGAATCGCTCCCCTCATGTAATTCAATCACACCACGCAACAGCTCCATGTGCGATCCACCAGTATCGGCCTTCATATCCGCACCAAATAATTTCAGGGTGAAGTTTACAATTTTGGTGACGACAGCCGCGATTGGGAAGAACACCATAATCACGACATTCATAACCGGAGCAATCGCCATCGACATCTTATCGGCGTTTTTCATGGCGTAGGTTTTGGGAAGAACTTCAGCGAAGATAAGCACGAGCAATGTCATGATCAGGGTCGCATAAACAACCCCTGCCTCACCAAAAATACCGATCAGCACGCTTGTTGCAAAAGCAGACGCTAAAATATTGACGAGGTTATTCCCTAACAACAAAGCGCCGATCATGCGGTCTTTACGCTCACGTATTTTATTCACGAGGGCTGCACGTTTATTCCCCTCCTTCTCCCAATTATGAAGGCGAGATTTTGACGCGGCGGTTAATGCCGTTTCAGAGCCTGAGAAAAATCCTGATAATAAAAGAAGGACAAAAACAATTCCTGCCGACATTAATAATTCCATGTTCATTTATTAAAACCCTTCCAAGGAATTTTTAACGACTTTTACGACATCTTCTTCGTTTACGTCTGTTGTTTGAAATGCTTGCCCAATACCATGCGTTAGAATAAATCCGATTTTAGCGCCGAGCATTTTTTTATCCCCCTGCATCAATTCAAGTAAATCTTCTGCGGAGTGTTTTAAATTAGGTTTAATTTCATTCGCTTTAGTGAGCATATTGCACTTTGTTAAATGCGCTTCCAGCCTCGAGATATCTTCCTGCGGGCATAAGCCCATTTTCATGGACAGATCAAACGCCATTAGCATTCCAATAGAAACACCTTCTCCGTGAAGTAAGCGTCCATCATAGCCAGCCGCAGCTTCTAAGGCATGACCGAAAGTGTGCCCTAAATTTAGTAAGGCGCGCGTACCCCCTTCATATTCATCCTCAGCAACAATTGAAGCTTTTGCTTCACAACTTGTTTTGATAGCGTGAGTTAGTGCCTCTTCTTCTAACGCTAGAACTTTCTCACCATTTTCTTCTAACCATTCGAAAAACGGTAGGTCGTTAATAAGCCCGTATTTTACGACTTCGGCATAGCCTGATTTTAACTCACGCTCTGGCAAAGTCCCTAACGTGCCAATATCACAGATAACGGCTTTGGGTTGATAGAAACTACCGACCAGATTTTTACCTTGGTTTGTGTTGATTCCTGTTTTGCCCCCAACAGAGCTATCAACTTGCGACAATAAAGTCGTTGGCACTTGAATATACGGAATACCACGCATAGCAACAGAGGCTACAAAGCCACCCAGATCACCAACAACGCCACCACCGACGGCAATTAAAATGCTCTGGCGATTAACTTTATTCTCCAGCAACCAATCTAGGCATTCTTGGAAAACATTATAAGACTTGCTCGGCTCGCCACCTTTAACGGCATAAGTTTTGATATCTTGAGCTTTACCAGCCAGAGCTTCATCCAAGACCTGCACGTAAGGGTAGACATTTTTATCGTAAAGAATAAACACCTTGCGATCAGACAGTGTATCCCGCAAATCTGCAGGAATATAATCAAGTGCATTTTCAAGCAGTGATTTCCCAATGTGAATGGAATATGAACGCTCAGCGAGATCTAACTTAACTTCTGTAATTTTTGGCATGATGCTCAGATACTACTATCCTGCAAAGTAACTGTATAGAGTATTAACCACTCTATCCGTTGTTTTTTCGATTGATTCTTCGTGAGATGGCACGGACATATCCGCAGATTGATAAATTGGGTAGCGTGTCTCCATCAAATCTTTCAAAACAGTGGCTGGGTCCTTGCCTGCAAATAATGGACGCTCTGCCCCATCACCAATTCTGGATAGTAGCACGGACAAATCGGCTTCCAGAAAAACAGAAATGCCAAGCTGTCTAATTTTATTGCGCGTTTCATCGTTAATAAAAGCACCACCACCAGTTGCAATCACTTGCACTGCCTTATTATCGATTCCCCCGACAGCATGAAGTACCATTAAATCACGCAGAACCTCGCGTTCCGCATTACGAAAATGATCTTCACCTTTTTGGTCAAATATTTCAGGGATGCTCATCTCCTCACGCTCAACAATAACATCGTCAGCATCAATGAAGTTACCAGCCATTTTATCAGCCAGCATTTGCCCTAAATTCGTTTTACCAGCACCCATTAAACCAACCAAAACAATTGGTTGTGTTAATTCTTTACGAAGATAATTTATCTGATCTTTAATTTCCATTCTTACTTATTGACTGAGATTGCAAAAATATTCAATAAGATTCACGTTATTCATTCTACTTATTGCAATATATAAGGGCGTTGATTAGGATTTAAACAATCACAGCATACGATTCTATAACAAGGCATATTCATTATCATGTTTTTAAAACTTATATTACTAACGGTTCTATTGCTTATTGTTGGTGGGTTTGGTTTCTTTGCGGTTACAGACGTAACGGTTGCACAAACTAACCACGTTGAGACAATTCCTCTCTCAAAGATACAGAAGTAAAGCAATGCCCTTAATCAAAGTACTAATCATTGCACTTATCTCTCTTCCTTTAGCACCGGGTTTGGTACAAGCGGACGAAATTGAGATTCCAGAATCTATTACAGCCCAAGAATCTGCAGGGCTATTATATAGCGACTTACAAGGCGCCCTCCCTAAAAGCCTATGGCGTGGACAACCACGTTCTGAAATCACTTACCTATTGAAGCGCTTACCAGCCACATCACCCAATACAGGTATTCAACGCCTAAAGAAGAGATTATTACTCTCTGTGACCGATACAACGCTTATTGATAACGACATCCCTATTGAAAATGGCGATGATATTCTAACACTACGCCTTAAGAAGCTGGTAGAAATGGGCTTATTTGATGATGCGTTCAAGCTCTACACAGAAAAAGTCCAAGACCCTAAAGACAATGCGGAGCTTGGACGAATAGGATTATTGCTAGTCCTAAATGAAAAAGGGTTAGCCACCGCCTGCTTAGAAAACAAAGTATTTTCAGACCGTTATGCGAACCAAAGCCTCGAAAAGCCATTTTGGGCGCAAATTAATAAAATTTGTAATCATTTATTATATGCAGAAGATGATGCCACCGTTGAATTTGAAGATAGCCACATATTACAAGCTATCTACAATGATAATAGCTTCTTAATTCCTGCCACGGCTGTTCAACAGCTTAATAACTTCTCCTTATTAGAACAGCTTGTTTTGATGAAGGAAGACCGCATTGATTTTGTTTCCCTTGTTAATAACCCCCAAGCTATACAAGAGTTATCCCCACAATTAACGGGATTATTTTTAAAAGATAAAAAATTCCCTGATTCTATTAGCTCAGAAATAGAGGAAACTGCCAAAAACCATGCAATCATAGATAGCTTTGATTTGTCCGAAGAGGATGCAGCTTTAGAGACGCGTATAGACACTTTACCACAAGAAGATGTGGAAAAAATTCTATTCAAAAAGCTGGCACTGGCCCATATTATAGAGCAGAAATTTATTGATAGATTATATGAATTAAGAACAGAAAGCATAGATAATATCGTTTATATTCAATCACTTATTGATATAAACGCTGCCGTCACCGACTACCTACCTGCCCCTGATGATTATGAGTCTGCTTTAGAGGGGTTTACCCCAAAAACAACGAATATGTTAAATAAGTTAAAAATATCCCTTGACAAATCAGTCAAACTTTCCAATAATCGGCACCAAGTTTATGAAAAACGATTATCCTTGACATCGACAGGTGATTATGGGATACATGTGTACGATTGGGATCAGTGGTTGGTTACCGTAGAAAAAAACCGATTTATTGGCCTAACGCTCTTAGTAGTTTTAAGTAAACCAAATAACTCTGGGGAAACCCAGGATAAAGCGCTCGAAGTGCTTGATAGTCTTCACACTGTGGGGTTAATTGAACAAACTCAGTTAATTGCTCGGAATATTCTGGGTGATTTATTGAGTTATAATAAGGAGAACTAAAAAATGGCACGTCCAGGCCGTCCAAAAATGCCAGAACCAGATTTGCATGCAAGTGTTGGTGCTTTTCTAGACATGTTAACATCAGAACGTGGTGCTGCGTTGAATACACGCCAAGCATATAAACGCGATCTTGCTGATGTTACTTTATACTTACGCGCAGAGCGCAAAGTTGATCTAGACAAAGCTAGCACAGATGATTTGAAAGCTTATCTAGATTTCTTAACGCATAAAATTCACGTTAAAGGTGAGAATAGCTCACAAATCACAGTACGTACTGTTGCACGTCGCCTGTCCGCGATGCGTCAATATTACCGTTACTTGATCTCAGAAGATGCACGTAGTGATGATCCAACATCAACAATCAAGAGCCCTAAACAAGGCCGTACTCTTCCTAAAACACTTAGCGAAGAAGAAGTGTCACAGCTGATTAAAACTGCTGGTAATGCAGGAACATCTGAAAGCACTCGTCTCGTATGTTTGCTTGAAATGCTTTATGCAACAGGTCTTCGTGTTTCTGAGCTTGTTGGTCTTCCAATGTCTGCGATCGGTGAAGGAACTGAGTTCCTTATGATCGAAGGTAAAGGTGGTCGTGAGCGTATGGTTCCTCTTTCAGAGCCAGCTCAAAAAGCTATTGCTAACTACCTGAATGTTCGTAAACAGTTCATAGGAACAGAAAATCTTGCCGCGCAAGAAAAATATGTGTTCCCATCAAGAACGTCAGAAAGTGGTCACTTAACACGTCAGCGTTTTGCACAACTGCTTAAAACATTGGCTAAAGATGCAGAAGTTGATGAAGGTCGCGTAAGCCCGCACATTCTTCGCCACGCTTTTGCAACACATCTTCTAAGCCGTGGCGCGGATCTTCGCTCAGTTCAGAAAATGCTGGGTCATGCTGATATCGCAACAACTCAAATTTACACACATATTGTGAGTGAAGGGTTGAAAGAAACAGTTGAAGAAAACCACCCTATTTCAAAGAAATCAGCTAGTTAATAGCTTTTCTTAATATCTAATTCTAATCAGGCGGATAAAGACAATCTCATTGCTCTTTTCCGCCTGATTTGCTATTAAAAGCTATCAGTAATTAACTATTTTGAATTAATAAGGGTCATACCAATGAGTCAGCTAGAGTTTGAAAAACCTATCCTTGAGTTAGAAGGCAAAATTGCAGAGTTGCGCAATGTTGAAAATGACCCATCCGTCAATATCGATGGTGAAATCACGCGCATGAAGAACAAAGTTGAGAAGCTTCTCACTCAAGCTTACAGCAAGCTGACCCCTGCTCAGAAAGTCCAAGTAGCGCGCCACGGCAACCGTCCACATTTTTCGGACTATGTTGCGGGCATGATCGAAAATTTCACTCCACTTGCCGGTGACCGTAACTTCGCAGATGATTATGCGTTATTGGGTGGTCTAGGCCGATTCCAAGGGCAATCTTGTATTATCATGGGGCAAGAGCGCGGTAGTGATACCGAAAGCCGCATTAAGCACAACTTCGGCATGGCGCGTCCTGAAGGATACCGTAAAGCCCAACGCCTAATGAAAATGGCGGATCATTTCCAAATTCCAATCATTACGCTCGTGGATACAGCCGGCGCCTACCCTGGCCTTGGTGCCGAGGAACGCGGACAAGCAGAAGCAATTGCAAAATCTATTGAGACCTGTCTAAACGTAAGCGTACCTATCATCTCCGTCGTGATTGGCGAAGGTGGCTCAGGTGGTGCGATTGCAATTGCGACAGCCGACAAAATCTACATGCTGGAACATTCAATCTATTCCGTTATTTCACCAGAAGGTTGTGCCTCTATCCTATGGCGCAGTGCGGACTTTGCCTCAGATGCAGCAACCTCACTAAAAATCACGGCGCAAGATATTCTAGACCTGAAATTGATTGATGGAATCATCAAAGAACCTATCGGTGGAGCCCACCGCATGAAGGAAGAAACCATCAATAATGTCGCCAAACAAATCGACACAGCACTTCACCAATTAATGCCATGGGATGCAGATAAACTGAAAGCCGAACGCCGCAAAAAATTCCTAAAATTTGGTCGTTAATACTTAGTTATTGCTGCGCAGCGCTATTAGCAACATCAACATTCTGCATCGCTTTTAGATGAGGAGACAAACGCTCTTCAACTGAATAATCGGAAACATCTAATGACTTGGACTTCATTTTGGAGGCGGACCAATCTTTATCCATCCCTGCCCGACGTTTCATGTTTTGAAAATCACCGTGCCCCGCTTTGTCGTGACCATTTTCGGTACTAGAGGCGCGATAGTAAAGCATCAAGAAAACACGAATAGCCGCGGTCAATGATGTTTCTGACTTTTTACGTAGAGCAATCAACGAGCATAAATCATGAATAGTACATTCTTCACGCTTTGAGATATTCTTCATCGCTGACCACATTTCAGGCTCTAGACGAACAGATGTTCTGCGCCCCATAACGGTAATATTTCTGGAAACTAATGAACTCTTAGACTCAATATACTTTTTTTCTACTCTATTTTCAGCGGCACCCGTCGCATTATTATCATTCACATCAGACATAATATTTTTCCCTAACAAAGAAATTTCTATCAAAATAGCTCTTCCCACTGCTTTAAAAACGAACATAGAAAGAACAAACACAAGACAAAACATACACCATCGTAACCATTCTACAACCAGAAGATGTAAAAGTTATTAACAATGCATACTAAAGTATATAATTTAATCTGTTAAAATGTTGATAGATAGGGCGTGAATAATGGGCATTTCATTCTCTAAGGCTTTGTAAATCATACGTTCCTTGGCTAATCTAGTTTTATTTTCAAATAAAGAAGATGCTATCATAATATGAAAATGACTTTCACCCGTACCGTCATCTCCCGCATGCCCTTGATGCTTATAACTTTCATTAACAACTTCTAGTTGTGTCGGATTTAAAGCTATTTCAAGCTTTTTTTGAATTTTATCCTGCATATTACTCATTTGATTCTTTTCTAGTTAGAATGACCCAATTTTATTATACCAAAGTCCCTATCAGAAATGCTACTGATAAGGCTTTACAGAACTTGTCTAACAAACTATTTCCCGTCATAATAGAAGAATATGCCAAAAATACATTTAAAAGAAAAGTCACCTGAATTTCAGGACATTCGACAAGCTCGAACTAGAACAAAACCTTGCCAAATGCCAGGGTGCCCTAGCGAGGGTACCTTTCGTGCGCCCAAAGATCGCTCATTATCTGACCATTATTGGTTCTGCCAAGGACATATTAGCGAATATAACCGTGCATGGAATTTCTTTGAAGGTATGAACCCTAAGGAAGTTGAAGACCATATTTTAAAAAGTATGTTCGGTGATCGCCCAACTTGGCGTCACGGGGAACATGCAACAGAAGATGATTTACGCCAACGCGCTTGGGACTTTTACGGCAAAGGTGAAAACCCAGATGATCGCGCAGGACGCGCCTATGAAGAATACGATAAGAATGGGCGTGAGTTTGACCGCAACTCCGCCGAATATGAAGCTATGCTCATATTTAATTTAGAGCCGCCGCTTGATTTAGCCGTTATCAAAAAACGTTATAAAGAGCTGGCGATGAAACATCATCCAGACAGAAATAAAGGATCTTCAGAATCGGAAGAGCTTCTCAAAAAGATAAATATATCCTATACAGTATTAAAGCTCGCATTTCAGCGTTACGACACTCTAGAAAAAGAAAAATAAGCACCCGCCATGGCAAAAGAAAAACAAGTTCAAGACGATATCAACGCCAACTCTTTCGACATCACGAAAGTGGTTACGAAGGAAGGTAAATACACATCCATTCCTGATACACATTACAGCGTACGGGAAACATTTGATCTAGATATTGACTGGAAAGTGCCGGGCTTTAAAGAGCCTAACAGCAACGTGCCAGAGATTGATAAAAATTATAAATTCGACCATGACACGACATTAGCCATTTTGGCAGGCTTTGCCGACAATCGTCGTGTGATGGTTCAAGGGTATCATGGAACAGGTAAATCCACCCATATTGAACAAGTTGCCGCCCGCCTAAACTGGCCGTGTGTGCGTATCAATATGGACAGCCATGTCAGCCGTATAGATTTGCTTGGTAAGGATATGATTGTCCTGCAAGAAGGTAAACAGATCACGCGTTACCAAGAAGGCTTACTTCCTTGGGCTATTCAAAACCCAGTGGCGTTAGTGTTTGATGAATATGATGCAGGGCGCCCAGATGTGATGTTCGTTATCCAGCGTGTGCTTGAGGCTGAAGGTCGCCTAACCTTGCTTGATCAAAACGTGGTATTGCGCCCTCACCCAGCGTTCCGTTTGTTTGCAACGTCAAACACAGTGGGGCTTGGTGATACAACAGGGCTTTATCACGGCACGCAACAAATTAACCAAGCACAAATGGACAGATGGAACATTGTCGCGCAGCTAAATTATCTTGAGCATGACATGGAGACATCTATCATTGCTGCCAAAAGCCCAGATTTAGATACAAAAGACGGCAGGGAAACAATTGACGCAATGGTCAGAATGGCTGGCCTAACACGCCAAGGCTTTATCAATGGTGACCTATCAACATTAATGAGCCCACGAACCGTTTTAAGCTGGGCAGAGAATATGCGTATCTTTGGTGATCGCGAGCTATCCTTCAAATACGCCTTCATGAACAAATGCGACGAACTAGAATGGCCTGTGTTGAATGAATATTACCAGAGATGCTTTGGGATTGAGTTATTAACGAACAATGGCGCCTAACAAAAACAAAGAATTTGAGAATTTTAAGGATGCGACGGCGGCGACGTTGCGAGCTATTTCTGGTAAAAAACAGCTTCAGGTGAATTACTCTGCTGTGGAGCGTGCTGACCGTCCGACGACACCACAAGAGGATCAAACCTCCCTGCCCATTCCCAACCAAACGATGGATCAGGAAGAAATTCAAATCACGCGTGGCGCCGCCGATTCAAAGGCACTTCAGCTTCAACATCATAAAAAGAATATTCACCGCCATAACGCCCCGATGGATTTATCGGCGCAACAAATTTATGACGCATTGGAGCAAGCCAGATGCGAAGCCATCGGCGCGAACCAAATGCCAGGGGTCAAAGATAACTTAAATGACCTGCTACAGGAAAAAGGCGAACGCTTGGGTTACGCGAAACTTCAAACACGCACAGATACACACACAGCGGATGCCCTTCATGCGCTCGCACGTATTGCACTAACGGGTGAAGAAATTCCGCCAAGCTATTCTAAAATAAATAAACTTTGGCAACCTTGGTTGAAAGAAAATTTAGGCAAGGATGGATTCAAAAGCTTAATACCGCACCTAGATGACCAAGCTGAATTTGCACGCCAGTCGCGGGAACTTATGCATCAGCTCGGCATTATTACTGGAGATATTGAAGCGCCAGAGGATGGCGACAATAAAGACCTAGAAAATGACGATAGCGATGACACCTCCGCCAATGATGCAGACGACACCGCTGAAGACCAAAGCGAACAAGAGCAATCTGGTGCGCAAGCCATGGACGCCGCTGAAGATGACGACACCACCAGCGATAGTGTTGATGAAGATGCTGATATGGGAGACGTGAGCGCCGATCACTTAATGGGCGAAGGCGAAGAAAGCGAGCAATCAGGCAGCCCAGATATGCACCGCCCCGACAGCCTACTCAACCAAGGGCAATATATTGTCTACACGCGCCAATTTGATGAAATTATCGCGGCTGAAGAGTTAGCAGATTCTGAGGAACTTACGCGCTTACGTGAATTGCTTGATAAACAGCTACAGCATATCCAAGGAATCACCAATAAGCTCGCCAACCGTTTACAACGTAAGTTAATGGCGCAACAACAACGCTCATGGAGCTTTGATGAGGAAGAAGGCTATCTCGACTCCGCCAAGCTTTCCCGTATCATCGCCAACCCAACTGTGCCTATGAGCTTTAAGCAAGAAAAAGAAACAAATTTCCGCGATACGGTTGTGACTTTATTAATTGATAATTCAGGCTCCATGCGTGGTCGCCCGATCACTATTGCCGCTATTTGCGCAGATATCCTCGCGAAAACGCTAGAGCGTTGTGGCGTCAAGGTAGAGATTTTAGGATTCACCACCCGCGCATGGAAAGGCGGTAAATCCCGTGAGCTTTGGATTGATAATCAACGCCCTTCGCACCCTGGCAGATTAAATGACCTAAGGCATATTATATACAAAAGCGCTGACGCCCCGCTCCGCCGTGCCCGTAAGAACCTTGGATTAATGCTGAAAGAAGGCATCTTAAAGGAAAATATCGACGGTGAAGGCCTTGTATGGGCGCATAACCGCCTCTCCCGTCGATCAGAAAAGCGTAAAATCATGATGGTCATTTCTGATGGTGCGCCCGTGGATGATTCCACCCTGTCTGTGAATGCCTCAAACATGCTTGAAAACGACCTACACCAAGTTATTGGCTGGATTGAGAGCCTTAAACAAGTTGAATTAACCGCCATTGGTATTGGCCATGATGTGACAAGATACTACAAGCGTGCCATGACCATCGCAGACGCAGATGAGCTAGCAAACGCCCTTGTCAGCCGCCTTGAGAAGCTTTTTGATCTAAAATAATTACATATTGACAGCGTTATGACTACTGTTTAACGTCTATAAAAAATAAACAGGAGAAAATTATGGCCGCAAGTATTAACGATTCCCCGTTATCAAATATGAGACTAATGAATAATTTTGACGCAAGAGGAGACGCAGTATCTGCTCTTGAAGCAATTTCGGAAAGTAGAGGCGAAGCATCTCTCATACATTTTTGCAATGATATGCAAGACACTTATAATGAATTTAAAGCCACTGGCCACGATGCCTTTATGGTTACTTTACACGGTCATCATAACAATCCCACATGGACACCTTTAGATGGAAGCCCTCAAGAAATCACACAGCACACAAAAGACAGAAAACCAGTTGCCCTAATTGATCTTCACGAACCTTTTCCAAAAGAGGTAATTTTAGCTAGAAAATGTTTCTCTGAGATCAAAGGCAACAAACCGTTTCGAGCGGATTTACTTGGAAACCAAATGAAGCGTAACGCGATGGTCGTCGCAGGCCCTTTAAAATCTGGACTTCAATGTGATTAGGTAACAACAAAAAATTTCAATACCCGCCCCTTGAAATAACAGAGTGCGGGTATTTTTATGCGTAAAGTCTAATTTACTCTTGTCATCACGTGCCCGCCGAGGGATAAATGACCCATGAGTGATAAAAAGAAAATATATAAGCCAAAGCCTATCAGCGGATTCCCTGAATGGCTCCCCGAAGAACGTCTTGTTGAGCAAAGATGGTTTGACCATATTCGTAAAACATTTGAGTCCTATGGCTTTTGCTCTATCGAAACACCGAGCGTGGAAGAAGTTGACGTGCTTCTAGCCAAAGGTGAAGTTGATAAAGAAATCTATGCTATTGAACGTATTCACAAAGAAGAAGGTGATGATAAAGAATCCCGCCTCGCCCTTCACTTTGACCAAACCGTGCCGTTTGCGCGTTATACCGCGCAACATTTTAACGAGCTTGTCTTTCCGTTTAAACGCTATCAGATGCAACGCGTCTGGCGTGGTGAGCGCCCACAAATGGGACGCCAGCGTGAGTTTTATCAATGTGATATCGATGTTATCAATGTCGACAACCTCTCCATCGCCTATGACGCCGAACTACCAGCGATTATTTACGAAGCGTTAGATGGCCTAGATATTGGTCGCGTTCAGTTACGTATTAGTAATCGTAAGATTTTAATGGGGCTGTTAGAAAGCATGGACATCAAAGATCATGTCTCCATCACCCGCATCATTGATAAAATCGAAAAATTGGAAACTGATCAAATTAATCAGTTACTAAAAGACGAAGGATTAAGTGGCGAGCAAGTCGGCAAGATACTTAAATTAGCTAAAATTAAAGGTAATGCCGATGTAATCAGGAATATTGAAGCCGAAAACGGCTTAATGTCAGATGGTATTGATGAGTTGTATTCAGTGTTAGATAGCCTTGCTCACTTACCAGAGCATGGCGTTATTGGTGACTTATCCATCGTGCGCGGTTTGGATTACTACACAGGCACGGTTTATGAAACGCAGTTATTGGATGTACCACAATTTACAGGGTCAGTTTGCTCTGGTGGTCGTTATGATGACTTGGCAGGTGGATTTATCAATAAACATTTACCTGGTGTTGGTATCTCTATCGGGTTTAGTCGTTTGTTTGATGTACTTCGCCAGACCAATCCTGATAAATTAGGCATTGGCCCTAAATCCCCTACGGATATTTTGGTTTATGTTGAGAATTCTGATGATAGCCCTAAAGCAAACGAGAGCGCTCGTACATTACGCGCCAATGGCTTTAACGTGGAAGTTTATCACCCTGTTAAAAAATGGGAGAAGCATTTAAAATACACAGAGAAGAAACAAATACCCTTTATATGTTATCCTAAAGAAAGTGGTTTTGAGCGTAAGGACATGTCAAACGGATTACAGGAGCCCGTTGATATAAAAGAATGGAAAAAATAACAATGAAAACATTTAGTTATATATTTTTATTAAACTCATTTATTATCTTATTATTCAGTACATCCGTCTTTGCTAAAAAGGACAAGAAAGAAGAGGAAGAAGTTGAAAAACCTATCGCTGGTCGCTACGCGCCAGAGGGTTGTGATTTTGAAATAACCTTCCCTAGCGAACCTTATAAAACCAAACGTTGCCCAGTCGGCGATACAAAATGTTATGACCTCCACAGTTACACAATGGTCTATGACCATATGACAACAGTAGATATCAGCGTGGCATGCTCCCCATCCACACCTGAACAATATGATCGCTATAACGAAGCTGTTATCGGTGCCGCCCTGAAAGGCATGCTGTCCCGTGTTGAATTAAGCGATTACCGCATAGACGTCGACGATCGTGGAGACATTCGTCAGGGCATGTTGATCGGCGAAGGCACGCGTGGTCGCCAAGGAACGCTTTACAACGCGCAATTATGGGTTGGCAAAAACTCCATCATGACCGTAGAGGCTAATTTGGTTGGAGATACTCATCCAGAAGCAGACGTAGCTTTTGGTGATATCTTAAACAGCATAGGAACAAAAGAGGGCAAAAAAGCAGACACTGCACTCGAAAAAGTCCTCAACGACGCTCAGACACAAACAGAAGTTGTGCCCGCCCCTAATGAAGACAAGAAACAACCTTAAGCAACCTTCTGAGCGGGAAGCTCAACAACATTAGATTGTTGGTCTATCTCTATAATTTTCACATTGGTTATACCAATATCATTATGAGTAGCAACAACCCTTTCACCAATAATATCTTGCGCCATTAAGCTATTAAAAAGCACTATTGTTTCTAATGGTGGTTTTGACATCACCACCTCCAACAATATTTCAAGCGCCTCCATATCATCGCCCGATATCGATAACGCAAGCGCATCCAAAGGGTTTTCAAAAAATAAATCTGTTAACATTTACACGCCTCACATATCAAAACAGAATGCATTATGTATAAATATAAAATTATGTCAATATTATTTTGAAAGTTCTCTAACCCGCTCAACCATCGCGAAGAAACCGTTTCGGCGGTTGGGGGACAGATGCTGGTTAAGACCTATTTGCTCGAACATGCCTTTTATATCAACATCTGCTATCTCGCTTGCCTTTTTGCCTTGATAGGCAATTAAGACAATGGCAATCAGCCCTCTAACAATATGCGCGTCACTATCGGCGATAAGCTGTAATTTCCCTTCATCATCAAAACTACTCATAATCCAAACACGTGACACGCATCCACGCACCAGAGTTTGATCGTTTTTTAGCCCCTCTTCCATAGCAGGAAGCGTGGCACCCAAATCAATTAAATACTTGTAACGCTCCTCCCAATCATCAAAGAGCAGGAAGTTTTCGGTTAATTCTTCAAGGGTTGGTAGGTCTAAATCATCACTCATGAGCATGATTTAGTTGATTTATCGTTATTTTTCAACATATTTTACAATTACGCACTTGCAACCGCATTAAATCCTAGGCTATTTTGTAAGTAGTTGATTCATAATTCAAAGGTATCCAATTCATGGCTAAATCAGACGGCGAAGACAGCGACAGCAAGAATACACTCTATTGTTCTTTTTGTGGCAAAAGCCAACACGAAGTGCGCAAGCTAATTGCGGGCCCAAATGTATTCGTTTGTAACGAATGTGTTGAGCTATGTATGGATATTATTCGCGAAGAAGATAAATCACAGCTTGTGCATGATGGCGATGGCATTCCATCCCCTAGCGAAATTAACGCCTTCCTTGATGACTATGTTATTGGGCAAGCGTCTGCTAAGCGTGTACTTTCTGTTGCCGTTCACAATCACTATAAACGTCTTGAGCATGTAAGCACTGCTGCGACTGGTGATATTGAACTAGCAAAATCAAACATCCTAATTGTTGGGCCAACAGGTTGTGGTAAGACACTTCTAGCGCAAACTTTAGCCCGTATTATTGACGTTCCTTTCACCATGGCAGATGCAACCACTTTAACCGAAGCTGGTTATGTGGGTGAGGATGTTGAAAACATTGTTCTAAAACTTCTTCAAGCTTCTGATTACAATGTTGAGCGCGCTCAACGTGGTATCGTTTATATTGATGAAATTGATAAAATTAGCCGTAAGTCAGACAACCCTTCCATTACACGTGATGTATCTGGTGAAGGTGTTCAACAAGCATTGTTGAAATTGATGGAAGGTACTGTTGCTTCTGTTCCTCCTCAAGGTGGCCGTAAGCATCCTCAACAAGAATTCTTGCAAGTTGATACATCAAACATTCTATTTATTTGTGGTGGTGCGTTTGCTGGTATCGAAAAAATCCTAGAACAAAAAGGCCGTGGTCAAACATTGGGCTTTGGTGCTGATGTTAAAGTACCTAACGAAGGTAACGCTGGTGAATTATTGCGTAAGCTTGAGCCAGAAGATCTATTGAAATTTGGTTTAATTCCAGAGTTCATCGGTCGTCTGCCGTTAATCGCAACGTTAGAAAACTTGGATGAAGATGCGTTAATCACCATTCTAACCGAGCCTAAAAATGCGTTAATGAAACAGTATGCCCGTCTATTCGAAATGGAAGGCGTAAAATTAGAATTTACTGATGATGCGCTTAAAGAAGTAGCTAAACTTGCGATTGCCCGTAAAACTGGTGCGCGCGGGTTGCGTTCCATTCTTGAAGGGCTACTTCTAGATACAATGTTTGAAATGCCTGACAAAGAAGGCGTAGAAAAAGTACTTGTTGATGGTGATGTTGTAAGAGGCGATAAAGCCCCTATCTTTGTTATCGCTGATAAGAAGAAGAAGACAGCATCTAAAAAATCAGAAAAAGTAAAAGAAGCCGCTTCCGATAAGTAATCTACGCTTATTTCATATTGGGAGTATGTTTGTTACATTTTGTTAACCTTTTCGTACTAGTCTATTTTTCTAGGCCTATTCTATAGCATACACTTTAAGGAGCTTATCTAATGTCTACAGCCGTTAAAATCCAACCGCAACCTAATCAAAAATACCGTCTTATCACACGCTCTGATATGGATGGTCTCGTTTGTGCGGTCCTTCTTAAAGATTTAGGAATTATCGATGAAATTACATTTGCACATCCAAAAGATATGCAAGATGGTATTATTGAAGTTGGCCCAAATGACATTACAACAAACCTACCTTACGTAGAGGGTGTCTATATTTCATTCGACCATCACTCTAGTGAAGTTGAACGTAGCGGTGGTCCAAAAGATAATCATGTTATTGACCCTGATGCAGCTTCTGCCGCGCGTGTTGCTTATGATTACTTTGGTGGCGCAGAAAAATTTCCGAGCGCTAGTGAAGAAATGATGAGTGCTGTTGATAAGGCTGACTCTGCGGCCTTCACCCGCGAAGATATTATGAACCCACAAGGGTGGGAATTATTAAGCTTTTTAATGGATGCGCGCACAGGTCTTGGACGCTTCCGTAATTTTGGCATTTCAAATTACCAACTAATGATGAAATTGATTGATACGTGCCGTGAAAAACAAAACATTAATGAAATCCTAGAATTACCAGATGTTAAGGAGCGTGTTGAGCTATTCTATGAATGCCTACCTAAGTTCAAAGAACAAATTGAACGTTGCTCTGTTATTCATAAGAATGTCATCGTGCTTGATCTTCGTAAGGAAGAAACAATTTGGGCAGGCAATAGATTTATGATCTACGCCCTCTTCCCACAATGTTCCGTTTCCATCCACGTTCTATGGGGTAAGAATAAACAAAATACTGTGTTTGCCGTTGGTAAATCTATTTTGAACAAAACCAGTAAAACAAAAATTGGTCAGTTAATGCTTGAAAATGGCGGTGGCGGTCATGATGCGGCAGGCACCTGTCAGGTTGATAACCTTAAAGCCGATGAAATTTTGAAAGAATTAATTTCAAAAATTAACGCGACAAGCTAATTTTACTTAGCGAACTCTTCCATCTTGGGCTAAACTATCAAGCATGAATATGCTCTACCCTCCCGCACTGAAAAAAGGCGATACAATTGGTGTCATGTCGACATCTTGCCATGTTAACGAACAAGATGTTTTAAACGCTAAAGAGTTCATAGAATCTCAAGGCTATAAAACCTACATTCATCCACAAACATTTTTAAAACACAATCAATCTGCAGGAAGTGCAAAAGAAAAAGCAACTGCGCTTAATGAACTTTTTACCAATACTGATATTAAAGCAATTTTTAGCAGTCGTGGTGGCAACCGTGCATCAACCATGCTTGATAGCATTGACTATGATGTTGTTCGCGCCAACCCTAAAATTTTAATTGGCTACAGCGACGTCACAGCCTTAACAAATGCGCTTCACGCAAAAACTGGATTAATCTCATTTCAAGGCCCCTTGTTCAGAGAATTAGAAACACACAAAGATTACAAGCAGATGATGCAAGTATTAAGCGGTGACAATTACGCACTAGACTTATCTGATTGCACATCACTAAATGACGGCGTAGCAGAAGGCACAATTCTAGGAGGTAATTTAAGCGTTTTACAGGGATTGATCGGTAGCCAATACCAACCCAACTTTAAAAATGCTATTTTACTGCTTGAAGATGTTGCAGACCATATTAGTCGTTATGACCGCATGCTCTGCCACCTTAAAAATGCAGGCATTTTAAACCAAATATCCGCCCTTATTATTGGTAGTTTTTCAAATATGAAAGATAGTGAAGACAACCCTTTTGGCTTCTCCCTTGAGGATATTATCTCAGAACACACTGATGGGTTAGATATTCCAATTATTATGGATGCTCCATTTGGTCACGAAGATCGCCTGATCACCCTACCCATTGGTGCAAATGCTGTCTTGAAAAATGGAACATTATCCTTTAAACCCCTCTCATGACTTTTGTAGTAACAGATGTATGTATTATGTGTAAGCTCACCGACTGTGTGGAGGTGTGCCCTGTTGATTGCTTTTATGAAGGTGAGAATACATTAGTAATTCACCCTGATGAATGTATCGATTGCGGTGTATGCGAACCAGAATGCCCGATTGAAGCGATTATCCCAGACACAGAGCCAGAAGCTGATAAGTGGTTGGAAATGAACAGAAAATATTCAGAAATGTGGCCTGTTATCACCGAACAAAAAGATCCAATGCCCGAATCTGATGCCTTCAAGGACGTCAAAAACAAGTTTGAAACGCACTTTAGCGAAAATCCTGGCGAGGGAGACTAGCCCACTGTGAGCGCCACGTCCACAGTGTTTTTAAAAGTTTTCCTTGCTTTTTCACAAAAATTTATGTATGGTCTCTACATGGTTTAGCGGTAAAGAGGCTTCAACGACAAGTACCCCACACAAAGTGATGGGCGTCAGAATTACTTGTCCTTAAAATTAAAAGCGCCCTTTCATTCGTTCCCATCAAAAAATAGCCTCCGCGTTGGCTACAAATGAACATTTTGTAGCCCCATTTTTTTGCGAAGGTACTAAAGACTAAAAGACTGACAATTGTAACACATATAAAGAAAGGCGTATTTTATGGCTGATAATGATAATTTCGTAAAAGGAGAAATGGTTGTATATCCTGCTCACGGCGTTGGTAAAATTGACGGCGTTGAAACACAGACTATTGCTGGAATGGATATTAAGCTATATGCGATTAGTTTTGAAAAAGACCGCATGCGCCTTAAAATCCCTATGATGAAAGCGAAAGAATCTGGTCTACGTAAGCTTTGCACAGCATCACGCATGAAAGACGCAATGAAAACATTAGAAGGACGCGCACGCATCCGCCGTACAATGTGGAGCCGTCGCGCACAAGAATATGAAGCGAAAATCAATTCTGGCGACCCTGTTCTAATTGCAGAAGTTCTTCGTGACCTGAAACGTAACAGTGAAGATTCAGAACAATCCTATTCAGAACGTCAAATCTACCAAGCTGCGCTTGAGCGTTTGGCACGTGAATATGCTGCTGTTGAGAAAACATCAGAAGGTGACGCAACAATGTGCCTAGAAAAACTAATGGGTACTTGGGAAGGCGACATGGAAGTTGAAGTAGCAAACGCTGCTTAATTAAAACTTTCAAAGAATTCATAAAATAGGCGAGCTAACCCCTCGCCTATTTTTTTGTCTTGTTTTTAGTAGCTCAGGCGTGCAAACACGCTACGCTTTCTTACGTCATTGCAAGCGTAGCGAAGCAACCCAGCACCTTGAATATAGATTACCGCGTCGGCTTTACCTCCTCGCAATGACGATTGAATTACAATATTATTACTTTTACCTATGGTTGTGGGTAAAAATAAAAAAATTGATTCCGTAAATAAAATTTTACTGATAGAATTATATGTATAGGTAATCAAAAACCTATTTCCTCAGCCAATTCTGGCGCTTCTTATCAAAATATTTTCATCACAGGATCATTTCACCTTTGTGCAAACAACATATAGATAATCGCTTTTCATCTGTTGGGTCTCCAGAACGTATCTGGACAGTCTCCGCCATACACGCCAACATTAACCGCCTTGTTGATATTCATGATGAACTGTTTGAGCGTATTAA
This sequence comes from Alphaproteobacteria bacterium, assembly GCA_018608245.1. Taxonomy (GTDB): domain Bacteria; phylum Pseudomonadota; class Alphaproteobacteria; order Micavibrionales; family Micavibrionaceae. The sequence continues at coordinate 73,526 of JABAZY010000002.1, read as the reverse complement.
CCCCGGTGACCGTATTATCTATCTTGGAAATTACACAGGCTTCGGCGATTACGCTTTTGAGACTGTTGATGAACTTTTAACATTCAGACGCCTTATCCTTGCGCAACAAGGTATGAAGGCCAGTGACATCGTATATTTACGTGGTGGACAGGAAGAAATGTGGCATCGCCTCACACAACTTCAATTTGATCCAAACCCTGCTGACACGCTTTTATGGATGATAGGCAACGGTATGGGCGCAACTTTACAAAATTATGGCATCTGTGCGCATGACGGCATTATCGCCGCGCGTCAGGGCGTTATTCCGCTCACACGATGGACACAGAAAGTACGTGAGACACTACGCGAGCACGCAGGACATGAGTGCTTCTTTACGCATTGTAAACGTGCGGCTTATACGAGCCACGATGACCGCTTCCCTACACTTTTTGTGAATGCAGGCATTGACCCTTCCGTAAAACTAGAACACCAAAAAGACGCACTCTGGTGGTCAGAGAAGAATTTTAACGATCTACAAAAAAGCTACGACCCCTTTGATAAAGTGGTCAGAGGCTTCGATCCTCGCCATGAAGGCCTAAAGCTTAAAGACGTAACCGCATCGCTTGACGGTGGTTGTGGCTTTGGTGGCTCCCTCATCTGCGCCGGCATGGACGTAAAAGGCGAACTATTTGAGCTGATGGAAGCTTAATTTAATATAATTTCTAATGCGCGATCTACATGAATTCTAGTTGTGTCATATAAAGATACAGAAGAGTCCGTTTGACCTATGAGCATTGTAATTTCTGTACAACCCATAATAACACCTTGAGCGCCCTTATCACATAATTTTGCAATAACATCTCTGTAAATTTTACGAGATGGCTCATTAACGTGGCCATGGCAAAGTTCATTATAAATGATACGATTAACCTCATTGCGCCCTTCTGCGTCCGGAACCAAAACTTTTATGCCTTTATCTTCTAGACGTTGTTTATAAAAATCCAGCTCCATTGTGTAGCGTGTACCAAGAAGGCCAATCGTTTTAATCTTATCTTTTAAAATTGAATCTGCCGTTGCATCCGCGAGATGTAGAAATGGGATATTAATCGCCGCTTCAATTTGATCAGCCATTTTGTGCATTGTATTAGTGGCGAGAATAATAAAATCAGCGCCTGCTCGCTCCAATGCCGCCGCTTCAGCAGATAACAACTCAGCCTGCGTATCCCAGTCACCTTTTTCCTTCAACGCAACAAATTCACCAAAATCAACAGATGAAAGTAATATCTTTGCATTATGATGACCGCCTAAAACAGACTGCACGCCCGCATTAAGCCATTCATAATATTTCACAGTTGATTCGGGCGATAGACCGCCAATAATTCCTACTTTTTTCATGATAATTACATCACAATTTTATATGGCTGGCCTGCGACTATTTGTGACTTTGAGTTCAGAGCATTAAGCACTAAGAAATGCTCAACCTTATCGCCATCTACATTCATGCGGGCGGCCATAGATTGGATCGTTGATCCACGGGGCGCTTCTAGCACACGTAATTTCTTAGGCTGAATACCTGCAATCTCACTACTGTTTAAATTACGGAAGCTATAGGTTGCGCTCTTTAATTCATTATCAAAGCGATTACCCAAGCTCTGTGGTGATGCCATTTGGAAACGAACATATTGATCGCCTTTCCACTTAATAGCCACCAAGCGGATATTCATCGCCTTACCTTGGATGTTTCCTGTTACGGACGTTGTCGCGGCAGGCATACCATTAACAGTAATGCTTTCGATGTTATTCGTTGCTTTGCCTTTTAGCCATTCATTGCCAACAAAACTAGCTGGGCTATTATTAGACTTCGCCATGTCAAATATAATAACGCTACCATTTGGATGGGTTGTCACAACTTGCGATGCACCATTTGTAATTTTTGATCCATTAGGCATTTCAAACATAAAGCCAAGTTTTGTGTGGTAAAATTTATTACCACGGACAAATCCTTGATCTGCACTATCGCCATAATCAAGACCATTAATCGCCGTTAAATATTTTGCACGGTTAACAATGTCTTGGCCTTTGGAATATTTAGACGCTTCTGTTGTTGCCTCAGAAACACGGTTAGCTGTGATTGGGTGGGTTGAAAAGTAATTAAAGCCAGCATTAGAACTCCCTGCTTCTTTTTGCGCCAGCTTGGATTGACGATCCAAACTGCTTAAGAAGTCCGCCATACCGAACGGGTTATATCCTGCTCGGTGTATATAACGCACGCCAAGTTCATCTGATTGCGTTTCCTGACCGCGTGAATAGGATGAGATATAGAGGTTAGAGCCTACATTCGCCGCTTGAGCAACTTCTGAGCTTCCTGTTGCAGCGCCTAAAACAGCTGCCCCTAAACCAACCACGAAACCTTGAGAAACACGTGCCGCTGCATGACGACCTGTAACGTGTCCTACTTCATGGCCTAATACGCCCGCTAATTCTGCTTCACTATTCGCCAAAGCCAACAGACCGCGTGATACATAAATATACCCACCTGGAAGTGCAAATGCATTCACGATAGGTGAATCAATAACATAGAATGTGTACTTAACATCCTTACGCTCTGTGTTTGCCGCAACACGCTGTCCCACTTGGTTCACATAGTTTGCAACGGGGCCCGACATAAACCCACCATATTGTGCTTCGATATTTTTATGTTCGCTTGCGCCCACAGATGCTTCTTTATCCGCAGACATCAGAGCGGTGAATTGTCTATCACCTGTCGCAGGGTTCATTGAACACGCGCTCAATAAAAGAGCGGTACAAACTGCTCCACCCATAAAAAATTTCTTGCTACTGCGCGCCCAATCTGTGAAAGCTGTATGTGTCATGCGAATATTCTTTCTATTTTTAGTTGTCTTGTTATCTTTTC
>JABAZY010000002.1:51258-70623 GCA_018608245.1 Alphaproteobacteria bacterium | reverse complement strand
TACCTTTTCCGTCCGTCTCTATGGCGACGGAAGCGCCCTCTGATCAACCACCCAAAGAGGTTAAAGTTCCTGTTGCCGATTTTTCAGAGCTTAAACATACAAGTTCTGATCGAATTGACAAGATCATTGATGGCCTGACCATATTACTGAAAAGTGGTAAAATTGTGAGGCTTTCATCAATAGATATCCCCGATTTTCATATTTGGGACAACGCCCATTACGCTGAGCAAGCTTTCAAGGATTTAAACACGCTTTTACCTGAAGGCACGGAAGTCATGCTATATCAAACACGCAATGCCAAAAAAGGACGCGTGAACCGCATGGATCAACAATTAGCACACTTATTTACCAAGAAGGAAGAAGTCTGGATACAGGGCTATTTACTGGCGCATGGCATCGCCCGTGTGAACCACGCTCCTAACGCGCTTGAAATGAATGGCCAGCTTTTAAAAGCAGAACAATCCGCTCGCGCCGAAAAACTGGGTATTTGGGCAGATGATAGCGAATATAAGCTAATCACACCTGAGGAGAGCGAAGAGCTTATGGGTGAATTCATGGTTGTTGAAGGTATCCCTAAGAAAATTGCCAGTGTTCAGAACAATATTTACCTGAATTATGGCCAAGATTGGAAAACTGACTTTACCGTTATGATTAGCTCTGCAGTTAGGAAGAAATTGGCCAAAGAAGGTATTGATCCGCTAAGCCTAGCAAGTAAGCCTTTACGCGTGCGTGGCTGGATACGCTCTTATAATGGTCCCTTAATTGAGCTAGATAATCCCGCCCATCTGGAAATTCTGGAGAAGACAACGGAAGAACCGTTGCAAAACCCTCAATAAGCTTTTATTGTCAGCTTAATCATTAATAAATTAACATTTAGACCGATGCACAAAAAGAAGCAACTACAACCAAGGCTATATGAATTATTTCCTGCTATTACGCCTTACGCGAGTGGGTTTTTAAATGTGGACAATCCCCATGAAGTTTATTGGGAGCAATGTGGTAACCCTGATGGTGTACCTGTCGTCTTTATTCACGGCGGCCCGGGTGGTGGTTGTAGCCCTCAACACAGGCAATATTTTGATCCAGATTATTACCGTATCATTTTGTTCGATCAACGTGGTGCAGGACGCTCTACGCCACTCGCCCATTTAGAAAATAATACCACTCAAGATTTGATCAATGATATTGAAAAATTACGTAACCATCTCTCGATAGATAAATGGCATATTTTTGGTGGCTCATGGGGTTCAACTTTAGGATTAGCCTATGCCGCACAACATGCAGATAAATGTACGAGCATGATTCTTCGTGGAATTTTCTTAATGGAACAAGAAGAGATTAATTGGTTCTTATATGGTATTAAAAATATCTTCCCTGAGGCATGGGAGCAATTTGCGGAAATTATCCCAGAGTCCGAGCGTGATGATTTATTAAACGCTTATTACAAACGCTTTACCGATGAAGACAAAGCCGTTCAAATGGAGGCAGCAATGAGCTGGAGCCTTTATGAGAGTGCTTGCTCATCCCTTATCCCAAACTATGAAACCATCACAACTGATGATCAAAAAGATCAGGCTTTAGCTATTGCTAAACTAGAATGCCATTACTTTAAAACACAGATGATCAGCGAAAAAGATAGCCTTATAAATAAAATAGATAAATTCAGATCAATTCCATCCGTTATTATTCAAGGGCGTTATGATATTATTTGCCCAATTGCTACCGCCTATAAATTACATTGCGCATGGCCAGAAGCGGATTATATTGTTGTACCCGATGCAGGACATTCTTCTACAGAAGAAGGTATTCGGTCACGCTTGATTGAAGCCACAGAAAATGCAAAAACTATTAGATAATTCAATAAAGGAAATAGAAAAATGACTTTTCAAACTTTAAACGATGTTGATCTTACAAACCGTACAGTTCTTCTGCGCGCAGATTTAAATGTGCCTGTGAATGAGGCAAAACTTGTAACGGACACAACACGTATTGATCGTTTGAAACCTAGCATTGATCATTTGCTAAAACAAAAAGCAAAGATTGTTATTATTTCACATTTTGGCCGTCCGAAGGGGCAAGTAAACCCAGAATACTCACTCTCATTCTTACCTAAAACCTTAGAAAAGCAGTGGAAAGTTCCTGTTAAATTTGTGACTGAATGTATTGGTGATGATGCCATTACTGAAATTGAAAATACGCCAGAAGGCACTGTTATCTTACTTGAAAATTTACGCTTTCATGCTGGTGAAGAAGGAAATGATGCTGATTTTGCAGAAGAGCTTTCAGCATTAGGTGATATTTATGTGAACGATGCATTTTCAACCGCACACCGTGCTCATGCTTCAACCGCAGCGATTACACGCTACCTCCCTGCTGTTGCAGGATTATTAATGGCATCAGAATTAAGTGCGCTTACAAACGCGCTAGAAGCCCCTAAAAAACCAGTTGTGGCTATTGTTGGAGGTGCAAAAATTTCAACCAAGTTAAGTGTACTAAACAACCTTATTCAAAAAGTTGATAAGCTTGTGTTAGGGGGCGGTATGGCCAATACATTTTTATATGCTATGGGACACCCTGTTGGAAAATCTTTGTGTGAAAAAGATATGGCCGACGAAGTAAAAGCTATCCAGAAGAAAGCAATAGCCGCTAATTGTGAAATTGTTCTGCCTATTGACCGTGTTGCAATTCGTGAGTTTACAGCAAATGCGCCAAGCGAAATTATTGGGCTTGACCATATAGCGGACGATCAAGAATGTGTGGATATTGGACCAGAAACAATCAAACAGATTGAAGCCCTACTAGAAGAAACAAAGACTGTTCTTTGGAACGGTCCAATGGGTGTATTTGAAATGAATCCATTCGACAATGGAACCAACAAAGTTGCGCAGGCCGTTGCGCGTCTGACGAAAAAAGGTCAAATCTTAAGTGTTGCCGGCGGTGGTGATACTGTTTCCGCGTTAGATAATGCTGGTGTCATTGATGACTTTAGCTATATTTCAACAGCAGGTGGCGCTTTCTTGGAATGGATTGAAGGCAAGACACTTCCAGGGGTGGCTGCCTTACAAGAAGCATCAAAAAAAGCCGCCTAGCTTTTTAACAAGCTTATAAGCGACTTTTTTCTGCTTGCCTTATGCGTGCCCCACGCTAAAGCTTTCCCCTAATTGCCCTATATTTTCATTCTAATGACGTGTCTTGCTTAAAATTTCTTTCGCCAATTCTTCGGTCACTTTCTGATAATACTGCATCGCTGCAGCTAATTCTTTTTGATCAATGATACGTCCGCCACGGACACGCTGTGTAAGAAGGTACATATACACAAAATCTGATTTTGGAATACCAAGTGCTTTACAAGAAACCGCCAAAGCCTGACCATTATTCTGTTTTAACATTTCTTCAACTGTTTCAGATGTAACACCACAGTAAATAGAAAATTGCGCGATATAATTATTAATTTGCCCGCTGCGTAAATTTTTCATCATTGCTTCGCTATTCAATGTACCTCTTTTATACATTTCCTCTGCGGCCATAAGCATTTGTTGTGTTGGCTTAAACTCACCCTTCGCTGACGAGCTCATTTCAAAAACAATATCATCAACAATATTGGTCGTTCTATTAGCGGAAGCTGTATTAAAATTATCACGAATAAATGATTTAAGCTCCATGCCTACATACTCGTATAAACGCATAGCCAAATAAGATGAAATTTCCTCACGCATTAAAAGAGGTTTCGCTAAATCCTCTGATTTACGTGCCATTTTAGTAAATTCATTTAAAGCATAACCGGTTAATTTTGCTTTTTGATTTGCACTAAGAATTACAGCCGTTGTTTCATCCTGTGTATCAACAAGCGTATCAATAACTTTGTCTGATATTTTTTCACGTTTGGCAATATACCACCAATGATCTTGTGCGTGAGATTTGATAATGTTAATTAAGTCCAAGTCTTGTAAAATATTACTCTTTTCCAAGATAGGTGCAGCAACACTAATCTCATCGTTAGCAAGGAACAGAACCATACGAGCTGGGACATCATCTGAAACTGAAACACGCTCTGATAAGGCAGCACGTAAATCTTTTTCTGCTTGGCGTAATAAACTTAATAAAATATCAGTAATTAAATCTTTCTCAGCCGAATCCAACTTTACCTCAGCCAAATCAGCCATAATGCCTGATAATCGATCAGTAAGTTGAACATCTGCTCTATCAGAATAACTATATGTTTTATGATTATCACAGAGATTTAATAAGAGGGGCCCTATTTCAGGAGATTGCTCCAGCATATGCATAGCCATCTCATTATAGATGTTTTCTTTGTGTAGGCGATCATCACTGTGATCATTCACCTCACAACGAGAAAAAATCCGATAAAAACTATTTCGGACACTATCGTAATGAATTTCACTTTTCGCTGGCATGCAAAGATATCCTTTTGTTTTTTTATTATTAGGAATATTAGTAAGAGTTTATTAATGACTCCTAACCTATACTTAATATTAACATTTAATTAATATGTAAAACAAAAGTAAGGCTATAAACTGTGATAACCCCTTATAATAACAGTATAATTTCACCAACTGCGCAGAATCGTATTCAAACAGAAAATACGCCCGATGATTCTTCTAGGAGAATCTTAGGGCAACGAAGAGAGCCAAATGTCCCTAATAATACGCCAAATACTATAGAAAATGCGACTAACGTTCAAAAAACAAACAATTACAATGACTTATTCTTAAATTCTAGTAGACAGTCAAATTCAGAAGCCAGCAGTTTTAATCGCGGTAGTGCATTAGACATTACCGCTTAAACCATCAAAGAAAATAGAATTTATTGAAAAGCGACTTCATTGAAAGAGCGAAGTTTACGGCTATGCAATTTTTCTGGCCCCGTATCACGTAAGATTTCCATGGCTCGTAATCCAACTTTTAGATGTTGTTCAACACGTTGGCGGTAAAAATTATCCGCCATACCCGGTAGTTTTAATTGTCCATGAAGAGGTTTATCCGACACGCATAATAACGTTCCATAGGGTACGCGGAAGCGAAAACCATTCGCGGCAATTGTGCCCGACTCCATATCAAGCGCAATTGCACGGCTTTGTGAAAAACGACGGTTCTGACGCAAGGATGCTTTTAGCTCCCAGTTACGATCATCAACAGTTGCTACTGTCCCTGTCCGCATAACTTTTTTAAGCTCACGTCCAGTGCATTTTGTTTCTTCCATCACAGCAGCTTCCAATGCCAACTGAATTTCAGCTAAAGCAGGAATTGGGATACTAGGGTTTAAATCATGATAGAGAATATTATCTTCCCTCAAATACGCATGCGCCAAAACATAATCTCCAAGTTCTTGAGAATTACGTAAGCCTGCACAATGCCCCAACATCATCCATGCATGAGGTCGAAGAACCGCTACATGGTCTGTAATATTCTTCGCATTTGATGGCCCTACGCCAATGTTAATCATAGTAATACCAAGGTTATCCGAGCGTCTTAGGTGATAAGCTGGCATTTGCGGAATACGGCTACTCATGTCAGGTTTTACAAAATCTGTATAACCATTCTGCCCAACAAGCCCCTCACCTATTTTGATAAATTCCTCAATATAGAATTGGTAATTCGTGAAAATAATGAAATTTTGAAAGCTATTCGCCTTCGTGCCTGTGTAATGTTTAAGACGCATCAAACTTAAATCAACACGCGGTGCTGTAAACAGCGCAAGTGGAGAAGGCTCTCCTGCCTTTGGTTGAAAAACACAATTCGCAATTTGATCATCCATTATATTTAAATCAGGCTGATCAAAAATATCAGGTAATTGCTTTAGTTGCTCTGCGCTTAAATCACCTTCCAAATGAAAATCTTCGCCAAGGGCAAAGTGAACTGGGATAGGTGTTGTGCTAAGCCCTACTTCAACAGGTAAATCATGAGCCTCTAACAAATGTTGAATTTGATTTTTGTAATATGACCCAAATAATTCTGGACGCGTTAACGTTGCCGCATAATCACCAGGGGTTGTCACAAAACCATAAGCCAATAATTGCTCTGCCTCAGGACGAGAAGTTGTTTCAATCCTTAAGTAAGGATAATACGCCCGCACGCGTTTGGTAAATTTTTTGCCTTTGGTAAAATCATCAAAGGCTTTTGTCAGCGTATCAACGCTCTTATCATATAATGCTTCAATCGCCTGAACGGCCTTATCTGCATCTGTAAATTTTTGTACTTTGCTCATACCGAATAGTATGACGGAAAAGTGTAAAAATTCAATGAATTAAGATTGCTTATTTCTGATCAGGTTTCAAAAAGCCACCTGATTGCATTGACCATAATCGTGCGTAGTAGCCATTTTGAGCGATTAGGTCATTATGTGAGCCATCTTCGATAATTTTACCATCTTGCATCACTAATAAACGGTCAAGACTGGCAATCGTTGAAAGACGATGGGCAATCGCAATCACGGTCTTACCCTCCATCAATTTTAGAAGGCTTTCTTGAATTGATTGTTCAGATTCACTATCAAGCGCACTTGTGGCTTCATCCAGCACCAAAATAGGCGCATCTTTTAATATGGCACGCGCAATCGCCACGCGTTGACGTTGACCGCCAGAGAGACGAACACCACGCTCCCCTACTTCGGCGTCATATCCTTTATTGCCATCTTTATCTTCCAGCCCCAAGATAAACTTATGTGCGCGGGCTTTCTTAGATGCCTCAATGATTTGCTCATCAGTGGCGTCCAAACGACCGTAATTAATATTCTCACGGATTGTACGGTGCAATAGATCGCTCATTTGTGGAATAACCGACACGCTATAGCGCAGAGACTCTTGCGTAACATCAGCGATAGATTGCCCATCAATTTTGATTGCACCCGATTGAATATCATAAAGTCGTAAGAAAATTTGCACGAGCGTGCTTTTACCAGCACCACTTGCGCCGATTAAACCAACCTTTTGCCCCGCAGGAATTTCAATATTCAAATCCTCAAATATTTGATTATTACCATGCGCAAAGCCAACTTTATCAAATTCAATCTTGCCTTTATCAAATTCTAAATCAGGAGCATCATCTTTATCCAAAACATGTTGTTCTTGAATAATCGTCTCCATGCCCTCTTGCACTTCACCAAGGCGTTGGAAAAGATTGGTTAGAATTTCAGAAATCCACCATGATGTTTGTGTTACTTGTAGGGTTAACGGTAAGATCATCGCAAATTGAGCAGTCGTCACTTTATCCTGTTGCCAGCCCTGAATGGCCGCAAAAATAGTCGCCAACCATATCATGGTTGTAATCACTTCCATCGCCGAATAAAATTTCCAAAGCTTCATATCCTGCTTTTCAAACGCTCTCGCTGTTTTAGAAATGCTCTTACGGAAGTAGACATCTTCATAGCGTGCGCGAGCAAATAATTTTACCGTCAAAATATTACTTAAAATGTCAACGAAGCGCCCACGCATGTGGCTACGTTCTGTCGATGCTGTCTTCGATAATTTTTGTAACTTTGGCACATAATAAACCAACAAGATGATGTATAAAACCATCCAGCCAAAGGCAATCAAGCCAAATATCACACCAACATCTACATAAAGCGCGAATGAAATACAGAATAGAATGATGGCATAGAGAATTGCCCCTAACAGCCCATACATAATTTCATTCATCGCAGAGGGGGTTTCAATTACCTTTCCTGCCAAACGTCCCGCAAAATCTTCTTGGTAGTATTTATAGCTATGATTGTGCATATAAAGCGCCAATTGACGGCGGATCATATTGCTAAAGTTTGGTAATGTCCGCGCCTGAACATAATTTCCTGCCTGTGCAAGAATAGGCTGAAGAATTAAAACCAACCCTATAAAAGCAATAAGAGGCCACCTCAACACTGCCCATATATCATCTCTATTCTCAATAGATTCCAACGATGCTACAAAAATTTGAATAAAATAAGGTATGAACGACAGAATGACTGCGCTTAATGAAAAGAATAAAAAGATGACAAAAAACTGCGCCCTCATTTGGCGTATGAAATGCCACATGAACGGTATTAAGCCCGACGGAATAGGTTTGCTTTGCCCAGAGGGCAAATAATCGTACTTTTTAAAAAACATTGTTTTTATTTCTAAGATTTAATTTTTAGTAAGGCCCATTAAGGCATCTGCGAAATCTTGAGCCTTAAAGGGGCGAAGATCTTCGATTTTTTCACCGACGCCAATGGCGTGTATTGGCATTCCAAACTCTTCCGCAAGAGATATTACTACACCACCTTTGGCAGAACCGTCAAGTTTTGTAACAATTAAGCCTGTCACACCGACCAGCTCTTTGAACGTTTCAAGTTGTGAATGCGCATTTTGACCTGTCGTTGAATCAAGCACCAGCAACACACCATGCGGTGCGCTTTCATCTTGCTTTTTAATCACGCGGATAATTTTTTCAAGTTCCGCCATCAAATTAGATTTATTTTGCAACCGTCCAGCTGTGTCTATCATCAGTAAGTCAGCATTTTCAGCACGTGCTTTTTCAATAGCTTCAAAAGCTACAGCCGCAGGATCTGCACCAATATCTTTTTTGATTAAAGGACAATGTGCACGTTCAGCCCAGACATCAAGCTGATCAACCGCCGCCGCACGGAATGTATCCGCCGCTGCAATCATCACCTTCTTGCCTTGCTTCATATGATATTCATACGCCAGCTTGCCAATGGTGGTCGTCTTACCAGCGCCATTCACACCGCACACCAACATCACAAATGGCTCACCCGCCGTTGGTGGTGTGATGTTTAATTCCTGAGCTACAGGTTCTAATATTGCCGCAATAGAAGTCGCTAATGCTTTTGAAACACTATCTGCATCAACTTCCTTATCAAATTTTTCCTTAGAAAATTCCGCAACAATTTTGGACGCCGTCTTTGGTCCCATGTCAGACATGATGAGTAAATCTTCTAATTCATCCAGCGCATCTTGATCTAATTTACGTTTGGTAAATGTATCGGCAATACCCTGCCCTAATTTACTCGATGATTTTGAAAGCCCTTTAGACAAACGTGAAAGCCAACCACCTTCATTACTATGATCACTAAGCTCTTCGGTTTCAGCGGTGTCATCAACAGCATTATGTTCAGGCACAGGGATAACCTCTGCCTCTTCAATAATATCATGCTCTGTTTTTTCTAAGCGGTGTTTTGTGTCTTCATCAATATCCGCGTCATATTCAATCGATGGCTCAAGCGCAGGATCGTTATCATGATGGATAACACGATCCTCATCTTCCTGCCGTTCTTGTTCGGCTTCGTTTTTCTTTTTACGCCAGAAAACCATTAAACCACCTTTGCCTTTAGATTATCCCCATCTATAGCATAGGTTTCAACATTGACCAAGCTACCGATCTTACATTCTGTGTCTAGAACAACCCCTGCAAAATGTTCTGTACGTCCGATATTACCTTTTTCGACAATAGCGGTTCTTCGTGTGTTCATGTGCGTATTCAAAAATTTCTGCACCTGAATTTTACCTTGATCACGCAAACGTCCAGCGCGTTCTTTTCTAATGCTCGGATCAACAGACGGCATTTTCGCCGCAGGTGTTCCAGGGCGTTCGGAATAAGGAAACACATGTAAAAACGTCAAATCACATTCTTCAACAATATCTAATGTGTTCTGAAACATCTCTTCCGTTTCCGTCGGGAAGCCTGCAATGATGTCCGCACCAAACGCCATATCAGGACGATACTCACGCGCGCGGTTGCACATCTCGATGGCATCAGCGCGTAAATGACGACGCTTCATACGTTTTAAAATCATGTCATCACCAGCTTGTAAGCTCATATGAAGATGCGGCATTAATCTTGGTTCTTCTGCAATCAAACGCCAAAGATCATCGTCAATTTCTACAGGGTCAAGTGACGATAAACGGAGCCTTGGTAACTCAGGCACCAGCGCCAGCACACGACGGATCATCTGACCAAGGCTTGGTTTCCCCGGAAGGTCAGCGCCATAAGATGTGACATCAACGCCTGTCATCACAATTTCATTGTAACCACTCTCGACTAACTTACGCACCTGATCGGCAATCTCACCAATTGGCACAGAACGAGAATTTCCACGGCCATAGGGAATAATGCAAAAAGTACAGCGATGGTCACACCCATTTTGAATTTGAATAAAAGCACGTGCTTGCCCCTCTATCCCTTCAATCAAATGCCCAGCGGTTTCTTTTACCGACATGATGTCATTCACAAGTACACGTTCCGTATTTGCAACGCCCCACGTCTCAGCCTTAAGTTTCAAATCATTACCAATGATCTGATCAACCTCGTCCATTTGTGAATAAGTCTGTGGGTCAATCTGTGCAGAACATCCAGTGACAATAATCTTAGCATTAGGGTTTTCGCGACGCGCACGACGAATGGCCTGACGTGCCTGACGCTCCGCCTCTTTCGTCACCGCGCATGTATTAAAGATGATTGCATCATCTAGCCCAGCATTTTTCGCATGATCGCGCATCACTTCGCTCTCATACGTATTGAGACGACAGCCAAAGGTCACTAATTGTGGGTCGTTATGGGTCATAGCCAAGGGTTTACAATGGTTTTACGACGCGGTCAATATACGTATTGAGGTGTAGACTGGACAGAAACTAACTGCTCTCCTGATATTCTGGTATCTCCAGGGTTAAAGCGGTAAGCTGTTTGAGCTTTCATAAAGTCTAGGCAAAGCATATAATCCTGTGATGTCGGTGCCTGAGGCTCACCTAATTGTGAATAATGCCCAAAACATAAAACCCCGTTTTTAACACCATATTCGCGCCCCTGAGTATCACCATCAATTATAGCTTTTATATAAGGTGGTAATTCCTTACCGTTTAAATAAAGTCGCTCACCTAAGTTTCGTTCGGGTAATGCCCACATGTTACGCGCTATCTCACGTGGGTTTCCGTGCGCATCTACATAGGCAAACCCTTCTGGTAATTCATATTGAGGCCCCATCAGGGTCATATACACAGCTTCCCTGAAATCCTCATTTTCAATAAAATATTTCATGCCTTCATCGCCTAGGGCATTATTATTGTCACCTAAATATGACTTAATAACGTCTATACTTTCCTGATGCCAACAGGCATGGACACAGCTAAGGCCCTCTAGTTCAAGGAATAGCGGTATCGTTTTAAACCATTCCACCATATCTTTATGGTTCTGTGACCCCATAGCTATTTCGTTAAAAAAAGCTGAGTGCTGTCCTTGAACAAAAGGATCAGTATGATCTCTTAAGGAGCTACCATCTAATGACTTAGTAAGAAGGCTAATTATATTAAGTTCATGATTACCTAAAGTCATCAATGCGCGGCCAGACTTAACCATACGCCGCATGAGATTAAGCGTTTTTAGCTGTTGAGAGCCACGATCAGGCCCATCACCAATGAAAATAGGTATTCTGTTTTTAGGGTGAACAAAGAAATTACCATCATAGACATAGCCCAGCTCATGAAACAGGGATACTAACGCATCATAATCCCCGTGAACGTCGGAAATAACATCAAAACCTGCTGTGGCTAGCACGGCACTCTTCCCTTAAAATAATACAAATTAAAACTTATGGCTATTACCTTAAGCCGAACCTATACTATGTCAAGTAACTTACCTTCAAATACATAAGAAACTGGTGCGGCATTATCATCGTTAGATATATCAAGCTCAATAAGCCCGTCTTCTCTACGATGGCAATTTATTAGGCCTGACACTGTTTCAACAACAATAGTTTTTGTGTCTTCCTCAGCCATTAATAACTCAGCCACGCACCGTACTTCTTCTCGACTAACCTCAGTCTGTGTTCCATCTGAATTATAAATACGCATGAAAGAAGTTTCTTGAAAACCTTCGGATATTTCAAGAATTACGAGCTTATCTGCCCCTATTCCCTCTTTACGGTGACAAATATGCTGTATTTGAGCTTGTGAAAATAAAATATTGCTCATTCTGCCATCAAAAATGACGAAATCAGCTCCCATACTGTGCATTTTCTTGAATAAAGTCACTTAAAATACCTTTATTTATAGATTCTTGGAACACGTGCGCTGATATTCGCAAAAACATCATAATTGTTCGTACCCCATTTATCCCCAATATCAAGAGAGTCTATGTAGTCATCTTCTTGCCCACCCATCAAGATAACCTCATCATCTATCTTGGCGTCCATATCGCCTGGAATAACAATCATACATTGATCCATACAAACACTGCCAACGACAGATACTCTACGACCATGAAGAAGCACTTCATTTGCGCCTAATGGTCTTCGGCGATATCCATCCGCATATCCCACAGGAATAATACCAATTTTCTCTTCCTTAGACGTTCTATATTTAACACTGTAACTAATACCATGATCTTTCGGTAGGGTTTTAACAGACACCAATTTGGCTTTCCAAGTCCCTATCGTCTCCATTCCCTCAAAAAGCTCTGTGTCACTTTCATAATATTGCCCGTAGGTAATTACCCCAGTTCTAACCATATTATAACGCGCCTCCTTGAAACGCAGTAATGCTGGTGAATTTGATAAATGAATATAAGGTGGTTCAATATCCATTGCCTTTAAGGTATCAAGCGCCCGTTCAAATTTTTCAATCTGCCTAAATACAGAATCTGTGTCTGGCATATCAGCGGTATGAAAATGGCTGCAAATCCCTTCAAAATCAACATATTTAGCATTTTGAATGATA
This sequence comes from Alphaproteobacteria bacterium, assembly GCA_018608245.1. Taxonomy (GTDB): domain Bacteria; phylum Pseudomonadota; class Alphaproteobacteria; order Micavibrionales; family Micavibrionaceae. The sequence goes on along the minus strand of JABAZY010000002.1, from coordinate 57,923 downwards.
GTCGCTATAGCCCCAACATCTTCAGCAAAAACGCCCGCGCGCCCCATACCTGTATCTATTTTTAAATGTGCTTTGGCTTTCTTTCCTGCTTTTTTGGCTAATTCATTGGCTGTCTCAATCTGCTCCTTCGTCCACGCAAAAAAATGAATATCCTCTTCAATGAAACTCTCCATTTCATTCAAGCCAAAAGCCGTCATTCTAAGAATTGGGATTTGTATGCCAGCTTTTCGCAATAAAGAAGCCTCGCCCACAGTCGCAACACCCAACATTGCCACACCTGTTTTTTCAGCAGTAAGACCACATTCAACAATACCATGCCCATAGGCATTGGCCTTCACGACAACCAAAACACGCGTATTGACTTTTTCTTTAATTATTTCAATATTTTGCTGAAATTTATTTAAGTCAACTTCAAGCCAAGTATTTCTTAGATAATCATCGTACTCAGACATTACGAGCGCCTCGCCTTATGCATTTTCTTGAAATTCAACATAATGCTTGCATATCATAGCTAGTTGAGTTAAAAAACCCTCAAATTCATGGCATCTGAGAATTATTTCAGTGCTTAACGGTACACCGCAGTCGGCGAAGTTACGCTCACTGCGGGTTTTTTGCTATTTAAAGTTTAAAGATTAATATGATATTTTTTAGAGCTAAAAAGCTAGCGGACAAGCTACATAGAGATGAAGTGCCACAATGGCAATTCGTTATTTATGCGATCGTGTTCATTTTGTTTTTTGCTATTGGCGTAGTGGATTCAATATTCATCCTCATTGAGCAATTATTCAAGTCTTCAGACATTGCAATCATAGGATCTAATATTTGGATTTTAGTTCTAACCTTTTTCGGATTATTAGCTTTAGCCATTACCTTTAAAATCAATACATCAGGTGACGGTAAAGATTTTAGCAAAAGATTCGTATGCTTGTACCTCCCTATTGTTACGCAAGTATCTTTAATCACCATTCCACTGTTAATCTTTGCGTTTATAACCCTCATAATAACTTTAGGGCCAATTGAAAGAAATCAGGGGGCAGCGGGTTTTTCAAAATCTTACACCGAATTATTAAACCTAGTAGACACGATGTTTTTATCAGCCACAGTCATTGCATCATACACAATCCCTCAATTTTATGGCGTGTGGCTTTATATGAAAAGTTTCAAAATTGCCTCTGGGCAAGAAGGGTATAAATCCTAAATGTTTGATTCACTCAGCGATAAATTAGGTGGAATATTTGACGGTCTTCGGGGCAAAGGCTCTTTAAAAGAAGAAGACGTTAACAATGCTGCTCGCGAAATCCGCGTGGCGCTACTTGAAGCCGATGTGGCCTTACCTGTCGTAAAAGACTTTATTGAAACCGTTAAGGCCAAAGCAATTGGGCAAGACGTCATTAAATCTGTTAGCCCTGGTCAGCAAATTGTTAAAATCGTCCATGATGCGATGGTTGAGATGCTGGGCGGTCAAGAAGCTGAAGAATTAAAGCTAAATGCAACACCACCAGCGGCTTATTTGATGGTTGGTTTGCAGGGTGCTGGTAAGACAACTTCCTCTGCCAAAATTGCAAAATTTGTTACGGATAAGCATAAGAAAAAAGTGCTTATGGCTTCCCTCGATACACAACGCCCTGCCGCGCAGGAACAGTTGAAAGTATTGGGTGAACAAACGGGTGTCGACACGCTAGAGATCATCAAAGATCAAAGCACAATTGATATTACCAAGCGCGCGATGAACGAGGCCCGCCTTGGTGGCTATGACATCGTCATGCTGGATACAGCTGGTCGCCTAGCGATTGATGAAGCGTTGATGAAGGAAGTAGCGGAAGTGTCCAAGCTTTCTAACCCAACAGAGACTTTGTTGGTCGTCGATGCGATGACGGGGCAAGATGCCGTGACCGTTGCCAAAGAGTTTGACGAAAAAGTTGGTATTACTGGGATCATGATGACCCGTATTGATGGTGACGCTCGTGGCGGTGCCGCCATGTCTATGCGCGGTATCACGGGCAAGCCTATTAAATTGATGGGAACAGGTGAGCAATGGGATGCGATTGAGCCTTTCTTCCCTGACCGTATTGCTGGCCGTATTTTGGGCATGGGTGACGTTGTCTCCCTTGTTGAGAAGGCGCAAGAAAATATAGACGCCGATGACGCCGCGCAAATGGCGGAGAAGATGAAGAAAGGTCAATTTGACTTTAACGATCTTTTAAAACAAATGCGTCAAATGGAGAAAATGGGTGGTGCTGGCGCACTGATGAAAATGCTCCCCGGCCTTGGTAAAATGGCAAGCGCCATTGAAGATAGTGACTTGGCGGGTGGCGTGCTGAAAAAGCAAGAAGCCATTATCCTTTCTATGACTCCAGCGGAGCGTGAAAAGCCATCATTGATGAACGCCAACCGTAAGAAACGTATCGCGGCTGGGTCAGGTTCAACCGTTCAAGACATTAATAAGCTGTGCAAGCAACAGCAACAAATGGAAACCGTGATGAAGCGCATCAAGAAGATGGGCATGGGCGGTATGATGAAACAGATGAAAGGTCTGATGGGCGGTAAAGGCGACGAGCTTGAAATGATGGCGAATAGCATGGACCCAGATGGCCTAGGTGCAGAAGTATCTGGTAGCCCACTTGGTGAAAACCCATTTGATGATAATAACTCACAATCTGCCCTTCCCACTGGCTTAGCTGGTTTGGGCGGCATGGGTGGCGGTCTACCCGGCCTTGGCGCTGGCGGTGGAATGCCCGGCATGCAAACCCGCGGCGGCACCAAGAAAAACCGCAAACCCCGCCAAAAAAAGGGGAAGCGTAAATGAGAACAATAAATAAAAATGATTTTGATGACGTTTATGAAATTTACATGGATGAGGCAAACAACCCATACCTACTCTATGAGATTTCTGACAAAAAAACTTTTGAACCTATATTTGAAAAATTTATGAACAACGATGCTGTTTATATCTATGAACAAAACAACGAAACTATTGGGATGTGCGCTTGCTCATATGGAACTGCAAGAACATCTCATGTTGTTAATTTAGGAACTTTAGCAATTAAGTCTCAACATCACGGTAAAGGATATGGAACAATATTCTTAAATGATGTTGTTGAAGATTTGAAACAAAAAGGATTTAGAAGAATTGACTTATGGGTGGAAGCTGACAATCCAAAAGCTCAAAAATTCTATAAGAAATTAGGATTCCAAGAAGATGCGCGTATTCCCCAATATTATAAGCGCGCAAATTCTGATGAATATATTGATGAAATTATAATGTCTAAAACATTTAACTAAAAGGAGAAGTAAAATGGCACTATCAATGAGACTATCAAGAGGCGGACGTAAAGACCGCCCATTCTACCGTATCGTGGTTGCAGATAAACGCATGCCGCGTGATGGACGCTACATCGAGCGTTTGGGTACATACAACCCATTGCTTGCAAAAGAAGATGACAACCGTGTGAACCTTAACGAAGACCGTATCAAGCATTGGCTTGGTGAAGGTGCAGAGCCTTCATACCGTGTTGCAGTATTCTTGGGTAAAGCAGGTATCGCACCGATGCCAGCAACACCAAATAATCCTAACAAAGGTAAGCCATCGGAAAAAACTAAGATGCGTTTAGCTGATAAGGAAGAAAAGAAAAAAGCACAAGCTGAAGCTGCAGAAGCTGCTAAGGCCGAAGAAGCAGAAGCTAAAAAAGCAGCCAAAGCGGCTGCCGCTGAAGCAGAAGCCGCACCAAAAGAAGAGGCACCTGCCGAAGCTCCTGCTGAAGAAGCAAAAGCTGATGACGCTCCTGCTGCTGAAGCAGAAGCACCTGCTGAGGAAGCTAAAGCCGAAGAGCCTAAAGCTGAATAATTTTATCGAGAGGGAGTGCGCTAATACCCTCCCTCTCCTTAATTTTTATTATATAATATGAACAGAATTTGTGTCGCAAAAATAGCTACCGCCCATGGTATTAAGGGGTTGGTCAAACTGCATGTCTTTGCCGATAATGTTCAACTCGCCTCTGGAGATTTATTTACAAATCCAACTGGAGATAAAACACTCAAAATTACCTTAAAAAATGCAACGGCCAAACATTGGCTGGCTGAAGTTGATGGCATCACTGATCGCACGCAAGCAGAAAAACTACGCGGAACAGAATTATACGTTAACGAAGACCTCCTCCCCGAAACAGATGGTGACGAAGTCTATATCAACGACCTTATTAACCTAGAAGCCGTGGATAAAGCTGGGGAGAAAATTGGGATAATTATCGCCGTCGAAAATTTCGGCGCCAGCGACCTACTCGAAATTCAACCCGCAGAAAGCGAGAGCTTCTACCTCCCCTTCACCGATGATACAGTGTTAGATATAGCAGAAGACAAAATCACCATAGAAATCCCAGAAGGATTACTAGACTAATTTTTACGGTCCATTAGGGCCCGTTGACCTACGCCAATTACTGTTCGTTTTTTGAGACTCTTCTTCAACTGGGGTTTCAGAATCAGGAACTGCATCAACAGAAACTTGTTCTGTTACTTCATCATCATTATCATTATCTGTAGGTTTTGGTTCAGCGCTGGCTGTGTAAGCTTGCATTATTTTTCTCCCTTAAAAAATGAATATAAAAAATATTTTAGGTTATGTCAACACTCTGCATATTGACATAAATTCATCACATAGGTAAACGTAAACCACTATGCAAGAATTTGAACAAACATTAGTTGAATGTGATGATATTCATCATATGTCTTACGAGACAGGACAAATCGCCATTGCCGCTTTTGACAGGGGCGCTAGAAATTTTGGTATTGCTGTTGGTCGTACTCAATATGAATTTTTTGATTTAATTGCCAAAGACACTGGGCGCTTAAGGGAAATATTTGAACAAATTACATACCAACAATATGATGAATATATTGGTTTAGATATTAATGACCCAGAAAGATTACTGAACGTTATCCGCGCTAGACTATGGAACCATCTAAGTCGTCCAGAAGGTTTAGAACATACATTCAATATAAAATCTGGACAGTTAAGTGCGGCAGAACTCTTAGAAGAAGTTAATCGTATCGAAGATAATTTAGAACGCATTGGTGGGCTACATTATAACATTCTTGGCATTGGTGATGATGGTCATTTCCTCTGGAATATGCCCGGCGCACCGCACGATGGACGCACCTTTGTCGGGGATATAGGCCCCGCGCTCATACAAAATGCAGAAATATTAGGCCATGTTAAAGACGATCTCTCACAGGGCATATCGCTAGGAATGGCTAATTTAAGCGAGGCTACTCATGGCTCAGCAATTATGATATCAGGCATTAATAAAGCTAAAGCACTACAAAAACTTCTCTATGATGATACCGACTCTAACTTCCCTGCCCACGCGTCGCGTGGCTGGAAAGACGTTACCATTTATGCAGATAAAGCCGCCCGAAGTTTATGCTAATGAATCTGGTATGAATCCACTTTTAACGCTTGAGGCACTGGCTTAGTTGGCATCGAAACGACAATTTGAGAATTTCTTATAAACTCACTTAAAGACGTTGTTGAATTCGTGGAAGAGCGCTTTCTTTTCCAACCCATATCCGTCATCACTGCCCTCAAGACTTCACCATGCGTAACTTTAGTATTTCCAGAGGCTATAAGTTCTGTTTCTTTTGACTTTAAAATCCTAGCAACATAAAAGCGATCGTCATAACGAAGCCCCTTCTCTGGCTTACCACACACAGATTGAGCCAAACGATTAAAAGACCCTTCATATGCATTTGAATACTGCTTGTTGGTTTGTCCTGGAATAAAAGAATAAGTAGATGAACCATAAATAGTTGTTTTTACTGCCAATGCAAAATTCTTAGCGACCATTACTTACTCCATTTACTTGAAACTCATTTCCGATAGATATAGCACCCCATAAATTAATATGTCAATAAATTATCTTATTGCTGAATTCCTCTCCTTACCGCTATAACCTAAGCATGGCCATTAAGTTCAACATACTAACTTTATTCCCCGAAATGTTCCCAAGCATGTTGGGGCAATCTTTAGCAGGTAGAGCCTTAGAGCGTAGGGACTGGGCTTATAAGGCCATCAACATTCGTGATTTCGCGCAAGACATACATAAAACCGTTGATGATACGCCCTATGGCGGTGGTGCTGGCATGGTAATGCGCCCCGATATAATTGAAGCAGCACTCCTGTCCGTGCCAAAACAGGGACGAAAAATATATCTATCCCCACGCGGTAAAGTCTTGAACCAAGCCCTTGCCAAGGAACTCAGCACCGAAGACAACATCACCTTGCTATGTGGGCGCTATGAAGGTGTTGACCAGCGCGTTCTTGAAGCACATGAGTTCGAAGAAATTTCTATTGGTGACTATGTGTTGTCAGGCGGAGAACCAGCCGCGCTTATCTTAATGGATGCCTGCATCCGCCTCCTCCCTGGTGTCATGGGTAACGAAGAGACCGCAGATAATGAAAGCTTTGGTACAAATACAGGCGGTCTATTGGAATACCCACATTACACTCGCCCTGCCGAGTGGGACAGTGCAACGGGTAAAACTTATGAAGTCCCAGAAGTGCTAAAGAATGGCAACCACGCCAAAATCGAAGAATGGCGCAAAGACCAAAGCTTAAAAATCACGAAAGCTTTACGGCCTGATTTGTTGGAGAAATAACCTCAGGGTTAAGA
>JABAZY010000002.1:0-51248 GCA_018608245.1 Alphaproteobacteria bacterium | reverse complement strand
GACGACCACTGAAATAATTGTAATAGCCGCGAGCCGTTCTACCAAACACTTCACAATTTAATCCGCCCACGGGAGGAATAGATTCACGCACCTGCTCTAATCCTTTTTGTACCGTCCTGTACCAAAGAATGCACCACTATTGGCTGAAATAGGCTTGTAAAGAAGCGTTGGCAATCTATGCATAACCGCTTCAAATTTCTCAATAATACTATTACTTCTTCTCATATTATCAACCCTACTAAGCTCAGCCGTTTTTTCTGCTTCAGTGGAGACCATATTGCTAACACGCGCTTCATTATCATGTGGTATAACTTGTAAAAAATCTAATTGTTCAAAGCGCACGTGATGAGCCCCTGACAATTTTGCGCGACGTAAAAAATCTGTATCCTCTTCACCCCAACCTTGATAATCTTCATCATACCCACCAAGACCCATAAATCTTTGCCGACTAATAGCAACACGTCCGAAAAAACCAGTTTCTCCTTCAGGCATTCTTTTACTAATACCATGCGAAGGATTAATAACAATGTCAGGGTTTTTGCTAAAGGCTTCCGCTAAAAATGCAGCAAAGCCTTCACCTGTAAAATTATCTGCATCCACATTACAAACAACGTCACCCGTTGCTAAACGGTGTGCCATATTTTTTGCGTGTGACATGTGAAACGTTTTTGGATCTTCTGTGCGCGCATAAACAACACGGCCAGATTTAATCGCTTCAACCATATCAGGGTCAGTCGTCATCCATTCGTGCATATCAACAGGGTCTAAAAACGGATCGTCTTTATCGAGTTCACTATCACGACTATTATAATTCAGCACGACAAACTCTACTTCTAGCCCTTCCATATCTGGATTATTGGCTAGGTTTTGCAGCAAAGTATCTTTTAAATGCTTCACTCTATTCATACATGTTGTGCATAATGATATTTTCATTGCTAACTCCCTGTCTTAAAGTTTGAAGATAATATATTTATGTAAAGTATAAATGTCAATATAAAACTTGCATAACTCTAGCATTTCCAGTAAAAAGCGGTAGTTTTTATGATTAAAACGGAAATGAAGCTGCCTTCTATTTTTATAGTTGATTATCGAGCTTCGCGTAACATATTGAAAATTAAGGATAATAAAATGAATATCTTACAAAAATTTGAAGCTCAACAAGCTGAAAAACTATTAGAAGGCAAAACAATGCCTGATTTCTCCCCTGGAGATACATTAAAAGTAAACGTAAAAATTAAAGAAGGTACACGTGAACGTGTTCAGGCCTTCGAAGGTGTTTGTATCGCGCGTAGTGGTTCAGGCATGAACGGTTCTTTCACAGTCCGTAAAATCAGCCTTGGTGAAGGTGTTGAGCGTGTATTCCCGCTTCTATCCCCTCGTCTAGACAGCATTGAAGTTGTTCGTCGCGGTTCTGTCCGTCGTGCGAAACTTTACTACCTACGTGATCGTCGCGGTAAATCAGCGCGTATTACAGAGCGTACAACAGGTCACGGTATGGAAGTTGTTGATGTGGACGCGAAGAAGGCCATCAGTAAAACACAACGTGCCGCAGAGAAAAAAGCAGCAAAAGCTAAAAGTCGTAAAGTTAACAAAGTTGCTGAAGATAAGCGTAAAGCAGATAAAGTTGCTTCAAAAGAAGCTGCTGCAAAAGCGAAAGCCGCTGAAGAAGCTGCAGCAAACGCACCAGCACCTGAAGTGCCAGCTGAAGAATAAGATTTATCTTGTTGAAATAATTAAAAATAAAGGCGGTATCAATACCGCCTTTTTTAGTTGTAGCTACTAAGTAAAAAATTATTCCGGTTGTGGTTTATTGGAAACACCAGGCCGTCCACTAGAGGCATTGGCCCACTCAAACCCTTCAGGAATTCCAGTATACTCTTCTTGCCTTAGGCTAACTTCCGCGTTGATTATTGGTGTTGCACCTCGCAGACTAAGAGATAAAGGTTCGCACCTATGCATACCCCAGTTAACCTCTAAAACCTTACGATCAACATGCTTGTCAGCACTAACAATATAGGATTCATCATTTGCATTAACGATACAGCCTATTGTTCTGCTGTTATACAAGTTCGTAATAGGTTCTGCCGATAAAAAACCTGCACAAAAGATTACTGCGCCTCCTGCTACTGTTCTGATACGTCCTGTTGACATTTTAAAACCCTCATTTATTTAAATTCTGCCGTACAATATTATATTTACATAAAAACATCAAGCTTTTTCTTTATATACCCTAAATATGGTTGAACATCACCCCTGCTCTGCGCTATAAACACTATTCAATTACATACGATTAATAGAGATATAGCCATCATGACAACAGCCCCACGCACCTTATTTCAAAAAATATGGGATGACCATGTTATCCATACCGATGAGAACGGCACGTCGCTAATCTATATTGACCGCCACTTGGTGCATGAAGTCACCTCCCCGCAGGCATTTGAGGGCTTACGCATTGCAGGCCGTAAAGTAGCCAAAACCCATGCAACACTGGCTGTTGCCGACCATAATGTACCCACAACCGACCGCTCCGAAGGAATTAAGGAAGAAGATAGCCGTATTCAGGTTGAGACCCTCTCCAAAAACTGCGAGGAGTTCGGCGTCCAGCTATTCGACATGAACGATAAACGCCAAGGGATCGTACATATTATCGGCCCAGAGCAAGGCTTTACCCAACCAGGTTGCACAATTGTCTGTGGAGACTCTCACACCTCAACACATGGCGCGTTCGGCGCTTTGGCGTTTGGGATTGGGACATCTGAGGTCGAGCATGTGCTTGCCACGCAGACCTTAATTCAACGCCCAGCAAAATCCATGCTTATTACGGTGACAGGACAATTGGCAGACGGCGTTAGCGCCAAAGACATGATGTTAGCCATCATCGGTAAAATCGGCACAGCTGGCGGAACAGGCTTTGTCCTGGAACTCGCAGGCGAAGCTGTTCAAAGCCTATCGATGGAAGGACGCATGACCATGTGTAACATGTCGATTGAGGCTGGCGCACGTGCTGGCTTAGTCGCCCCTGACCAAACAACCTATGATTACCTAAAGGGTCGCCCGATGGCGCCCAAAGGCGCAGAGTGGGATAAAGCCGTAAGCTATTGGCAAACGCTCGCCAGTGATGAGGGCGCAGTTTATGACGAAGAAATCACCCTTAAGGCCGAAGATATTGCGCCCATCGTCACATGGGGCACAACGCCCGAAGACGTGCTACCGATTACAGCTAATGTCCCCTTCCCTAAGGATTTCACTGAGCAATCCAAACAAGACTCAACGGTTCGTGCGCTTGAATATATGGGCATTACCGCCGGCATGAAGTTGCAGGACATTGAGATTGATAAAGTCTTTATCGGCTCTTGCACCAATGGACGGATCGAAGATATCCGCGCCGTCGCCAAAATCGCCGAAGGACATAAAATTGCCGATAACGTGAAGCTCGCGATGGTTGTTCCGGGGTCTGGCTTGGTTAAGGCGCAGGCCGAAGAAGAAGGCCTTGCTGAGATTCTAATCAATGCAGGCTTTGATTGGCGTGAACCGGGTTGTTCTATGTGCTTGGCAATGAACGCCGACAAGCTGGAACCAGGAGAGCGTTGCGCCTCCACCTCCAACCGTAATTTTGAGGGGCGTCAGGGGCGCGGTGGTCGTACCCACTTAATGTCCCCCGCCATGGCCGCCGCCGCCGCCATCAAAGGCAAGCTAGCCGATGTCCGCGAATTTCTAGATTAAAAAAAAGCCAGCTATCAAAGCTGGCTTTTTGAAAATTCTTTAACTTATATTTACTCAGCTATTGTTAGCGTTCGCGCTGGTGGTACTGCAATATCTTGGCAAAAGATCAAGTTAGCCGTAGCTCTTTTGACAACGCTAGTTGGAAGTGTCGCAAATGTAAAATGAGTACCGAAAAGCTCATTAAATTTTTGAGTGGCTTCTTCCGAAATAGCACTTGCATCACCGCTGTCTTGACCGCCAGCTAAACAACCATTGGCGATTAACGCGCGGTGCTTTCTTGCATCACGATCAATCATGTTTCTAACTTTATCGTTAGTAGAGTGAGTGAGTTCATCAACCCTTGGGTTACCTATTTCAAAACATCCAGTTAAGCTAAGTGCCGTTGGGATCACAATTGCAGCTCTTATTGCAAAGTCTCTCATTGCTTTGTTCATTATTTTATTCCTCATATCATTCATCATAAATATCTATGACAAAGCTAATACTACAAATTAAAATATTATGCAAATAGAATTTGTTTACTTAAGTTCTGAAATAAAAAAACTCTTTAATTCTTAATTATTCACCTGGTGCTGGCATTTGCGTAGGAGCATCACCATTAGCTTTAACCGCAGGAGCTGATTTCTCCGCATTTGCTTCTACCACTGCTTCAATAGCGGTAGATGAAAAATCTACTTTTCCACCATTATTTTCATTGAAGTTTTGGTAAGCAAAGATAGTATTAGAATTCTCAGGATCCACACCCAAGCTTCCATCTACCACTAATTCTTTACCATCAGCCCCTTCATAACCAGCTTTTTTAAGGGCTTTTTGGATTTTAAAAATTTCTGCTTTATCTGCAATGGCATCTTTTCCATCAGCACCGCGGAAATTATTAAAAATACGCATGGCTTGGTCTCCACGGCTTTTAAAAACGCCAACAACACTATTAAAAAGACCTGTTCCTGCTTTTTTAGCAGCTTCTACCTTATTATCAGACGCTGATATACCTTCCAGCGTATCAGCACCACGGCCACCTTGCGATGCCACTGTTGCGCAACCGAACTGTGTTGCCAAAACAACACCCAATGTTCCCGCCGTTAAAAGTTTTGTTACTGTATTATTCATCTTACTCACTCCTCATTTGTTTAGAATCCACAACATGCCTTATGTCTTCTAACGTTTAAAAATCTTATTTCAGGGACGTTATTACCGCAAATACTTAAATTATGCAAACAAATTATTATGTGTATTTTTAATTATTATGAAAATAGCTGTTTACAAATTATATTTAATTCTGTAAACAATGCTTATATTTTATATATTTAAGGGGAAACTTATGAATAGACGTAAATTTTGTATAGAGTTAGGTATTGGTGCCCTTGCCTCAACAGGCTATTTTAGATCACCTGCTATGGCAGACAGCCATGAGCCGGCTGCTGCAGAATTAGAACTGTTAGATAGAGATCTTAAACCTAGCGTTAAGAGTGTTGCCACAACCAATGAAGAACGCCTTGATAATATCTCAAAGCTAAGTGACGCCATCACGAGAAGCATTCTAGAAGTTGCTAGAGATAACTATAGAGGATCTGACGCTTTAAATAACAGCGTTAGAAAATTACACACGCAAATTAACGCCCTTTATTTGGAATTCCCTGACAACCAACTTAAACCAATTAAGCCAGATGGCAAACTTGAAACTGTCGCCTTTCCTTTAGTCGAGCTATCCAGCTTCATGACGCAAGGCGGTGGTATTTTTGCCGAAAACTTCCCCCAAGAAGATCAAACAGCAATAGATGGGCTTAAACAAGCCCTATCCGCAGCTATTGAAAAAGATAATCCTGGAGCCTACAATAACTTTGAAGACGATCATTCTGCAAATAAAGAAGCAATCAAAAGAAGAGCAGATGCAGATGAATTAAGAAAATCTCAAGGAGCAAGCCCTGCTGCAAGACCTTGTGAATACCTAAGAGATCTTTGCCTTTAATAACATTTGAATAGAGTACATATATGTTAGACCAAACTCGAATTATTCGTGCGGATATCTATAGCCTTGCAAAAAGCTATAATCATTATGCAGAAGTAGACGTACATTTTGATGAGCGTGCCAAATTTCAAGCGGCTCTAGACACCCGTATCTTGGCCTATGGTGCAGGCATAAATGATTATGGCGCAAAACAATTAGCCCCTCATATGTTAAGAGCGGCAACGATATTACGAGCTTTTTGTTTTGAATCTTTAGAAAAAACACAAATGACATGTGATAATCTATTCGAAATTTTCAAACATCACGACATTGGCAAGACAGATGAACATTACAAGCGAGCAACCATTTGGACATTAGACAGAGCACCTACGCCAGAAGAAAAAGCTGACCAAAAGCGACATGCTGAATTAGGCCCCAAAGTCATCGATGACGTTTTAAAACAGATGGAAGCATCAACATTATTCAGACAAAGCGACTATATTTTGGCCCTAAAAGGTGCCTCAATGTACCACCACGAACGCTTAGACGGAGAAGGCCCACAAGGTTTAAAAGATAGCGCATTGGGCCCTATCATGAAAACAATGTGTGTTGTTGACGCCTATGATGGTGACTTAATCCCACGTCAACAACAAATAGACCGCGGTGAAATAAGAACACCAGAGAGTGTTGTTCTAAGGCTTTATGAGGATCAAAAATATCACGGTGGTCTTGACCCTGTTATCATTAATGCCTTCCGCGCGTTTTTACCCAGATTGCAAGAACTAGAAGTAGAATTCGCAAAAAACGACGCAACTAGACGCCCTGTATTAACACCAAGCTTTCCTTAAATTATTTATTGCACTGTGGCTCCCTGTCCGTTAAAAAATGGACATGGAAAAATTTACGCAACTTACGGGCATCGCCGCCCCGCTTCGCATGATTAATGTTGATACTGACATTATCATCCCCAAACAATTCTTACGCACCATCAAACGTACAGGTCTTGGTGTACACGCCTTTAATGACATACGCTATAATGAAGATGGTAGCCCTAAAGCGGATTTCATTCTTAACCAACCTCAGTATAAAGATGCTTCAATCCTAATCACGGGTGAGAATTTTGGCTGTGGTTCAAGCCGCGAGCACGCCCCTTGGGCTATTTTAGATATGGGCTTTCGTTGCGTGATTGCAGAAAGCTTTGCTGACATATTCTATAACAATAGCTTCAAAAACGGTATTTTACCCATTCAATTACCCAGAGAACAGGTTGAACAATTAATGAAAAGCGCAGAAGACGATCCAGATGGCGCAATCACGGTTGACCTTGAGAAGCAAACAATCACACGCGGTAACGTGTTGTCTTTCGACTTTGAAATTGACCCTTCCAGAAAGCACAGCTTAATCAACGGACTAGATGACATAGGCCTTACCGAAGAGAAAAAACCGCATATCGCAGAATTTGAACAAAAAGACCAAGAAAAAAGAAGCTGGCTATATAAAAAGTCATTATAAGGAACACAGATGTTAACAAAACTAAAGACCAGCTTAGCGCGTAAATATTACAAATACGTAAGTGCGACGCGTCACAAAATCGTTTCTATCAGCAATACAGAATTTTGTGTTCGCCCAGATAACTATATTGATAGACGCTTGTGGGTTGAGGGAGGATACGAAAAAGAACAATTGCTTTTAATGTCCAATTTATTAAGCACCCATTCCTTTGACGCCTTCCTTGATATAGGAACAAATTTCGGGCTTTACAGCTGTATTTTGGGCAAAACAACAAATATTCCAACCATTCATAGTTTCGAATGCGACCCCAGAAATTTATTTCAATTATATGGTCATATTGCAATGAATGGCTTAATGGAAAAGGTTAATGTTCATCCTTATGCCGCCGGTGACAAGAAAGAGGAAAAGACTTTTTCATTATCCCCTGCAACGAATAGCGGCACTTCTAAGATGGCCAATTTAGACGCAATTGCCAATGATAACCACATAACCGTTTCTCAGGTTACAATTGATAGCCATTTGAAATTAAAAGGTAAGGCGCTTCTATGCAAAATTGATGTCGAGGGTTATGAGCACCATGTTATAAAGGGTATGACAAAAACGCTCAAAGACAAAAAATGCTATATACAAATAGAGCTGTTAGATGGTGAAAAATCTAAGATAATTGATCAATTAAAATCACTTAATTACAGCCTAATCACTTCTATTAATAATGATTTTTATTTCACTAATATGGACGTTTCTCAATGAGCAATAAAGAATTCACATTAACAATCCTCCCTGGTGACGGCATTGGCCCAGAGGCCATGACAGAAGTGCGCAAAGTTATTGGATGGTTAGAAGACAGTGAAGACTTATCCTTTACCCTGCATGAAGATGATATTGGTGGAGCCGCTTATGAGCGTTATGGCGAACCATTAGCAGATGAAACACTTGATAAATGTCGTGCCTCAGATGCCATTATTATGGGTTCAGTCGGTGGACAACAATGGGATAACGTTGATTACAACAAACGCCCAGAAGCTGGTTTGCTCAAACTTCGTAAAGAGTTACAGCTTTTTGCTAATTTAAGACCTGCGCTTGTGTTTGATGCTTTAATTGATGCCTCTACCTTAAAACCAGAAATTGTTAAAGGGTTGGATATTTTAATCGTCCGTGAACTAACAGGTGGCGTCTATTTCGGTGAACCACGCGGGATCGAAGACTTAGGCAATGGTCAACGACGTGGCGTTAATACGCAAGTCTATGAGACTTATGAGATCGAGCGTGTAGGACGCGTGGCCTTTGATTTGGCGCGTAAACGCGGCAACAAAGTACACTCCTGCGAAAAAGCCAATGTCATGGAAAGCGGTAAATTATGGCGCGAAGATATGACGGCGTTACATAAGGCCGAATTTAGCGATGTGAACTTAGAGCATATGTATGCCGATAATTGCGCCATGCAACTGCTCCGCAATCCCTCACAGTTTGATGTGATTGTCACAGATAATCTATTTGGCGATATATTATCCGATGCGGCGGCTATGCTTACAGGATCACTTGGCATGCTCCCTTCTGCCTCCCTTGGCGCAAAAGGTGTTGCAGGATTATATGAGCCTGTACACGGCTCAGCGCCCGATATTGCAGGACAAGGTAAAGCAAATCCGCTTGCAACAATCTTAAGCTTTGCTATGGCGCTTAGATATTCTTTAGACTGTGGCGCTCAAGCTGACAAAATTGAGCAAGCTGTGCAAGCTCTTTTAACCAAAGGTATTCGTACGCCTGACATCATGGCTAACGGATGCACGGAAGTCAACACCAGCCAAATGGGCGATGCGTTAATCAAAGAGCTCTCTTAAAAATCACGCATAAAAAAAGAGCCTCAAACGAGGCTCTTTAAAATTCTTATGAAGTATTAGGTTAAATTAACCTTGAACACGTGCATATAGAGCACAGTTTCCGCCTTCATTGTTTTCCGCATATACACCAGCAGTTATACAAGTAGCCGCAGTGTTTGCACGAACAGCACCTGTATTTGGATCACCATCATCAATTTTACGGTCAATTGCACTAGCTTGTTGAGGTGTCAATCTACCTGTTGCAGCTGCAACAGCAGCAACTGATCCATTAATGGCAATATAGTGACCAGATCTTGGAGCATTGGTAGCAGCAGCAGTATGTGCTTGTAATCCACTGGCACGATGCCCAAGGAAAAATACACCGCCAACTTTAGCTTCTGGTAAATGAACACCAGCAGTAACTGCACCTGCAGCTGTTGGATTAACACCAGAAATCATGTCGCCCGCAGCCAAATGTGAAAAAGCACGAACACCTTCACCGTTAACACCAGTAGCAACTGGAACTGCACTACCAAAGTTAGCACCAGCAGCATTTGCGAGGATTACGCTATCACCATTACCAGTAACGTTACATGGTACAGCGTTACAACCAGGTAAGCGACCAGCTGGGTTAGCCATATCCCCTGGTAAAGCAGAATATTTATCGCGGAATGTTGAAATTGCGCCATCAATACCTTTAATTTGTGCAACAGTCGCTGTTACGCGTGAGTTATTGATTAACTCTTGACCTTTAAGAATACCACCGATCAAAAGACCAATAATAATCATAACGATCGCCAATTCCACCAATGTGAAACCAGATTCGTTGTTATGTGTTTTAGATATTTCCATTTTTCTCTCCTTATAAGAATAGAAATTAAGTTTAAAGATTTACATACATAAGATAGAAAATATTTCCCGAGAACCGAAAAACATGATGATTCTACCTCATTTATACCATCATAGATAGCCCTAAAAATTACGCAATATTGGTTAATAAAAGATTACTAAGTGCGTAAACAATAAAACTATATCTATAAATATAGCACCTACCCCAAATAGGCGTTTATCATTTTGTCTTTTGACATATCATTTTGTAAAAACAGTTATTTTTTGACCGCAAGCTCACGGAAACGACCAGGGGCGAACCCTGTTATCTCCTTGAAAACTCTATTAAAACTAGCCAAAGAGTTAAACCCAACCTCTTCTGACAAAGTAGCAATGTCCACATCGGTTTGTTGCAATAAAACCTTCGCTTCATCAACACGCAGCTCATTCAATAGCAAAGGAACACTCTTCTCAAAGTATAAATTTACGATTTTTGAGAGCGTTGATTCGGCAACCCCTAACTCTTTCGCCATTTTGGCACGGTTATAGCTCTGCTCTTGATAAGCCTTATCACGATAAAGCAGCATTTCAACCCCCATCGCCACACCAATATCCTTATCTGACAAGTGATTTTTATCGCTTTTATCACGTGGCTTGATGTAAACAGCGTAAGGATATATACGAAACAAACTCGTCGAGGCAACATATGTGAATGCTATCCCCATAAGGACACGTATGGATTTTTGGATGTCTGCATCAATAATATCGTTAAAACTAACAAGGGCAGTAAGTAATAATATTATGTTCATCGCAATAAGAGCAATAATAAGCCAATAACGCTCACGACCATTCTTACGCAAGCGCACACCATCAATCAGATCTCTTTTGACCCAAATGGTTAGCAAGCTAATTGCACCAATAATCAAGCCAAATACATCCAACCATTCCATTAGCCCTTCACAAGATTTTAAAGTCAGACATCCCCCAAAACTTTTGGCGTAAGTAAAAGCGAAGTAATAAGCAATGGGTACAAGTAAAAGTAAATTGAAATAAGCCAAACGTGGTATCTCTGTAACCCGCAAAATTTGAACAATAAGCAAAACACTTAATGGAGCACAGACCGTCCATAAAACCCATAAAATTTGGTCATAATAATAAGAAAAGCCCCCCCAACTCTGTTGAGCTGCTGTAAACAAGAAAGCGAATGATAAAATCAGAAAAAATGCAGCGGGTAAAAGCCCACGCGAGAGCCGCCCTGAGCGGAAAAGCATATACACCAATATATAAATACATTGCGCTAACCCAAAAAGAGCTAACAATTCTATGACACTAAAATTTCCACTTAAAAACTCTATTAGCTCGCTCCCTAGCTGTTAATTTCCGTACAAAAATCGGGTTTATCCGATTTAGGTCGTTCATCTAATAATGTATTACAAATATAATCACGCATATAAAAAATTTCTTGTGGTGACATTATATCAACATTATCTATCAAAATATTTAACATTATTTCATAAGCTGTATTGGTATCACCTTGGTCATTCAAGATAAAAGCAGGCATTTGCTTTGCCCACGTCGCCATATCAGGGTCTTTGTTAGAGGCCAATTTATAAGCCATTTCCAATGCTTTATCGTTATCCTTCTGAACATGACGAGCAATAAAAACGCCATGTGCCAGCCAACGCCACTTATTATTATAAGGCCTAACACCAACAACAGCTAAATAATCATGAATATAATTCAACTTCTCCGAATCCTCTATAGCACCAAAATATTGCGCAGCAAGCATGGGAACATGGTTCGAAACAGGATCAAGGTAATCTTCCAAAAAAAGCCAGTCCTGAAGCTTTGCATAGTCAATATCATTTAAAGAAACATCTTGCGCGCCTATGCTTCCTGTATTTTGCAACATAAGCCCATAATAGCGATAGGCGAGCTGCTTATCACTCAACGCTATCATTGCTGACTTTTCTTTTTCAGGTGCGGGCGGAACATTTGCCCATGGAGCCTGAACAACATGAGCCTGGCGCCAGACAGCAACATTTAAAAACAAAAAAAAGATTAAAGCTAAAAGAGGATAAGAAATAAACTTTCTCATCAGAACTGCCTGCGAGACAAATCAAAATAAGCGGCAGATAATATCAGACCGCAAAAGAGTAACGCCTGTGTAAAAATAACCTCTAGGTTAATATTCCCCTCCAAGCCATACAACAACCAAGAGGATTGTCCCATCAAGTCCAGCCTAGGCACAAAGACAGACACCATTAACATTATATTTTCTAAAACTGTGAAAATCCCCATATCAGTTCCCTCAGCAATAATACCTAATATCTGCCCAATTAAGCGGGAGAGCACGTAAAAAGCAAATGTGATCATTGTGGCTGACACGGCACTGGTTAACACCATAGCAAAAAATAACGATATAACCGCCATGACGATCAACTCAACCAGCAAGCTAGCACCCCACAACAGAATACTGTTAATTTCTATTTTGCCCATCCCTGCAATATAAACCGTTACAGTAACCAATACGGCTAAACACAAGGCTAACAACAAAAACGCAATGAAATGGGAAAACAAAAATTGTAATCGTGAAATTGGTTTAGATAGTAAATATTCAACATCACGTGCGTCAAATGAGCGACGTAAATAAAATACAATAAATAAAACTAAACTTAGGACGGCAGCAAACCGTAAACCAGCTGCGGCAAACACAATTGTGAATTGCGCTGTTTCTACTATAGCCGCTGATCCGAGAAAGAAAGAAAGGCTAGTTCCTACACAAAGTAACAAAAGAAATGCAAGCACTAACCGATCTCTAATGGCTGCGGTTAAAACATATTTGACTAACAATAAAGACATATTAGTCCTCTAAATAATGATTCACACTTAATCTATTAAAACTTTAATGGGCGACGATCTTGGCTAAATGTTCTATATAAATCTTTATCTGTGTCGTGGACAGTATTATTACCCTCAACAATCGTAGCTTGTAAAAAGACCACTAACTCAGTTTTTTTGATTTCATCCTGCTGATTACGGAACGCAGCTCCAACGAAGGGCATTTCACTTAAAATAGGCACGCCATTTTGAGTAGAACTTGAACGATCTTGAATAAGCCCACCTAAAACCACAGCTTGCCCGCTATTCACTTGAATAATTGAATCAAATTCTTGAACATTCACAACAGGAACAGGTGATGTTACCGTCACACCTTCAAATGTAGCTGTACGACCAATCCCCACTAATTCTGGGTTTGGATCATTGGTAAAGCTATCAATATTTGTCACTGTTGGTCTCACGGCCATAGAAACAGTACGGCGATCCAAGTCGATTGCAGGTTGTACGTTAATCAGCACACCCTCAGGCACTGTTTTAGCATCTGTTTCGAATGTTGTGACGATACCTGAGTCTGAAGAGGTTGTTTCAGCCTCAATTTCAAAATAAACAACATTTTTAGCAACATTAAGCGCCGCTGATTGGTTATTCAACACAGTCAATCGTGGACTTGCTAAGGCATGCACAGTACCAAAACGTGATAAGGCATCAATTGCGGCTGTGAAATCATTACCTGTATAATTAAAACCAAAGTCAGATGATGGTGTTGGTGCAGGGTTTAATACGCCTCGTACAGAACCACTAGCAAGACCAAAACCAAGAGAAGTCCCCTCAAATAAATCTACGGCGCCCCAGTTAATACCAGCTGAAAATTCATCATTAAGCGTAACTTCCAAAACTTTTGCTTCGATTAAGACCTGAGCAGAAACAGATTTTTTAAGATCTTTCATATATTCGTCAACGCGTTTATGTAGGCGTTCTGGCGCAAATACAGAAACCATACCAGCTTGTTTATTAAGAGAGAAACGTGCCGCAAATGGATCTTCCTCACTTGTGTCCGCAGTTTCATCTTCCTCTTCTAATGTCTCAACACGTAAGACCGTATTTGGTGCTTGAACTTGAACATTTGGCCCAGTTTCGCTGATATTACCTTCTGCATCCATGACAATAGGCGTCACAGGTGCTGGATTCTCTTGAACCGCAGAAATACGGGGGTCTTTAGAAGTTAATAAACTATTCGCATCACGATTAGATTCCAATATTTGGGTAAGGTTAGTTTCCAGCTCTGCCCAGAAATCAATACTGCTTTCATTCACAGCAGAGAAGTTAGAACCAGTGTCAGATCCTTCACCAGAAACGATCGAAATATCATTACTAATCGAGCTTGCATTATCGCGTTTAAGCGCAAGGTAATTAATTTTATAGGTCTTGTGATAAGGCGTATCAATTTCTACACGCATAATATCATCATCAAAGCTGAATCGGAGGCCAGCAATTTCAGAAATACGCTCAATCACAACATCTAAAGGACGGTTTTTAGCAGAGAAGATAATCGCACCACGAATACGAGGATCAATTTCTACATCATAGTTAGCCTGATCTGCTACTTCGTATAAAACATCACGCAATGGAATAGTTTGGTTAACAGAGATTGACACCAACGGCATCACTTTAGAATTAGCCCCCGGTTGCGCCACATATGGCTGCAATGGAGGAATAGATGACATGTCACTTGCATTTGTCTCATCAATTTGAGGTAAGCGCGGTGCCATCGCATCACGATAATCTTGAAAGGCCATATCTTTTTCGCGATCAATTTTTGTATGATTCTGCGTTAACTCACACCCACTTAGCGGAACAAAAGAAAACATTACAATTGCTGAGATTGCAACGGAACCTCTTATGGATGGCATTACTTGGGATAAAAACTGACGTGACATAACTTTTCCATGACTTAGTTAAAAGAGAATATAAAGCGCAGATGCGCGAATCTTACTTAAAAATACTAGATTTAGTAACTTTTGACCAGCCCCCCCTATTGATTAATCCGCAACAGAAAGGACAGACGTATCTAAATGATTTAAATTTTCCGTTGATTGACCTAGTTTAACCTGATGTATCTTATTACGCATATCGCTAGATTTATCAGATTGAGAAATAGCTGTTTCTTCAGAAATAATGCCTTTTGAAAATAGATGTATCAAAGATTGATCAAAGGTTTGCATCCCTATTTGATTATTCTGCTCCATCACATCTGTAATTTTTTCATACTGCCCTTTTTGGATAATCTCACGAATTAAGGCCTGATTAAGCATAATTTCCAAGGCAGGAACCAAGTTCCCCGTAACACTCGGTAATAGACGTTGAGAAATAATCGCTTTCAAGTTCATTGACATATTCAAACGGATTTGGCTTTGCTGATCATCAGGAAAGAAGTTCACCACGCGCTCAATCGCTTGATAAGCATTTGTTGTATGAAGCGTTGCCAAACATAAATGCCCTGTCTCAGCAATGGTCAACGCCTGATCCATAACAATAGAGTCACGAACCTCACCAATTAAAATAACGTCCGGACGTTGTCGAAGTGAGTTTTTAAGGGCCGTTGCATAAGATTCCGTATCAACCCCTACTTCACGTTGCGTCACCACGCTTTTCTTATGATCATGGTAAAATTCAATAGGATCTTCAATCGTTAGAATATGGCCTGACTGACGCTCATTACGGTGATTAAGCATTGAGGCTAGCGTTGTCGACTTACCAGATCCAGTCATACCCGTCACAAGAATAAGCCCACGCTTTTCCATAGCAAGCTTTTCAAGGATAGGTGGCAACATCAAATCACTCAAATTAGGAATCTTTGAAACAATACGGCGTATAACCAAACAAGGGTGTTGGCGCTGCTTAAGAATATTAACACGGAAACGACCATGCTCACCCATATCAAGTGACGTATTTAATTCCCAACTAACCTCAAAATCTCGACGTTGTTTTGTTGTTAAAATACTATGTATAACTTCATTAATATCTTCAATAGTCAGCTTTTGTGTAGAAATAGGCTGTAACTCATCCTCAATACGTAACGTTGGCTCATGACCAACTGTTAAGTACAAGTCACTCGCTCCCCGCTCATTCATTTGAGTTAGATAAGTAAATGCAATTGGTGCGTCACTCAAAATGCATACCCTCCATCGCCATCATCTTTTTTAGATGCCGGCGTTGCTGTTTTTTGCTGTGATTGAGCAATGGCTTTTTCTTGAGCCTGCGCATCTTCAGCGTCATCTTTAGCAACGATCGTTTCATCACTAGCTTTCATCAATGTAGATTTAGCTTGCTCTTCGCTAATAATGCCTTGCATCAATAAGTTGTTCACGGCCTCTTCCATGGTGATCATCCCGTAACGCGATCCTGTTTGCATCATAGAATAAATTTGAGGTACTTGGTTTTCACGAACAAGGTTTCTAACCGCATTTGTTCCAACCAACACTTCAAAAGCACCAACACGACCAGAACCATCCGCTTTTTTAAGCAAAGTCTGCGCAATAACACCTTCCAAAGAACTAGATAACATGGCTCGAACCATGCCCTTATCCCCAGTGGGGAACACATCGATAATACGGTCAATAGTTTTACTCGCTGTATTGGCATGCAATGTACCAAACACTAAGTGACCTGTTTCAGCAGCCGTTAGCGCCAAAGAGATTGTTTCATAATCACGCATCTCCCCAACCAAAATAACATCAGGATCTTCACGAAGCGCACTTTTTAAAGCCGCTTTAAAGGAGTGCGTATCACGCCCCAATTCCCTGTGGTTAATCAATGCTTTTTTGGACGTATGAAAGAACTCAACAGGATCTTCAATTGTAAGAATATGCTTAGGCTTTGTGATATTAATGTGGTTAATCATCGCTGCCAAGGAAGTTGATTTACCACTACCTGTCGCACCAGTCACTAACACAATACCTTTTTCAAGTTCCGCAAACTTACGCATCACAGGCGGTAAATTCAAATCAGCCATTGTTGGAATGTCTGATGGAATTGTCCGGAACACAGCCGCAGACCCATTACGGTTTGTAAATGCATTCACACGGAAACGTGCCTTTTCACCAAAGGCAATCGCAATATCAAGCTCGTAGTCTTTTTCGTAAACAGCGCGCTGATCCTCTGACATCACAGAGTAAAGCATTTGACGAATTTCATCTGAGCTTAACGCATCAGATTTCACCCGTTTTAATGATCCATCAACACGAATAATGGGAGGGTTATTTGCACTTAAATGTAAATCTGATGCATTATTCTGCATCGCAAAGGCAAGTAGTTGAGTTAAATCCAAAATCCCCTCCTTAAATAGAGACTATTATATTTTATAAAAACACCATTATAGTTTGAGCTATATCACCCAAGTGGTCAACCTATTAGCGATAAAATTTCACCGTTCATATTCTGCCCAATAACAAGCGTCAAAAGAGCTAAAACGATAGCCGGACCAAAAGGAAAAACAGTGTCTTTTTTCACCATTCGCCATAGCCAACCCATCGTTACACCAAATACGCCGCTTAAAATCATCATTTGCGGTAATGCCGCTAAACCGACCCACAAACCACAAACAGCATATAGCTTCACATCCCCAAACCCTAAAGCTTCTTTCTTAAGAAGAAATGTCACTAACTTACCAATACCCCATAATAATAAAGGAAAAATTAACATGCCCAATAAATGATCACTTAAAAAAGGGATTTGGTCACGAATATCCGCACCACCAACGAAAAAGACATACCCAACATAGAGAGCACCAATACCCCCCACAATAAAGACCAATTGATTAGGTAGAATTTTAAACTTCAGATCAATCGCCGTTAAGGCAACCAAAAATGGTACTGAGACCATGATCAAAATTGTAGCTAATTCCATACCACATAGAATATATACGAGCGAAACAATTGAGGCGACGCTCAACTCAGTAAGCGGGTAAATAATCGGAATTGATACTTTGCAATAGCGGCACTTGCCGCCTTGAAACACCCAAGAAAACAATGGGATTAAATCTTTAACACCCAACTGGTGCTTACATTGTGGGCAAGACGACCTACGCGCATTCACATCATGCGTACCGCTCACTCCCCAGCTTTTACCAAGCGGAATGCGGTGAATTAAAGCCGTAGCAAAACTGCCAAAAACAAGACCTAAAAGAAAAAAGATAAATAAGTAATAGAAAAATTCATAAGGAATGACGAGATACAAATCCTCATACATTTTTATATTCCTATTACTCTATAATTACAGACGTCTTAATTGTGCTAAACGATCGTAAATTTGCTCACGTGGAATTGATCTTGAAGCGCCATGCACGACATCTAACTCCAACGCTTTTTCGTATAATGAAACAGAATCTTTATGCGCACCCGCACGGTCTGTAACCACAGCCATATTATACAAATGACCTGCATTTGCTGGCTCGATACTTGCTGCAACACCTAAATAGCGTATAGCATCATTTAAATTACCCATTTCAGCACTAACTAGTCCAATCTGTGCTGCGATTCCTGCATCATTGGGGTATTTATCTTGAATCTTTCTAAGGCGTGTCATCGCACTTGTTGGATTTGATTGCTTAATCAATCCCATTAAATTAACAAGAGCGTTCTTATTATTCGGATCTAATCTTATAAGTCTTTCGTAAGTACCAATAGCAGATTCAATCATCCCACTATTTTGTTGCGCAATAGCAAGGCCCAATAAAACCGATTTATCTTTTGGATTTTTCTTACGTAATTTTTCAAAAATTTCCATCGCAGACGTGTAGCGGCCAAGCTGCAATGCACGGTTACCAGACACTAACATTGCC
The DNA here is from genome assembly GCA_018608245.1 of Alphaproteobacteria bacterium. GTDB lineage: Bacteria > Pseudomonadota > Alphaproteobacteria > Micavibrionales > Micavibrionaceae. Next base: position 32,740 of record JABAZY010000002.1, on the reverse strand, counting down.
TGACGTGAGTTAGGTCCAGCCCCTTTTTCTACCGTAATATATCTTTGCCCTGGCTCATAACGCGGATCAACTTTACGCGGCGCAGGTGAGTCATTTAATACAGACCTAGGCCCAATTGAATTAGAATCATAATACGTACCAGAATGAGGTACTTGTACAGGTTCAGCTTGCACAAGACCATCAACAGAAGGCTGCCCAACAGTCGCAGGTGCGCTCAAACCTTCCATCACTTGCTTAACAGCTCTATCTTCGACCAAAGCTTTTTCAGCGGCCATAGATTTTATTTTTGTTGCTTCAGTTGAAAATTGTTGAATTTCTTCTTCTGGCAAAATTGTTTCTGTTGGTTGCGGCGGTAGAAAATCTAATTCAGCCGACAAATCATCGGATAAACCATCAAAATCTTGTGCTGATGCCTGAGAAGATATATGGATTGAAGATAGAGTTAAAACTGACACAAAGGCTCCTCCACAGAGAAATCTCCAGAAATTAACTCGTTTACCTTTATGCGTATTCATTAGACTACCTAACCTTTAAATATATTATCCGAACCCGAATATAAAAATACTACGAATATAGTATCAAAATTATAGCAAAAAAAAAGACTTTAGAACATATATAAATAACTATTTACTCTTTGTATCAATTACGTTCAAGAACGCCGTCTCTAGCCCCTTCGCTTTCCCCTGCTTTAGTAATTCTGCAGGCGTACCCAAAAACACGACCTGACCGCCATCAAATACCGCCACACGGTCGCATAATTCCTGCATATCTGACAAAATATGAGAGCTCATAAAGACAGAACGCCCCTGCTCTCTCGTTTTAGAAATGATAGCCTTCACATCCGCACGCGCACGCGGGTCTAAACCACTCATAGGCTCATCCAAAATCAATAAGGAGCACTCGGAAAGCGTTGTGGCCAAAAGACCTAATTTTTGCCTCATACCTTTAGAATAAGTGCTTACGCGTTTCTTTAAGAAAGTTGGATCTAAACCAACTTCTAGGGCTGCTTGTTCTGCTATTTCGAATTTAATAGTTTTTCCATACAGTTTTAATGAAAAATTCAAAAATTCAAACCCAGATAAAAACCAAGGAGGGTCAAAACGTTCAGGCAAATAAGAGAAATCTTTTCCCTCCTGAAATGACACACCCCCATCGATAGCCTTTTTAAGCCCCAGTATAACCTTAATTAGAGTCGTTTTACCGACCCCATTTAAACCAATAAGGCCAAATATTTCACCTTCGTTAATATCAAAATTAACGTTTTCAAAAATAACAGACTTGCCATACCCTGCGGTGGCATTATCAATTTTTAAAAGTGGTTTTGCGCTCATAATGATGCTCTGTGATTTGGCTGTTTATTAACCAGGAAGGAATATACGTGTATCGATATTAAATCTTTGATGCGCACGTAATTTCACAGGAAAAATTTGATTAGTAAATGCATCAAACCATTGCAACTTAACGTATGATTTAGTTACATCAATATCCAATATCTCTGATGGGATAGCATTCGCGCTAACACGCTGCCCGTTCAACCAAACGACCCAATCATCCGACCCTACATAAACAATACCGCCAAGAGACAATGTCCTAGGCCCCATTTCAATCGCACCATTATCATTTTCAGCAGCTTCAATCTCCCCCTCACCCGGCGGTCTCGTCACAAACCCCTGACGTGCTTCCGCCAAGAGTGAATGCTCACGAGCACTAAAAAACAAAGATGATATTTGATAAACATCCACATCAGGTCCATTTAACTCGGTACGCTTTATCATATCGTCCAAAGTTGCTTCTCCTGATGGCAAAGCATCTTCAACAGCTTGCAAACTTGCCTCTGTTTGCTGCGCAGTAAGAGGAACTGTTGTGTCTGCACTACTTTCAACGACTTGATCTTCTAACAATTCGATTGGCTGAATAGCTTCTTGCGCGTAGACAGGTGCCACAAGAAAAGACAAACAACATGTCGCCAGTAAAATTTTATTCAATAGGAAGTTCATAATTAATTTCCTCCCTGAAATGATGAACCCATAGAGGCATTCACATCTACCATTGTTCGCCACTCAACATGCAACGTTGCCTGCACAAGGGAAACACCACCGCCGCTACCAATCTTTCTTAAAGTTGGATAATTCAACTCGCCATCTCTCTTCATATTAAATGATGTAATTTTAATATTCCCTGGAAAACCATAATTCAGCAGTTTAATAAAGCTATAAATATCGGCATCGTCTATAGCCTCTAAATCAAATTTAATTTCAGTAAAGAGTACTTTTTGTTTTGCCTCAGCAGCCTTTTTATTTTGCTCAATCACCACTGGACTAAGGGTATAACGAGCGGAAATCAAACGGCTCTCTCTTTGCAACAAATTAATCCTTGTTCTTGTATCTACACGATCTTGAGGATCAAAAAAGCCCAAAGCGGCAACGGTTTTAAACTGTTCTTTTTGCGCTTCAAACTTTTCCAATGACGCTCTGAGATCAGCAATATTGCTATACATTGTAGAAAGTTCACCTTCTTTACCGCCAACCTCGCGAACCAATGTCGTATTAGACGCATCTAACACATATGTTTTATATCCCACAGCTAAGACTAAAAGCCCTGCAAACACCGCAATCATTAAAACTTTTTGTAACCCTATAATTTTTATCATTGCACGGCTCCAATAATAATAATTTCTGCTTTCAGGTCTTGGCCTTCTGTAGATTCAGCATTTTCCTCAATAGCCTCACCAGCAAAATTACCTGTATAACTCAAGCCCGCAACTTGCTTAGCCACTTCAACTCTATGGGTTGGTAGATTTCGCGCCAGACGATCTCTTAACCCATTAACCAAACTAACCCCCACATCTGGCTCCATTTCTTCATCAAAAGACAATGTTATGGCCGTCTTTAGTTCTTGGTCTGGTCGCGCAGCAGCCCCCTCAAGATCAGGCTCTGGGTATTCATAAGGATTAAGCGCATTCTTTTTAACATCCTCTACCGTCATTTTTATATTATCAATTTTTAAATCAGCCCCCAAAGAGCGCCCTATTTCACGAATAGTTTTTAACAAGTGGGTTTTATTAACCTGATACCCCTCAAATAATCCAATTGAATTATTAACGAGCAAAAAGTCAAAGCCAACGGCTTTTTTCTTCTCTAACTCAATATCATATTCTTGCTGCAATGCATTCAAACGCTGTTCCGCCACAAGTAATTTATCTTTGTTAACCGCCTGCTCATTCAGCCCCTGGAAAAGGAAAAATGCGACACCTGCAAGTCCTGCCATCAAAGCAAAAATAATATAAGAAGCCGCTTTCCTTGGCTTCACCAAGCGATCCACAGTAGGAGCGCTCATCGGTAAAATATATTTAGATTTTTGACCTAAAGCCGACGCATATAAGATATCCGCATATCTTAAATCATCGTGCTTACCCAATCGAAGACCAACCGCTGTAGCAGCTTCTTTGATATCAAGAACTTTTAAATTACATTCAATATCTATGATTTTTTCGAGCACTTCTGCGCTTGGAGAATTAGCAATAACAACAATATTTAGACCATCTGCTTCACTATACCCAAAACGAGATAGATAACTCATCGTCGCTTTAATTTCGCTGTAAACTTCACCAGCCCATAATTCAGGCTCAATATCCGTATCCACAACAGGAGACATACGTGTCAAAGCAAGGTCACCGTTACGGGTAACAACCTGCCTTAAACCACCGCCACGTTGTTGCCCCACCATAATGGTCCAAACAGAGCGCGCTTGCTCGCTAGAATAAACCTTGCCCACTAATTTCTTCACCATAGGCGCTGCTTCAACAGGAAGCAGATAAACACCAACGATAGAAACACGCGACTCTAAAACCGCATTAATAACTTTTTTGAAAGATTCCGAAGAAGGCATCGCCGCAAAAAGATAATTTGTGGTTTTACCATCACCTTTTTCTTTTTCTAACTTCAAACTCGCACGAATAGGATGATTAGGAAAAGCTACATTCAAACGACGCTTAAGAACATTCGCTTGATCCATAACAGACACTTTACGAACTTTTTCTTTACGGTAATGCTGCTCTACCATACCGTTTAAGATAACAACAGGTCTTCCACGCCCTTGCTTCAACAAGCACGACTTAACAGACTCTTCAAATTCAAGTGTATTACAAGGAACGGATTCTATAAACTTAGTCTTGGACGAGGAACAGCTATATATCTGAACACTCTCATCACTTAGGATGATAACACTGCGTGACGATGAAAATAACATTATATAAGTTAACCTTTAGTCCTTGTGTGAGCCACTCTAAAAATCCATTTCAGAGAAACTGTTATAGATAGGGCCAAATACCCCTGCCGCAATCCATAGTATCATAACCCCTAGTATCAATGTAAGGGCTGGTTCAATCATAGCAATAACTTTTTCAACTTCTTCATCAACATCGTTTGTATAAAACTCCGCCACTTGATTCAGAACATCTGTTAAATTACCCGATTCCTCACCAACCCGCACCATACGAATGACCATACTTGGGAATTCTCCACACCTATTCATTGCTTCTGACATAGGCGCCCCTTCGCGAACAAAACGTTGCACATTGTCCAAAGCTTCATTAAGCACACGGTTATTGACGGTCTGCGTTGCCGCATCCAATGCTTTCAACGTATCAATCCCCCCCATAAAGAGAGAGCCAAACGTTTGCGCAAAACGCGCAATGTTAATTTTACGGATCAAATCCCCCATAATAGGCAATTTAAGGAACACCGCATCTCTTCTGTAAGCAAACGAGTCAGACGTACGAGACATGACGACCACGCCAATAACAGAGAATATAAGGAAGCCAAAAATATACATCCAGTTAGCCACAAAGAAGTCTGAGGTTGCCATCAATGATGTTGTGATAAACGGAAGTTCTTGATCCAGCTCTTTAATAAAGTCAACGATCTGCGGCACAACAAACGCCATCATAACAACAACAGTCAAAACAACAGCAATCAAAAGAATTGTTGGGTAACGTGTTGCTTTACGCACGCGCACTTGCATAGAATCAACCCATTTTAAATATACAATTAACTGATCACATGACGTTGCAATATCCCCACTTTCCTCACCAGAGGAAATCAAAGATACATATAAATTTGTAAAGATTTTAGGGTGATTAGCCAAAGCCTCAGAGAAGGAACTACCTTCCGATACATCACGATACATCTCTGACAGGATATCTCTGAAATAATCATTATCTGCCGTGTCACGAATATCTGCTAGCGAATCTAATAATGGAATACCTGCACCTTGCATCTGACGCAAATGTAGGAAGAATTGAATCAACTCACGAATCTTAACGCTTTTTCCAACCCCAACGGCGCTTAGAAGACCACCCTTTTTAGAAACAGGTGAGCACGAGACTAATTCAAGTCCCGCACTTTGTAATTGTGAAAAAAGATCGTTTTCATTTGCAGCTGACAAGACACCGCGAACAGGGCGTCCCGCTTCGTTCATTGCGCGATATTTGTACTTTTCCATTAACTATATTACCCCAATTGAATTATCGTTAAACGATGCTAACGATTTTAGAAACAGCATCAAAGGTCGTTTTACCTTCTAATATTTTTAGCATACCATCATCCTTAATACTCTTAAAGCCTTTTGCTAATGCCATCTCTTTAATTTCTGCTCTTGTACCACCCTTGGCAACAATAGCGTCCATTTCATCGTCAAATAATAAAATCTCGGCCAACGCGACACGGCCTTTATAACCCTGCCCTTTGCATTGGTCACAACCACCTTGATGTGCATTGAAAATGTCTGGCGACTTACTTGTCTCAACCCCCAAAATTTTACACTCCTCTTCTGTTGCAACATGAGGCTCTTTACAATTAGTACAAAGAACACGCCCCAAACGCTGCGCAAAGACAGCAATAATATTACCCGCAATCATTCCAGGCACCATCCCAAGGTCATAAAGCCTTGGAAGTGCACCAAAGGAATCGTTTGTATGTAAAGACGTATAAACTTGGTGACCAGTCATCGCAGCCTGCAATGCCATCTCAGCCGTCACTTTATCACGGACCTCACCAATAAAGATGATGTCCGGATCCTGACGTAAAAGCGCTCTAATCCCATCAGCAAAACTCAGAACGCCTTCACGCACAGATGTCTGACGGATCATAGGGAGTGAATACTCAACTGGATCTTCCAAAGTTTGGATATTCACATCAACCGTATTAATTTCGTTCAACATTGAATAAAGCGTTGTCGTTTTACCAGAACCCGTAGGTCCCGTAACAATAATAATTCCTTCTGGACGCTTCTGCGCACGGTCAATACGGTCTTTGTTAACCTCACTAAACCCAAGAACATGAAGCGGTAGAATACTGGATTGCTTATCCAAAACACGCATAACAATGTTTTCACCAAACACTGTTGGCAATGATGACACACGGAAATCAACTTCATGCCCAGCAACCGTCATCTGAATACGACCATCTTGTGGCGCGAGCTTATCCGCAATATTAAGCGAAGACATAATTTTAATACGTTGAGAAATACCACTCCAGTGCTTCTTATGAAGAATTTGTGCATTAAACAAAACACCATCTAATCTGTAACGTAAGCGAACAAAATTTTCCTCAGGCTCAAAATGCAAATCGGACGCGCCAATTTTCACAGCCTCAAAAATCAACGAATTAACAAGACGCACAATCGGATGACTATACCCCGCTTCATCCGTTAACGCATTTAAATCAATCTCATCTTCACCTTCAAGTTCATTCAATATGGCATTGATATCACTTGAAAAACCGTAAGCAGCATCGATAGCTTCAGAAATAACCTGATTAGTTGCCACAAAAGGTTTTACTTTCGCACCCTTAGGTAGATTCTGTCTCAAAACATCCAACGCCATAACATCATGCGGGTCAGCCATCGCCACCAACACATCATCACCATCTTTAGAGAATGGAAGCATCTGATATTTTGTCGCTAATGTTTTTTCCACATAGGCCAGCATTTCACCATCCATGATGGTTGCCTTAGGGTCAAAAACACCGAAGCCAGAAGCTTCAGCAATATGAACGCTCATTTCTTCAGGTTCAATAAAGCCTAAGTCAACAAGCACCTCACCAATCATCTTGCCTGAAATTTTCTTTTCTTGCAGCGCAACATTAAGCTGAGACTCTGTAATCACGCCTTTGGCAATTAAGATTTCGCCAATACGCCCTTTAAAAACTTCCGTTTCCTGTTCTGCTGTTTGTAATTCAGTCACAGAAGACGTCACTTCTCTGCTTGTCGATTCTGGTATCTCCTTTTCAGGCTCTAAAACAACACCCTCAGGCTCAATAACAAAATCCAGCGCATCATCTTCTTCAACCGCTTCTCCAACAACAATAGAAACATCTTCTTTCGGCTGTTCTTGAGCCCAGTCAGAATTTTGCGCCGCATCAGGTGTGGGCGCTTGGACAGGCGGAGCCTTTTTATTAATTTCAATAGGCTTTTGCGCTGACACATCTTTAACGTCATCGTCAAATACAATACCAGGCTCATTTAAAGGCATGTTTTCATTTTTTTTCATTTTTGTTCTGACCTAACACAAGAAATAACTGAACTAATATAGAGATACTCTATAGAGCCCATGAAAGGCCCTATGTATTATTTTTATATTAAAAAGGTTAACAAAATGCGAATAAAATAGCAAAAATATAACAAAAACATGTGTTTACATATTTATTCACAAGTGTATATTCGAGAAACGAACACATCGTATATTAACAGCTATCAAGACTATGGCATAGGGTTTTGAAGTGCTAAAATATTCAGCAGAAAATGAATTTATCTCATTTTCCATTTAACTATATATAAAACAACAGAAATATAGAGGAAAATGGTGCACCCGACAGGAGTCGAACCTGTAACCTTCTGATTCGTAGTCAGATACTCTATCCAATTGAGCTACGGGTGCATATGGCAACTTATAAACAAAAAATCTTTATAAGCTTTAAAACTGAGGCAGACACTACCCCAAGCGCGCCTATCATTGCAAGTCAAAAAATCAAATAAAATCCCAAAAATCTATATTAGGCTTATCCTTCGGTTTTTTATCGAAAACACGCCCTTTAACTTGACAATAACCTTCAATTCGGGTGTTTTAGGGTGTTGATGGTAAAAGGGATTCCTTGTACCATGCTTTTAATACAGATAATCTCTCCGCAAATTACTTATAATTTGACGTAAGGCAGAATTAAAAAAGATGAAAAATTTATTCAAAAACAATGTTTTAACTGCAAATATCCCTGCAGTCCTTGCAATTGGTGGCGTTACTTTCGGTAGCTTTTTGATGGCACCAAACAGCGTGTCCGCTCAAGACATGGCAAAGAAACCCGTCCTTGTTATTACAAATAAAGTAATGCCAACGACTCAAGCGGCGCCCTCATCCAATATTTACAACAGCCCTAAGCGTGTCCCAGAGATTACAGCAGCCCAAATCACAGCCCCAGCGATGTCATCTGTTGGTGAAACAGTTGTTGGTCGCAAAGTTAACCTCTTAAACAAAGATTTATTTGCCTTAGAATCACGTGTTGATCGCTTAGCTGCTCAATTATCCTCTGTTTCACAGCAAGGTAAATCAATGGCGGCCAGTTATTACGCAAGCGTTGCGACAATTAATACGCAACTACAAACAGGAACAACCCCTGGTAACCCACGCTTGGTCGGAAAATTAAACATTGCACAGAAAAACTTGGAAACATTATCAAGCAACATCGCAAATCTAAATTCCCTATCAATGGAAATTGCAGATGCCGCGTCTAAAGGATCTTACTTATTAGATTCAACCCGCTCCATGTATAATCTTTCTGGTGCGATTGAAGAAGATCATGTTCGCTTGGCGCAAATCGAAGATAAGATTAACGCAAGCCTAGTGGATATTAGCCGTGTTCAAAATAACGTGAGTGATGACATTACTAGAACCACTGCTTATTTAACAACAGAACGCGACAACCTAAGAACATTGGCGCTTGCTGTTGCAAATGGTGATCTTTACGGCAAAAGTTTAGCGTCACAAACATTTAGCTACCACCAAGGCAACGCAAACATGATGCATAATGCAAGCCTAACCAGCGCGCCAACAGCACCATCGCAACGCCTACTAGCTAAAATTAAATTCGACAGATCAAATGTTGAATATGAACAACCAATTTATGCCGCTGTTCAAAGCGCGATGCAAAAATACCCAAATGCTAAATTCGAAGTTGTTGCTGTCCACCCTACTTCTGGCAACACAGCTCAACTTGCTATCGAAAGCACAAAGGCACGCCGTAATGCTGAAAAAGTTTTACGTTCACTGACTCAAATGGGCTTACCACTTGATAAAATCGATCTGTCTTATAATTCTAGCAATGAAGCCAGCACGAGCGAAGTGCATTTATTCTTGCGATAGGTAACTATTCGTTGTGAGCAAAAAAGCAAAAGAAACAAACCAGCCCACAGACGAAACCATACAACCAAATATGAAAGCCGTGTACTCAATCATTATTATTGTAATTGCGTTCTGCCTGTTTGTTGTTACGAATTTTATCAGCGGCGTTACTGGCGATCAAACATCGACAACAACCAAGATAAAATCAGCTCTAAAAGCATCCCCCACAACATTAGTTGCTGCCATGCCCAGCCTTGGCCCCCTACTAAAAACTCAAGCAGTTGAAACAGTTCTGGATGAAGCAACAGGCACAGCGAAATTCGAAATAGATTCTACTCAAGCAAAAGAGATCAAAAATAATCAAAGCGTCATGCTCTATAATAACGACGGAAAAATTCTATATAAATTGGGCAAGATCAAAGACACAGTCACCGCAGATAGTAGAAAAAATGGCACTATCTCTATCCCCAAAGATATTGAATTCAAAAACCTATCCAAAGAAATGCAGGTATTAACACTTAAAGAGTACAAGACAAAGCGCGTTCCTATTACTGCCCTGAAACAAGATGAAGATAATGGCCCCTATGTATGGGTCGCCGAAAAGCCTGAAAAAGACATAGAAATAAGTGACAAAGGCAATGTTGTGATTGATCGTCACCCAGAGTTAATGAACAAGGCAACTAATCTGCCTGTTAAGAAATACTTTTTACATCCTAAAAATAATAATGGAGTCCTCATTGATCTTGGTGACCGTATTCCAATCAATACAATTGTGTTACTTGATCCTCCTACTTTAGAAGAAGGGCAATCTTACCCCACCTTACTCACCAAAATCCAAGCACCAGCCCTCATGCCAAACTATGCGGAATCTTTGATAGATGGACGCAAAAGACAAGCAGAACGCATGGCGTTTCTTCGTCAAGAAATTGCTAAATGTGGCGCTAATAAACCAGCAACGCCAACAGGTATAACCTCCCTACCAGAGGGTGAAGCACCTGTAGTAACACCCGCCTGTGCCATCTCTGCCAATCCAGCAGAAGGAGAAGCCGGAGGATGTGGCCTTAGTGATGCACCTGCGGATTATTTAAAAATGCTCGGCATTTCTGGTATTGACGGCAACGCCTGTGGCAATTAATATTCTATAAACAGCCTTCTATCCCGCACAAACGTTATTACTTGACCCAACAAAGCTAATGTTGAAGGATGTCTCCATGTCAATATTACCCTATGATCCTGAGCTTATTGAAATTAGGCTCGCCAATTCTCCTGAAGAAATAAAGGCTGCACAATCACTGCGCTATAAAGTTTTTTATGAGGAATATGGGGCAACACCTTGCGAAGAAACAAAAAAAACTAAATTAGATGCAGATAAATTTGATAATATCGCAGATCATTTAATTGTTTTAGATACAGCTCTTCCCGAAGGCACAGATCAAATGGTTGGCACTTATCGCCTATTACGTCGCGATGTTGCAGAGAAGCACGGTAAATTTTACACCAGCGATGAGTATGACATTCAGCCTATCCTCGATAGCCGTGATAATATTCTGGAATTGGGACGCTCTTGCGTGCTTCCTAATTACCGCACCAGACCTGTCATGCAAAAACTTTGGCAGGGTATTGCCCATTATGTAGCCGATCATCAAATTGAAATGATGTTTGGGTGTGCAAGCTTCCACGGCACTGACCCATCAGCGTTTTCAGATCAGCTTGCTTATCTTTATCATTACCACCTTGCAGAACCCGACATGTGCCCCCGTGCCCTTGATGAGCGTTATATTGATATGAACCTTCATGCCAAGGGTGACTTGGATGCAAAACGTGTATTTGTAAGCATGCCCCCTTTGTTAAAAGGCTATATCCGCCTTGGTGCCAGCATTGGTGATGGCGCAGTAATTGATCATCAATTCAACACGACAGATGTATGCATTGTAATGCCGACCAGTCAAATCACTGATAAATACGTCAATCATTATCGCCGCGTTACAAACAAGCATATATCAACCGATGTGCCGGCAGGAAAAGAGGCCTCCTAAAATGCGCTCGCTTATTGCTATCTTCAAAATATTCATATTCCTTTTGCTTTGTTTATTTTGCTTAATCACACAAGGCATTGTTCACTCACTTTTCAGAAACGCTAGCTTTTACCGAGCCGTCCCAACCTTTTTCTGCAAAACTGGGAAAGCGATCTTTCGTATTAAGACAACTATTCGTGGCGACATTGCGCCAACGGAAAATGTCATTTACGTTGCTAATCATATTTCAGACATGGACATCCCTGTCTTAGGGTCAATCCTCCCCGTCAGCTTTATCTCCAAAGCTGATGTCCGCAACTGGCCAATTTTTGGTCAACTGGCCTCTATTAATAAAACGGTATACATCGAACGTAGTCGCGATGCCGTCCAAAGATGCATTAAGGACATTGATGAAGCCTTAGAAGATACAGGCGCATTAATTTTATTCCCTGAAGGAACATCCACAGACGGATCAGATGTTATTCCTTTTAAATCAAGTCTCTTTGAGCTTTTTCTAAGTGATAAGTTAAAAGATAAATTGATGGTTCAACCCGTTACAATCACCCTCACTCACACCAATGGGAAGCCTGTTCAAACCATCGAAGATCGTGATATCTATGGTTATTACGGTGACATAGAAATGCTTCCACATATCTGGAACTTGGCTAAAAGCAAAGGGGCACATTTAATCGTTGATTTCATGCCCCCGCATCATGCCAAAGAATTTGATAACCGCAAAGAATTTGCCAATGCCTGTCACAAGGACGTTTCCGATAAACTAAAAGGGAACTTAAAAGAAAATACAGCGAACGCGCTTGATTTTGCCGATAAAGTCGCTTAAACATAAAGAAAAATTTGGAGAATATAATGGACATTACACCTGACGAACTGATTAAAATTCAAGCTTTCATGAGAGATAAATTCAGCAATGACAATATTGCTGTGCGTCCTCGCTCTCAAACTGCTGATTCTATTGAAGTTTTAATTAATGGTGAGTTCATTGGTCTTGTCTACAAAGACGAAGACGAAGGTGAAACATCCTATGACTTCAACATGGGTATTCTTCAAATAGACCTTCCTGAATAATGCAAAATCAGAGAATAAAATTTATTCTCACGAGCCTTATCTTATTGGTGTTTTCATCCAATAGCGCCTTAGCCGAAGAAAATATATATTTTCACCCCGCTAAAAGCGCTAAAGAGCTGTACATCATTGATAAAGTTGCAAAAAAGTTAGAATTATCGGGCGAACACATGCTCGCAAAAACCGATTTAAATAATGACTCTATTGATGAGTTTTTTATGCGCCCTGCCACATGCCAAAACCAACAAAGATGCCCTATTACCATTATAGCGCTTCAAAAAGACGCTCCTATTATTATTGGTCAACTAGAAGCCGTGCGCGTCATTATTTCAGATGATAACACCTACGGCATACGCGACTTGCTTGTTGCCGAAACGCGCATCAACGACTTTAAACAGACAAAATATCAGTGGAATCCACATTCTTACACATACAAAAACACTGATAAATAAGCAGTAAAAAACAAGTAAAAACAACGCGTCTATTTGCTATTTCACGCCGTTTCAGTGTATTATATTAGGGAACATAAAGTGGGATTCTTATGCATAAATTATTCATTTTACAGATAAAGCACGTATCGGCCTTAATGGCTGTTGCTGGGTTTGCTTTATGCCTATCTTTCCCCACTTCTATAAACGCTCAAAACATATTCATTCCACCGGGCCCTGGGGGCGAAGGCTTACAAGGTTGCGCCACTAACACATGGATTGCCATGGTTAACCAAGGTGTTTTAGAGGCTCGCCGTGAAAACCTTATGCATCAGCGCTACATTGCTAAGCCAGACAGTATTTTAGAATATACCTGCTTCAACGAACAAGTTGAGCTAGATGGCATATTTTTAGGTCCCGTGTTTAGTGAAACTGATGAATTTGTTTATGAAGGAGATTATGAACTAACAGATGGCGAAGCCAGCGTCCTATCTTTCTTAGGATTTGATTCACTTGATGCTCACCTAGTTTCAGCTGTGCAAGAACCTGTTGTAGAGTTCATGTTAGGTAGCTTTGACCATGGCCTATTGGGAGAAACAGAGCCAGTTGCAGCACGTGGAGAATCTTGCAATATCATGGCTAATGTCTGGCAAGCCTCAAAATGTAAAAATTTCGGGGGGCCTACAGAGTTTTATACATTCGAGGATTTAATTGACTTCGACCCTAGAGAATATCCAGAAGGGTGGGATTGCGAATAGTGAAACATTTCTTCTTACTTATAATTGGATTATTTGTTTTAGGGCTACCCTCTATGACTAAAGCACAATGTGCGACCCCTACTTGCATAACGGCTGAGATGATTGAAGTTGCTAATCATGCTAACGTTATTTACTCACCCGCCTTAGCAAATTATGAATTTCTATTTATGGAAAGAGGCGATAATACAACACCAGCCCTAACAAACGTAACTGTTTACAGACAAGAAGCAGCAGGGAAGCTTGGTGAAATAGTCAATTATCCAGATGCATTTTGTACGATGGAAGGCTATGCATACGGACGACTCACTAGGGTAGAAACAGGCGTAAGGTCGGAACCTCGCCCTGTAATTATACAAGTCCCTGTAGAAGATGCAGATGGGAACCCCGTATTACAAGATAGAGAAGTTATTCAAAACGTTGATGTGCCCTATTCAGAAATCGTTCAATATAATGGTTGTGAACCATAAATTGGGATAGTACAAAACTGTTGTTTGCTAAAGACCGTGCCTTTCAGGTATAATTATAAGGAATATAGGAAAAAATATGAAAAAAATTATAGGAATATCTCTTTTATGTTTGATGGTAAGCTTAATTACTGTCTCTCACAACGCACGGGCCGCAGAAGTAGAAATTGCCGAACAGCCTTGTGATACAAATTATTGGGAATCACTGACGTCGCGCGCATGGTTAGAGGCTGAACGTGAAATCATGCAGAATCAAAACCTTATATTTAAAGCTGATAGCGTTTTAGAATACACTTGTTTTGACCGTTTTTCTGCTTCCAGTGCGGAGTTTTCAGGTGCTATATTCTCCGATGAAGATGGCGTCCAGCGTCTGGACAACGGACTTATTCAGACTGTAAACCTTCCCGCTATGAGATACATTAGAGACAATTTTGGGCATTTATATTTAGGTGGGCGCGCAGAAGAACTTGGCGCAGACCCAGTTGATAGAGTATTAGATTTTAGCCCAGGCGGATATGCATGTGAAGAAATGGCTGGTGTTTGGCAGGCCGCTAAATGTGCGAACCTTCTTCACACAGAATTATTTGCATCCGTAGATGGATTTTATCCTTTCGTTGACTTAATTGGCCTCGAAGGGCCAGACGTTGCAGGTTATACCGATATTAACGAAACACGCATATTTCCACTAGAATGTGGTGGTACAGGCCTTTTCAGTTGGGGTCCCCAACATGCATTTGCTGTTAATGCCGCAGATGCCTTATACGGCTTCCATATTCCACTTGGCTTGGTTTACGAGGATGTTGCCTTTAAATTAGACCCAGCTTTATGTTTGGAGCCTATCCTAACAGGTGTTGAAGTTATTACATCTACAGGTCCTAAAGGCCCAGACGGTGTTTGTACAAACCCAGGATGTACCTATATTAGTGGCGGTTGCGTACCTTAATAATCCCTAAATCATTGTTTATAATCTGGTCTGATCTTCATCAATTTTGAAATCGTTTCCAGATTCTTCTCACGATCAATTTTTTCCATACGGTCTTCTGGATTAGATGATTTTTGCTTGGCTCGTTCCTGTGCTTCTTGCTTCTTCATAATGGCTTGAACATGTCCTAACAAGTTTTTTTCATCTTCTGATAACTTCACCCCTTTAACATCAAATGGAGCAACTTTTGGCTCAGCTTTAGGCGTTGCCTTAGGGGGTTTTGGGGGCGCTTTTGGCGGAGCCTCTTTGGGCACATCCTCTTGATCAATCCCTAAAGCTTTCATCACGGCAGGATTACTAAAAATTTTCTCCCTAATCTTACTCAGAACTTTAGGGTCAATTTCAGCACGTTTTTTCCGTAAAGTGGCCAAGGCCATATCAATGATCTTTTCCCTTGATGCACTGTTTGTTTTTTTACTCAAGATCGTGATTCCTTTGCTTTTCGGCTTAAATACAGCTATATCATACCGTATCGCCACTAACGAATAAACGCTATTTATGTTCTTTCTGTATAAATCATTAGTATATCTTTCAACGCCGTTTTTGCACCTTCTGCTCAATAAGCGCGTAAAAATTGCCAAAGAAGATAAATTACGTTTGAAAGAACGCTACGGGATTGCAGGGCTTCCCTGCCCTAAAGGCAAGCTTATCTGGCTTCATGCCGCTAGCGTTGGTGAGGCGCAATCCACCCTCATCCTAATAGATAAAATCCTACAAAAATCACCTACCACCAATATTTTGGTGACCAGCGGAACAGTGACCTCAGCTAAACTTATGGCAGAGCGCCTACCCTCACGCGCAGTCCATCAATATGCACCCCTTGATCACCCACGATGGATCAATCGATTTTTGGAGCATTGGCAACCTGATTTGGCGCTTCGCATGGAATCAGAGCTATGGCCAACCACGCTTCTGGCGCTTAAAACACAGAAGATTACAACAATCTTAATTAATGCGCGCCTATCAGATAAATCATTTAAAAAATGGTCGAAACTAAAAGGCTCCGTCAAACTGCTATTAAGCAGTTTCACCAAAATCCTGACGCAAACAGATAAAGACACGCAACTGTTTAAAGCATTAGGCGCCAAAAACGTTCAAACGACAGGTAATATCAAATATAGTGCAGAGCCATTATTCCATGCCCCCGAAGAACTGGCCCGTATGCAAAATGCAATAGATACGCGCCCTTGCTGGGTATACGCCAGCACACATGACGGCGAAGAAGCATTAGCCTGTGAAATACATCAACGCCTGCAAGCTGAGCACCCGGATTTACTAACCATCATCGTCCCCCGCCACCCTGAACGCCGTGATGATATTAAAACCAAAATCGCTCAATATAATCTCAACGTCACTTTCCGTGGTGAAGACAAAAACCCGCCAACAACAGATATCAATATCTATATTGCTGATACTCTGGGTGAATTAGGGCTGTTCTTCCGTCTAGCACCAATTGCTGTTATTGGTAAATCATTTAGCCATGATGGTGGAGGTCATAACCCAATCGAAGCAGCTCAGCTTGATTGTGTTGTGCTTACCGGCCCTAAAACTGAGCTGTTACAAGATATATTCGATGAAATGAAGGAAGCTGACGCCGTTCATGAAGCCAGTGATCCTGATGATTTATACCATAAATTAAACGACCTACTCACTAACCCAGCCATATGCGCGGAAATGGCAGAAACCGCCAAAAACTACATTGAGCAAAAAACAAACATTATTGATAACATTATCAATGAGCTATCCCTTACTTGATAAGGAAAGCCTAACCCATTACAACTATGATCATGCCCTTAAAGACACCTTCATTTTGGTACGCCCCTGTCGGGATTAAAGCCATATTGCTCACACCATTATCATGGCTGTACAGACTTGGTAGTTTTATTGATCAAAAGCTTAAGGCAAAACAATCATATAAATCGAACATTCCTGTTATCTGCATTGGTAATGCCGTGGCTGGTGGCAGTGGTAAAACACCAACCGCCATCGCTCTGTTAAAATTATTAGAGGCTAAAAACCCTCACTTTTTATTACGCGGATATGGTGGATCAATTACAAGTGCCACCGTCGTTGATATCACTAAACACACCGCCAAAGATGTTGGTGATGAAGCCATGATGTTAGCAAATCACGCCCCCACAATTATCTCACCCAACCGTGCCGAGGGTGCAAAGCTGGCGGAAGAAAATGGGGCGGATATTATTCTAATGGATGATGGCTTACAAAATAACAGCCTTCACAAAGATATCAGTTTCCTCGTCGTTGATGGCATTACCAAGTTCGGTAATAACAAACTCATCCCTGCTGGCCCTCTACGTGAGCCAATTAGAAAAGTAATGAACCGCATTGATGCTGTGATCTATATTGGTGGCCCACTCCATTCCGATAAGCCTGTGTTTCAAGCCTCTCTTGAGCCAAGCGCAGAATTAGATACATCTAAAAACTACGTTGCCTTTGCAGGTATTGGTCGCCCAGAGAAATTTAAATATACTTTAGAATCCCTTGGTGCAAATCTTGTTGGTTGGCACGCCTTTGCTGATCATCATGATTATATTGAAGTAGAAATTAAAATGCTTAAGGATGAAGCATCAAAACAAAACACTATTTTAATCACGACCGAAAAAGATTACGTGCGCCTTCCCATCGAACTACGCGAAGGTATCGAAACATTACCTGTTCACATTAACTTCAAAGAAGACAATGACCTCAAAAAATTCTTGGGTGATCACTTAAAGGATTTAAGATAACAACATGAAAAACATACGTTATTTTTTCGAAGGGCTACTACTAAGGATATTATTCTTTATCTTCAAATTAGTGCCTGTTGATGTGGCCTCAAATGTTGGTGGCTTTATTGGGCGCACCGTCGGCCCTCGCCTTGCCGCATCTCGCAAAGCAAAGGCAAATTTAGTTCGCGCTCTACCCAACAAAAGCGAAGCTGAATACGCACAAATAATTGCAGGCATGTGGGATAACCTTGGGCGTGTTATGACGGAGTACCCTCACCTAAAAACCATTGGTCAAACCCGTACCACGATTGTCGGTGGTGATATTCTTGAGAATCTAAAAGGCGTACCTACCCTCATGATTACTGGGCACTTGGCGAATTGGGAGATATGCCCGATTGCCGCCCATCTGCAACATAATTTTGATGTAACCTCCATCTATCGCCCACCGAATAATAAAACAGCTGACACCGTTCTACAAAAATGTCGAAGCCTTGGCGGAAAATTAAAAACCATCCCAAAGGCCATTAGTGGAACCCGTCAGATTGTTAAAACATTAAATGAAAACGGGCATATAGGTATTTTAATTGATCAAAAATATAACGAAGGAATAGAAGCAGATTTTTTTGGACACCCCGCAATGACCAGCCCCGCCTTCGCTCAATTAGCACAGAAATTTAAATGCCCATTAGTGCCGTTAAAAATTGTCCGCGACAAAGGTGCAAATTTCACCATGACGATCTACCCCGCCCTAAACATTGACGGACAAAGCATTGAAGAAGTTGTAAAAACATCACATCATTTATTAGAAGAATGGATCACAGAAAACCCCGCGCAATGGCTATGGCTCCACAGAAGATGGAAAACAAATTAAAGGAATATCTATAAAATGAGTAACTATGATTTTGATTATTTTGTCATTGGCGCAGGCTCTGGCGGTGTTCGCTCCGCCCGTATTGCGTCTGGTCATGGTGCAAAAGTCGGCATAGCCGAAGGTCGTCATTTTGGTGGGACATGCGTCAATATTGGGTGCGTCCCTAAAAAACTTCTGGCTTATGCTTCCGATTACGGCCCTGCTTTCGAAGACGCAAAAGGTTTCGGCTGGACATCCGAAAAACCAACCTTCGACTGGGCAACTTTAATCGCAAACAAAGACAAAGAAATCAATCGTCTAAACGGTATTTATCAAACCATGCTTAGAAATGCAGGCGTGAGCGTTTTTGAAGATTACGCCAAATTTATCGACGCACATACGCTTCAAGTCGGTGATAAAACCATCATCGCTGACAAAATCCTGATTGCCGTGGGTGGACAACCACGCGCCCCTAAATATGAAGGTGGCGAAAATGCTATTGTTTCTGATGATGCATTCTACCTTGATAAACTGCCTGAGCACGTTGTTATCCAAGGCGGCGGCTATATTGGCGTTGAATTCGCCCATATTTTTCATGGTTTAGGCGCAAAAGTCACTCTTTTACACCGTGGAGATCAAATTTTACGCGGATTTGATAGTGATATACGTCATTTTCTAGCCTCAGAGATGGAAAAACAGGGCATAAACATCAAATTAGAGACGGATATCGACAAAATAGCCAATAATAACGGTAAATTTACTGTATTTAGCACTAAAAATGATGAAATATCATGCAATTTAGTGTTTTCTGCCATTGGACGCGTACCAAATACACATAATTTAGGCCTAGAAAACGTTAAAATTGATCAAAAAGACAATCATGAGATCATCGTTAATGGGCATTACCAAACCAGCATAGACAACATCTTTGCCGTGGGTGATGTAACAGACAGCCTAGATCTCACGCCTGTCGCCCTTGCCGAAGGTCATGTTTTGGCGGATCGTCTATTCAACAAACAGCCAGACCGCCAAGTTGGCTATGATAATATCCCAACCGCCGTTTTCTCCTCCCCGCCCATTGGTACGGTTGGTTTAGCCGAGCATGAGGCTATCGACAAAGGCATTGAGATTGAAATTTATAAATCCACATTCAAACCTATACGCCATACGCTTTCTGGACGGGACGAAAAAACATTTATGAAGTTAATCGTCGATAAAAAGACCGATAAAGTCATTGGCGTGCATATGTGTGGCGCCGATTCCCCCGAAATTCTGCAAGGTATTGGTATCGCCCTAAAGGCAGGTGCTACTAAGTTCGATTTTGACCGCACGATTGGTATTCACCCAACCGCCGCCGAAGAATTTGTCACCATGCGCACGCCTAGCAGTGACTAAAGCCATTAATCACTTGAAATTTTAAGGAAAATTGCCTAAATATGATGCTCTTAAATATTTAATGGGCAATCAATTTCATGGCTAAAACCAACACAGCAAAACAAGCTAATAACAACACTCAAAGCTGGGCACCTAATAGCTGGCGCGCAAAACCCGCGACACAATTACCAACCTACCCTGATCAGGCAAAATTAGAGCGTATTGAAGGAATTGTTTCTGGCCTGCCTCCCCTCGTTTTTGCTGGTGAAGCACGCCATTTACAAAGCCAGCTAGCCGAAGTTTGTGCTGGTAATGCCTTTATCCTTCAAGGTGGTGATTGCGCCGAAAGTTTCCAAGAATTCAACGCGAATAAAATCCGTGATACGTTCCGTCTATTACTGCAAATGTCGGTGATCATGACCTATAGCGGTGGTTTGCCGATTGTTAAAATGGGCCGTATGGCTGGGCAATTTGCAAAGCCACGCTCTGCTGACACCGAAACTATTGATGATGTTACACTCCCCAGCTACCGCGGTGATATCATCAATAAACTTGAGTTTACCGAACAATCACGTGTGCCAAACCCTGAGCGTATGATCCGCGCCTACAACCAATCTGCATCAACGCTAAACCTGCTTCGCGCTTTTGCCCAAGGTGGTTACGCCGACCTAAACAAAGTTCATAGCTGGAACTTAGATTTTGTATCTAACAGCCCGTTAAGCGATAGATACGAAGCATTAGCGCATGATATCGACCAAGCCCTTACCTTCATGAAGGCCTGTGGCGTTGACAGCACAAAAGTACCAACGATGCGCGAAACTGATTTCTACACCTGTCATGAGGCATTATTATTGCCATACGAAGAAGCAATGACTCGTACAGACAGCATTACGGATGATCCATATGATACCTCCGCTCACTTCCTATGGATTGGTGCGCGCACGCAACAAACTGATGGCGCACAAATTGAATTTGTCCGTGGAATCAATAACCCAATAGGTATGAAAGTACCGCCTGAGTTGGATGGTGATACGTTAATCAAGCTGATTGATACAATTAATCCAGACAATATTCCAGGTCGCTTATCTTTGATCGGCCGTATGGGACATGGTCAAGTTGAAGAGAAATTAGCCCCGCTTGTGCGTCGTGTAAAAGAGGAAGGTCGCCAAGTTGCGTGGATATGTGATCCAATGCATGGCAACGTCGAAAAATCTAGCACAGGGTATAAAACAAGGCGTTTCGATAACATCCTTGCCGAAGTTAAAGGGTTTTTCAATGTCCATAAGGCTGAAGGCACGCATCCGGGTGGTGTTCACTTTGAATTAACAGGTCAAAACGTCACCGAATGTGTTGGTGGTGCGCATGATGTAACAGAAGAAGACTTATCCAGCCGTTACCATACAGCCTGTGACCCTCGTCTAAATGCTAATCAGGCGTTGGAATTAGCTTTCTTGGTTGCGGATGAATTAAAAGCCATTAAGAAATAGGTCGTTCAATGACTGCCTTCAACTTTGTCCTAGCGCAATTAAATCCCACAGTTGGTGATTTAGAAGGCAATGTTTCTTTAATAGAAGAAACATGCCGTAACGCATTGAAAGAGAATAGTGTTGTTGTATTTCCTGAGAGCGTTACAACGGGCTATCCAGCCGATGATTTAATTCTGAATAATCACTTTATAGATACGCTTACTCATCGCATTGATACATTTATCAAAACGACCAAAGGGTCAGATAAGCTTATTTTACTCCCTACCCCATGGCGTGAAGGTGGTAAAATCTATAATGCTGTTTTGGCTATTTCAAATGGTCAAATCTTGCAAGTTATTCAAAAACATCATTTACCCAATTACGGCGTTTTTGACGAAAAGCGTGTTTTCGACCAAGGGGCGTTGCCTGAGGTGCTTGAATATAAAGGCGTAAAATTAGGCATCATGATCTGCGAAGATATGTGGCAGACAGATGCGAGCGCGCACCTAAAAGCGCAAGGTGCTGAATTATTGATTGTACCTAACGGAAGCCCTTTTCAAGATGACATACAGGATCGTCGTCTTGAAAACGCCAAAGCACGCGTTAGTGAGACTGGTCTACCACTCATCTACGTCAACCAAGTTGGCGGACAGGATGAATTGGTTTTTGATGGGCGTTCTTTTGTAATGGATCAAAATGGCGATGTTATCGCGCAACTCCCTGCTTTTGAAGAAATCAACGTTGAGTTTAATTTTGACGCCCCTGCCGAAATTACCAAACAGGAGCCATTAGAAATTATTTATAAAGCCGTCACAACTGGTTTGCGTGATTACGTGCGCAAAAATAATTTCTCTGGCGTGTTAATTGGCCTATCAGGTGGTATTGATAGCGCCCTATCCGCCGCGATTGCCGTTGACGCTTTAGGGGCGGAGAACGTGCATTGTGTGATGATGCCTTCGCCTTATACCTCCCAAGAGAGTTTGGATGACGCTCAAGCTTGTGCAGATGCTTTAGGTGTTCAACTAGATAGCATCCCAATTGAAGGCGCTATGGAGGCTTATAGCGCTATGCTCGCGCCTCACATCGATGCGGATAACGCAGGCACGACGTTTGAGAACATCCAATCCCGCGCACGTGGCGTGACGCTAATGGCTCTATCTAATGCGACGGGTAAAATGGTGCTGTCTACGGGCAATA
The DNA here is from genome assembly GCA_018608245.1 of Alphaproteobacteria bacterium. Taxonomy (GTDB): domain Bacteria; phylum Pseudomonadota; class Alphaproteobacteria; order Micavibrionales; family Micavibrionaceae. The sequence continues at coordinate 10,003 of JABAZY010000002.1, read as the reverse complement.
AATCAGAAATGGCCGTTGGCTATGCGACGCTTTACGGTGATATGTGTGGCGGGTTTAACGCGCTGAAGGATTTGTACAAGATGCAAGTCTATGCCCTATCAGAATGGCGCAATCAACAAAGCCCCGTTATCCCCCAAAACATAATCGACAAAGCGCCTAGTGCCGAGTTGAAGCCAGACCAAACAGATCAGGATAGCCTACCCCCTTATGAGGTACTGGATAATATCCTGATGGGGTTGATTGAGGATAACCTCTCGCCTGATGAAATCGCGCGCAAGCATGGCTACGATAAAGCACTCGTTCTTAAAATATGGCGTATGCTGGATATCGCAGAATATAAGCGTAAGCAAGCGCCGCCAGGGGTTAAAATTACGCGCAAAGCTTTTGGCCGTGACCGTCGTTACCCAATTACCAATAAATTTCGCACTGAATAATCCATTAGTTCGTTCCTGTATTTGAGCTGAAATATGACTCACTTTGTGATATTTCAACGACTTACCCATTAGTTCGTTTTTGCTTTTTTAGAGGCCTCGGGCGTGTAAACACGCTACGGCAAGGATCGCTCAAAAAAAAGTAATACCTTGCCCATAAAAAAAGCCTGCAGGAAATGCAGGCGTGAGTGTTGTGTATATGAAATTATCATACTCTATTTCAGCGATTATTGCCAGCTAATCTATTGAGTTTTTGTGTGAAACAGCGTAAAAATGCCGTTCATCGTTGAGAAAGAGAGATTATGACTGTAAAAGTTCGCTTTGCCCCATCACCAACTGGCTTCCTGCATATCGGGAATGCACGTACTGCCCTTATTACTTGGTTATTTTGCCAAAAGAATAATGGGCATTTATTGTTGCGCATTGATGACACGGATGTAGAGCGTTCAAAGAAGGAATATGAGCAAGCGATTGAAGATGGTCTGACTTGGTTGGGCATTAACTGGGATCAAAAAGAAAATCAGAACAACCGTTTAGAACGCTATAATGAAGTCATTGAAAAGCTGAAAGCAGATGGCCGTTTATATGCGTGTTATGAAACACCAGAAGAATTAGGCCTTAAACGTAAGGCGCAATTATCACGTGGCGTGCCACCGACATATGACCGTGCGGCGTTAGAGCTGACCGAAGATGACATCAAAAAGTTTGAAGCGGAAAGTCGTTCCGCGCATTGGCGTTTTAAATTAAACCATGCGCCAATTACATGGACGGATCATATTCGCGGGCCAATAGAGTTTAACGGTAAAGATTTATCTGACCCTGTTGTGTTGCGTGAAAATGGTACACCGCTTTATCATTTATGTTCCGTGATTGACGATATTGATTTTGGTATCACCCATGTTGTGCGTGGCGAAGACCATGTATCCAACACGGCGACCCACGTTCAAATGTTTGAAGCCATTAATGGTCAAGCGCCAGAGTTTGCGCATCTATCATTAGTGTCCGACACCGAAGGTGGAAAGCTTTCTAAACGTTTAGGCGCGATGAGTTTAAAAGATATTAAGAATGATGAAGGCTTGGAGCCTATGTCTATTGTATCCTTGCTTGCACGTCTTGGGACATCTGACCCAATTGAGCCTTACAAGACAGCGGATGAATTAATTGAATCGTTTGATTTTTCAAAATTCTCACGCTCGACACCGAAGTTTGATAGTGATGAGTTAATTCGTTTGAACTCAAAAATATTGCATGAAACAGATTACACAGAAGCCAAAGATAAATTGGCTGAGCTTGGTCTAGATCATATTGACGAAGAGTTTTGGAATGGTGTTCGTGCCAACCTTGAGCGCATGAAAGATGCACAAGATTGGTGGGAGATGGCAAACGGTAAAGTTAACTCTGTTATTGATGCAGAAGATAAAGACTTCATGGCGAAGGCATCCGAGCTTCTGCCCCCTGCTCCGTGGAATGATGAAACATTCAGTGCATGGACGAAATCTTTAAAGGAAAATACGGATCGTAAGGGTAAAGGTTTATTCATGCCGTTGCGTAAAGCATTGACGGGTATGGAACATGGCCCAGAGTTAAAAGTATTGCTCCCGCTATTAGGGCCAGAGAAAACAAAGAAACGTTTGGTTGCTTAAGAGATTAAAACCCGCCTTCGCAAGCGCGCCCCAGACATAGATATTCAACCATGCCGTTGGTGTTTAATTCAGTGCCCAGAATAATGGGCCCTGTGCTGGCGAATATGGTGATAATGGAAATGACCAACACAGACAAAAGAAACAGGCTAAATAATATAGCCTTAGATTCTCGGGATAATCTGTGTGATCTTCTGTAAGGCATTAAAGGTCGTTCGCTACCATGCGGTGTGCCAAAAAGCGCTCAAGCTGTTTTGCATCTGCTTCTTTTGCGTTTGGCCAAAAGAGCGTTACCGTTTTATAAAAAGTTTTACGAGAGTCGCTGAGACGATCAAATAGAGCCATTTTTGCAGCGCTATCCAGTTTAGAATATGCCTGCATGACATCAAAGCTATTAGGGGCAAAATGGTTTTTACCCTTATTCAAAATACGTACGCGGTCGAATGCACCCATGGCGACTTCCTTTGCTACTGTAAAAGTTTTCATTAACTTTTTATTAATATTTGATTGCCCCCTTTATAAAAATTCCTATGAAAAAAGTAAAGACTTACTTTATAACATATTGATTTCGTTTAAAAAAGCGAACCATACCCCTGTATGAAAAAGATGGTAAAACCTCCACCGATTCCCTATATTGCAAGAATACCTAATCTTAATAGCAAATGACGTGCCAATATGAGTAAGCCCTTAACCCCGCCAGATATTATTTTGATTAAGCCACAAATGGGTGAAAATATTGGCGCGTGCGCTCGGGCGATGCTGAATTGTGGGTTGGATAAGCTGACGTTAGTGAACCCACGCGACGGTTGGCCAAGTGAGAGTGCCTCGGCAAATTCTGCTGGTGCGTTGGACATTATGCCCTCGCCTACTGTGTTTGACGGCACGCAAGATGCGTTAACGGATTATCATTATGTGTATGCGACGACTGCCCGCCTGAGAGATATGACGAAGCCTGTGCTGACACCGAAGGCAGCGATTGAGGATATGATGGCGCGTATCGGTGAAGGGCAAAAAATTGGGGTGTTGTTTGGGGGTGAGCGTGCAGGGTTGGATAATGATGATATCGCCCTCGCCCATGCGATTGTTACGGTGCCGCTAAATCCAGAATTTAGTTCGCTTAATTTGGCGCAATCGGTTTTGCTCATTGCTTACGAATGGGCGCGGGCGTTGGATGATACAGAAAGCAGACAACTGCCCCAACGTGATAGCGCGCCAGCGACGCATGAAGAAGTCTATGGGCTTGTTGATCGATTAGAGCAAGAATTAGACGCACATAATTTCTTCCGTAGTGAGGGGTTAAAACCGACTATCTTGCGTAACCTGAAAAACATGTTCGGGCGTGCTGACATGACAGAGCAAGAGGTGCGCACCTTTCACGGCGTTATCTCCGCGCTGATTGGCAAAAAGGTCAAATAGCTTTATAATTGAGTCATGAAATTTTCAGCAGGTGGACAATCTTATATTATTAATCCTCGTGATCTCTCCCTTTGGGGGATTGTGGTTAGTAATGTTATCACCATCATCATGGCCTATATTCAGCATTGGTCACTGGGTGAGATTATGTGGATCTATTGGGGGCAGAGTGTTTTTATTGGCCTCGTTAATTTCTACCGTATGTGGAATTTGAAAGAATTTACAACGAAAGGCATGACCTCAAACGGCAGGGTTGTGTCAGAGACACCAGGGGCGCAGAAAAGCATCGCAGGGTTCTTTCTTGTCCATTACGGCATGTTTCATTTTGTATATATGATTTTCCTGTGGCAAGAATTGGCGTTGACTGAATTAAGTAATGATCAATTAGCGATGATTGTTTTCGGGATTATAACCTTCGCCGCCGCCCATAAATTTTCATTCAGCTATAATTCGAACAAAGATTTTAAGGATAAGAAACCGAATTTGGGTACGATCATGTTCTACCCCTATTTGCGTATTATCCCAATGCATTTAACCATCATATTTGGCGCGATGTTACCTTTTGCGGGCATCATTATTTTTATGGGGTTAAAAACACTCGCCGATGCAGGTATGCATAGTGTTGAGCATCATTTGTTTCAGAAGAAATAAAAACCGCCGATGGATTGCTCCAAGGGCGGTTTTTGAATTCTTTACAAAACTTCAGATTAACGTGAGTAGAACTCAACGATTAGCTGTGTGTTCATCTCTGTTGGGTATGGCACATCTTCAAGTTGTGGCACACGCAAGTAAGTTAATTTCATGTCTTTGTGATCTGCATCAATATATTCAGGCACTTCACGCTCAGTTGACGCAACAGCTTCGATAACCATTGGTAATTGACGTGCTTTTTCTTTCACTTCAACAACATCACCCACTTTAACTTGGTAAGAAGCGACGTTCACTTTTTTACCGTTCACAGTTACGTGGTTGTGGCTGACGAATTGACGCGCAGCAAATACAGTTGGTACGAATTTCGCACGGTAGATAATTGCATCCAAACGGCTTTCTAATAGACCAATAAGGTTTTGACCTGTATCACCACGTAGACGGTCAGCTTCTTTAAAGTAGCTGCGGAATTTCTTTTCACCGATGTTACCGTAGTAACCTTTTAATTTTTGTTTTGCGAATAACTGAATACCGTAATCAGTTGGTTTCGCACGACGTGCACCATGCATACCAGGCGCAGTTTGGCGCATGTTATAAGGTGATTTTTGACGACCCCATAAGTTACATCCTAAACGACGATCGATTTTATATTTAGACTTAGGTCTCTTTTGACTCATAGCAATAGTTCCTTCTATTTATGTGCTTTCGAATTGTCTCGAATAGCTTTTTGTTGTCCCGCTTCCCATTGTGGATTGAGGCTTAACACTTAATAAGCCTCAACAAGAAAACTCCTTTTCGCAGGAATGATGCGATTTATAAGGTTTTTAGGGGTTTTGTCAATAATTTATTGTGGCACAGGGTTCAATTCACCCCACCCTCGGTCAGTTTCTTGCGCTTCTGGGCGAATAATAGACCGTTTAGGACGCTTTATCGGCTCTATGGCCAAGGAAAACGAGGCCCTAACGTCATTAGCGCCATCTCCATATTTGTAAAACCTGCGTGTACTTCGTCTTCTTTCACCATAAGCCGTGTTAGCAAAAAGCCCAACGTTGCAGCAGAAGCCACCAAAGTATTAGATGTATCTTGCGTCATTAGATAAACACCAACGCCAACAGCAGGGGGTAATGCAACATATCCTGCACCCTTTAAGCAGTAAATATTACCGTCTATGATGGCTTTTCCTAAGCTCTCTGGGGTAGAGCCTCTGTAGAGTCCAGATAATAGGCGATCTGGTGTTTCTATTTCGTCATCAAAAAACCCTGAAAATTCACCATAAGGCTTAACCTCATCGATTGTTAGCTTACCGCCAAGCGCAGTAACAAAATCAACTTTTTCATCAAAATATTGATTGTTTTGAATCATTTCCCGTGTAATGGCAGAAGCATTAGGCACCATGAACATATAATACATAGCTGTTGCCATTGGAGATGTACCAAATCTTTTAATGGGCACGTCATGAATGGGGGTAATCCCATTAAAGGGGTGTTCGGTAACGGCTTGTTCCAGCTTATGCGGGTTGCCCATAAGGTTGTCATGCTTCAAAGAAGCTGTGATATAGCGATCAACAACTTTAGGGTCGGGTTTTTCAAAAGCTTCTCTTAACAACAAAATACAGCCCACTGGTTTAATTGAAACTTTGATAGCACCCACAATTAAGTTATGTCAATAAAATAAGGGGTGCATGTTTTTGGCGCTGAGCTATGATGGTGCATTAGTTTTTACAAATCAGGATAGAACAACATGAAAAAAACCACGCTTAAGCAATTCGCCCTTATTCCTTTATTATCTAGCACGATGTTACTTTCTAGCTGTAATACAACTGCGGGAACAGGCTCTGTCGGGGATTTCATGAATATTGGGACATCTATCCTGCAACAGACATTGGGAGGCTCAACAGCAGGTAGTGCGTTATCACAGCAAGATATTAGCGCGGCGTTCAAGCAAGCGCTTCAAATTGGGACTGGTGAAGTGGTATCGCAACTTGGCGTGACCAATGGATTTAATCTTGATCCGAATATCCGTATCCCCTTGCCCGATAAGTTGGCGCAAGTGCAAAATATTTTGGGGAAGATTGGTATGTCATCTTTGATGGATGATTTGGAATTACGCCTGAACCGCGCCGCAGAAATTGCGACCCCACATGCAAAAGAGCTTTTCTTTAATGCTATTTCTGAAATGACCTTTACCGATGTCATGAATATTTATAACGGCCCGCAGGATTCCGCGACACAGTTTTTCAAAAGTAAAATGTCTGCGCCTTTATCCTCAAAAATGTCACCCTTTGTAAATAATGCTATTTCTCAAGCAGGTGCTGTACAGGCCTATGATAATGCCATGGCGCAATATAAAGCTATTCCGTTTGTGCCTGATGTTAAGGCCGACCTGACAAGCTATGTGGTTGATGAAGGGATTGATGGAATATTTTTCTACCTAGCGGAGCAAGAAAAACAAATTCGCCAAGACCCTGTTCGTCAGACGACGGAATTGCTTAAACGCGTCTTTGGGAACAAGTAAAATATTAAGCTAAGGAAGCAGAGGCTGCTTTGAGTTTTTCTTTGTTACGTTTGCGATGCGCCACCAGTAAGCATTTATGGACACCAAATAAACTGATGATGATCCAGAATATTTGAATGACGAAGCTGGATGAATTCCAAAAGTAAAAGACTGAGATCAAAACCAACGAAGACGCAAATAGGTTAAGTAACGAGTAAGCCATTGTTCGCGCAAAGCGCCTGCGGTATTGAAGAATAGCATAGGAGAGAATATATAATCCTGCGCCAATTAGGCCGAGTATCTCGGCAATTAGTGATTCCATCAAAGCCCCCTATCATGGAAATAAAATCGTTATTTAACAGTTAATTACCATTATGCCAACTATTTAAAAAATAAAAGTTATTTTCTACGATAAATAAAACCGTCGGCTGGGTAAACACTACCGTAGGATTTTGAAGGGTAGTTCCAGTGACGTACCTTTGACCAGTCATTATTATCGGACACATCAACAACAGGCATACGTTTATAAACATAGCGACGTGTTTCAAAATTACCGCCCCAATTAGTATGAGCGACTTCGATTGTACGACGATCAATAATTCTTTTAACCACAGAGACATGACCATATTTTAGGCGTGATGTATTTGATAACACAAAAACAGAACCAACTTTTGGCTTATGACCTGTAGTGAATTTATCCTTATGCTTGCCTCGCGCCTGATCCCACCATGTATGGGCATTGCCAAATATTTGAAAACCAGATATTTCACGTGAGTACGGCACGCATTGTAAAGGCTCTTTAATCTTATAAAAATCCTCAACAGGCTCGAACGGTTTTTCGGCCTTTGTCACAACACGGCTAGATCTATCCTCTACGGGTAGTGACATACATCCCGTAACAAAGACAATAAGTAAAAATGACAGGAGAATTTTGAACATAAGAATACAGACAAATTAAAAAATGGTGGGCCCGGGCGGACTTGAACCGCCGACCAATCCGTTATGAGCGGATTGCTCTAACCAGCTGAGCTACAGGCCCCTAAAAACAGCTTATACTACTTAGCAATCTTTAGGTATTTTAGAAAGTAAAATATTTCGTGTTTTTTTGTTAACATAACAAATCAAACTGCCTCTAATTTTACGGCCTGTGAGGTATTAGCAAGCATAGATCTTGTAATAGCGGCAGAGCTTAGCTTGAACGGTTCTGCTTCCATTCCATCCTTAAGTTCTCCAGCTACAAATTCTGCAACATCGGCGCTTGCTGATAAATTCCCAGCAACACGGTCTCTGAGCGTATCAACATAACGGTCATTTGCTTCTTTCAAAGTTTCCGCAATGAAATCAATGTTAGATTGCACCTGCCCTGTTAATAATTCACTATCGCCGTCCAACGCTTGCGCCTTTGCAAATTCAGCAACATCTTCTTTCAATTGCATCATTTGATGAGATAGTGTTTTTAAGGGTCTAACATCTTCTGAATAATCTTCCTGAGATAAATAAAGAAGCGCCCTTTGAGATTCTGTTGCTAAAGCGCCAAGATCGAAATCTGCCTCTGTTTTTCCTAAAGCCTCTTCAATGGCCTCAAGTCCATTATCATATCTTCTTAAGTAAACAGCATTCTCCCCAACATATTTCGCCAGATCAGCGCCAGCATGTTCATTCGCTGTTATTTTGAAATCTATACTTATGCTCGGTGGTATGTTATTCCAAGCATATAGTAATCCAGCGCCCGTACCTATGGTAGCAATAGCCCCCGTAGCCAATGCTAATGTTCCATTTCCTGAAAGTAATCCCCCTGTAATGTATCCTGCTACACCAATCAGAGAACCCCCACAAAAAGCTGGAAATATAGTATTAATATCAAATTCTTTTTCAAAAGCTTTATTTTTAATTTTTTTAATTTCTAAATCATAGCCAACGCCAAGCTGTTCTTCAAATTTTTGAAAATCTGGATTACTTTCTAAACCTGATCTCGTTAATTTTAAGATATCTTTTGTTGACGCGTAAATTGTTTTTTTGACTGAAAATGGCTCGTCAAAATATGTGTTTTGTACAACTTCATCAGCAAAAGCTGAATTCATAAATTCTGTTTAAATCAGTTTTGAAATTTCTCTTTGTAGTGTTTCTGCACTAGGCGCGCTTTCTACAGAAAACTTTGCTCGCGCTGTCGCCATATCAAGTGTGTTGGTCATTATTTTCCTCCCTCGTTAATCAAAAATACCAATGCGTTTAAGCCGCTAGCATTTCTCATTAAGCCTCTTTTGAGACAGAAGGTTGCGGTGTTTATTATTCTATTACTTACTGAAATTCACTACCGCTCTATAAATTGACTATATTTACATATTGTTTATTTGTCAATAGTTATTTGCATAAAAATTGACTCTAGCTATGCGTTTTTCGTATAATACCTTCTCAGTCAGCAAAATAACGATCAAGCATATCTGTACAAAACTCGACAATAACATTGACATAACAATAAATTAAAGCTATTTACCCCCTTCAACAAAGATACGAGGGTTAAATGGTCGATGAAGCAAATCAAGACGGTGATGTAGCTGGCACAGCAAAAGTTTCGGCTATAAACGATGAGTTTAAACGCGTTGCTGGGGAATTAAACAGTGAAATGAAATCAGCCATTGAAAAGGATGATCTACAAAGATTCGAAGAAATTGTTAATGTATTCAGATCAGATGATTGTATTGCTGGGATTAAAGCGGCAGGCTTAGAAGAAGTTTTTGACCCACTCGCCATTAATGTAAGCCAAGATAAAACAGAACGCTTCTACGACCCTCTCCAATATGCTGCACAGATAGGAAGTGAAAACATTGTTAGCTTTCTTATCAAAAAAAGAGCTGCTAAATTAGAAACAGAAAAATATGGTATTGAAGAAAGAGATGAAGATTATGAGCAAGGTCAGTCCCCTACCGATCTAGCTTATGAGAACGGTCATAGCGATATTGTTACTATTTCAGGACATGGCGAAGAAGGATTACAAACCTTGCAAAAAGCTAGCGCTCATATCACCGCATTTTTGAAAAATGGAACCCAGCTTGGTTAGGTAATATTAAGTATCCAAGAAGCTTCGCTATTTAAGCCAATCACATTTTTCATTAAGCCCTTTTAAGACAGAAGGTTGTCGTATAAATTATTAACTATGAAATCAATTATAATACATGATTGCACACAAACCGTTTATAACGCGGATACATTAAACAAAGATGTTTTGGGTGGAATCGAAATTGTTACCATATTATTAGCAGAGCAATTATCTCAACGTGGTTTTAATGTAACTGTCAGAAACAACACAAAAGAAAACACAGTCGTAAATAATGTTAATTGGGTTAATTACCACAAGCCCATTAATAGTGAAAACCATAT
>JABAZY010000033.1:2453-8014 GCA_018608245.1 Alphaproteobacteria bacterium | reverse complement strand
TATATCTAGCACTACAACGGCTAAATCTGGACTCCTTTATAGGGGGTGGGACACTCTTGCCTTTAATCTTATGGATGGACAAAAAGGAAAGCACAAAATAATTTGATTTATCATTTTTGATTAATATCAAATGAAATCTAGTAGATAATTCTAGTCTTTGTTAATTAACCACTTAAAAAGGAGAATTAACATGACTGTTAACAACAGAACAGACTCTGATATAAAAGAAGACATTTTAGATGAGTTAAACTGGGTACCACAAGTTAATGAAACAGAAATTGGCGTTATCGTTGAAGATGGTGCCGTGACTTTATCTGGAACGGTTCCAAGATATGCAGATAAAGAAGCAGCAAAAAATGCTGTTAAACATATCAAAGGGGTTCGTGCCATTGCTGATAAAATTAACGTTAAACTAGCTTATGAAACGGAAGGAAGTGATGAAGAAGTTGCACACCGTATTTCTAACATACTGCAATGGAACTCTCAAATTCCTGGTGAAGGTATTCAAGCTACCGTTAGACAAGGTGTTGTCAACTTAAGCGGTGAAGTAGATTGGTATTATCAAAAAAATACGATTAAAAAATTAGTTGAAAATATAAAGGGTGTTAAAGGTATCTTTAGTGACATTAAGCTTAAGAAAAAGACAACGTCAAAAGATGTAAAACATGAAATTGTTAAGGCGTTACATCGCCATGCTACGTTTGAATCAAATAAAGTAAATGTTTCAATTACGGGTGGCACAGTCACACTGGAAGGCGTTGTGGATAGCTACGCTGATGTCGATTTGATTGAAGGTGCGGCTTGGTCTGCCTCAGGTGTCACTAAAGTTATTGACAAAATTCGAGTGGCTTAGAAATAAATCAAACATTAATAACAGAAGGCTATTAAATTTATAACCTTCTGTCTTTGATTTATATCATAATATGAAATCAACCATGGATAGCTTGAACAACATAGCTCACACCTATTCACTTAAAACAAGAACGTCACAAGGTGGGTTTGCCAATATATCTTCTGCAACACCGCCTAACTTAAATGGCGTTACAAATGACTTACTATGTGCCCCTAACGTAACGAGGTCTGCTCTATCATGTTTTGCTTTTTTGATAACGGCTTTGTAAGGATTGTTTTCTGAAAGTTCAAACATCAACTTAATAGGCTTTTGCCCATGTGTTTTCCTATAAAAACTTTCCTCTGTATTAATAAACGCTGTCATGGCCTTCTTTTGAGCTTTTTTCAATTCATCACTCATTTCAGTCATATAAAGCATTCCCATAGAATTAGTACCTGTATATACTGTATTATCATAATATGTATGAATAACCTCAAAACTCGCTTTTGGGCACAAATCATACGCTAATCTTAAAGCGTTTCTTGAAGCAGGTGCAAAATCAATCCCCGCTATTACAGTTTGGTAAGGTTCAAGTGCAATCTCTTTAACCATCAAAACAGGTTTATTCCCTAAACGAATAACGCGCTCTACAGTTGTACCAACAAATAAATCTCTAAATTTAGTTTTCCCATGAAGACCCATAACAATTAAGTCAGCTTTGATTTTATGTGCGTATTCTAATATCGCTTGATGCGCATCCTTACTTTCAATGACTTCAATATTAATTTTGAGATGATCATACCCATCAAATTCATCAAGTAATGCCTTTATAAGATCGTTGGCTCCGTTTTTACGTACACTGTCTGTTGAGCGCTTTCTGTAGACTGGAATAACATAGATTATATCTAATGAAGCTCCTTGCTCTTTAGCCGTTCTCAAGGCTCTTCCCATAGCTCTATCTGATTTTGCAGCCAAATCAGTCGCTAATAATATCTTTTTCATTTTGATTCTCTTTTTCTTGCATGGACTGACTAAAGCATAACGATATTTATAAGCTCTTGATTTTTATCAAAAAAAATTTACTTTTTATTCCTTGATAAAGGTCAAATACAAGTAATGATTATCATGTCTATCTGTTAATATTCTTATTTTCAGATTCAATAATTAACTAAAAAAGATATACAAGACCATGGTTTTGCGAACACTCACAATACTAGCTCCTGATAAAAATGGTAAAGTATTAAAAGCACTTGCAGAAGAACCAGATGTCATCGAGTTTTGGTCGAAAGCCAAGGTGCGTGGAGCAATACAAGAAATTAATATTCTAGCATCTTCAGAAAATTTACAGAGCCTCGTTGATAAACTTCAACGCCAATTCAGTAAAGAAAAAGACTGGAGAATTATTATTAGTCCAGTCGAAACAACAATTCCGCGGTATGAAGGCAAGAACGAAGAACAAGATAAATCAGATGCAAAAAAAACATATGGTAGCTTGACCCGTGAGGCTCTATACGATCAGATCTTAAAAGGTACTAAGACAAATTTGGACTTTATTATTCTGGTATTACTTTCAACAATTGTTACCTCTATCGGTCTTATAACAAATAATTTGGCCGTAATAATTGGAGCTATGGTCATAGCTCCTTTATTAGGACCAAATCTAGCTTTAAGTTTCGGCGTAACGTTAGGAGATAAGGATATGGTATCAGAATCTCTAAAAGCGAATGCCATCGGTTTCGGACTAACCATGGCTCTGAGTATTTTAATAGGATTTTTTACGCCTTATGAAATTTTTGCAAAAAGCCAAGAATACCTGATACGCACTACGGTTGGATATGACGGAATCATTTTAGCTTTTGCTTCAGGGGCAGCAGCAGTGCTTTCTCTAACTGCTGGAATTTCAAGCGCTATGGTTGGTGTAATGGTTGCCGTTGCACTCATGCCTCCTGCCGTGGCGCTAGGGCTTGCCTTAGGATCAGGTGTTTTCTCTGAAGCTTATGGTGCTGGTTTACTTCTAGCCATTAATATTATTTGCGTGAACCTCTCTGCTAAAGTCGTCTTTACGCTTAAAGGCATCCGGCCACGGACATGGTATCAACGTAGAAAATCTAAGCAATCTTTAAAAATAAGCTTAGCTTTCTGGGGCAGTTTGCTTTTGATTTTAATGGGGCTAGTTTATCTTTGGCAATACCGTTAATATCATTAAAACCTATACATGTTTCCCAGATTTACGCGCTTTAATCATATCAAGAACCTCCTTGGGGTTATCTGTAATACGCACGAAATCTAAATCTTTCTCATCAATCGTGCCGTTCTCAATCATTGTCTGACGCAAAAAAGGGCCTAAAGGCTTCCAGTAATCGCTTCCCATAGCAATAACTGGAAAATCACAAATTTTCCCAGTTTGAATTAATGTTGCTGTTTCAAACATTTCATCCATTGTTCCAAACCCACCAGGCAGAAGAATAAAAGCTGTAGAATATTTCAACAGCATTACTTTGCGAATAAAAAAATAATTAAACTGAATATTAATATCAGTATAAGCATTGGGCTTTTGTTCGTGCGGAAGTTTAATATTACATCCTACTGATAATGCACCAGCATCCTTCGCTCCTCGATTGGCGGCCTCCATGATGCCACCACCCCCACCTGTCATAATGGAAAAACCATCATTACCTAGCTCAAAGGCCGTTTCTCGCGCCATTTGGTAGTAAGAATTATCTTCATCAAAGCGAGCAGAGCCAAAAACTGTGACGCAGTTATTCACACGGCGCAAGGCATTAAAGCCTTTTCTAAACTCCCACCAAATTTTGAAAGAACGCAAAAAATCGAGAGTATAAGAATTATTATTTTCTGCTAATAAACGACAATCTAAATCTTTATCCATAAGCTGCTAATGTCCTTTGGCCAAATTAATTCTCTTTATCTGTCTTTACCAAATACAAGAAGTAAAATTGACATACCGTATAGCCCCATATTAAGACCAACTGCTAGAGCCAAAAACAATATAGTGGTGTCAGGAAAATCTATTAATATTATAATGGCTAGAGACAGCGTCACTATTCCACTGAACATCATCCACTTCCATCCTGGGAAGGGTTTGAACGCTAAAGAAAATATAATCTCAAATAAAGATTCTAGAATTAAGACAGTGGCTATCAAAATAGCTAATGTTATAAAACCTACCATTGGCACAAAAGCAATAATAAACCCCGCGACTACAAAAAGAAGAGCAGATAAATCTTTCCATCGGCGTCTAGGATAACGAAAAAACGTACTTATTTGTAAAATTCCGCCAAAGAATAAGAGAGCACCCAACAAAAACGTTGATGTAATTGCTGTTATATTTGGAAGTAAAATAGCAAGTGTACCCATGATAAGAAAGAATATTCCTTCAATAATATACCAAAATCGATGAGCTCTTATTTCATTCCTAATACCTTCTATGACTATATTAGCATCCATTTTAATCCTTGTTCTTTAATTACTATTTTAAAAGTTATCGAATATTACCTTAGTTAAAAACTAACATCTTGATAAATATCAAGCTGCGTTTAGTTGTTAATTTGTAAGGTATTTTTAATAAAACATGTCTTATTTGAAAAAAACTATTATAGGAAAAATAATATGAAATTAACATTCTTAGGAGCCACAGGAACAGTGACAGGATCAAAATATCTTCTAGAAGATGAGAACAAGAAATTCTTAATAGATTGCGGAATGTTTCAAGGACATAAAGAACTACGTCAGAGAAACTGGGAAGATTTTCCAATTAACCCTGCTTCCATAGATGCGGTTATTTTAACCCATGCCCATATTGATCATAGTGGCTATTTACCTTTATTAGTTAAAAATGGATTTAAGGGGCCAGTTTATTGTTCTTCTGCCACTGCAGACTTATGTGACCTCTTACTACCAGATAGTGCCTACCTGCATGAAGAAGATGCAAGACGCGCAAACAAATATCATTACACACGGCACAAACCTGCTGAACCGCTCTATACAAAAGAAGATGCTTATAACGCGCTCGAAAAGATAAAACCTGTTTCTTTTGGTGATAGCCACCCACTAAGTGAAGGGCTTTCTTTCCACCTGACCCATGCTGGTCATATTTTAGGAGCCGCTTGTGTACATATTACTGATGGTTATACAAAAGTAGTATTTTCTGGCGACTTAGGACGTCCCAACGATCCTGTTATGGAGCCCCCCGCGCAAATTCAAGAGGCAGATTATCTTATCCTAGAATCTACCTATGGTGATCGATTACATGAAACCAGCAATCCGCTTGATCAGATTCAAAACATCATTAGTAGAACAGCAGCACGTGGGGGGACTGTCATCATACCTGCTTTTGCTGTCGGTCGAGCACAAAGCATGATGTACTATATTCACGAATTGAAGAAAGCAAAGCGTATCCCTGATATCCCTGTTTTTCTTGATAGCCCGATGGCTATTAGTGCTACAAAGCTTATGCAAGATCATTTTGCAGAGCACCGCTTATCAAAAGAAGAATGCGCAGATGTATGTGACAGCGTGACCTACACCAAAACTGTCGAAGAATCTAAAGGAATTTATAGTAATAATAATGGTATGCCCCGTATAATTATTTCCGCAAGTGGTATGGCCACAGGGGGACGCATTTTACACCATCTTAAACACTATATTGATGATGCGCGTAACGCAGTTTTATTTGCAGGATTTCAAGCGGCAGGAACACGTGGAGCAAGAC
>JABAZY010000033.1:0-2443 GCA_018608245.1 Alphaproteobacteria bacterium | reverse complement strand
GTGCATGGAGAAGCTGAAATTAAGATTCATGGCGAGTTTTTTAAAGTTCGTGCTGAAATAGATTCTCTGGATAATATTTCTGCTCATGCTGATTATCAAGAAATTCTTAATTGGCTTGGTAATTTTCGCGACGCACCGCGTAAAACATTTTTGACACATGGTGAACCAGAAGCAGCTTCATCCTTTCAGCTTAAAATTGAAGATAAGCTTGGCTGGAACGTAGAAATTCCAGAATACAAACAAACAGTAGAACTTTAAGGGTTAAAACTTCATTCAGATGGTATATTCTTAATAACAACGCATTTGTATGTGTTGATGGCTTTCAGAACATTTTCATGTTTTGAGAGATTAAATACGCGCTTATGTTTCTCTGGTTTTGTATATTTCAAACGTAAATTTAGAAAATTTCCGCATTGGTTTGGCAAAATTGAAGATATATACACAGCAAATGTTGGCGCATTTTCATTCACTCCTAAATTCGCAATACTTTTAACGTTAATCGTAAAATAAGCAGGGTCAGCATTAATAACTTTAGCTTTAATAGGTTGATGTCCTTTAGGCGATATAGTTTCAATATTAGAATTATAGCCATGAGCAAAAGCACCAAGGATAAGCAGAGCTATAATAACTAAGATTATATAAATAATCGTAGCTAATTTACTGAGATAATTTTGAAAATTTTTCTTTTCCATGTACTGCCAGTAAATCATACCAGTCCTTTAATTCTTTGATTTATATCAATTAGAAATAATATTATTTATATATAGTGATTTTCATGCCTGTCGTAATTATTGAAAGTGTTTTTTAAGTGAGTAAAAGCCCCTATGATATTCTTGGTATAAAAAAAGGTGCTTCTGATGATGAAATTAAGAAGGCATACCGCAAACTCGCCAAAAAATACCATCCTGACCTTAATCCAGACAACAAAGAAGCAGACGATAAATTCAAAGAAGCATCTGCTGCTCATGATTTTCTAAAAGATAAGGACAAAAGAGCTGCCTTTGACCGCGGCGAAATTGATGCACAAGGCCAACCCCAATGGGGTGGCGGTACCCATTCTGACGCAGGAGGAAAGCGTCAATATTATCGTGATTTCACCAATGCGCCAGGTAGCGAGCGTTATCAAACAACTGGCAGTATTAATCCTGAAGATTTAGAGGGCATTTTCGGCTCAATGTTTGGCGGTCAGAGTCGCGCTAATAGCGGCGCAGGCTATGAAGATATCTTCCGTCAGCAACAAAATGCCGATGTCCATTATCGTCTTGATATTGATTTTATGGAAGCCGCCCTCGGCGCCCAAAAACAAGTCACCATGCCAGATGGTAAAACCCTTAAAGTAGGCATTCCAGAAGGTATAAAAGAAGGCCAAAAACTGCGCCTAAAAGGACAAGGACAGAAGCTGTCAGATAGCTCTCAAGGTGATGCTTATGTCGAAATTCATATACACCCCCATAAAGCCTTCACTCGAAAAGGCAATGATGTTTATACGCATGTCCCTATTGGCATTCATGAAGCTGTCTTAGGAAGTGAAGTGAAGGTCGAAACTGTACATGGCCCTGTGAATATTAAAATTCCCAAAGGCACAAGTTCTGGCAAAAGCTTTCGATTAAAAGGCAAAGGAATTAAAGGCGGCCATCACTACGTCGATGTTAAAATCGTGATGCCTAGCAAAATTGATGATGATTTAGAGAAAGCTATAACCGATTGGGCAGAAAATCATGAGTATAATCCACGTGAAGAAAAGGAAAAAGCATCATGAAACGTCTTGAGAATGTCCTAAGCGATATGGATCGGTTTATAGACCAACACGTGCTAGAAGATTTTATCGCACGCGGTTGGGTATGCCCTGTCCGCGATGAAACAGATTATATTTTTGATGATATTGATGTCTCTCGCATTTATCTTATTTGCGAGCTTCACATTGACATGAAGTTTGAAGATGATGCAGTTGATATTATTCTATCCCTTATGGATCAACTATATGACAGCAGAGCGCGCCTTGATAAAATTACCAAAGCATTAAAAAACCAACCTAATGCAATTCAAACTGAAATCTTAGCCAATATTGCAAAAGACATTTAGTTTAAAAAATAACTTCAATAATTTGGGTATTAACGGAAAAATGAAACGATCAACCACCTTAAAAGCCAAAATAAAGTGTCATTAAACAATGCTTGAAATTTTTACCAAACTAGCTGATTTTATCACTTATGATGTGTTGCAACTTGATACAGTTACGCATTTAGCAGAAGCGGTTCATTTCTTCGTTGAAGACACAACTAAGATTTTCTTCCTGCTCGCCGCGCTAATGCTTATTGTTGGGTTCTTGCGCTCGTGGGTATCGCCTGAAAAAGTTAGGCACTGGCTTGAGGGAAAGCCTAAAATACTAGCTTATCTTTTGGCTGTCATGCTAGGGGCAATCACGCCATTTTGCTCCTGCTCT
>JABAZY010000042.1:4014-8142 GCA_018608245.1 Alphaproteobacteria bacterium | reverse complement strand
GAACTAACTGCGCACCTACATTCAGAGCACGTCACTATTAAAGAGACTGAACAAGCATTGATTAAGCTGGTGCGAATGATGAATAGCTTGAGCATTGTCATAAAGAGTTCGAAAAATGATGAAATACGCATGATGCTCAAGACCCTGTTTTCGAACTTTTTATTGAAGGGTAGAAAGCTAGAGTATACGTGGGTTTCGGGTATGTGGGGGTGCTGTAACGAAGGTATAAATCATAAATGGCTGGGGTGGCAGGATTCGAACCTGCGCATGATCGGATCAAAACCGATTGCCTTACCGCTTGGCTACACCCCAACAAGATGCTTAAAAAGAGATAGATGGTGCCGCAACCAAGATTCGAACTCGGGGCCTGATGATTACAAATTAATTTTAAGCCTATTTAATATTGAGTAATATTTAGCCATATCAAGCTGTATAATCCGCTTTAAATATGGGCTTTTGAGCTATTCTTTTTAAGTAAAAAAGAACCTGCTTTAATACCTCTTAACCTTAAACAATATCTCTCAACCTTATTATAGCCTTTTTAAAAATGAATTAAATTAGTAAGGCGAAAAAAAATTATTTAACTAGGAAAATTCTACGGTCGTGCATCACTCATATTAATACTACAACAACTCATCTCCTCTATGCGCTTACCTGTTGCTTTACTGCAAATTCTTCGCCTTCTTCATCCCCTAATTTATTAATAATGCGGACTAGATGGTAAAACCCTTTACGCACATCATCATTAGGCAGGGACATAATCTCAGCTGCTACGGTTAATACAGCCTTGTTATATTGAGGTTGTTTTGACTCACCATCAGTACCGAAAAAATACTCAATCGGAACCTCCAACATTTTTGCACAGATTGCAATACGCTCTGGTGGCATGCGCGTTTGTCCAGCTTCATACTTCTGTATTTGTTGATACCGCACCCCTAAGCGTGCACCTAAATACTCTTGTGACATCTTGTGGCTCTGCCTAAGCGTCATAAGCTTAAAGCCTAATGCTTTATTAAAGTCTTCTTCATAATGTGTATTCATGATTTATGTCTCCCCCGAGGCTCTCTTAACCTGCAATTTTCATTTCTGTTGGCTTGGTATATTTATCGTATCTGTAAGTTTCTGGCACTTCACAAATTTTTAACGCTTTATGATAGGCACTATAAAAACCATGCTGAGCAAGCCAGTAACAATTAAAGATATTGGCTAATTCACTTTGAAGTCGTTTTTCTTCTAAATTGGTAATATTGGTTGGAAATACTTTAGAACGTTCATTTCTTAACTTTTTAACGATTTCTTGCGCTTCGCCTCTAAATAACTCCAAAACCTCTGATAATGCCTTAACAGCCATAAATTCTGGTTTATTGTCTTGATCATCAGTTTTCTTAATCTGATCGACGATTTCTTGCGCTAAAGCTGCGCCATAACGTATTTCTAACTGCTCATATAGAGCCTGTTCGTTCATTTCTTGGTCTTTTTTAATATTATTACTCATTGTTAATTTCCCCTTAATTTGTATGTTTACAACAGAACAATGATGTTTTTATACATATTAAAGGTTAACAAATAGTAAAAAATAACGTTTTTATTTATAATTATGTTGTTTTGATACATTTTATTAAGTATAAATAGATAACGAAGGAAAAAATAATGGCTACACCTAAACAAATAAGAGCGGCGAGAGTTTATCTAGACTGGAGCCAAGACGAATTAGCAGAACGCTCAGGGCTTGCTGTATCGACAATCCGTAATATAGAGAGCGGTATGAACCCACCTAGTGGTAAGTCAGCACAAGCGCTAGATCGAGCATTAGGGGAGCATGTTGAATTTTTAGCTAATGGTGGTCTTCAACCAAAGCAAGAAACAGTCGCCATATATAAAGGTCGTTCTGGCTTTATTGATTTCATTTGGGATGTTTATGAAACGGTAGAATTATCTGGAGGTGATATTTGTGTATCCAACGTCGATGAAAAAGATTTTTTCTTTTGGTTGGGGGAAGAAGAAGCACAAAAATATAAAGATGCTATGGCCGAGTTAGATGATAATTTTTTTTTCAAATGTTTAATTGAAGAAGGAGATGATTATTTTGCTGCTGGTAAATATGCGGAATACAGATGGGTTGCGAAAGAAGAATTTTCTAATGTTCCGTTTTATGTTTATGGAGACAAGCTAGCCATTTTACTTTTTGGCAAAGAGGCTTCTGTTTATGTATTAGATAATATTGATATTGCTAATGCGTATCGCGCACAATTTAATATCCTTTGGGAGCGGGCAAAATTACCTGCCGTTCAAGGAAGGTTATAGATGGCTCTTCCGCAGCTTGCAGTTATACATGGCGCTTCAGCTTCATCTCAATTAGTTATAGATGAAAACACTCTATTCTTGTCTGATATGCAAGCTCTTCTCCGTAGAGAAAGGTTTGCTAATGTAGGCTCATGGCAGTATAGCGATAGCCAAAGCGCTAATGATCCAGTTCGAGGCGCACGGTTGTGGGAGCGGTTTTTAAAAGCAACCAAAGACTATTACCCTTTATATGACGGCATTGATCTTATTAAGAACAAATCAGGGATTTTAATAGGTCAGAGGAATGAACCAACATGGCTTTCTGATTTTGGTTGTGGATCAAAAAAGGCAACGCAAGGAAAAGTTATACCTGTTAAAAGACATTTTAAAAATGTAACAGGGTATAGCCCTATTGATAAAAGCCATACTTTCTTATTAGAGGCAAGTTCAGTTATTAATCAGGATCAGTCAGGCATACCGATAAAAGCATTCCAAGCAGATTATGCTGAAGATGAAATAAAACTCCCTCAAGGAAAAAACTTTGGTATTTTCTTTGGTAGTACAATTAGCAATATCGAAGGCCGTCCAGAGGATGGTATTCCTACAGATGAAATTATCTCTCTAATGGTAAAATTAAAATCAATCTTAGGCGATGATGGAGAGTTATTGATGGATTATGATGCAAACCAAGATGAGCAATCTATCCTAGCGTCATACATGCACGAGCTACAAAGAGAGTTTGGACGTAACATCATGCAACGTGTTGCGCGTGATTTACCTGTATTTGGTGATTTTGATCCAAACGCTTGGCGTTATGAGCCTGTATGGCATGAGAAGATGCATCAGCTATGCCATACGATTGTTAGTGAGCGTAACATGGACTTCTACTTAGGTGATGAGCGATTCAAGATTGCTGCTGGTGAGAGCTTTATCCTTAATAACTCATTTAAATACCCCGTTGAGAAAATGCAAGAATGGTGTGAGCAGGCAGGTTGGGGAACTCAAGCTCATGTCATGGATAATCATAAACGCATGGCGCTACAATTAATGGCAGCCTAGCTTTAAAAAGTTTCCCCACTACAGATGAAGCCGTCCTTGTTTATACAGGGGCGGCTTTTTCTTTATTATAAACTACCTTCACACAATATAGTGTATCTCAAATTCATATACCCCCAAAAGCACACCATAAAAGTGTAAGGGTAAAAGCTACTATAGGTCACCAGTTGTAAAATACGGCTTTATTAACAGTATTCACCACGCACATAAATTTTTAATTCACTCTGTTTTCATAACAAAAAAAACGGAGTGAAGATAATGATGAATAATCAAACAAACGATCCTATATATTTAATGTGCGCCCCTGAATTTTATTCAATTTCAGGACAAGATGAACATGGGGTATATGCCAATGCTTTTGCAGAAAAGAGTCATGCTGAATATTTGAAAAATCCGAATAAATTTAAGGAAGAAGCAAAAAAGCAATGGAAAGCTTATCGCACAACGCTACAAGCTTTAGGCGTACAAATTATAGAATTAGAACCACAAGAAGATCATGGAGACCTTGTCTTTACGGCTGACCCTACCTTATCTCTTATTTCTAATGACAATACTGCCTTAACAATTACCAGCCAGTTTTCAAATACACACCGACAAATTGAAGTAGAACATAATATTAAAGTTATCGAAGGACTTTTTCCAAAAAGAGGCATATTGAAATCTCACTTCAATACTGAAGGTACAGGTGATAATTATTATGATCCTTTTCGTGATGTATTTTGGTCAGGTTATACAGATAACCCAAGCCGCACTTCCGCATCTTCGGGGCGCTCTGATTTAAGATCACAT
>JABAZY010000042.1:1245-4004 GCA_018608245.1 Alphaproteobacteria bacterium | reverse complement strand
TTGATACATGTATGACACCACTAACAAATGGGCATATTGTTGCGTATAAAGACGGTATGACACCGAAAGCATTTAATACTATGCTTGATGAAGGGTTTAAACGCTATGGAATGAATCCTAACGAGTATCTTATTCTTGTCGATAAAGATGATGCCGAACAATATGCTTGTAATCTTAGATGCGTTGGCAATACGCTTATAATGCCCGAAGTGAGTAAAGGATTAAGAGAGACGCTCAAAAGTAAAGGGTATGAGGCCATATGCTTGGATGTAAGTCGTTTTATCAATGATGGCGGTGCGATGCACTGTATGACAAACAATGTCAATGAACAGCGTATTGATGGTGGTACATGTGTTAGTCAAGGATATGAAAGAAAGCCGTCTTTACTTTAAACGGCTTTCGATTGCTTTATCCAAACTGAGGCTATTGAATATATCATCAGTAATCTTTGGCTCTATAGATTGAAGATCACTTAATGTTAGCTGATCAAGCTGGTATTCTTTTCCTTCTGCTAACTTAACAATTAATCCTGTTACATGATGAGCTTCCCGAAAAGGCATATTAAGGTTTCTAACGAGCCAATCAGCAATTTCTGTTGCGGTGGCATAACCGCTCTCCGTAGATTTTTTCATCACATCGATATTAAATTGCGCCGTAGATAACATGCCTGTCATAGCATCTAGACACAGGCTTAATGTATCAAAACTTTCAAAAACCCCTGCTTTATCCTCTTGCATATCTTTATTATAAGCGAGTGGTAAGGCTTTCATCACTGTCATAAGTTGAATTAAGTTAGCATTTAAACGTCCAGTTTTAGCACGCACCAATTCTGCTGCATCGGGATTTTTCTTTTGTGGCATAATGGAAGACCCAGTCGACCATTCATCACTCAAATTCACAAAACCAAACTGAGGTGTTGCCCAAAGGATAATTTCTTCTGCCAAGCGTGACAAATGCAAACCACATTGGGCACAGACAAACAAAAACTCTGTTGCAAAGTCACGTGCGGAAACTGCATCCATTGTGCTTTCCATAGGCTTATCAAACCCAAGCTTTTGCGCAGTGTATACCCTATCCGTATCAAATCCCGTTCCAGACAACGCACACGCCCCTAGCGGAGATTCATTTAACCGTGTACGACAATCCTCAATACGTGACTTATCTCGTGTCATCATTTGCACATAGGCATTTAGATGCATAGCCAAAGTAACAGGTTGCGCCACCTGCAAATGCGTAAAGCCTGGCATAATAGTTTTTTTATGTTCTTTGCTCAGAGATTGTAGCGTATTTTGAAAATTTTCAACTTTAACCGCCAACTCATCACAAGCCTCACGCACCCATAATCTAAAGTCGGTTGCTACCTGATCATTTCTTGATCGCGCTGTATGCAACTTACCCGCTACATCACCAATTAAATCCTTAAGGCGACTTTCAATATTCATATGAATGTCTTCTAACTCAACTTTAAATTCAAACTGAGCAGATTCAATCTCTTGAGCAACTTGCTTTAATCCTTCAATGATTTTTTGTCCATCATCGCCCGAGATAATCTTTTGCTTTACTAACATTTCACAATGAGCTAACGATCCATCAATATCTTGACGCCATAAACGATAATCAACGCCTATGGAAGCATTGATCTGTTGCATAATATCCGAAGGCTGGGTATCAAAACGCCCACCCCACATTTGATTGGATTGATTATCGGTACTAAGCTGCTTCTTTGTCATGACTTTTTTCCTCTAAAGACTCTAGAAAAGCACTATTTGCCTTTAACCGTACTGCATTGACTTTGATAAATCCATCAGCATCCACATGGTTGTAACCACCATCAACATCAAATGATGATAAGTCAGCATTATATAGTGATTGCGGTGCCGTCCGTGCAATAGGATAGGTCAATCCTTTATACAGCTTTACCTGTACCTCACCCGTCACAGTCTTTTGGCAATCCTCCATAAAATTTTGTAGAATTTTCATTTCAGGTGAAAACCAAAAACCATTATAAATTACTTCGGTCATTTTAAGAGAAAGCGTATCACGAAGTTTTTTAACTTCTCTATCCATCGTAATTCCTTCCAAGTCCAAATGTGCAAGGTTTAGAATAGTCCCTCCAGGTGTTTCATAAATGCCTCTTGATTTAATCCCTACGAAACGGTTTTCAACCATATCCAAACGGCCAATACCGTGTTTGGCCCCCATTTCATTCAAGTAAGTAAATAATTCTAACGCATCTGTTTTTACCGTACCGTCAGAGGTATTTTCAACCTTCACAGGGATACCCTTTTCAAAGCTTATCGTAATCACATCCGCTGTATCTGGCGCATCTTCTGGTGCAGTTGTATGGGAATAAACATATTCTTCACACACATAATTTGGATCTTCCAACTCCCCTCCCTCATGAGAAATATGAAGCAAGTTTTCATCCTCGGAATAAGAAACGCCCTTATTCTTTTTAATCGGAATACTATGTTGCTCTGCATAGGCCAACATTTCATTACGCCCTATAAACTGATCTAGAAATTTTTGCATTTTCCATGGCGCAAGAACGGTAATGTCAGGCTTTAACGCGTAATAGCTTAATTCAAACCTAACCTGATCATTACCCTTCCCTGTTGCCCCGTGCGATACATAATCAGCACCTTCTTTCTCAGCTATATCAATTTGACGCTTCGCAATAATAGGACGCGCTAGTGCCGTACCCAATAAATAACGCCCCTCATAGACCGCATTGGCGGCATAAGCAGGAAAAATATAAT
>JABAZY010000042.1:0-1235 GCA_018608245.1 Alphaproteobacteria bacterium | reverse complement strand
AAATATAATCTGTTACAAACTCATGTTTTAAATCTTCAATATAAACTTTGCTCGCACCTAATTTTAGAGCTTTGGCTTTAGCAGCCGCAAAATCCTCTTGCTGACCAACATCAGCCATATAGGCAATAACGTCATAACCCTCTTCAATAAACCATTTTAAAATTATCGAAGTGTCTAATCCACCTGAATAAGCTAATACTACTTTTTTTGTCATTTTGTTGTCTTTCTATATTTGTATTTGTTTTGAAAATAATAAGGGGTAGCGCTGCGCTTTATTTAAAATGCGGGCTTGAAGAAAATTTATAAATTAAAGGTAATTTAGAACTGCAATATCAAGGCAAGCATTAACGCAACGCGGTGATACGTCGGCGTCGAATTGATAAGATAACTCTGTTGCTATTCTTTTGCATGAACACACTATGACAGAAAACTTGAAAATAAATCAATAAGATTCTGACACAGGCCTTAAAACTCCATTAAATAAGATATTTTATGAAGAAATTACGTCCTTGGTTACACGAAAAATGTGTATTGAGCGCGCCTATTAAACGCTACTTCGTGTAAAAAGTAAGCTTTAAGCGTTTTTTGATGCTTTAAATAACCATTATAATAGACAATTGGGATATATTTTATCCACATACATTAGTTTTATGATCTTTCAAATACTTAACTCCCTCAATATGACTCCCGTGGTCACAACCCTCTTTTCAAGTCTGTAGTCTTTTGCTTTTATTCAAATATGACAGACACGCATTTTTATGGGCATATTAGAGAGTTCGTTCTACGCAAGGCTATTATTGCCCATGAAGAAGCACAGGCTTGGGATACCCTCGCTAAGAATATTTTATTAGAGAAGCACCGCATTGAAGCTGACAGGCGTAACAAGCCTGTCCAGCCTGGAAAAACACCACCAGAAGAGACGCCTGCTTTAGAAGACAAGCTTTATGTCCGCATCAAAGAAGCAAGGCAAATGATGGGTATAGGCAATACGTCTATTTATCAAGAAATCAACGCAGGCCGCCTGCCCGTCAAAAAGCATGGAAAAACCAATCTCATTGCGGTTAAAGATATCCATGAGTGGTTTGAAGCATTGCCTGATAAATAGCCGCTAGGCCTTGTGAGGTACCATTAAAAGGTCTGGGGGTTTAAGCTATTGATTTAACATAGAACCAAAGCACACGTGACCCAGCCCCCAAAAGTCGGTCCATTTAATAAGTTAGTATTTGGTTTATATT
>JABAZY010000005.1 GCA_018608245.1 Alphaproteobacteria bacterium | reverse complement strand
GCATTTTTTTTATTGTTTTCGCTACGTCTAAAAAAGGTTAAACGACAAGCATAATTAGAATCGTTATATTGATTATCTGATAGTTTTTTTTCGAAGTCTGATATGTAAGTTGTAATTGAAGAAGGAAGCAAATCTTCACCATCACTTTGATACTGCTGTATGGGGTCAAGGTTAACAAATTGTAACGCTAAGGTCATTTGACCATCTAAGCCGTATTGATTACCGAAAATATCTTTTATGCATTTATTATAATTTATGCAACATTGTTGTAGTTTAGCGCTAATTGCATCATCAACTTGATGACTACCATCATGTTCGACTAGATTTCTAATACCAATCAGAAATTTTAAGTTATTCTTTGTTCCTTCATCCAAAGGACAAGGATCTAATTCGAGACACCTTGATAATTCTATCAACTTATATCTTCCATCTATTTTGATACTTTTACCTTCTTTGTTTTTACTTTTGATATCTACGTCTAATAAAACCACTGAATAGAACTCGTGTTTATAATCTTTGGTGGGTTAGGGTTTGAACTACCGAAAAGAAGATCACTAAAGGTGTGGCGGTATCTAGATCTTGAAAAATTCGAATCTCTACTAGGGAATTATAACAAGCTACAGAAATCCAAGACTTAAAACCGTTTTGGTCAGTGGTAATAATTTAAATGATTATTTGAAAAGAAAAAGCCGCTCTTATATAAACAAGAGCGACTCAATCTGTAGTGGGGAAAACTGTTAAAAATTAAATATGTTAAAGTTGTATGGCATGGATAACCATTCTTCCTTCTGAGTCAGAAAATGGTTTTAGATATTTTGTATTTGCTTTTTGTGCGGCTCTTTGCATGGCTAGTACTGGGAATTTGAACGAATTATCAATGATAAGTTTTGACCCTTTGGTAAAGCGCATCTCTTGTCCCATCATATCAAACCGTTGTAATTCAGTTGCCTCAGCTATGTGGCAGAACTGATGCGCATCTGGATACCATTGCATAGAATATTTCCACGCATAAGGATCAAAGCCATCTTGTTCAGGGAGTAGGTCACGCTTTATAGCATGCATAATGTTAATTTCAAATTCAGCATGCGCTGGATGATCATAGCTTTTATAGAGCGTATCGACATTTTGTGTTGCTTCAAGTCCAATAAAAATAAGTGTGTTATTGGGTAAAGAATTTTTTAGTTGAGATAGACGGTGAGCCATTAGGTTTATGGCTTCAGGTGTATTAGATTGTGCCGCAATATTTCCGATTGTGCCGCCCATCATTAAAGCAATTACTTTGCCTTTATGTGGAATAGATAAATCAGACTCCAAAAAGTCATCTTGTATAGAATATGATTCAATATTTATATTAAGTGACTGAATATAATTTTTAGCGTTAGTAGCAGCTTCTTCTGACATATCAATCGCTACAAATTTTTGTAAGTCACTTTTATAACCATTGATAAAGGGAATGGTATTTTTAGTAACGGCACTTAAGCCACCAGGTCCCAAATCAACCAATGTATTGCAAGGCTTAGTTAACGCAATCATCTCGTTGATTTGATCTTTAATAATTTGCCCTTGGCGTTTAAGCATATTATCGCCTTTAGAGGCTTCTTGTTCCCACTTATCCCATAGTTTATCAGCGTTAACTATATCATTTTTGTGGTTGGCGCCTATATACTGCCATTTGCCCATATGACCATGTAGAAGGCCGCTGAACCAAGTGTAGGTATCTACTTCAAAGGCTTCTTTAATTTCTATTTGTGGGGCTAGATTAATCATGGATTATTTTAGCTCCCTGCCATGAAAGATTAAATTGGCTACGTTGAGCGTCAGAAATTTCTGCATTGTTAATGAGGTGAACGGTTACACTCTCATCAAAAATAATAAAAGCAAGGTTATCTCCAAACACATAAAAGGGTACGCTATGAAATTGTTCTTTGGGAATCCATCTATATTCTGCATAATCTGAGGCAACATAATTTGTATCACCTTCTTTAATAAGAATTTTAAAAGAATAGTTACTTTTAATTTCTTTCATTTTTGCTGAATAAGCATCGTCAGCTTCTTGTCCCATATGCTTTGTAAAGATTGTTTCATCCACATTAGAAACACAAAACTCACCGCCATGATCTCTGGCGGTTTCATATACGAGGGTCATAAAATCAATAAAGCCAGACTGACTTCTATATGTTTTTGTTTTTAGTGTTTTTCGCTTTACGCCTTCATCGGCCGTGAATTCAATGCCTTCTAAATCAATGTAGTAAGCAATCTTCTCCA
Source organism: Alphaproteobacteria bacterium (assembly GCA_018608245.1). Lineage (GTDB taxonomy): Bacteria > Pseudomonadota > Alphaproteobacteria > Micavibrionales > Micavibrionaceae. The sequence continues at coordinate 43,676 of JABAZY010000005.1, read as the reverse complement.
TATTGGAGGTAGAGAGTCCTGATTTTCCAGATAAATAGGCAGATATCATTTGCTTTGAAACACCTATTTTATCGGCCAAATCTGAGGCACTCCAGCCTATTAGGCCGCAGGCCGCTCTTACTTGTGATGTTGTGAATAAAGTTGTCATTGTCTAACTGTATATGATTTTTTCTATTTTGTTAACTCTTTATTAATAATTTAAGCATATAAAGTCAAGTATTGATTTACTATATAAATTTTAAAAAGTGGGAGAAATACAATGACTAATACTACGAAGCATAAGCAAGAAACAGACTATCAGACATTATATATGGAGCTAGAAGGGCGTTATGGGCCAGCTTTGGCGCAGGATATTGTGGATCAGGTTAAAAAGGCTGATGGTCAGGATAATAAGGAGCAAAACACAGATTATATGCCATTAAAGGCTTTATCGGAGGCGTTAGAGATTTTTAGAGCTGAGACAAAGAGTAATGTTAAAAAGCTGAAATTTATTAAACACGCCCAGAACAACGCAAATGATGATGTGATTGACCTTGAAGAGGCTAGATTAGAAAAGGAGCTAGAATGTCTATTAGCTTGCTATTGGCAGACACAAAAGAGCTTTTACACACTCTATAATCGTTTTATGGCTTGCTATGTTACAGCACCAACTCAGGACTATAAGAAGCTGTCCCACAAACCAAAAAATAATATGGTCGCATAAACGAATATTAAATTATGGTAAATAATTGAGCTTTAGTCGTTTTTATGGTATTTATAGTAATGGCAGAAACTACTATGAATTGGTGGGATCGCTTTATTGAAGCGCTAGAAAACCCAGATATTCAAACATATGATTTTATCAGTAGCAGTATTAATGGTTATTTAGACGAAAATAATATTGATAGTGCTGACGATGTGTTAAGGGCTTTTTATCATAAAGGCTACCAAGAAATACGCGAATTACGCGATTTAAAAGAACTCCAAAAAACAATTCAAGGGTTAGAAAATAAAAAGTTTTTCTTTCCTGATCCCAGAGTGAGAACGACAATGAAGTTGGTGCGTATTGCATTAGAAACTTATGTTGACGCTCAAGAACAATACGCCAAACAATTAGATCGTGGGCCAGTAATTCCAATTCCAGCAGCGGATGTAAAAAAAGAAATTGATGATTTAGCAGAAAAAATTTTACAGGAAGATTTTGAAGAGGGAACTTTAAGAAAGAATATTGAAGAAATACATGCCGTACATGTCACTGAAGATAGTGCCAAAGTAAAAGAAACAATTGATAGCGCAATTACAGAATTAAAAAAACAGTCTAAATTAGCCAGTCTTGCTGATAATACAGTTGGTGTTTCTAAACATTTATTAAAGCCTGATAATTTAGCAGCGATTGCTATTCATGCGTTACCTATTATTACTTGGAAGTATCGGTGGGGATTAGCATTGGGCTTGGGTGTTTATTCATCAAGGTTGTGTGTTTATCATGGCGCTAAGGCATTAAAAAAAGCGGTCTATGATAAGGATATGCCGCAAGCCCGGATTGAGGCGGGGGAAGCAGTATCGGCGCTTAAAGCCGCTGGTGGGAATGTCATAGCTATTGGTCTATCGCCGTTATTTGGAAAGTTGCCAAAGGCAATTGCGGGTTATGCTAGTTTTATGGTGCCTAAAATTTATGATAAAACTGTTGGTGCTGTAGTAAGAAAATTAAAAACGCCTGATATTGATGAGACTAAACCAGATTTATCAATCGAGAGTGTGTTCAATCGTGTTCGGTCGTTCTATGAAAATAATGAAGGCCCGTTGGTTCGTAACACTATTAAGGCAACCAAGGGAATGATTCCTGAATCGATTACAAAAGTTTTTGATCGCGTGACGAAGCATGTTGATCCATCTGATATTTTAAAAGAAACAATCCGGCTTGGCCGTGCCTGTGGAATGGCAGCGTCGCATACATGTAAGGATATTTTGAATAGTGTGGATTATGATCACCGCTTTCACATGAGCGAACCCGAGAAGGTATGGGCAAGAAATAAAGATTATCATTCAGTAGTTCACAACAACCATTTTATATTAAGTCCTTGGCCGCCTTGATAATAGATTCCTTGCTGGGAAGAGTGCTTGCGTAGGCTTTGCCGAGGGGGATGAAGCTGTCTTCTGCTGTATGACGTGCAACATTTTTATGGTCCGTTAGGAGGGTCATAAGTTCTTCGGAGATTGAGCCTGTTTTACGGCACTCATCAACGATTAGAATGTTTTTACACCCCTTAACGGCTTTTAAGATTTCTTTTGAGGGTAGTGGGCAGAGCCAACGTATATCAATGATGCGTATGTTAATGTCTTTTTTTAACTCTGCTTCGGCTTGGCGGGATAGGTAGAGTCCGTTGCCGTAAGTTATAATGACTAAGTCTTTCCCTTCTCCGTACTGCTTTATACTACCGAAGGGAGTTGGTTTTGCTTCATTATAGATAAGGCTCCACTCAGAATCTTTTTCTTCGTTGAGATCGCGGGTCATATATAGTGCGATAGGCTCTAAGAAGACTACAACGCGTTGTTCTTCACGGGCTAGACGTACGCATTCGCGTAGCATAGAAACGGCATCTGCGCCGTTGCTTGGGCAGGCAACAATAATTCCAGGGATATCACGAAGGATATTAAAGCTATTGTCGTTGTGAAAGTGACCGCCAAACCCACGTTGATAGGCCAGCCCCGCAATGCGGACAACCATTGGGTTTGTGTATTGTCCATTGGAGAAGAAGGAGAGGGTCGCGGCCTCACCACGTAATTGATCTTCGGCGTTATGTAGATAGGCCAAGAACTGAATTTCTGGAATGGGGATAATGTTGTTGTGCGCCATGCCAATGGCTAGCCCTAAAATACTTTGTTCATCTAAAAGCGTATTAATAACACGCGCTGGGCCAAAGTTTTTATGGAGATTTGCGGTGACATTATAGACACCTCCTTTAGGGCCGATGTCTTCGCCTGCCATAACAATTTCTGAGTGTTCCAACATTAAATCATGGAGCGCCCAATTGATCATTTTGGCCATATGCGCTGGCTCATTTTGAGCATCATAGTTACGGCCAAAATGTTTCTGTCTGTCTTTGATAGAAATTTTATTTGTTTCATGTGGCGGTTTTATCTTTGGCGGAACAATGCTCGCCATGACTTGTTTTGCCGTGGTGAGTTTTGGCTTTTTAATCGCTTTTTCTGCTTGTTTGGCAACGTCTTTTTCTACTCCATTATATAAATCTAAAATTTGATCATGGGTCATGATGTTATTTTGAATAAGTAGGCTAGCTGAGTGTAGAAGTGGATCGTTGGCTTCGTCTGTATCTATTTGTTCTTGCGACATATAGGCGATTTGCATATCTGCACCTGCATGGCCATAGAGGCGTACACATTTGAAGTGTAAGAAGGCTGGACGGCGATTTTTTCGGACGTAATTCTGGGCTTCTTGTGCGATCCTATACGTATCAAAGATATTAAGGCCGTCACATTCAAAATATTTAAGGCCAACATGGTCTTGGTATTTATTTTTAATCCAGTCTTTCGGTGTCGGTGTAGAGATACCTATATTATTATCTTCACACACTAAAAGTAGGGGCATGGGTTTATCTTGATAAGATGTCCATGCGGCGGTGTTGATAGCACCGATAGCTGTAGAGTGATTAACGGATGCATCGCCGAATGAACAAACAGCAATAGAGTTGCGCGGTAACGATCCTTCTATTTTTAGTTTTTTGTTAAGGTCGATACTAAAAGCCGCGCCAACTGACTTTGGTAAGTGCGAAGCGATGGTACTGGTTTGCGGTGGAATGAATAATTCTTTTGATCCTAAGACCTTATGACGTCCTTGAGCAATTGGGTCATCGGCAGAGGCGGCGAAGGATAGCAACATATCCCACATAGGGTCTGTGTTAGGTAATTTTTTTGAGCGTTCAATGTAAAAAGCGGCGTCACGGTAATGAAGAAATGCAATGTCGTCTACATTAAGAGCTGCAGCGATAGCGGCGTTTCCTTCATGGCCAGAACTTCCGATTGTATAGAAAGCTTCCCCACGTTTTTGTAAACGGCGGGAAATAATATCGAGATGACGAGAGAGGATTTGGCTTTTGAAAACTCTAATAGCGCTATCATGATCTAGTCCAGAGTTGGTTATATCATAGTTAGAATTGGGTAGATTTTGAGTTTTTATCTTCTCAATAAAATTTTGATGGACGATTTCTGAACGATCAAGTGACATGAAGAAATTTTACATGGAATAAAGGATAAGGGAAGTGTTAACTGTTCTTTATCAATAGGCGATATTAATTAAACCCCCTTTTGTGGTCAATTCAATACGATTCTTCTGATATATTTTGAGCGTATTAATTTTTAAAAAGAAAAATATCTTTAGGCAGTTTATGTGTTCTGGTATGTCTAGTAGTATGCAAGTGCGCGAATAAAATATGTATCGTACGTATGTGTCCAAATGGAGAAAATATAGGGTTTAAAGAAACTATCGTATAAACAATATTTTCTTTTTATCTATCATATTATTTAGCAGAAAATTAAGATTACAGCATTGAATCTAGTTCTTGTTGTAATCTAAAAACACGTGTTTCTGTTGCGTTCCATTTTAGTTCAGCACGTTCAATTGTATTTTTTATCGTGTCTAGACGGTCTTCTTCTATCATAGCTTCTTCACGTGCTTTTTCTTTGATCTTGGCCAATTCTTCGCCTTTTTCTTTCGTCCAATTTCCACCGCTATCTTTAATGCGCATGGCCTCTATAATAGCTTCTTGAGCGTCCTCACGCGCCTCCATTGTCACGTTAGGGCGTTGGGAATACATGAGGATTTGTTGCATCGTCCATTGAGACAGACCAGATGCTTCGTTCCATTCGATGGCCACTTGTCCTGCAAGTGTTCTTACGTGCATCTTATTTGTTTTTTCAATTATTTTTCTAACGGCATTCTCTTGGGAAGAGGCATATTCAACTCTACCTGCCCACGTTGTTTGTGCTTCTACAACTAAAGCTTGTTTTATTTTGGTACGTTTTTCGTTAAGTTTTTCTTCTTTTTCAGCAAGTTTCTTTTTGGATTTTTCTATACGTTTTTCTTGTTCGAGTCGTTCTTGATCAAGATGTTTTCTACGTTTGCGTCTTTTTTGGAGAAGTTCTTTTTCAGCCAATAGTTTCTTTGATTTGTCTTTATGGTGGAGAACTCCAGCTAAAATAATACAAACAGCTATTGCAATCCAGCCTAATATCTTCCAAATAGTTGATATTGAGTCAGGAGAAAATATAAGCGCGCATGCCCCTATAATAGCCAATATAGCTGTGAAAATGATCCGTGAACTGCCCGATTCATTATGATTCATGTATTTACTTTGCCCTATTAAACGTAATATTACATTATACAATACTGTGCCATATTTTGGTTAATAAAGAAATAATTTCAGTGTTTTTCAAACAATTTTTGGTAAAAGTATGTTGTTCAAGGGATCGTGTAATGCCTATAATTTATCACTTCATTGATCAACTTACTTACCTAAATAAGTTGAAAGAATGGTATCCATGTTGGTTGGTGTGGCATTTAAATCTTTAAGGGTTAATACGTCACCTTTAATAATGTTATCAGTTTTAAGTGATTCTACCTGATCCCTTGTTAGCATTGGGGTTGGCATTAATTCCATGAGCCTAGCCTGTGCCGTAGCAATGGGCCAAGGGAGGGGGATTAGGAAGCGCTTTCTATTCGTTTCTTTAAATAATTTTTGATAAACTTCCTTGAAGCTTAAAATAGTAGGTCCACCTATATGATATGTGTTTCCTTCTGGATCAGATGGCGTATTGGCTTCAATTATATTTGCAATAGCTAGTGCAATATCTCGAACGTAAACAGGTTGAAATTTTGTGTGTCCACCACCAATGAGAGGTAGTATAGGTAAAAAACGTGATAGTTTTTCAAACATATTAAAGAATGAATCATCTTCGCCAAATATAATGCTTGGTCTTAAAATAGTAACTGTCGAATATTCTTGTTTGACTGACGTCTCGCCAGAAATTTTTGATGCTGCATATTTAGAGGATGATTCATTAATGCCCAAGGCAGAGATATGAATGAATTTCTTAACGTCATGCGCAGTACACGCTTTTGCAATCATTTTGGGCATTTCAACATGAGCGTGTTGAAAGGTTTGATCTTTACCTTTTTCAAATAAAATTCCAATTAAGTTGATCGCTGTAAATGAACCAATAACAGCTTCGTTGATACTATCTTGTGTATAATCACAATGAAAAAATTCAACATTTTCTTGGACTTCAACATTTTTAGCGGAACGTCCGGCGATGCGGATTTTATACCCTTGTGTAATAAGTTGATCTTTAATGGCTTGGCCAACAAATCCTGATCCACCAAAGAGGGTAACTAATTTATTATTTTCCATTATTTTTCCAATTCTATTTTACACTTATATTTTATAGCCTATAGTTGCGGATTAAAACAGAGGCAAATATGATACAAAAAAATCTTTTATCAAACTTCGGACAAGACTTAAATGCCGTGGTTATAGGTGCATCTGGCGGTATAGGGCAAGCATTTATCAAACAATTAACGCATCAACCTAATATAGGTTCAATTCATGCATTTTCACGTTCTGAGTTCGAGGTTGAAAGCGATAAAGTTACATGGGGTCAGATTGACGTAACGTCACAAGAATCAGTTGAACAGGCGGCAAATAGCACGAAAGACGGTAAACCTATTGATATTATCATTACGGCCACTGGTTTTTTGCATAGAGGGAACATTTCTCCAGAGAAAAGTGTTAGAGACATAGAGTTTAATAATTTTGAAGAGGTCTTTGCAGTAAATACTTTTGGACCCGCTTTAATTATGAAATATTTTTTACCGCTTTTGCCACGCGATCGACAAAGCGTTGTGGCATTTTTGTCAGCACGGGTAGGAAGTATTTCAGATAATCAGTTGGGTGGATGGTATGCTTATCGTGCTTCTAAGGCAGCGTTAAATATGTTGATTAAGAATGCATCAATTGAAACAGCTAGAAAATTTAAGCAAGCGGCGATTATTGGACTTCATCCTGGTACTGTTGAAACAGATTTATCAGAACCGTTTAAAAGTAACATAAAAGAAGGGCATTTATTTACCCCAGAATACGCAACAGAGTGTTTATTGAAAGTAATTAATGATACGACGCCAGAAAAAACAGGCGCGCTTATTGATTGGGACAATAAAATAATTGAATATTAGAGTAGAAAGAAAAAATGTCAGGTAAAAATACCCCTATTATTGTTTGGTTCCGTCAAGATTTAAGACTAAAAGACAATCCAGCCCTTATTGCTGCTCATGAAACGGGTAGACCAATAATCCCATTATATATCCTCGATGATAAGAATAGTGGTGAGTGGAAAATGGGGGGCGCTAGTCGTTGGTGGCTTCATCAGAGTTTAAAATCTTTAGGTAAAAGCTTAAATGATAGCTTAGTATTTGATAATGGTAATCCGAAAGATATTTTGAAGGATATTATTAAAGAAACAAATGCGGATAGTGTTTATTGGAATAGATGTTATGAGCCTTGGCGGATCAAACGTGATAAAGAGATTAAGCAATCTCTGAGTGATGATGGTTTTGACGTTAAAAGTTTTAATGGCGCTTTACTATTTGAACCCATGGATGCCTTAAAAGAAGATGGTACGCCTTATAAAGTGTTTACACCTTTTTATAAGAGAGGATGTTTAGAAAGAAATCCAGAACCACGCGATGTACAACCTGCGCCGAAGAAACTTAATTTGTTTGAATATAAACGAAAAGCGTTAGATGATTTGGCTTTGATGCCAAATACTAATTGGTATGAGCAAATGGAGAATGAGTGGAAACCAGGGGAAAAGGGCGCTCAGGATACCTTAAAACATTTTCTAGAGAATGGATTGAAGGGTTACAAAGAAGGACGCAATTTTCCGAACCAAGATAATATATCAAGACTATCTCCGTATCTCCATTATGGAGAGATTTCACCTTATGATGTTTGGCATTGTGCAAGAGTGGCTATGGTTGATCGTCAATGTGAAACAGACGGCGCACATTTTTTAAGTGAAATCGGCTGGCGTGAATTTTCAAATAGTTTGCTTTATCACTTTCCTCATTTACCAAGAAAAAATCTTCAAGAAAAATTTACTGATTTTCCTTGGAAAGAAAATGAGAAATATCTAAAGGCATGGCAAACAGGTCAAACAGGATATCCAATTGTTGACGCAGGTATGCGTGAACTTTGGCAAACAGGTTACATGCATAATCGCTTGCGTATGGTGGTTGGTTCATTTTTAGTCAAAAATTTACTTCTACATTGGCATCATGGTGAGGGCTGGTTCTGGGATACATTGTTGGATGCAGATTTGGCCAATAATAGCGCAAGCTGGCAATGGATTGCGGGGTGTGGCGCAGATGCTGCACCATATTTCAGAGTGTTCAATCCGCTTACTCAGGGGCAGAAATTTGATAAAACAGGTGAGTATGTAAGACGCTATGTACCAGAATTGGAAAAGATGCCTGATAAATATCTGCATAATCCATGGGAGGCACCAGATAATGTTTTGGAGTATGCAGGTGTCGAACTGGGGAAGAGTTATCCGAAGCCTATTGTTAATTTAAAGGTGTCTAGAGAACGAGCTTTGGAAGCTTTTAAGTCTTTAAAGGCTTAGTTCAGGTAGTAAAAGCGCGCATTTTTCTTCAATGCTCTTTGCTCTAATAAATAGTTAACAATGTAACCCTATATGTCAGTATTTCATTTATAAGCTATTTATTTTACTTAATCCTTTTTTGATCAGCGGATAAAGCAATATGAAGGTTTGAGTTTTATGCTTATTCTCGCTAAAACTACTCCATGACATCAGATACCCCCAAGAATAAAGAAATCTATCTTATTGATGGATCAGGCTATATTTTCCGCGCTTATTATGCGTTGGCCTATAGCAATCGCCCGGCTATGACAAACCCAGAGGGCACGCCCGTTGGTGCTGTTTATGGTTTTACCAGTATGATTTTAAAATTATTGAAAGAGCATAGCCATGCGTCGATTGTGGTTGTATTTGATGCGGCACGAAAAAACTTTCGCTACGACATATATCCTGAATATAAAGCCAACCGTGGTGAAACGCCTGAAGATTTAATTCCGCAATTTCCGTTGGTGCGGGATGCGGCGATTGCGTTTGGACTACCTGCGATTGAGTTGGAAGGTTATGAAGCGGATGATTTGATTGCAACATATGCAAATCAAGCCATTGAAAAAGGGTGTAATATTACGATTGTGTCATCTGACAAGGATTTGATGCAGTTGGTCAATGATAACGTTAAAATGTTAGATCCGATGAAGGATAAATATATTAACCGTGATGAAGTTATTGAAAAATTTGGTGTACCACCAGAACAGGTAATTGATGTACAGGCCTTGGCAGGGGATTCAACTGATAATATTCCTGGCGTTCCTGGAATTGGTGTTAAGACAGCCGCACAGTTGATTTTGGAGTATGGTTCGTTAGAGGAATTATTAGCGCGTGCAGAAGAAATAAAACAACCCAAGCGCCGTCAGGCATTAATAGATAATGCAGATTTAGCGCGTATTTCTAAGCAGCTTGTGTCGTTAGCATTGGATGCCCCTGTGCCAGAGGCGTTAGAAAGCTTTATTCATCATGATGAAGAGTTCCCCGCCTTGCCAGAATTTTTGCGTAAGCATGGGTTTAATTCAATTTTAAAACGCCTTGGTGAAAAGGAAATAAAAATTGAATCTGTATCAAATGATACGCAATCACTAGAGCCAGAGAAAAAAGAGTTCCCTGCGATCAAAGACAATCAATATACGTTAATTGATACTGTAGAAGTATTACAAGAATGGCTTGATGAAGCGAAGGCTACTGGGGTTTTGGCAATAGATACTGAAACAACATCGTTGACGCCTGCTGTTGCCAAATTAGTTGGTGTTTCTGTTGCTTCTACAGTTGGGAAGGCGGCTTATATTCCGCTTGGGCATGTCAGTGCCGAAGCGGATTTACTGGGGGATAGTAGTGGTGATCTTAAGCAGATAGAGTTCAGTAAGGCTATAGAATTATTAAAACCTATATTGGAAGACCCAAGCATAATAAAAATTGGCCAGAATATAAAATATGATTGGCAGATGTTGAAAAAGCACGGTATTTATATGACACCGTGTGATGATACTATGCTGTTATCTTATACTCTGGATGGAACCAGTCATTCAAATTCAATGGATGGTATGGCGCAGTTATTTTTAGACCATACACCAATTAAATATGCTGATGTGGCTGGTAAGGGAAAAAGTCAAGTTACGTTTGATCATGTTTCATTGGAGAAAGCATTGGATTATGCTGCGGAAGATGCGGATATTACGCTTCGTCTTTATCACGAATTTAAACCACGCATTGCGCCTGAAAAAATGGCTGTTGTTTATGAAGATATTGAACGACCGCTTGTGTCCGTTATTGGTGAGATGGAATTAAATGGTATTAAGGTTGATCCTATTACACTTAGAAATATGAGTGAAGATTTTGCCAAGAAAATTAAAATTTTAGAAAAAAATATTCAAGACGAAGCGAGCACTGAATTTAATGTAGGGTCACCTAAGCAAATTGGTGAGATTTTATTCGATCAGATGGGGCTAGAGGGTGGTAAAAAAACCAAAACGGGGCAATGGGCAACGGATGTTGGGCTGCTTGAAAAATTATCGGCGCAAGGGCATGAGATTGTCACGAATATTTTGGAATGGCGCAGCTTATCAAAGTTAAAGTCCACTTATACGGATGCGTTGCAGGCGCAAATTAACCCTGAAACCGGCCGCGTACACACGTCATTTTCAATGGCAGGGACATCAACGGGTCGTTTGGCCTCCAGTGATCCTAATTTACAAAATATTCCGATTAGAACGGAAGATGGACGAAAAATTCGTGAAGCTTTTGTCGCGGATGAAGGGAATACATTACTGGCTGTTGACTACTCGCAAGTTGAATTGAGGCTTGTGGCTGAAATGGCAGATGTAAAAGCATTAAAGCAGGCATTTAAAGATAATGTTGATATTCATGCGCTGACTGCATCTCAAGTTTTTGGTGTTCCGTTAGATGAAGTAACCAGTGAAATTCGTCGTCAAGCAAAGGCGGTTAACTTTGGTATTATTTACGGTATTTCTGGATGGGGTTTGGCCAAACAATTAAATTGTGACCCAGGGGAAGCGCATAGTTTTATCAAAAAATATTTAGCGACCTTCAGTGAGATTGAAGAGTTCATGGAAGAGAAAAAAGAAGAAGCGCGCAAGTACGAGTACGTAAAAACTTTGTATGGACGTAAATGTTATACACCAAATATCAATGCCAAGATGCCAATGATGCGTATGGGCGCAGAACGCGCAGCGATTAATGCGCCTATTCAAGGGACAGCCGCAGACATTATGAAGATGGCAATGATTAAGATGCCTGCTGCGTTAATAGAGGCAAAATTAGACGCTAGAATGTTATTACAAGTTCATGATGAATTAATCTTTGAAGTGCCAAATGCGCAATTAAATAAGACATCTGCACTTGTGAAGTCAGTCATGGAAAACGTTGTTAACCTTGACGTTCCGCTAATTGCGGATGCGGGATCAGGTAAATCTTGGGCGGAAGCACATTAGAATTTATATTGGCCTGCGGTGACAATTTTTCCTGTTTTAGGACTTTGCGCAAAAACAGCAAACCCCGCTTTATTTGTCATGTTAAATGGCGGTAAATTGAAAGATGAAGCATTGCCTTTCCACGACCCTAATCCACGAAGTTCGCTGACAACGTTATAATAAGTACGTGGCCCTTGTCGACCCATTCCAGTTGAGTGTGGATGGTCATAGACAGCTAGCCATAAATTCATTGGCGAGCTAATATGGCTCAAGTTAGGGAGGGACATATTATATTGGTCATTTGGTTTCTTACGGATTATTATGGGCGACATTCTATCACCTTTACCCCTACGTAGAGCATTAGCAACATCGGCTTTGTCGTATCCAACAGCACTTAGGTAACCATTAACCATCATTTGAGGGGTGAATAATTTTGTTGATCCTTTGAATGCGCTATAAGCTTTTTGGCGTTCAGTACAAAAGGACTTTCCTAATTTAACGCGACTTTGTCCAAAATAATCGACGTGACAACTAAGCGCAATAATATCACTTTGTTGAGACAGTTTACCCATCAATTGATCGGCTGGTGGACAAGCGGGGCAATTTTGTGAAGAGAATAATTCTACGACAACTGGTTGTGGTGTGCTCTGTGCAAAGCCTTGTGAGCTATAGGTTAATACACATAGGCCAAGCATGAATATAAAGAATTTCATTATCTAAGATCATCTCATTAAATTAAGGTCACAGAATGACATATTGATCTTATTTTACCAGATGTTTATAAGCAATATGATGAGTTCTATAGAGAAATTACCGATTTTTGTGATTAGCATGGCGAGTGAGACAGACCGTCGTGTGCGTATTACCCAAATTTTGGGTGATTTAGGGCTTAATTTTGAATTTTTTGACGCTACAGACGGGCGTGAATTCGATGTTACTAACCATTCAGAATATGACCGCAAGCGCCGTCTGCGTTATTATGGGCGTGATCTATTGCCCGCAGAATTAGGATGCACCAGTTCGCATAAACGAATTTATCAGCATATCATTGAGCATGATTTAGAGCAGGCGTTGATCTTTGAAGATGATATTATTTTATATGATAATTTTTTACCAACGCTGAAAGCGTTAATTTCAAATTGCCCTGTGCCTTATGAGTTAGTCCGCTTTATGGGACGCGATAAGGTGATGAAGGCTAAGCAGCGACGCGTTTGTAAATTAGCGGATGATACTTGGTTAACACGCTTCCCAGGTACACCAGGGGATGCGCATGCTTATATCATTACGCACAAAGGCGCTAAGAAAATGTTGGCACATCTTGATAAAACATATTTTCCTATTGATGTACTTATGGGGCGTAGTTGGCAAACAGGGTTGAATTGGTTTTCTATCTATCCAAAAACGGCTTATCAAAATCATGATTTTGATTCTTCTATTGGGAATGAACGTTTTAATAAAAAACCGCAAGTCACAGGAATGGCCAGAATTTTCTATCCGTTCTTCCGCTTTTGGTTTAGAATTTGTGAAGCATTTGGTAAAAAATACTGGTATGCGCGCACCTACTTTAAGGATAAAAAATATGGCTGATTCTGAAACGTACTCCAAAGACTTCCCTGTTTCATGGGAAGAGATTCACCGCAATGGTAAGGCTTTGGCGTGGAAATTGCTTGATAAAGGCCCGTTAGAAGGTGGTAAGTGGAAGGGTATCATTGCGATTACCCGTGGCGGTATGGTGCCTGCCTGTATCGTCGCGCGTGAGCTGGAAATTCTGATGATCGAAACTTTTTGCATCACCAGTTATGATGTGAAAGAGCAAAGTGAAACTAAAATTTTGAAAGCCCCTGCGAGCGTCACAGATAATGGTGAAGGCTGGCTGATTATTGATGATTTGGTTGATACGGGCGCTACTTTCAAGCTCGCTCGTGCAAAATACCCTAAGGCACATTTCGCGTGCATTTATACCAAACCAGCAGGCGAAGATTTGGTTGATACCTCTATCATGTCCTTCTCTCAAGACACATGGGTGCATTTCCCTTGGGATTTAGAAAATCAATACTCAACGCCGTTGGCGCGGAAGTAATTCAATAGCCGTCATTGCGAGCGTAGCGCGGCAATCTAGATTCTGGATTGCTTCGTCATTTCATTCCTCACAATGACGATAAAAAAAGAGCCTCTAATTTCTTAGAAGCTCTTTAAAATATACGAAATACTGCCTGAATATCCCAGATGAAGATCTCGGGTGCCTTCTTAGAAGGGCCTAATAATCTTTCTAGCAAAACGACTAGCTAGTATTTCTCACTTTCGACTAAGCTTTTTAAAGCTTCGAAACCTCAATCAGTGGTTCTCATAAGGCTGGGGGCTTAACGACTTTCGTCTATCTAAAGCGTATTCCACTTCAAGCTATATCTAATTTTCCTCTTTTAGTCATTGATCCAAAAAACCACTTTTAGATTCATTGAGGATGTTCAAAAATTTGGCCATAATTAGCCTCCTTTCTAAAAATTCTTTTACTGACAGCTTAAGCATTCGTCATATTCTGGGTCGGCGGCGGAGAGTTCGGGCTCTCGTCCTTCTGACACGCGTGTTCTTAGCCATGAGGCATTACTTTCTGCACGTTGGATAGATTTTGAACGGCAGTAATAAAGTGACTTAACGCCTTTCTTCCATGCATCCATGTGAAGGTCATGTAAGACTTTCTTATGTACGTTAGCTGGAACAAAGATGTTCAAGCTCTGTGCCTGACAAATGAATTGTGAACGGTCACCTGCGTGTTCAATCAACCAACGTTGATCAATTTCAAAGGCTGTTTTGAAAACATCTTTTTCGTCTTGGCTTAAGAAATCAAGATGTTGCACTGATCCTTCATTGGTGAAGATTGATGACCAAACATCATCTGTATTTTCACCTTTTTCTTCCAAAACTGCTGTCAGGTATTTGTTTTTCACTGGGAAAGACCCTGACAAAGTTTTGTGCGTATAAGCATTCGCTGCAATTGGTTCAATACCTGGAGAAGCACCGCCACAAATAATGGAGATAGATGCCGTAGGGGCAATCGCCATTTTATTTGAGAAACGCTCCATTACACCGTAATCTGCGGCATCTGGACATGCGCCACGCTCTTCTGCAAGAACACGAGAGGCGTCATCTGCTTGGCGTTTAATGTGTTGGAACATACGACGGTTCCAAACTTTTGCCATTACGCTTTCCATTGGAATTTGTTTTGATTGTAAGAATGAGTGTAGACCCATAACACCAAGACCAACTGAACGCTCACGCATTGCTGCGTATTTTGCACGTTTCATTGCATCTGGTGCTTTCTCAATAAAGTCGGAGAGGACGTTATCCAGGAATCGCATGATGTCTTCAATCATTTGCGGATTATCTTGCCATTGATCAAACATCTCTAGGTTTAGAGAGGATAGGCAACACACGGCTGTTCTATCATTACCTAAGTGATCGACACCTGTTGGCAAAGTAATCTCTGAACATAGGTTAGACATTTTCACATTCAGACCAGCCATTTTGTGGTGGTCAGGAATTTGATCATTCACGTGATCGATGTAGATAATGTATGGCTCGCCCGTTTCAATACGTGCCGTTAATAGACGGATCCAAAGATCACGCGCGCCAACTGTATCCATGATGGCATTGTCTTTAGGTGAGCGAAGTGGCCACTGCTCATCATTTTCAACAGCGTGCATGAAAGCATTATTAACCAAAACACCTTGGTGCAAGTTAAGTGCTTTACGGTTTGGATCGCCACCTGTTGGGCGACGCATTTCAATAAATTCTTCAATTTCTGGATGCCAGATAGGAAGATAAATTGCAGCAGAACCACGACGAAGTGATCCTTGAGAAATCGCTAAAGTCATTGAATCCATTACGCGGATGAAAGGAACAATCCCTGATGTTTTACCGTTACGGCCAACTTTCTCACCGATAGAGCGAACATTCCCCCAATAAGAGCCAATACCGCCACCAAGAGAAGCCAACCAGACATTTTCGTTCCATAGAGACACAATATCTTCCAAGCTGTCCTGTGTTTCGTTGAGGAAACAAGAGATAGGCAAGCCACGGCTTGTTCCACCATTGGATAGAACAGGTGTAGAAGGCATAAACCAAAGTTTTGACATATAGTCGTATAGACGCTGGGCGTGCTTTGAATCATCGCCGTAATACATAGCTACACGGGCGAAAAGGTCCTGTGGGCCTTCTTCTGGTAGCAAATATCGGTCATATAGAGTCTCAATACCGAATTTTGTTAGATTCTCGTCGCGGGAGCGGTCGATTTGAATTCGATTTCCCCCTTCAATTTGTGCATAGTCGAACATGTACCTTACTCCCCAATATGGTAAGAAATTATAAACATTTTGTGTAAAACTGCTGTGAGTAGATTGTGGATGAAACCACAACCCCTAGCGGTGTAATCTTTATAACCATACTATATATCGTGGTTGTGTCCATATAAAAAAATAGTTTTAAACAGCCTTAATTAGTTGGTAAGTGGCGATTTCTAATCAAAAAAGCTAGCGTTTTTGCATACATAAGAATTTTCTGACTCTTATCCCCGCCTAAAATTATTTTAAAAATGAAATAAAATTACATGATTATTTTCTATATATAGAAGGTGTTTTATTTACATATTGTTTATATCGGTGCATTTAGCCAGAATCAGGTTTTAAAAACTGTTTAAAAAGGTCGTTGACGCAAATTAAGCGTTACAGATTCGTTTTTTTTATATAAATTAACATATGAATAAAATGAAAAAACATAAGTAAAACCAAGATGATAGGGTTTTGGGATTAAGAAACATTAGGAGATATAAATGATTCGCCGTTATAGACAGACAAAAATTGTAGCCACGATTGGCCCAGCTTCAGGTAGCCCAGAGATGATGCGTACCTTATTTAAGGCTGGCGTTGATATATTTCGTTTAAATTTTTCCCATGGTGTACATGCAGCGCACCGTAAAAATGTTGAAACAGCGCGCGCGCTTGAGAAAGAATTTGGTCGTCCTATAGCATTATTAGCAGATATGCAGGGTCCGAAACTGCGTGTTGGTGATTTTGCAAATGGATATATAGATTTAAAAGAAGGGCAAATTTTGCGCTTTGATTTAGATGATACTCTGGGAGATGAGACACGGGTTATGTTGCCTCACCCAGAAGTTATGGATGTCATGGAAGTGGGATCAGAAATTTTGCTTGATGATGGTAAGGTACGTGTCGTTGTCGACTCAAAAGAAAAAGATGCCCTGAATGTTAAAGTGATGGCGGGATCAAAGCTGTCGAATCATAAAGGGTTTAATATTCCGGGTATTGTTTTACCTATTCCTGCTTTAACGGATAAAGATAGAGTTGATTTAGAAGCGGCGCTTGGCATGGGCGTTGATTGGATTGCACAAAGCTTTGTGCAACGCCCAGAAGATGTGATTGAAGCTAAAAATATTATTAATGGCCGCGCAGCATTGCTTGCAAAAATTGAAAAACCATCTGCTTTAGAATGTATTGATGAAATTATTACTGTTGTTGATGGCATTATGCTAGCGCGGGGTGATTTGGGTGTTGAAATACCGCCTGAGAAAGTACCTGCGGAACAAAAGCGTATTGTTCGTAAAGTACGCCATGCTGGTAAGCCCGTCATTGTTGCGACGCAAATGTTAGAATCAATGATTGATAACCCGCGCCCAACCCGTGCAGAAGCATCAGATGTGGCGACAGCTGTATATGATGGTGCCGATGCCGTAATGTTATCAGGGGAAACCGCTGTTGGGCAGTATCCAGAAGAAGCAGTTTCTATTATGAATAGAATTTGCGAAAGTACAGAAGCAGATAAAAATTATCGCCGAATCATGAATAGTGATCATCCTGATACTAAAAGTGATCCATCAGATGCTATTACAGTCGCTGCGACCTATGTCGCAAATGATATTAAAGCAGCCGCAATTGTAAATTATACAACGTCAGGTTCAACAACGTTACGTGCCGTGCGTCAGCGCCCAGATATGCCTATTCTTTGTTTAACACAAAAGATGGAAACAGCTCGTCGCTTAGTGATGTCGTTTGGCGTGAGAACGTTTCACATTACAGATGTGAATAGTTTTGCCGAAACGGTTGAGCGCGCTAATGTTGTTGTGAAAGAAAATGGTTATGGTCAAAAAGGTGATAAGATTGTTATGACTGCTGGCGTTCCATTCGGTGTTAGCGGAACAACAAACGCTCTTAGAATAGAGATAATTGAATAATAGCTTTATAATTTATTTTAAGGTAAGCGCATGGTTGTAAAAATCTTGCGCTTTTTCTTTGAACACTTCTTTTGAAAACCCGTCTTGGTAAGATTTATAGCCGCTCTTGACGAGTGACTTAGCTAATTTTTTATCTGTGATAACGCGGGTGATAGCATCTGTTAGACCTTTGACATCATCAATTTCAACTAATAAGCCATCACTTTCATGAGTGATGTAAGCTTTGGGACCTGCGGCTTTTGCAGCAATTAAAGGGCGTTTACAGCCCCATGCTTCAACGGTCACTGTGCCAAAGGGTTCGTAACGTGAAGGAAAGACGCAAGCATCACATGTTTCAAGTAATGCGCCACGATCATCACGCCATCCTAAAAATCTAACGCGATTATCTAATCCTAAATGAGTACATTGTTTTTTTAGTTCTGCTTCTAAGGGGCCATCACCAGCAATCCATAGATAAGCATCAGGAACAGCAACAAGTGATTCTAATAGGACATCTAAGCCTTTTTTCCGATGGAGGCGAGAAAGGGCGAGCA
This sequence comes from Alphaproteobacteria bacterium, assembly GCA_018608245.1. Lineage (GTDB taxonomy): Bacteria > Pseudomonadota > Alphaproteobacteria > Micavibrionales > Micavibrionaceae. Next base: position 25,269 of record JABAZY010000005.1, on the reverse strand, counting down.
ATAAGGGGGCGTCATCAGGTGTGTCAAATTCTGCACGGTTTATGGGTGCAGATTTTTCAAATTCTGCATATGTATGAAGAACAAATACTTTATCGTGAGAAATACCTTGGGCGATGATGTGATCTGCAATATCGTATGTGACAGCAACATGACCATCGACATGTTTAAATCTTTCTGGCTTATAGTAGCCACCATACCAAGCTAGATTAACGCCTTCGCTTTCAATGGACATGGCGCCGGCGCGACCCATCCAATATTGGGTGATGTCAGGTTGAAAGTTTTGATCTATGGATTTTAAAACACGTTGTGTCGATTTAGGCCAAAAACGTTTGAAAGGTGCGGTTTTAAAAGGCACATCTAATTTATGAATAGATTGAATACGCGGTTCATTTTCAGGTCTTATGAGTGCGTATTGTTTTATCGGTGTTTCAGCAAGAGCATGGAGAGAATCCATGTAAAAAGTTTCTGCGCCACCATTTTGAGCGCCGCCCATTACTTGTAAAATTTTCATAAACTATTCAGACTTTGCTTTATTTTTTTTAGCTGCTTTTTCTTGTTCCTTTACAGCATTTTTACTTTTACTGCGAAGAACCTCTTCAGGGAGAAGCGATTGTTGTAATAAGGACACTAGTTCATCTTCAGTTTTATCTAAGCTTCTAAGAAGTTTTTGGCAGGATTTCATGTCTGTAATAGGTGTTTTTTCAATTTGCGCATTTCTATAGTCGTAAGCTTTGTCATTTAATTTAAGGACATGTTTTAAATCTGATTCATGTACAGCATCTTGTGTTTTTATTTCTTTGTTTAAATTTTTCTCAGCAGTCTTGATGAGCGGTAAAACAGATTTTTCCCAAGTGTCAAAACGATCTGTAATGCTTTTCTTGATATCTGGGTTTTCTTTGGCGCAAGAAGTAACGGCTTGATTGATTTCACCGTGTACCACTTCGATTGTACGAATAATTCCATGCTTATGACGAATGATATACATGGTTTCTCTGTTTGCGAGAGGAAGGCTATCAGTTAATGCTTTTTCTGCCTTTATCCATTCAGTTACAGGTGTTTTTTCTCCTGTGGTATCTATTCTTTTGTTTTCTTTCTCTTCCGCAGCCATTAATGGCGTGTTAGCAAAAACGAGCGCTAATCCAATGGTAAGAAATAAACGATGATAAAAGTTCATAATAAATACCTTGTTATATTATTTGCGAAGATGCTCTAGTAATACATCCATTTTGCCACCACCACGTTGAATGATACTGGCGAATTCTGATCTTTGTGTTAGTGACATGCTTACACCCTCTACGATAACATCAATGATTTTATAATTGCCACTTTTGTCAGCGCGAACACGCCAATCTACTTTAACTTTTGAGCCAGCACTTGGTACAATATAAGACGTCACAAGCGCGTCTTTTGAACCGTTGGCACGAACGTTATCAACTGTAAAATCTTCGCCTTGGTAGTCATTAAAACGTGATGAGTAAACACGAATGATCATTTGTTCAAAAAGTTTTTGGTATTCTTTTTGTTCAGCGGGGCTTGCTGCTTTCCAATTGCGTCCTAAAGCAAAGCGACCGATGGTGTTCATGTCAAAATTACTTTGAAGAAGTTTCTTAAATTCTTTTTCTTTTTGAGATATAGATAGTTTTGGATTACTCAGAAAACCAATGGCGTTATTGCCCATTGATTGAATAGTGTTTTTTGCTTTTTCTGTATCAATTTCTGTAGAAACGTAAGAAATTCCAGGGGCTTGTTCTGGGGATGATGCAAGTAACTCAATAAGTTTAATCGCGTGCGCGTTCTGTGCGCTACCGATTAGAAGTGCAAAAGACAAAAAAAGCGCACAAAAAGTAGCTTTATAGTTCAGGTGATTTCTCATTCCTATAATCCTTAAATTAACAAAATTACATTATATTATTCGCATATAAAAAAGGCATTATAAAGGGCTTTTCACCCTTATTGCCTAATTATCGTCATAATCAGGAATTGCAGGACCTGTCATAGATTCATTTGCTTGATCATTAATCAATGCCTGACGGTTTTGTGTGTACGCACTACGTATTACAGCATAATAGTCAAATGAGTTGCGACGTAAGTCGTCAACAATATCTAATAAACGTTCGCGTTCTGATACGACGCTAGCGCCTAGACGGATATATTGTAGATTATCTTGATCAGTGTTGTTCAGGTAAATACGTAATGGGTCAGCATATCCGTCAACCAGCATACCTGTTAAGTCACGTGCAGAAGATGGACCGAAGAAAGGAAGCATTAAGTATGCATCTTTTTGAACACCCCAGACGGCTAATGTTTGACCAAAATCTTCTTTTTCGTAAGGAATACCGCCTTCAGAAGCTAAATCTAATGTACCACCGAAACCAGCAAGCGTATTAATCACTGCACGGGCAGACGCATTACCAGCACCTTTAAGGTCACCTTGTAATAATTCATTACCAATTAAAGTTGGGCTGTTTAGGTTACGCAAAAAATTACGTGTGACTTTTCTGATACCTTCTGGCGTAGCGGCTCTATAGCCACGTGCAATAGGTTCTAAAATAGCTCTATCCGCGGCATCATTCATTTTTAATGTTGTGCGGTTAACATTTTCTAATGGGTCGTAAATTTCAGCATTAACATTTTGTTGGTTGGGGGCGCAGGCGCTTAGTCCCAATAAAGTTGCAGATAATAGAATTACACACTGTACTGAACGCTTTGTTGAGCGGATTATTTCATTGTTTTTGATCATTTTTTCGCCTTTTACAAACTCTTTATAGCTTACGGAAATTATTAATAATTTAGTCAAAATACGGTCAAATTATCATTAAATCAAGGGGCATTATTTATATTAGTACGAAATTGATTTAAATTTTACTAACAGATGGCGTTATCGCAATTATCCGTCTTCCAGAGTCATTAGTGCGCCAACCCCGAATAAGAAGCTAATAATGGCAGGAAACCACGCGGAAATGATGATTGGCACTTGCTGAGAAGCCCCTAAAGCTTGTAAAAAGCTTGAGGCAAAAAAGATAATAAACCCTATCGCTATCCCTAATAAGATCAAAACAGCCGTATTTTGCATTCTGGAAGGGCTGAGAGACACGGAAGCCGCCAGTAATATCATAGCGACAAATAATAACGGTTGGGAAAGTAGGTTTTGGAAGTGAACTTTTAAGGAATTAGAATTTAATCCCGTTTCCTCCATGATTTTAATGTAAGAAGGGAGTTTCCAGAAAGAAATCGTTTCAGGTGAGGCAAAACTTTCCTCTAAATCTTTAATTGTCAGGTTTGTCGGTAACTTAAGGTTTGAAAGTATTGCTGGCGGTTGACCTGATTGATTGGCGGTTGCTGTTGCAAATACCCAGTTTTTATCTAATAATTTGGCGGAAGGGCTATCTACGCGGTAGGTGAATTTATTATCTTTTGAATAAATAAAGATAATAATGTTTTGAAGCTCCCACTGAGGCATTTGGATACGTTTAGCATGAATAATGGCTGTTTCTTTGGTTGCTGGATTTTCTTGCCTTAACCACAAGCCTTGCCCAGAAAGCATGATGGCATTGCCGCCACGCTCTAAATGCTGATTTTCAAGTTTTTCGTATTTTGCAATGAACAGCGCACCTAAAGGGTTGATTAGTGTAATTTGTAAAACACCAATAAGGAGAACAACGGAAATGATAGGGGCTAAGAACTGCCAAATTGAAAGCCCTGCGGAGCGAATAATGACCAGTTCATGTTGGCGTGTAAGTTTCCAAAAGGTAAACATAGCGCTAAAAAGCACGGCAAAGGGAAATAGAAGTTGCCCAATTTCAGGTAGCTTATATAAGCCCATTTGAAGAACCAATGAGACAGGAATGTTTTCAAATTTAGAGGCTCGTCTTAAAAGCTCTACCGTATCAAATAAATAAATGATGCTGAGCAAGCCAAACAATAATAAAATAAAATTTAACGTGTACTCTTTTATAAGATAGAGACTTAATGTTTGTGGGAAGATGTTCTTCATGCGAATTGCTTCCCTTTTTGTTTAAACATTAATTTTCGTCGCGTGTTCTCTCCCAGTGAACTGAGCATAAATGATCCAATTGCAATGGGTGCAAATACAATTATATACATGGCGACTAGCCCCAACATGTTTTTATCCGCCATATTAAAGACGGATAGGTAAAGTCCTTGCAGCAGCGCAATAGAGAGGATGGCGATGGTAATTCTGCCACCTTGTCCACGTCTATTGACGGGACCTAATAAAACGAAGCTTAAGGCGATAAAGGTATAGCTAAAGGTTAATAAGGGGCCAACGATACGGCGATGGACTTCAACTTCAAAACTGCGCTGGCTATCAATGTCGCGCTGGCTGTTGATGTCAGGGTTTAATAGTTCAAAGAAAGTACGCTCATCAGGCTCTTTCCATCTTAATTTCACAATGTTGGTTTCAGGGAAATCAACTGAGTATCGATCAAAGTCTAGGCGATTAAGCGCCCCAGTTTTGGGATTGAAGTCTTGGCGTGACCCTTCATAAACTAAAACTTGTTGTCCTTCTTCGCCCATTACAAGAACGCCACGTTCAGCAATGATTGTCGCTGGCGGTTTAGATTTTGATCGGCTGTCATGGATTAATAACCCTTCTAGCTCACCTTGTTGGTTACGGTTGTGAACATAAATCGTTAGGTCTTTACCTATCGTATTAAAAACACCTTCGCGAAAAAGCAGGGTTGAGTATTGGGTTTTCAAAACTGTCCGCATTTTCTGCATGGAAGATAGCGAGGTTGGTGCTGCCCATGTGGAGATAAAAAGTAAAACTAATGTGACAATACCAGCGATGATTAGTGCTGGTCTAGCTAGGCGCATTGGCGATAAGCCTGCGGCGCGTAACACGACTAATTCACTGTCACTGCTCATGCGGTTATAAATGAACAGGCATGAGATCATAGTGGCGATGGGCAGGATTATTTCCAAAAATCGTGGAAGAGCTAAAAATGTCAGTAGCCAGAAGGCCGCGCTAGATGCGCCGGCATCAATGATAAGTTCCAAAAATTTCAAGCTTTGAGTTAACAGAATCAGGGCGGTTAAAATCACTGTCGTTACAATAATTGTGAGTGACAGGTTTTTAAGAACATAGCGATTTAAAAGTGATGTTAATATCATGCTGTATTATGAATTTAAAAAATTAAACGCTGGCTGTTTTGTTAAAATAATTTATATTATCAGCACTATTAGCATGAATAATATTAAAGGGTAAGACATGACTTTTCCTATTTCTTTCTTAAACAAAGAAACTTCTAAATCCGATACGGCCGTTATTGGCGTGATGGAGGGCAATAATTTGCTCCGCTCCGCCAAAGATTTTGATAAAATGCATAACGGTGTTATTGCAAAATACCTTAAGTCACAGGCAGCTTTTAAGGGTAAAAACGGACAAACATTGGTGATGTCTGTTGGCATGAGCGACCTAAAACGCGTGATTTTGTTAGGCCTTGGTGAGAAGAATAAGTTGGATGTTGTTGGTTTTGAGGAATTGGGTGGCAATCTTTATAAGGCACTTCAAGGCGCTGGTGCACAAAACGTTGATATTATTGCAGATGATATTGAGCAAGTAGGTAAGAAGGTCAGCATGGCTGATAGTGCGGTTCATTTAGCCTCTGGTATGAAATTGAAATCTTATACGTTCAATAAATATAAATCAGAGAAGAAAGAGGCTGATAAGCCTACTGAGATTGAGCAAATTAACATCATTGTAACAGCCAATAGCGCAGCTAAAAAAGGCTATGCTATTCAAGAAGCCATTACGGAAGGCGTGTTTTTAGCGCGTGATTTAGTGAATGAGCCACCTAATACACTACACCCTGAGAGCTATGCTGAGAAAATCAGAGATGAGCTGAAACCGCTGGGGGTTGAAGTAGAGATTTTAGACGAGAAGAAAATGGCAAAGCTTGGTTTTGGGGCGTTGCTAGCGGTTGGGCAGGGTTCTATCCGTGAGTCTCGTGCGGTTATTATGCGCTGGAATGGTGGCGCTAAGCTTAAAAAAGGTGAACAGAACCCTATTGCTCTAGTGGGTAAAGGGGTGACTTTTGACACTGGTGGTATTTCTTTGAAGCCTGGTGCTGAAATGGACCTCATGAAAATGGATATGGGTGGCTCGGCGGCGGTTGTTGGTACGATGAAGGCCATTGCAGGGCGTAAAGCTAAGGCAAACGTGATCGGTATTGTTGGGCTTGTGGAGAATATGCCTTCTGATCGTGCTTATCGTCCAGGGGATATTATCACGTCACATTCAGGTAAAACGATTGAAGTTTTAAACACGGATGCTGAAGGGCGTCTTGTTTTGGCAGATGCCATTACCTACATTCAAGAAACGTATAACCCGAAAGTTGTGATTGATTTGGCAACGTTGACGGGGGCAATTATGGTCGCGCTTGGTTTTGAATATTGTGGTGCTTTTGTTAATAACGATACGTTGTGGAAGCAATTGTCTGAGGCCAGTGACGCGACAGGTGAGAAGATGTGGCGTATGCCGTTGGACGTGGCTTACCGTAAAGAAGTTGAAAGTGAAATTGCTGATCTTAGAAACCTTGGAAACCTAGGGCGCTATGGTGGCGCATGTTCTGCGGCGGCATTCCTAGAGCATTTTGTGAATGAGGGTACTGAGTGGGCGCATATTGATATTGCGGGTACTGCTTGGTGGAAAAGTGATAAGGCAACAACACCAAAAGGCGGAACGGGTTTCTCTGTGCGTGCGTTAAATGCTTATATCGCTCAGAATTTTGAGAAGTAACCATACTCTTTCATGACCGATATTCGTTTTTACCATTTGCAAAAACAAACGCTGGATGACGCGCTTCCTATGATTTTAGAGAAGGCGGGGCAGAGCGGTAAGAATATTGTTGTGCGCCTGTCTAATAAAAGTGAAATTGAGCGTATGAACGCTCATTTATGGAGCTATAAGCCTGAGAGCTTTATGGCACATGGCTGTAAAAAAGATGGCAAAGCTGAGAAGCAGCCAATCTGGCTAACAGAAAAATCTGAAAACCCAAACGCATCCAAAATCTTAATTCTAACGCAAGGGCAAGAAGCCACGTTAGAAGAGATTGAGTCTTATGATCTATGTTGTGAAATGCTAGATGGCCGTGATGATGAAGCTGTTAGTAAGGCTCGTGCACGTTGGAAGCAATATAAAGAAGCTGATCACGAGATTACCTATTGGCATCAAAGCGAGACAGGACGCTGGGAGAAAAAAGCGTAGTCGTTCTAATGAGTGTCTTTGCTTTTTTCTAATGCATCCTTCACTGTTTTCTTCGCATCTTCCATTGTTTGCTTTTTAATGGCTTTTTTAGTTTCAATGTCTGCTTTGGTTTTCTCGACATCGTTTTCTAATTGTTTGATCTCAGCATCCGCTTTTGCGTCTTGAACACCTTCTTTTACAGTCTCAATAGCATCTTCTAGCTCTTCTTGCTCGGCGCTTGGTGGTGCCAGTTCAGCTTGTTCTGCCGCAATTTCCAACGCGCCTGGTAGAGCTTTAGGGCTATCTGCCAATGTTCTCAACCATGCAACCATTGCAGCACGATCTTCAGGTTTTTTTAGACCCGCATAGCTCATTTTTGTGCCGGGAGCATATTTCTTAGGTTTCCAAAGGAATTTGTTCAATGCTACATAATTCCATTCATTAATACCTTGGGCGTTTAAAGCGCCAGAATATTTATACCCTGCGTGACTCTGCTTTTGAGCACCAACAATATTATATAGGTTCGGACCAACACCATTAGCGCCACCTTTATCAAATGAATGACAAGCCGCGCAGGCTTTAGATAATTTTTGACCACGTTCTAGGTCTGCTGTGGCTAGCATGGCTAATATAGGTTCGGCTAGTTTCTCAATCTTACCACCACCAGCAACTTCTACGCCTTCAATAGGAAAAGCATTTTCTTTTAATTTATGCGGATGACTGAGCTTTTCTGCAACAAAGCCTGATAGCATTGCGACAATACCTGCAACCAAAATGGCAGCAAATACCTTGTTAAATTCCATTCCACCCATGACTTATTTTCCTATTAAGTGTTCTTTACTTTATGTATAAAAATATATTTTATATCTATCGACAATAATGTCCTATTAGGGTTTAATTTCACACACTGAAAAAATCAAGAGGTAATTCATGAAACAGACCATCGCTTTCCAAGGATTTTTAGGCGCTTATTCAGATATGGCGTGTCGCCAAGTCTTCCCAGAGGCGCAAACTATGCCTTGTGAGACCTTTGATGAAGCCTTCGCAACGCTGATGTCTGGGCAATCTGATCTGGCAATGATTCCTGTTGATAATACACTGGCAGGGCGTGTGGCAGATGTACACCGTCTTATTCCAGAGACGGGTGTCCATATTATTGGAGAACATTTTCAACCTATCCGCCATGCTTTGTTGGGCGTTAAGGGAAGTAAAATTGAGGATTTAAAGACAGTTCATAGCCATATTCATGCGCTTCCTCAATGTCGCGAGGTTATCAAGAAACTAGGCTTAAAAAGCGAAGTTCATGCGGATACAGCGGGAGCCGCGCAGGAAATTGCAGAATTGAAGGACAAAACCCAAGCCGCAATTGCTTCTGAATTGGCGGCTGAAATATATGATTTAGATGTCTTGGAGATGGATGTTCAGGATGCGGATCATAATACGACAAGATTTTTGATTTTATCGCGTGATGCTTTTATCCCTGCGATTGAAAAAAATAAAACCTATATGACCAGCTTTATATTTGAAGTACGGAATATTCCAGCCTCTTTATATAAAGCTTTGGGCGGGTTTGCGACCAATGGCATTAATATGGTTAAGCTAGAATCATATGTTGATAAGAGCTTTCAAGCTGCACAATTTTATGCAGATGTTATCGGGCATCCTGAAGAACGCTCATTGCAATTGGCGATGGAAGAATTAGGGTTTTTCGCTAAAGAAGTTCATTTGTTGGGCACATATGAAGCCCATTCATTTAGAAAAAATTGAATATTATCGAAAATTATTAAATATTTGGGCAATAGCAATTGTGTTATATAAATATCCTATGTTAGGCTGTGCTTAGTTTTTAGTGTTAAAGAGGAAATACTTATGCCGTCACATGCAGAACTTGCTAGTAAACTTTTAAGAGATGCCGCTGCTTTTTTTCATACGATTGCGGAACAAAACCCGCCCCTAAAAGATCAAATGGACGAAAATGCAGACGTTTTTGAGCAAGTAGCTGACTTGGTTGAGAACGACCCAATGGGTCAAATTGAAGAATAACGCCTCTATTTTCTTATAAATTCCTTATTTCGTAGCCTTTTGCTTGTCTTTACGTAAGACAACAGCTAAAATTATGTTATTGATTTGCTTTGCAGGATTGCATGAAACAGTGAGTCATGTCCTCGAAGAATTCACCTTTAATCCCATTTCACTTAATTCATCACTTTGGATCCCATGGCGCGTAAATATAAAATAAAAACAAAAAACAGATCTTTTCTTGGACGTATTGTCCCTGATTCTATTCAAGCTTTTACGGCACGCCGTATTGTTGATTTTGTAGGTGCTTTCTTTGCTTTAAGCGGATTATTTATTCTGATCTCTATTTTGAGCTACAACGCACAAGACCCTTCTTTAAATACGACAGGCACTAGTGATGTTTCAGTGAAAAACTGGTTAGGGCGCCCTGGCGCAAATATGTCTGATTTGTTACTGCAAACGCTGGGGTTAGCAGGTGTCATTATTGGTCTGACTTTTGCTATTTGGGGCGGTAGTATTTTTAAGCGTCGGGCGCTTCCGTTATTTTGGAGTCGTATCATTGCGTTAATGGTAGCGACTATATTTGGTGCTGTAGCCTTTGCTAGAATGTCCGCTGGTGATTGGTTAATGCAACCATATTTGGGCGGTAGCATTGGACAAATTATTTTACAATCAGTCACTGATAAATTTCATTTTATGGGCGTAGGTTCAGAATATGTTGTAGCAACATTAATTTCTTCAGCTATTTGTTTAGCGATGCTTTATCACGCATGGGCGATTACAAAATCTGAATTTCATTATATGCGTTCACTGGCTTTTTTCTGGGTGGCATCAGCTTATAATTACGTAGCGAATAAAGTGATCGGCTTTGTTGATTGGGTACGTCATTACAATGATGCTTCTTATGTCCCGAAAGTAAAAGCAAAGAAAATAGCAAAACCTAAAATTGCAAAAGCAGAAAAATTAGATAAGAAACAAGTTTTAGAACGTGTTGAACCTGAAATTGCCCAGCCAGAATCAACGACTGCGCTAGTGGCACAGACGGTTAATAATATCAAAGTTGTTTCTCCGCAAGAATCGACCAAGGGGCAAACAGGTTCTTCGCAAACTAGATTCCAACTTATGGATGGTGGGGAATGGGAATTACCACCATTATCACTTTTATCTGATGTGCCTGAAGATGCGCATGAAGATCAGATGGATGAAAATGCATTACGCATGAATGCTGAATTACTTCAAAGCGTTTTAGAAGATTTTAATATTAAAGGGGATATCGTTAGTATTCATCCTGGGCCTGTTGTTACGTTGTATGAATTAGAGCCTGCGCCAGGTACGAAAAGTTCGCGGGTGATTGGGTTGGCAGATGATATTGCGCGTTCAATGTCAGCGGTATCTGTTCGTGTAGCCGTTGTGCCAGGGCGTAATGTAATTGGTATTGAGATACCGAATGCTATGCGTCAAACAGTTTACATGCGTGAGATGTTGGCCAGCCGTGAGTATGAAAAAACAAAAACAAAACTTCCTTTGATTTTAGGAAAAGATATTGGTGGTCATCCCATTATTGCTGATTTGGCACGTATGCCTCATTTATTAGTTGCTGGTACAACGGGCTCAGGTAAATCTGTTGCTGTTAACACGATGATCTTGTCGCTTTTATATAGCCTACCCCCTGAGAAATGTCGTTTCATTATGATTGATCCAAAAATGTTGGAGCTGTCTGTTTATGATGATATTCCACACTTATTATCACCTGTGGTGACAGAGCCGGGTAAGGCCGTTGTCGCACTAAAATGGGCAGTGGCTGAAATGGAAGAACGTTACCGCGCAATGTCAAAACTCGGTGTGCGTAATATTGATGGATATAATGAACGTTTGGCGCAAGCACGTAAAAAAGGCGAAGCCTTGATGCGCAAAGTACAAACTGGATTTGATCCGGGCACAGGTAAGGCTGTTTATGAAGAGCAACCGCTCGACCTAACTGATCTACCGTTCATTGTGGTTATTGTTGATGAGTTTGCTGATCTCATGTTGGTTGCTGGTAAAGATGTTGAGGGTGCTATTCAGCGCTTGGCACAGATGGCGCGTGCTGCTGGGATTCACATTATCATGGCGACACAACGTCCATCTGTTGATGTTATTACTGGGGTTATTAAAGCCAACTTTCCAACACGTATTTCATTTTCTGTTACATCAAAAATTGATTCTCGTACAATTTTGGGTGAGGGTGGTGCAGAACAATTACTAGGTATGGGGGACATGCTTTATATGGCGGCAGGAGGTCAAATCACGCGTGTCCATGGACCATTTTCTTCTGATGCGGATGTTGAGAATGCGGTTAATTTCTTAAAAGCACAGGCAGAGCCTGCTTATCTGGAAGAAATTACAGTGGGTGACTTCACTGGTGAAGGACTTGACGGACTATACGGTGATAATGAAGCTGGTAGTAACGTCGATGAATTATACGATCAAGCGGTTGCTTTAGTAGCGCGTGAGCGTAAAGCCTCAACAAGTTTCGTTCAGCGTTATTTGCAGATTGGTTATAATCGTGCGGCACGTATTGTTGAGGAAATGGAACGCCAAGGCGTGATTGGCCCAGCAAACCATGTTGGAAAACGCGAAATTCTTGTCTCTGATATGTCAGAAGTAAGTTAGGCGAACCACTAAATATAGTGAAAAAACCTTAAATGCGCCTTTCTTTTGCCCCGATTAATCTGTAAAAATTAAGATATGAAACATTTTATTTTATTATTATTAGCTATGTTTAGCTTTATGCCACTTGCCCATGCGCAAGATATGGCGAGTGATATTGCGCGTGCTGAAAATTATTTACGCAATCTTTCAACGGTCAAAGCTGATTTTATTCAAACGGCCCATAATGGCTCAAGGTTATCAGGAACATTTTATTTAAACCGCCCAGGAAAATTACGATTTGAATATAATGAAGTAGATGATTTTATTGTGGCTGATGGGTTCTTTATTTATTTCTATGATTCTGAAATGCAAGAGCAAACGAACGCACCTATCGGTCAAACTTTGGCTGATTTTTTTTGCGCGATAATATTTCGTTAACGGGTGATATTCAGGTTTTGAATATTGAGAAGAAAAATAATCAACAAATTGTTACAATTGCACAAGCGAATGAGCCAGGCGCAGGAAGTGTTAAATTATTTTTCACGGAAGAGCCGTACACTTTAAGAAAGTGGCAAGTCAAAGATGCCGCAGGGTTAACGACAGAAGTAGCCTTAGCTAACATGCAACGTGACGTTGAATTAAAGAGTAAATTATTTGCTTATTTTGCGCCTAAAAAAGATGGCAATAATTTTAATGAGTAATTTGATCAATGATTGATGGGCCGTTAGAAATTCTTGTAAAACAATTAGCGAGTTTGCCAGGATTGGGAAACAGATCCGCTAAACGTATTGCGCTTCATATGTTGAGCAACAAAGATGCATTAATGCTTCCGCTCGCCAAAAATATTAATTACGTGTCAGAGACAATTCAATCTTGCCATTCCTGTGGGAACTTTGATGAAGGTGAGATATGCCGTATTTGTCGCGATACTAATCGTGATCGTTCCACCATATGTGTCGTGGCAGGTGTTGCTGATTTATGGGCGATTGAGCGAACAAAAACTTATAAAGGTATCTACCATATTCTTGGGGGTGTGCTTTCTGCGCTTGATGGTATTGGCCCGCAAGATTTATCCATTCACTCGCTTGTTGAAAATGTCCGTGATAATCAAATTCAAGAAGTTATTTTGGCGTTAAGCGCAACCGTCGATGGTCAATCAACTGCGCATTACATCATGGATCAACTAGACGAATTTGAAGTTAAAATTACTCGTCTCGCACATGGTGTGCCCGTTGGTGGAGAACTGGATTATCTAGATGATGGTACAATCTCCACGGCCCTAAAGGCACGTGGAAACTTGTAACATCTAATTGGCGACTATTCTTTTTCAGAAATATATAACTCACCATTACCATCAGCACTTAAAGCAGATATATAAGCGTTGTGGGGGCCTTTGCCCGACCCACCTGTGATGGCGACGTCATAATAAACGCCTGCTGGGAAATAATGATCGCTTGTGGTGGCCGTTACGCTGTTATCGCCAAAGGCCACATAAGTAGGGGCTGTGGCATATAGGCTGATGACCTTTGTTTCGTCACTGAAGGCAGTTGTATTTCTAGCCGCAGTTCCACTTACGGCTAGATTGTGAGCGCCATTGTCGCGCATTCTAAGGGCAGGAATGGTGTTATTATCGGCGTCTTTAGGTAGTAATGTTGTCATGATGATCTCCTTATATGGTCAGACATAAAAAACCCGCGATGGCGCAGGTTGATTGAAGTTTAATGGTTTTTGGGTGTTTTCAAAAAAGAGTATGTTCTATTTTTGTTCTTTTGTCAAGCGGTGATATTCAATCTGCCCCCATAGCGTGCACGTAAGAATAACGGCTAAGAACATAGTGAGCAGAATGGCTGCATTCATAAGCCAAAAGATATCTAAGGCAATGATAATCATGATTACAGCAATAAGCGCCAATTTCTGAATAGTTTTTCTTTTATTGATGTTGTGTAGCGTTCGTATTAAGGGAATTGCTAGAAGTAGATAAAACCCATAAGCGCCGATAAAACCAGTCTCAATGAAACGATAAATTAGAAATGATCCTGATTGAGTATAAAGTGCTGTATTGAGATTAAAAATCAAACTAGCTTGCCCAAAGCCAACACCATTCATATTTTCAATTGTTGGAAAAAATAAAGAAGATATGAAGGGAGAAAAAAATAAATTATAGGATAGGCTTAGAATAAATATAGAACCTATTATATATAATATTTTTTCAACGTGTCTTTGGCTATAGCTAAAAGATAAAGCGGTAAAGTTTATGATGAGCATCGTAAAAATAAGCTGTAAAGATATTGTGAAACTATACCAGTTAAAAGTAGGTTCAAAATTACTGATTTTTTGTTTAATTTCTGTATTGATATCTGTCATAAACTCTAGATCTTTAGGGCTTAAGCTAGATAAAATAGACCATGTGATTAAAGTCAAAAATAATCCTATCCAAATAATAAAAAATTTTTGAGAAAATAATTTTAAAATGAAGTTATGTTTCTTCTCTGTATCGTAAGAAATTGAATCTAGTATTTTATCAGTAAGTTGCTCAGTATTGAGTTTATTAGGCTCTCTGTTTTCTAAGGCTAATGAGGTGATACGCCATAGCCCAAACAAAGACCATATAAGGGTTAACAGGCTTGTGTAAGGAAAACTTGTGCTGCCTATTGCGACAAAAATCACGTTAATAACAAGTAATGAAATGAAAATGATGAAACTGGTTTGATCTGAAATTGAAGAGGTACGCATAGGGTTTATCGCGTTGTGCGGTTAGCCAAAATAAGCGTATCTGATATATTATTGTCTTCTATTTTTTTCCAAAGGTTAGAATCATAGGGTGTAAGAAGGCTGGCTTGTGTCAAAAAACTCTGTGATTGCTCAAGTAAGAAATTTTTCGTTTGAATGTCAAGATTAACAGCATTTGATTTGGTTAGATATTGGTCAGATAATTTAATTAATTTTTCCGCCTTGATTTCTGGTGATTGAATAAGGCTTGTTGTTACACTTAATCCAACATTTGCAATGCAAATTATAAGAACAAACACTAGAGAAATATATTTAAAGGTCATGTTAAATCAGATCAGTTAGAATAATATTGTTTGTAACGGCTATAATAATAAACGGCATCGCCATAGCCATATTTTGAATGTTTGCGAATATCAACATTTGTCAAGACAAAGGCTAAACTATCATAGCCAAAATCTACAAACTGTTTTACGCCAGCACTAACAACTTCTTTTGGCGTGTCGTTCCATGAGACAGCGAAAAGTGTTTGATCTGACTGTGCGGCCAAAATCCTAGCATCTGACACAGCTAAGCAGGCAGGGCTATCGAGAATGACTAAATCATATTCAAGTTTGAGAGATTCAATTAACTTGCTCATTTTGGCCGTACCAATTAGATCAAGCGCATTATTGGGTACAGAGCGGGCAAAGAGAACGTGAGCACCAGATTGAGGATCTTTATGCACGGCTTGTTTTAGCGTGGCTTTACCTACTAAATATTCAACTAATGTTACTTCTGGTTTTTCGCCAAAGGCATTGTGAAGATTAGGGCGACGAAGATCGCAATCAATGACAATGACACGTTCACCTGATTTAGCGGTCACACGTGCCATCCATGATGATAATGTCGTTTTACCCTCTCCGGGCAGTGAAGAGGTGATGGTAATAACTTTGGGGCGGTCTTCAACATTTTTACTGCGTAAATTTAAAACCATGCGGAGTGTTCTAACGGCTTCTGCAATGTTAGAGGCGGGTTTGGTCATGACGTAATCACCAATAGGCATTTTTTTAACTTTTTGAGCTTCTGGTATAACGCCAAAGCAAGGGAAGCCAATTTGATCTTCTAATTGTGACGAGGTACGAAAAGCGTTATCCAGCTTTTCGATTAGAAGTGCTAGAGCAATACCAATAAAGAAAGAGGCGGCGGCAGTCAGGCTTAAAAATAATGGTTTGTTAGGATATGAAGCATGACGTGGCACGGTTGCGTAAGAAATGACGCGGGCTTCTGCTTCTTGTAGTTTTTCTTGCTCGTCAGATTTTTTATAGGTTTCTAAAAAGGTGTCAAAAATCATTCGATTAGACGCTGCTTCGCGTTCTAACTCACGTAATTGAATGTTGGCTTTATTTTCAATTTGTCGAACGGCTTCAATTTCGTTAATGCTTTCACTTAGTGCGAAGAAACGAGCTTCAGCAACATGTACGGTGGCTTCTAGTCCACCTGCGATAATACGCATTTCTTCTCTTAATTTTTCCCTAATCTCTTCTAGCTCTGCGCGGGTTTTAATCATGCTTGGGTGTTGCTCCCCATAGCGTTCGGACATTTCAGAGATTTGTCTTAGCAATGATGTTTCAGATACTTTTAAATTTTGAATGATGCCCGATGTTAATGCTTGTGCCGTTGTTTCAACTTTGCTCGGATCTTTGATCCAATTTTTTATTTGTTTTAAGTTAGCTTCTGCCTCAGCTTTTTTAGTTTTAGCGAGGACTAATTGAGAATTAAGTTCAGACAGCTGCTGTGCAGTTATTTCACTTCGTGCACCAGATATTAAATTATTTGCTTCCCGATATTCTTCAACAGCAGCTTCTGATTGACGGACTTGGTTTCGTAAATTTTCTAAACGATCATCTAGCCAATCACTTAATTTTTTTGTCGCTTTAAATTTTATATCTAATCTTTGCGCGATATACGTATCAACAATGGCATTTGCAATAAGAGCAGATTTTTCAGGGTCCTCAGAGGTATATTCAATTTGTAATACAAATGATCCCGGGATAGGGCGCGCATACAAACCTTTGAGAAAACGATTAACGACCACACCCATATCTTCAGCCATTATTTTTGGTGCTTGGCTATTGTTAGTGGTGTCATAAATGGATAAAGATTTAAAATTACTGTCTTGATCCTCCGCCGTCTTCTGCATAAGTTTTTCAACAGGGTGTTGTTCCTTAAACCTTAGTCGTGGGTTAAATTCAGGGTCATTCATTAGGTCTAAACGTTCAATGATTTTACGCGCAAGTGAGCGTGATTTTAAAACCTCGGCTTCACTGAGAATTAAAGTTGTATCAACGCGCATGTTGGTAATAAGCGCTCTTAGCTCTGGTCCGGGATCAAGACGATTCTCAATCATAATCAAAGACTTAGCTGTATATTGCGGTTGAACTTTATTGATGAAATAAAACACAATACCCAAGAGAACGATCATAACCATTAAGATCATTAGCTTACGGCGCCATAGCATTAGAAGAAAATTGCGTAAATCAATTTCTAAATCTTGAATACTGTTGCTGGCCTTTTGGGCATCATTATTTTTTTGCTGTGCGATCATTATATTAGAAAAACCTCTCACGCACAAAAATGATATCACCAGCTTTTACAATTGCATTAGGATCAATTTGAATAGGTTCATTGGGAATAGGGTTGCCGCGCAATACCTCAACATATTTTTTGTTAGCACGGTAAGTAAAGCCACCGCTGATAGCGACCGCTTGAATAACATTCATGCCGCTCACGTAATTATAACTTCCAGGGCGACGTACCTCACCCATGATATAAAAAGGGCGTGCGGCTAGTACTTCGATAGATACATCAGGTTTTTTTAAATAACCTTGACGTAGTTGGGTTTTAATTTTTTCTTCAGCGTCACGTAGGGTAAGGCCTTGTAATGATACAGTGCCTATTAGAGGCATTGAGATGGTGCCATCATCTGCTATTTTAAAGTCACCCGATAAATCTTTTTCACCAAAGACAGTGATCGTAATTTTATCTTCTGCGCCTAATTTATATTGATCTGTTGAAGTGATTTGTTCAGGTGCCGTGTAATTAGCAATAATTTCTTCAACCATTGGTTGAGGCGTTGATGGCGCTATTAGTGTTTCTAGTGGCTCTTCAAGAGGTAGAGGTAATGGCTCTTCTTCAACATAAATAGTGGTTTGTTGAATAATATTGGTTGGCCTATCTGGTGTAATGATTTGAGGTGGAATTGAGCGCGGTTGATTAACATTTAGATTCGGCGCGCCAATCATTTGTATTTCAGCCACGCGGCGTAAATATAAATCAGAGGAATCAGCATAGGATTGTGTGGGCACAATCAAGGTAATCGCGCTTAGAATAAGGGCAACAAGCAGAATTTTCGATATTTTATTACGTGTACGTATCATTAATTATTACCGATTGTCAGAACGACAAAATGACGCCTGCGCGAATCAGCGCAGAACCTACCCAATAATATAGGAATTCTGCGGGTTTTGAAAATAAAAAATAGGAACGTTATGGAATCAGAATTGTTTTTTCAAGCGGATCATAAACTCATGTCTATCGTAATCTTGACTTGCTTGGTTACTAGATCGTTTTTGATAGTTGTAATCACCTGTGAATGAAAGGCTTGGATTAATCACATAACGGAAGCCAGTACCTAATCCATAAATATCATCTTCACGATTTATTTCTGTAAAATCTAATAAAGCCTTATCGACAAAAGCTTTGAAAAATAAATTATGCAAAAATTCATGATCTAATTGAACGCGCTGTTGGGATAGTATGGCGCCTTGTACGACATCGTTATCTTGTGTAATGCCTCTACGTAAAGCAAGGCTGAGTGTGGATTTTGATGTAAAATTCCAATTTAAACTACCGGATGCATTAAGCGCACTAATATTTTTTATGCGTGGGTCGCTATAATTTCGTTTGCTAACACCCAGGCCTAAATTCCCCTGTATTAAGCCTTTGTATGCCAATTCCCATCCACCTACGATGCTATAATTTTTGTTACTTCGATTAAGTCCAGAGTAGGAGCCTGATTGAAAGTTACTACGCTTATAGTCATTTTTACGCGCTGTAATGGTGATATAAGGGGTGTGATTGGGGAGAATTTTGTACGAGCTTTTTAATTCAAGCGCTTTAGAATCGTAATCGGAGTCATCTTTGACGACTAATTGTCCTGCACGCGTAACGCCATTATCATAAGAAATTTTGTTGTAACGGCCTATAAGGCCTAAGCTGAGACGATTTGGGGAGTAAGCTATACCTGTTGCAGCAGATAAATTTGTAAATGCTGTCGGCTTTTTAGTGAAGTTAGCAGAAAAATTTTGTGCACGTTTTTCATGAGATAATCTGTAACCGATTTCATAGGGGAAAGAAATGTCCTGTGTTGCTTCTATATATCCGCCTAATTTAGTTCGAAAATTGGTAATATCTTCATCGTTATTGCTCCAGTATTTATCGAATTTACCCTCTAGTAATAAATTCATTTGGTGCCGTCTATAATCGTTGATAATAAATAAAGAGGGAGCCACTGAAGTGATTGTATCAACCTCCTCATTTTGTGAAGTGGCAAAGATGTTAGTGTTCACGTATTGAGCTGTTTCTAATTTAGGGAATATCATAAGGCCACGATAGCGTATAGGAACGGCTCTTAACTCAGGCACTAGACGTTCTGATACAATGCGTAAACTCTCAATATCAGGTTCACGACGAAGATTACGGACGTCGCCCAATGGTTTAGGTGCTTCCACTAGTACGGGCGTAAGCGTTTGTGCGTTAGCGTTATTATTTTCAACAAATGAAGAAAATAAAGTGACTATGCATAGCAATAGCATACGAACAAACGGCATTAAGAATATCCCATAATCTTTTGAGGTTTCTGGCCAAAAAAACCAGAAAGTAAGAATCAATCAAGATTATAGGGTGATTTGCTTTAAAGTGCCATAGTTATCCACAGCTGTGGATAATTCAGAGATTATGCGATAACATGTTCGTAGGATAATTGACCACCAGGGAGATCGGTAAGGCGCACGTAAATCCTTATCTTGCCACCTTCTGCAGGCTGAATATCATCATATTCTTCTAGGGAGGCAGCAAAACGCTTCGCAGCCTCTTGGGACTCATTCTTATCCTGTGTTCTTTGGAGTAAAAGCGAGAATTCATGCGCGCCTGTTTGTCCGATCACGTCACTTTGACGACGTAGGCGAACAAGATGGTAGGCAAGCTTTGAAACGGCATAATCAGCGTTGTATGTGCCATCTAGCGATTTAATTTCATGATAATTTTCAATACCGATAGAAAGGACGTAAGAACGTTCATTATAGCGGGTTCCACGGTCAATTGCGGATAAGAATAGCTGATTAAAGGCTGATTTAGCAATAACACCGCCAGCGCTAGGAAAGTCCTCAGAATCATCGTTAATGCGTGCCATCATATTTAACATATGTTTGGCATTTTTTACTTTTTGTTCAGCAGATTTCAAGTCAATAGGTTTGTCTAGCAAGTCATTACAGCCAGCTTCTATGACATCTTTAAACTCAATTGTTTCAGCGGACATGTATATAATATAAGGGTATGAGCGGATTGTACGGCGTATATTGAGTGCAATGGCACGTACATCTTTCATCGGCGATGGATCAATAAAAACAACATCAATGCGCTCTGCTGAAAGCTTATCTAATCCTTCATTTTTGATTTGTTCTTCATAGACATCATGGCCTTGTTCTTTTAAACGGCTGGCCAGTAATTGTGATGATAGCTGATCGCGATCAATAATTAAAATTTTCATGAAATAATCCCGTGATTAGATAAGTTTCTGCAAGAATAGCAAAATGTAGTTAATATTTTATAACATTTTTGTACGCTTGTCTTGCCCTTTTAGGGGGACGTTAGGGTAAACGCTATAAAATCTAGCAAAACAGACATTTATTTTGACTTTTGAGTGGTGCTAGGCTAAAAAAACCTTAGTTTTTAAATGGGTTAAATAGTAACTCCTATAATGATTTTGACAGAAATGGATCATAATTAAATGACAATTACATTACATAAGGGTGATTTTCCGAAAGATGTTGTTTTTGGTACGCGTGTTGCCGTTGATAGTGAAACAATGGGGCTTAATCCGCACCGTGATCGCTTATGTTTGGTTCAACTCTCTTCAGGAGATGGTAATGCTCATTTGGTTCAATTTGAAAAAGATAAATATGATGCACCAAATTTATCAAAATTAATGGCTGATAAATCAGTCACAAAACTTTTTCATTTTGCACGTTTTGATGTCGCCATTATCAAAGCTTATTTAGGCGTAGAATGTCAGTCTGTTTACTGCACAAAAATAGCTTCGCGTTTGGCACGTACTTATACGGATAGGCATGGTTTAAAAGATGTTTGTCGTGAGTTGTTGGGCGTAGAGCTAAGTAAGTATCAACAGTCTTCAAATTGGGGCGCTGCTGAATTGTCTGAGGCTCAATTGGAATATGCGGCGAGTGACGTTTATTATTTACACCAACTTCAAGATAAGTTGGATGTGATGCTAGAAGCTGTTGGACGCACAGAATTAGCGCAAAAATGTTTTGATTTCTTACCTGCGCGTGGACAGCTTGATTTAGAAGGCTGGCCAGAGTTTGATATTTTTGCGCATTAAATTATTAGAAAAGTGACTCGTACCCATGACAAATACAAATAGAAAATATGATATGACTGAAAATTCAGAACAGCACAAAAATGATTTGGCTTGCGGTGTACGTGTGGTTGAGACGGAAATTGTTGGGCTTCAATCATTAGCTAAAAGTTTAGATGATAATTTCCCTGCGGCTGTTTCTGCTATTCACGACATGAAACAAGAGCGTCGTGGGCGATTGATTATCGCTGGTATTGGTAAGAGCGGGCATATTGCAAAGAAAATAGTAGCAACATTGGCCTCAACTGGAACACCATCTCATTTCGTGCATCCAGGTGAAGCTAGCCATGGTGATTTGGGTATGGTGATGAAAGAAGATGTTGTTTTAATGATTTCAAATTCTGGTGAAAATCCGGAGTTGTCTGATTTGATGACTTACACGCGTCGCTATGGCATCACGTTGATTGGTATGACAGGAAATGCTGAGAGCTCACTTGCTAAGCATTCTGACATTTTACTATTAATGCCTAAGGAGCCAGAAGCGTGTCCAAATGGATTGGCACCGACAACGTCAACGACTGTTACACTTGCTCTTGGAGATGCTCTTTCTATTGCGCTGTTAGAACGTATGAACTTAACCCCTGAACAATTTGGTGTGTTCCACCCAGGCGGTAAATTGGGTAAGCGTTTAATGCATGTATCCGAGATCATGCGCGCCAAAGAAGAGCTTCCTCTTATTCCTTCTAGTGCAAATATGGGTGAGGCGATTATTCAATTAACTGAGAAAAATTTAGGCTGTGTTCTTATCTCTGATGATGGCACAACTCTAAAAGGTATTATCACAGATGGCGATTTAAAACGCCATATGTCTGGTGATTTGGTTGAAAAATCAGTTGAAGATATTATGACGGTATCTCCTATCACCATCACCGAAGATGAATTGGCTGTGAGCGCTGTGAAAATTATGTCACAGACACCGGGCCAATATTTAACCAGTCTTATTGTTCTTGATGGCAAGGGTAATCTATCCGGTTTAATTCGTTTGCAAGACTGCCTTCAAATTGGCATAGCGTGATAATTGATGAGCGTTAGTGAAACATCATTAGATTCTGCTAACACATCGTCTCAAGCGAAAAGTCGCTTAGAGCAATTATCTAAAAAAGAGTATAACACTCAAAATATCAGTAAGAATTATTCGCGCTTTGTGAAAATAATGCGTTATGTTTTGCCTATTGCTGCGGTTGGGTTGATTGTCGTGGTTTTTACATGGTCCGATATGGATGATCGCATTGTGGCGCTTCCAAAAGAAGATGTCGTATCCAAGTCAAACATGGGTGAGAATGAATTGCTTAACCCCCAATTCGAAACAACTGACTCTCAACAAAATCCAGTGAAGGTTAATGCTAAGCGTGCAACGCAAAATCAAGAAAACCCAGACTTGGTTAGATTAGAAGAACCAACGGCTAACCTGAAAATGAAAGATGGGTCAACTGTGACCATTGAGGCTGAAAATGGCACTTATGAGCAGAAAGTTGAAAAGCTTTATTTGAGTAAGGACGTAAAAATTCAGCATGAAGACGGCTATTCTTTGGAAGCAAAAGAGTTACGTATTAACATGAAAACACGTGAAGCTTTCTCAGATAAAGCTGTTCAGGTGCGTGGGCCAGAGGGTGCAATTGATGCGCTAGGGCTTGAGGGGAATGTTGATGAAGGCATCTTGATTTTTAAAGGGCCCGCAACATTAAGGTTAAATCAAACTGATGAGATATTAGAAGGGGCTACACAACCATGAGATTTTTTCTACTGAGTTTGTTTATTTTAACAACTATATGCCATGAAGCGCATGCGCAGATCACTGGTTCGAAAGAAATGGTTGAGATTTCGGCAGGTGAAGCGCTGGAATGGAACCAAAAAGATAAACAATATACGGCGAAGGGGAGTGTTGAAGTTAAACAAGGCGATGTCATTATCAATTCAGATACCCTTATTGCAGATTATAGAGAAGAAGGTAAAAATAAGGGTATTGAGGTATATAAAATTACAGCAATAGGCAATGTGGTTATCAAAGATTCAGAGAGTATAGCTGTTGGCGATAATGCTGTGTATGAAGTGGATAGTGGTTTAGCTGTTTTAACTGGTGGTGTTTTAAGTGTTACAACGCCCACACAAAAAATAACGGCTAGTGATAAAATAGAATATAATACCGTAAGTGGTCAGGCGAAAGCAGTGGGAGATGCGACTATCACGCAGGGTACAGATAAGCTATCAGCGCAAACTATTACTGCTGATTTTGTAAAAGATGCGCAAGGGAAGCAATCTTTGAACCGTACAAAAGCTGTTGGGGGTGTAACAGTAAAAACTGCTGATGAAACGCTGACAGGTAATAATGGTGTTTATAATGCCAAGACAAATTTGGTTGAGATACAAGGTAATGTAAAAATTGTCCGTGGTCCCAACGTATTAGAAGGAGATCGTGCGCAAGTTAATTTGCTTACGAATATAAGTAAAATCTATGGTTCTCCTGAAACAGGAAAGCGCGTGAAGGGTGTGTTTTTCCCTGGTAGCGAAAAAAAGTAGAGTAGCGAAAAGAGATAATTTAAGGCATATTATATAAATGAGTATTAAATATAATAAATTACAGGAAGTGCAAAAGGGTTTGGTGGCAGAACATCTGTCGAAAAGCTATAAAAAGCGCCCTGTTCTGCATGATGTTAGCTTATCTGTTAAACGTGGGGAAGCAGTTGCTCTGCTTGGACCTAACGGTGCGGGTAAAACAACGAGTTTTTATATTATGACTGGGTTAATTGCACCGAATAGTGGGGCTATTAAGTTGGATGGACAGGATATTACAGACCTTCCTATGTATCGCCGTGCGCGCTTAGGTATTGGGTATTTACCACAAGAATCATCAATTTTTCGTGGACTTAATGTAGAAGATAATATTCGTGCAGTTCTACAGGCACAAAATTTATCAAAACAAAAGCAAGAAAGCTTGCTAGAAGAATTGCTCGTTGAATTTTCTATCGGCTACTTGCGCCGTACGCCAGCCCCAGCTTTATCAGGTGGTGAGCGTCGTCGTGTTGAGATTGCCCGTGCGCTTGCTAGTCGTCCTCAATTTTTGTTTCTTGATGAACCTTTAGCGGGTATCGACCCAATTGCTGTTGGCGATATTCGAACTTTAATTAAATATCTTAAAACAAAAAATATTGGAATTTTGATTACAGATCATAATGTCCGTGATTGTTTAGACATTGTTGATCGTGCTTATATTTTGCATGATGGGCGCGTGTTGATGGAAGGTACCCCTGACGAAATCATCGAGCATGAAGAAGTACGTAAAGTCTATCTGGGTGAAGAGTTTTCAAGGTAGTGTTTGATGAATAAAACGCTATTTTTGGTTTTGATTGCTGGGCTATGTGGCGGAAGTATATACCCATTAATTAAGATCGCGGATACTTATGATATACCAAAATTCTCTTATATATTTTGGGAATCTATATTTGTAGTAATTTTATTTTCCTTGAGCTCGTTTATAAGTAAAAATGGTCAGTATTTTCAAAAAGCTAAAATAAAGTATTATAACTTTTGTGCTTTAACGAATATTATTATTCCACAACTCTTATTTTTTGTTGTCGCCTCTAAAGTACCAGCTAGCATCATAAGTGTGATTATTGTTATAACGCCCTTTCTTGTATACTTAAGTTCTTATTTCTTCTTAAAAGAAAAACTAGTCATTAGAAAAATTATAGGTGTTTTATTAGGATTTGTAGGGATTTTAATATTATTCTTACCTGAGCTTAAACAAGAAAATGGCTTATTGGCATGGTATTGGATATTATTTTCTTTGCTAATTCCTCTTGATTATACAATTAATCGTATTTATGCCACTAAACTAATTGATAAGATTGATGATCCGTACTCATTATCAATTGGCTTATTTACTATTGTTGCTATTATAAGCTTGCCTATCTCTCTAATCAGTGAAGAGTTTTATGTGCCCTTCAAGTCTTTTAGCTATGGTGATTTAACGATCCTTGCCCATGCTGTT
>JABAZY010000023.1:23739-46640 GCA_018608245.1 Alphaproteobacteria bacterium | reverse complement strand
TATTTAAATACTTCCAACAGACCTCTTCTAAATCATTCTTAATTTGAAACGCTAATTTAGAATTATGCTTAAAAAGACATTCATCGCTTTTGTAAATCTCAAACTCTTTAATATCATTGAGTATTCTTAGCCCTAAGCTTCCATCTTCTTTAAATGAATCAATCTTCTTAAAATAGTGAAGAAAGATTTTCTGTAACAACTCTCCGTATCTTCTAATAGTAAAATATTCCGTAAAAATAGGGGTGTCCTTTGAAGTAAATTCATCAGAGTAGTAAAAATCCACTTCAATAGTCTTTGGTGTTTTTAAAATATAAAAAGTATGACCATAATGCTCTTCAATATATTTTACTGAACAACCCATAATCTGCGAAAGTTCAAAGATGTTAACACCGGCGGCTAATCGCATTGTTGCAAAATAATGCCTTAAGCAATAATAAGTGTAGCCGCTATCTTCTAACCCTACTTCCTTAAGTAATAAATTCCAATATTTGTAATAAACCTTTTTATTTAACGACTCTTTATTCTCATCCACAAATAACAACTGATCGTCTTTAGGATTATCAGTCATCCTTTTAAAGCGTCTTAAAATCTCACCACTTCTGCCAATTACAGTTCTTCTTTTTCTGGTTTTTGTAATTGATGATGGCAACTCCGCTCTAATTAAATACTTTGTTCTATTCTGCTCTTCTTTAAATTCTTCAACGACCCTTACATCTCCCCATTTTAACTTTCGCATCTCTCCAAACCGCAATCCGGTATTTGCCATTATTAAAATGAAATGACGGATCATTTGCTTTACATTTACAATATTAGGGTCAGTTTCATTGTCAGTCCAACTCTGCATATGCTCATACATTTTGCGATAATCTTTTAGTTCAACCGCTTTTCTTCTTTTTACGTTCTTTTTGATTTTATCGAATTGCCAAATTGTTGTACGGTCAATGTAACCTTCATTTTTAGCAAACGACAAAAGGTTTTGAATTGTAGCTCTTTCATTGATCAGAGTTACATTCTGAACGTCTTCTGATTTTTCTCTTCTGAATGAAAAATACTCTTTGAACTTCTTCTCATTGATAGTGCTTAGTTCGGTATCCGAACCTATAAAATCTATGAAATGATTCATTTGAGATTTGATAGTCCCAACTCTTTGAATGGTTTTATTGCCTTCTTCTGCATCTCTTTTTTGATCTGCCAAATACTCTTCAACCAATTCAGCAATTGTAATGTCATCAATTCTAATACCGTTTTGAATCTTCCCTTTTACAGTCAAAAAAGTATCTTTAGCTTTTTGAAGGGCTTCGATTTTATCTTTGGTTTTTAATGATCTTCTGTATTCTTTTCTTTCTTCCGGAATCCAAAAAGATACACTCCACCAATTTCCACCGGCTTCTGTCCTATAGATATAAGCCTCTCCATCGTAGAATGGGGTCTTATTCCTAATTCTATGGCTTTTGTTCTGATTAATTCTTTTCTTTTTAGATTTATGCTCAGCAATAGTTCTCATTTTTTACCCAAATCTTACAGCGCTAATTTTCTAAACCATTGAAATTATTAGCGACTTACAGGTAGATTACAGGTTATATGGTAACACTACTTTCTTAATGAAATCATAAAGTTAGATGAAAAATTAGTTTTCATAACTATTCCCACTCAATTGTCCCCGGTGGCTTAGATGTAATATCATACACAACGCGGTTAATGCCTTTAACTTCGTTGATCATGCGGGTCATGACGCGGCCCAAGAATTCATGTTCGAACGGATAGTAATCGGCGGTCATGCCGTCCGTTGAGGTTACGGCGCGGATGGCACAGACATATTCGTACGTACGACCATCACCCATCACACCGACAGAGCGCACAGGAAGGAGCACTGCAAAAGCCTGCCAGATTTCATCATATAAGCCAGCTTTTTTAATCTCATCAATATAAACTGTATCGGCCTGACGCAAAATCTCTAGTTTCTCTTGGGTAATTTCACCCGGCATACGGATCGCTAACCCCGGCCCCGGAAATGGATGACGGGCAATAAATTCCTCGGGCATCCCCAACTCACGACCAAGTGCGCGTACCTCGTCCTTAAACAATTCACGCATTGGCTCAACCAGCTTCATGTTCATACGCTCTGGCAAACCACCAACATTATGGTGAGATTTAATCGTGACCGATGGCCCGCCCGTAAACGACACAGACTCAATCACATCAGGATATAATGTCCCCTGCGCCAAAAAGTCCGCCCCGCCAATACGGGTTGCACATTCATCGAACACATCAATAAAGGAACCACCAATAATTTTACGCTTCTGCTCAGGATCGCTAACACCTTCCAGCTTGCCAAGGAAAAGCTCAGACGCATCTTCATGAATAAGCGGAATATTGTAGTGGTTACGGAACAGCTCAACCACTTGCTCACTCTCACCCGCACGCATCATACCCGTATCAACATAGATGCAAGTTAATTGGTCACCAATAGCCTCATGGAGAAGAACGGCCGTCACAGAGCTATCAACACCGCCCGACAAACCGCAGATAACTTTGCTTGTCCCCACTTGTTCTTGAATTTTCTTGATGGCTTCGCTACGAAACGCCGCCATCGTCCAGTCGCCCTTACAGCCACATATATTATGCGTGAAATTGCGGTATAAATCTTTACCGTTTGGCGTATGCACCACCTCTGGGTGAAATTGCACACCATAGAATTTCTTGGCTTCATTGGCGATCATCGCAAAGGGCGCACCATCTGATTTACCAACAACTTCAAACCCATCAGGCAATGTTGCCACATGGTCGCCGTGGCTCATCCATACTTCTTCCTTGGAATCTTTTGCCCAAGCAGTCCCGAATAAAGGCGATTCTTCCGTCACATTTACAAACGCACGACCAAATTCGCGGGAGCCACCAGTTTTATCTTCTTCCCCTTCAACCACACCGCCCAGTTGATGCACCATCACTTGTTGACCGTAACAAATCCCCAATACTGGGACCCCTATGTTGAAAACCGCATCTGGAACACGCGGACTGTCATCATCCAGCACGCTACAAGGCCCCCCAGAGAGCACAATCCCCTTCGGATTATAGGCTTTGATCTTCGCTTCATCAGCATTATTAAACGGCCAAACTTCGCAGTAAACACCACTTTCACGAACACGCCTTGCGATTAATTGAGTGACCTGCGACCCAAAGTCGAGGATAAGAACCTGCTCATGCGCCTTCGGGTTATGAATAGGGATATCATTTGCGATGTTATTTTTAGAATTTTGTGCTGTATTTTCCATGATTTTTTTTAGCGCTTTAGAAGAGCCCTGACAAGCCCCATAATGCAGGTAATTCAAGCTTTATCACACGCCTGACATAGCACTTGCATTTTTTTAGCAATCCTTAATACTAATGCCCATGAACAAAGCAAAACCTACCTTCAGTTTTGAATTCTTTCCCGCCAAAACCTCAAAGGGCGTGGAAAACCTTAAAGATGATGCCAAAGCTCTATCAAAGCTAGATCCTAAATTTATGACTGTAACCTATGGTGCATGCGGGTCTTCACAAGATTTAACCTTTGATTTGGTCAAAGATATTCAAGCTAGCACGAACGTGCCAATGGCGACACACCTTACCTACATCAACACGCCCCGCCAAGACATGTACAAGCTAGCCGATCAATTATGGGCGGATGGTATTCGTCATATTGTCGCGCTGCGCGGTGATATGCCAGATGACCTTCAATGGCCGCTGGACGTTGATACAGATTACTTTCAATATACTTCTCATTTTGTCGTAGCCCTTAAGGCGCGTCAGAATTTCGAGATTTCAGTGGGTGCCTACCCTGAAAAACACCCCGATGCCCCCTCCCTTAATGATGACATCATCGCGCTCAAGAAAAAATTTGATGCGGGCGCCGATCGTGCCATTACGCAATTCTTCTTCAATAACCAAAGTTATTATGATTTTCTAGAGGCCACAGCCAAACAGGGTATCAATAAACCTATTGTGCCTGGCATTCTGCCTATTTATGACCTACAAAAGATGATGGGTTTTGCCAAAACCTGCCATGCACACGTTCCTGATAACATCATTAGACGTTTTGATAACGCCTCAGATGAAGACGCCCTCAAAATCGCTGAAGAAATTTTCATTTCTCAAATACATGATTTAAAAGATAATGGCGTAGAGAATTTTCATATCTACACCATGAATAAAACTGACTTAATTTCAAAACTATACGAAAGCTTATAAGGAGCAAATCAAATGACCCATTCCATAAACCTTGGATTCCCCCGTATTGGCGCGCACCGCGAATTGAAAAAGGCCGTTGAGTCTTACTGGAAGGGCGCGATGAGCCAAGAAGATTTAATCGCCGAGGGTAAAAAATTGCGACTCACGCATTGGAACTTACAAAAAAATAGTGGCCTGTCCTCTATTCCTGCCAATGATTTTTCATTCTATGACCAAGTACTTGATATGATCTGTTTACTTGGTTGCGTGCCAGAGCGTTATGATTTTTCAGGTGGCAATGTCGACCTCGACACTTATTTTGCGATGGCGCGCGGAAGCCAAAAAGATGGTCAAGACGTGACTGCGATGGAAATGACTAAATGGTTCGATACAAACTACCATTATATTGTGCCTGAATTTTCTAAGGATCAAAAATTTAAACTTTCAAGCACAAAAATATTTGATGAATATGCAGAAAGCGTAGAGGCTGGTATTCAAACCCATCCTGTTATCATTGGTCCAATTTCATTCCTTAAATTAGGAAAAAGAGAAGATAATTTCACTGATTGTCGTCTGACGTTATTAGATAACTTACTGCCTGCTTACGAAGAAATTATTACTAAGCTAGCCGACCAAGGAGCCATGGCTATTCAAATTGATGAACCATACTTGGCGATGGATTTAAAAGAAAATTACGACGAAGTTTACCGCGAGGTGTATGCATGCTTGCGTAAAGCTAACCCTGACATTCGTATCTTGGTAACAACCTATTTTGATGGCCTACGCGATAACTTAGAGACCGCCTTTGCTTTAGACGTAAATGCTATCCACGTTGATCTACGCCGTGCGCCTGAGCAATTTGAGGAGTGTTTAGAGCAAGCCGCAAAAACTGGTAAAGCCTTATCCCTTGGTCTTATTGATGGGCGTAACATCTGGAAAAATGACCTGAGTCATTCAATGGATATCATTGAACAGGCTATCGAGAAACTAGGAGCAGGCAACGTAATGATTGCGCCAAGCTGTTCATTACTTCACACACCTTTTGATCTAAAAAATGAAACGAAATTAGATCCAGCCCTTAAAAATTGGATGGCTTTTGCCACACAAAAATTGGATGAACTTGCTATCCTACAAAAAGGGGCAACTGAAGGACGCGATGCGATCAAGCCTGAATTAACTGCTAGTGACGCCGTTCAAAAAGACCGCGCTACATCAGAGCGTATTCATAACAAATCCGTACAGGATCGTTTAAACGCTGTAACGCCTGACATGGCAAAACGCAAAAGCAACTTTGCTACCCGTCAAAAATTACAACATGAGAAATTAGGCCTACCTAAATTTCCAACCACCACCATCGGTTCTTTCCCACAAACGCAGGAAATCCGCAAAGCCCGTGCGGCATTTAAAAAAGGCACACTAAACGAAGCCGAATACGAAACTGCCATGAAGGATGAAGTAAAACGTGTCGTTGATTACCAAGAATCAGTTGGTCTTGATGTCCTTGTCCACGGCGAGCCAGAGCGTAACGACATGGTTGAGTATTTTGGTGAACAGCTAGATGGTTTTACCTTCTCTAAGCTAGGTTGGGTACAGTCTTACGGCTCACGCTGTGTGAAACCACCAATTATTTACGGTGATATTTCTCGTCCAACCCCAATGACAGTTAAATGGGCTGAATATGCGCAAAGCCTGACGGATAAGAAGATGAAGGGCATGCTAACGGGTCCTATCACCATTCTTCAATGGTCATTCGTGCGTGATGATCAACCTGAATCACTGACCGCGAAACAAATTTCTCTCGCCATTCGTGATGAAGTATCTGATTTGGAAAAAGCAGGTATTGATATTATTCAGATTGACGAAGCCGCCATTCGTGAAGGCTTACCGCTTCGTAAGGAAGATTGGAAAAATTATTTGGACTGGTCAGTTGAGGCTTTCCGCATTTGCTCGTCAGGCGTCGAAGACAGTACACAAATTCATACGCATATGTGCTACTCAGAATTTAATGACATGATTGATGCCATCGCCAAAATGGATGCAGATGTTATCTCAATTGAAACATCGCGTTCACAAATGGAATTATTAGATGCGTTTCAATCTTATAAATACCCAAATGAAATTGGCCCAGGTGTTTACGATATTCACTCCCCCCGTATTCCAAATACGGCAGAGATGGTTGACCTAATGGAAAAAGCTGTGGCCGTTATTCCAGCCGAACAACTATGGGTGAACCCAGATTGTGGGCTTAAAACCCGCGGGTGGGCAGAGGTAGAGCCGGCGCTTAAAAACATGGTTGACGCCGCAAAAGAAATGCGCCAAAAAGTAGCCTAACTCAAGGGTTAACGCATAACCCTTGATACATAAGAGAGGGTTATGCGCCAAACAACATTATCACTGATAATTCTAAGCTTCATGCTGGGCTTTATCGCACCAGCCTGTGGTTTTATGTGGGGTGGTCAATATAGTGTTGTTGAAATTTGTACCTCACAAGGTATAGAACAACACATTGTTGCCGATAATACAAACCCATCTCAACCAGATCATAAAACAGCGGATGAGCAATGTGAATTCTGTTTCCAAAATATAAACTTAGGCAATTATTTACTCAACACCCATGACATCACAACATTATATTTTGATATCAGAACAAAAATACGTTTTACGCGTCAAAATATAATAACTGATAATTTCTCAACTCTTCCCCTCGCCCGTGGTCCGCCAGTTTTAAGTTAAATTTCAAAACTAACTGAATTTAATTTTACTCAAGGACTAAACAAATGAATAAACTACTTATGGCTGGCTTATGCGCCAGTATTCTATCTACTTCACCTGCTTTGGCTGGTGAAAACCACAAAGACGGTGAAACCTGCAACTGTGATACAGCCCATCATGCGCTCCGCGCCGATAGCCACGCCCCCATTGGTATAATGGGCGATCATATGCACGATGCGGGAGAATTTATGTTTTCCTATCGTTTCATGCGTATGGATATGGAAGGCAACAGACAAGGGACAAACTCAGTCTCCCCTGAAACCATTGTAACAACAGTAACTAACCCGTTTGCGCCGCCTCCCACTTTACGTGTTGTCCCAACACAAATGACCACAAATATGCATATGTTTGGCAGCATGTACGCTCCAACGGATAACGTAACCTTAATGGGTATGGTTAATTATATTGACCGCGACATGACCCACATCACTTTCCAAGGGATGGCAGGCACAACTAGACTAGGTAATTTCAAAACAGAGGCTAAAGGTTTTGGTGATGTAAAATTATCTTCATTGATTAAACTATACGAAGATAAAAAGCATCACCTGCATTTGAATGCTAGCCTTAGCCTTCCAACAGGCTCAATCAAAAAGACTGATACTGTTCTAACGCCTATGAATACGCGTGTTAACCTCCGCCTACCTTATGCGATGCAATTAGGGTCAGGTACGTATGATCTGTTGCCAGGGATCACGTATAATGGGTACTCAAACAAAATTGGTTGGGGCGCACAATATAACTCCGTTCTACGTTTGGGGCATAACTCACAAGATTACAACTTTGGTGATAAGCACACCTTAAGCGCATGGGGGAGTTATTCCTTTAGCCCTATTGTCAGTGCATCCCTTCGTGTAACAGGTGAAACAGAAAGTAAGATCGACGGGCGTGACACACAAATAGCAGCACCAGTTCAAACAGCTAACCCAAATAACTATGGTGGTAAGCGCGTTAGTACATCTTTGGGGTTAAACACTGTTGTTCCAAGTGGCGCTTTAAAAGGTCATAGATTTTCAGCAGAAGTTACCCTACCTATTTATCAAAATCTGAACGGCACCCAATTAGAACGCGATAAAGCAATTATCTTTGGTTGGTCAAAATCATTCTAATAAATAAAAAGGCTGGTAGAAATTAATCTACCAGCCTTTTTTAAATTCTGAATTTTTAAATAGCTTTTGCTAGTGCCTCAGATAATTTCTTACCTTTTTTACTTAAATAAAGCTCTTTACGACGACGGTCATCTTTTGCGAATTTTACCAAAACTAGCCCATATGGTTTACCCATACGGCGATAATTTGATAACGCACCAATGGTACGGGACATAACTGACATTGAAATGCCTGTTGTCTCTGAAATATCTTTCAGTGATGTACCTTCATTTTTAACGATTTCAATAAAAACTAGCGCCCATTGTAATGGAAATTCTGAATCAATTTTTGCTAGTTCCAAAAGCACATCCTGTATTTTTGATAATTTCTTTGTCGTCATTAGTAATACTCCTTTTGGGAATCCAATTTCCCGATGTAAATATAATTTGAGTATATGGTATATCAATAATCACTTCATAATGATATTTATTTCTCTTAAAAAACGGTTTTAATCCAAAGTCATTTGAAATTTCAAGCGTTAAAGCACGCACTTTTCCTAGCTTAATATGTTTAATCATAATAATTTCCCCTTATATATGACGATGTTATGTTGTTATGAACAATGTGTTTGTATGTAATCTTTAAAAGAGCATCTAAAGTCAGTTCTTATGACCCAATAAGCCTTTACAGCTTCTTCGGCATATTTTCTGAGCATAATTCCTTCTAAATTTCCGTATAAAAGAACAATGATGTCCGTTTCACTTTTCTGTGCCTCATGCCAAGCTTTGTAATCACGTATAGCTTTTTTACATTTTTGTTTATAACTATCTTCCATTTCGGCTAATTGTTTTAATTCAAAAATTTGTAGTATTGGTCTTCGTTTTTTTTGTTCAATGTGTTTTTCATTTAATTTAAATTGAGTATTCATTTATTAACCTTCGTCTGTTTACAGCTGGCTTAATTGCCGTTGCGTTGACAGGTTTTCTATTATTTGAGTTAACAAAATATTAAAATCACTGCTATACAGAGCTATCTTTGGATAGTGGGTATAGATTCATAGAATTTAAAACGTACCATTTAGAAAATTTTTCATTTTTTCTCTGGCAGGAATTCTTTGTAAATCAGCACCAATGATTGTTGCATCATTCATTAAAATTACCTGTTTTTCCAAGCCGTTAACAACCAATGGGGCAGAGGATAAATCACACTCAATTTCCCCTAAATGCTTATAAACAGCGCCTTGTAGTGTCTTTGCTTCTGCTAAGTTAATAGAAAAGATGCTAGGACATGAAAAAATACTATGCCTAAAAACAGTGCTGGTTACGATGGTATGTCTGAAATAAGCACCGCTAAAATCACTATTGCCACAATCTGCATATGCCAAGCACGTATCAATTAAATTAACCGTCCTCAAATCACAGTAAGATAAATTTGCATTACTTAAATTAGCGCCTGTTAAATCAGCACCCCATAAACAAGCACCACTTAAACGCGCTTTATCTAGATTAACGTTCTTTAAATTACACCCTCATAAATTTATATTACGAAGATCTATTCCCTCAGATACAGATTTTTCCAATTCATTTTTAACTGATTTTTCATTCCCCTGATAAATCACATTACCGTCCACAGATTTCAAATACATATAATACTCCCTACATATGGTTTAAACCAACTTAATAACTATATAGTTGGTATAAAGAATATTTTGTCAATAGAAATATTAGTGGACTGTGTGTTTATGAAGTACGCTGAAGCGTCGCCGCAAAGAATCCATCTGTTTCATGATCCTTTGGAAACATACGCAGATAGAGGCTTTCAGTGGGTAATTGCCCTCTATTTACAGGCCAAATCTCCGCCAAGGGCATTAATTTATAATTTGAATTATTTTCTAAAAATAATGCTACTTGTTCTTCATTTTCTTCAGGCAAAAGAGAGCAAGTTGCATAGACTAAACGTCCACCAACTTTCGTTTTATCTTTAACGCGTTCCAAAATTTCCTTTTGAAGGATTTTTATTTCTTCCAAAGATGGGCCGTACCAATTCCAGCGTAAATCTGGATTACGACGCCACGTACCAGAACTTGAACAAGGTGCATCAACCAACACAACATCCATTGTGCCTTTTTGGCGACGTAACCATTTACGGTTTTTTTCATCATCAAGCCCGCGCAATTCAACATTATGAACGCCTGCTTTTTTGTAACGCTTACGCCCTTTTTCTAAACGACGGCTATCAATATCCATCGCAACGATATTACCTTTATTCTCCATCGCCGCCGCAATACCCAATGTTTTACCACCACCACCTGCGCAAAAATCCAACACGCGCATGCTCGGCTCAACACCGCAAATAAGAGTAATAAGCTGTGATCCTTCGTCTTGAATTTCGACCAAACCCTTATGAAAAGCCTTGGTGGCTGTCATATAAGCTTTTTTCTCAACGCGTAGCGCGATATCTGAATAAAGCGTCTTTTGCGTCTTTACATCATCTTTCTCCAATGATGCTTTCGCCTCATCAACACTGCCAATCAAGGTATTTACACGTAAGTCTAACTTAGCGGGAATCATCATCGCCTCAAGTTGCGCTTCGAAATCATCGCCGAATAATTCACGCAAATCTTTTTCTGCCCATTCAGGACACTCAACACGCACAGCAGACGGCTGATCAGCATGAGATAACTCTTGCTCTTTAAAAATCTCTAATGCCTTTTTCTCACTGTCATTTAATACAGCCGGTTGATATTTCTCACCTGTAAATCTTATATCAACATTATGGGGTGATAATTTTTCTACGCCCAACATCAATTGCGCAATCACGCGTGATCGCGGGCTGTCTTCTAATTTAGCTTTTTCTAACCACCAACCAATGCGTGCTTGCGCACGGACGACGCCATAAACAAGCTCCACTATCGCCGCGCGATCTTTGGATCCAATGTAGCGTTTAAAATGCATGTAATCACGGATAGTATTATCCATTGGCGTATTATTGTCTCTAATACGCTCTAAAATTTCAATCGCTGCTTCTATGCGTGCGCCCTGTCTCATAAGATTCTCTCTGTTATTTTGTTTTTAAAATGACAATAGCACCAGTTATCAAAAGCATAATGCCTGCAAATCTCTGCCATGTCATGGGATTAGCTTCTACTGCTAATATTCCAAAGTGATCTAGTACAACCGACAATGCCAATTGCCCCGCAATTAATAGTGCCACAAGCGCACCAACACCGATATAGGGCACAACATATAACGCGACAGTCACAAACACCGCCCCTAATGCGCCACCGATAAACATCCACCATTTAATTCCTTGCGTTTCAATAGTCATAAATTTTCCATTCATGATTAAAGCCACAATTAATAAAATGACCGTACCAGAAGCAAAGGAAATAAATGATGCCCAAATTGGTGAATCTAAATGTTGTCCAAGTCGAGCATTAATAAGCGGTTGATAAGCGGTTAAGGCACCAGCAATGAAAATAATTAAAGGATATAAAATCACGACATTCATTTTCTCAATATCTCCGCTATATTGCGCCAACCATAGCACGCTTCTTTGACCTTTGTGGGACCCATTTCAACAATTTGTTTGCCGACACGCACGCCACCCATTTTATCGTAAAACCCGCAAGCACGCTTATTTTTATCTAATGCCCATAGGCATAGTGATTTATGTTTTTTCTCTTTTAAATTTGTAACAGCATATTGAAATAACTGTTTCCCAAACCCTTGATCAAAATGATCTGGATGTACATATATCGCAAAAATTTCTGATGAGTATAGCGGTCTAATTTTTGATGTTCCTGCAGGCGCCGTGCGTAAAGGTCCAAAACTTATAAACCCAACCGCTATATCATCTTTAAAAATTAATGCTTTTTGAGAATCTTCATCCGCATAAAACTTAACCCATTTAGCTTCATATTCTTCTTGTGTCTTAGCATTCAAAAAATCAGCATCAACAATACCTGCTTCTGCTGCCAACTTACTGGCCAGATGAATACGCGCAAGATCAGGAATATCCGCTTGCGTAGCTGATCGAATGTGAACACTCATTAATTATTTTCAGTACGATAATTAGGAGCTTCGCGGGTGATAGAGATATTATGCGCGTGGCTCTCTTTAAATCCAGCGCCTGTCATACGGACAAATTGCGCATTATCTTTCATATCTGCGATTTTTGCACAGCCTGTGTAACCCATAGAAGCACGCAAACCACCAACCATTTGATGAATAACGTGACCCACTGGGCCTTTATACGGCACGCGCCCTTCAATACCTTCGGGTACTAGCTTATTACTTTCTTCGACGTTTCCTTGGAAGTAACGATCAGCAGATCCCTTAACCATAGCGCCAACTGAGCCCATACCACGATAAGATTTATACGAACGTCCTTGGAATAAAATCATTTCACCCGGCGCTTCATCTGTACCCGCAAAGGCAGAACCCATCATGGCACAATCTGCACCCGCCGCAATTGCCTTCGCAAAATCGCCTGAGTATTTAATACCCCCATCGGCGATCACAGGAATACCTTTTTTCTTCGCTACTTCAGCTACATCCATAATGGCTGTTAACTGAGGTACACCAACGCCTGACACAACACGCGTGGTACAAATTGACCCTGGGCCAATACCAACTTTTAAAGCATCTGCACCAGCCTTAATCAAGGCTTCCGCTGCTGCACCAGTGGCAATATTCCCTGCAATAATTTGAACACGGTCACCTGTCATTTTCTTAATTTTAGTAACCATTTCAAGCACGCCCTTAGAATGACCATGAGCCGTATCAATGACAATCACATCGATACCTGCCTCTGCCAATTTCTCCGCACGTTCAATGTTTGATGGGCCAGTCCCAATCGCAGCCCCTACACGTAAGCGATCATGCTCATCTTTACAGGCATTTGGGAAAGCTTTTGCTTTTTCGATATCTTTGACTGTCACTAATCCAGTACAACGCTCACTATCATCAACCACCAATAATTTCTCAATACGGTTCTTATGAAGTAGCTTCTTCGCCTCTTCCTTATCAACAGTATTATAAACCTTGATTAAGTTTTCTGAGGTCATAAGCTCACAAATAGGCTGGTTTGGGTCTTCCGCAAAACGTACATCACGGTTGGTTAGAATACCTAATAATTTACCTCGTTTGCCATCCGTCACAGGAACACCAGAGATATTATGTTCTTCCATGATCGCCAATGCTTCCGCCAATGTTGCATCAGGGGAGATCGTAATAGGGTTCACCACCATGCCAGATTCATAACGTTTTACACGGCGCACCAGATCTGCTTGCTTTTCAATGCTCATATTACGGTGAATAATGCCCAAACCGCCATTTTGCGCCATAGCAATCGCCATTCCGGCTTCCGTCACTGTATCCATCGCTGAGGATAATAGCGGAATATTCAATTTGATGGTTTTGGTAAGCTGTGTGCTGGTGTCAACCGCATCAGGCAACACATCTGAAGCGGCAGGCACGAGTAAAACATCGTCAAATGTCAGTGCTTCTTGAATGATTTTGGATGATTTTTTTGCTGTGGATGCCATGGCAAATACCTCAATTTAAATAATGTTGTAATTTGCATGGTATATATAGCCTTTTTTTACCAAAAGTAAAGAAAAGAAAGATAACGCCTAAATATCAGTTCTAAAACGTGTAACTTTTTGCTACCCTAATTCGAACATAGTAATAACAACAACTAAACAAATTAAGGAAAAAGCCATGTCCAGTATCAATGTTTCTGACGCAGAATTCGAAAATGAAGTCCTCAAAGCTGATGGACCAGTCATGGTTGATTTTTGGGCGGAATGGTGTGGCCCTTGTAAAGCCCTATCCCCAATCGTGGATGAAGTCGCCAATGAGCTTTCAGGTAAAGTGAAAGTGGTTAAAATCAATATTGATGAAAACCCAGACGCGCCAACCAAATACGGTGTACGCGGTATCCCAACCCTGATGGTATTTAACGGCGGTGAGCTAAAGGAAACCAAAGTTGGCGGTATGTCAAAAACACAGCTTAATGAATGGCTAGATACCGCCGTCAGCTAAAATCAACGAATTTAAGTAATTATAAGGGCTGGTTAGATAACTCTAACTGGCCTTTTATTTTACCTTTTCAGATTCTTTATCATCTTTAGATTCAGATTTTGGCTTAGGCTTTTTAACTTGTTTATCCGCTTCATAAGTAAATGATAATTCATCATCCACCATATCCACTTTAACCAAACCACCATTAATTAGCTCACCAAACAACAATTCTTCTGCCAATGGGCGCTTAATTTTCTCTTGAATAACCCGCGCCAATGGGCGTGCGCCCATCACAGGATCATAACCCTGTTCAGCCAAATAATTTCGTGCCTCATCACTTAATTGAATAGACACATTTTTATCTGTTAATTGAGCTTCTAATTGTGCCACAAATTTATCAACGACCATCGCTACCGTATCTGGCGTCAGCGCCTTAAACGGCACAATAGCATCTAAACGGTTTCTAAATTCTGGCGTGAACATCTTCGTAATTGCTTCGCTGTCTTCATCAACACGTATCTCACGTTCAAACCCAACAGGCGGTCTCGACATTTCTGCCGCACCTGCATTGGTCGTCATGATCATAATTACATTGCGGAAATCAATCGTCTTACCATTATTATCCGTCAGCTTCCCGTAATCCATTACTTGAAGCAAAATATTATAAATATCAGGATGCGCCTTTTCAATTTCATCCAACAGCAAAACACAATGCGGTAACTGATCAACTTTATCAGTCAACAAACCACCTTGCTCATAGCCAACATACCCAGGAGGTGATCCAATAAGACGGGCTACCGAATGACGCTCCATATACTCAGACATGTCAAAACGTGCTAACTCAACCCCCATGGTCAAAGCAAGCTGTTTTGCAACTTCCGTTTTACCCACCCCAGTGGGGCCAGAGAATAAGTAACACCCAATTGGTTTATCAGGATCACGCAGACCCGCACGCGATAATTTAATCGCATCCGTTAGCGTATCAATCGCAGGATCTTGATCGAATACAAGTGTTTTCAGATCACGCTGTAAATTTTTAAGCGCGCTCTTATCATCTTTAGTAAGCGACTTAGTCGGGATACGCGCAATTGCCGCGACCACATCTTCGATATCAGACAACGTAATTATCTTTTTACGCTTATCTTCAGGCACCAACATTTGCGCCGCGCCCACCTCATCAATAATATCAATCGCTTTATCAGGTAGTTTTAAATTACCCATATATTTGGCTGATAACTCAACAGCTGCGACAAGCGCTTCATCTGTATATTCAATATTATGATGCTTCTCGTAATATTTTTTAAGCCCTTGCAATATTTTAATGGCTTCATCAATAGACGGCTCCGCCACATCAATCTTTTGGAAACGACGCACTAACGCACGATCTTTTTCAAAATGATTGCGGTATTCTTTATAAGTTGTCGAACCAATACAACGTAGCGACCCATTAGAAAGGCTAGGCTTCAACAAATTAGACGCATCCATTGCGCCCCCTGACGTAGCGCCAGCGCCGATTACCGTATGAATTTCATCAATAAATAAAACCGCATTATCAATTTTTTCCAACTCACCAAGTACCGCTTTTAAACGTTCTTCAAAGTCACCACGATAGCGAGTCCCCGCCAACAAAGCGCCCATATCAAGAGAGAAAATAATTGAATCTTGTAAAACTTCTGGCACTTCCTTATCGACAATTTTCTTGGCTAGTCCTTCCGCAATTGCTGTTTTACCAACACCTGGATCACCTACATACAGTGGATTATTTTTTGAACGACGGCATAGAATTTGTATCGTACGATTAACTTCTTTTTCACGCCCAATTAAACGGTCAATTTTACCTTCAGACGCTTTTTCATTTAAATTTTTACAATAGGCATCTAACGCTTCGCGACCTTTTTCATTGGTCTCAATATCTCCACCTTCGTCATCTGCACCATTCGGTGTTTTGTTTGGCACTTCAACACCCGCCACTTTGGCAATACCGTGGGAGATATAATTCACCGCATCAAAACGTGTCATGTCTTGTTCTTGAAGGAAATAAACTGCATGACTTTCACGCTCAGAGAATAAAGCCACAAGCACATTCGCACCCGTCACTTCTTCACGACCCGATGACTGCACATGAATAGCTGCACGCTGTAACACACGCTGGAAAGCCGTTGTTGGACGCGCTTCTTCAGGCTCCTCAGCCTTTAAATATATTAATTCATTATCCAAATATTGCGCCAACTGCTCACGGATATCATCCAAATCAATGCCACATGAACGCAGCACCGCCATCGCGTCTTGATCCACCGTCAACGCCAATAACAAATGCTCCAACGTCGCATATTCATGCGCCCGCTTAGTCGCTTCTTCGAGTGCCTTGTGTAGTGTCTGTTCTAAGTTACGTGATAACATTTTTTATTCCTTCTCCATCGTACATTGCAATGGTTGTTCATTGGCGCGGGCGAAGTCCATGACTTGAGCGACTTTGGTTTCCGCTACTTCGTAGGTGAAAATACCACACACACCGACACCACGGCGATGGACATGCAACATGATGTCCGTAGATTCCTGACGGTTCTTATTAAAAAATTTCTCGAGGATCAGCACCACAAATTCCATTGGCGTATAATCATCGTTTAACAGTA
This sequence comes from Alphaproteobacteria bacterium, assembly GCA_018608245.1. GTDB lineage: Bacteria > Pseudomonadota > Alphaproteobacteria > Micavibrionales > Micavibrionaceae. The sequence goes on along the minus strand of JABAZY010000023.1, from coordinate 29,918 downwards.
ATACTTTATACATAGATGGCTTTTTGGTCTTTGGGCGCGATTTTAACAAAAGACCTGTCTGATTTTCTTTTTCCTCCGCACCGCCCACGTTGTCATCCATACCACCATTATCTGGCTGGTCTGGTTCATCTGCATTTTTGATCGTTTGAATTGAAAAAGTCATAAGATATAATTACACAAAATAGAATAAAATTTCAGCCTGAAAACCTATAAATAGTGAAAAAAACGCACTTGTTTTTTCATAATATAAGAGTCCACGCTTTTAATGATAATAAACTGACTAGAAGTAGACAGAATCCCTAAATACTCATATTATTAAAGCTTGAATTTATTAATATTTTACAAATATTTTGAATTTTCACACCAACAGGGTCTAGATCGTCCATATGCTCAAAAATAGCACTACACATATATCTAACATTCATAAGCTTTTTAGCTTATTGTTGGTGTTATGTATAAGCATCATGGCATTAACCTCCGAGGCGCACGCCAAGCCTAACAAAAAATATGGCTCAATCGTGATTGATGCTGATACAGGGTTGGTGTTGTCACAAAGCAATGGTGATAAAACACTTCACCCAGCCTCCCTCACCAAAATGATGACCTTGCTCCTGACGTTCGAAGCGCTTGATCGTGGTGATATTAGATTAAACGATAAAATTGTTATTTCCCGTCGTGCCGCCAGCATGGTGCCTAGTAAATTAGATTTACCCGTCGGATCACGCATCAAAGTCAAAGACGCTATTTATTCCTTGGTCACAAAATCAGCCAATGATGTTGCTGTAGCCTTAGCTGAACATTTGGGCGGATCAGAAAGTCGTTTCTCCGTCATCATGACCAACCGCGCACGTTCAATCGGTATGCGCAAAACACGTTTTAAAAATGCATCAGGTTTGCATCATCCATCACAAGTAACATCACCACGCGATATGGCAAAGCTGGGGCAACATATTTTGCAACGCTATCCTCATTACTATAAATATTTCAGCACCAAAAACTTTACCTATAAAGGAAAAACTTACCGAAATCATAATAGATTACTTGGTAGCTATGCAGGTATGGATGGGTTTAAAACTGGTTACATTAATGCTTCTGGGTTTAACTTAGTAGCCTCCGCTCGCCGTGATGGGCGCCGTTTAATTGGCGTTGTCTTTGGTGGTCGTACGGGAAAAACACGTAACGCTCATATGGCGGCTATCCTTGATCAAGGCTTTGCCAAAGCAAAAATAATTCGTATCGCCGCCGTTAGTAACCCACCAAAACCTGAGCGTAAACCAGGCACAACTTTAGCCACAGCCATAACTGCAGAACAGACAGATTATGCATCTCTATCTGCGCTTGGGCAAAAAAATGCGAATACAAAAATTTATGTGCCTGTAACCGACGGTCAAAGAAAAGAAATTATCAAAAGCTATAAAGTGGCTAATGCCACCTTAAACAATGATCGCTTAAAAGAAATTGCAACCAGCTCAGTTGCTACACCCACACCACCCGTTACAAAACCCATCGAAAAAAATACAGCCGCGAAACGTGTTGAAACCGCTAAATTAACAGCGGCAATTCATAAGGGCGATATGTATCCCTCTAATTATTCAAACGACATTAAAGCTAGGGGCTCAACACTACCTAGTAAACCAGAACGCCCCCTAAATAGTGTTGGACGTTGGTCTGTTCAAATTGGTGCGTTCACTAGTCGACTGGCGACAGATGATGCCTTACGTCTTGCCATGACGCGCCTACCGAAAAACATGAAAAATGCTAGCCCTATGGCGGTGCCGTTACGTACAAAAGACGGTATGGTTTTCCGCGCACGATTGGGCGGTCTTACCCGTGATGAAGCCTATAAAGCCTGTAATTATATCAAGGATTGTATGCCTGTTGCTCCGCTAAGTAACAAAAACGCCCTAAAAAAAAACTAAATTTGATGCCAGCTAATGGACATGATGCCTCATAGAATTAATCATAAAAACCAATCAGGAAATATATTGCTCTATATTTTGGGCGCTATATTTTTGCTTGGGCTTTTGGCGATCATGGTTAAGGGATCAGTTTCTCCAGGCGCCAGCATTGACCGAGAAACATTGGAACTGCGCGTCAACGAAGTGCAGGCCTACGGTAATGAACTTGAGCGCGCAGTGGCTTATGTCTTACAAGGTGGTTACAGCGAAAGCGATATACGCTTCGCCCACCCCAACGCCTCCAGCGCCTATGGCGATATTACCGACATCCCAGAGAGACAAATATTTGATGAAGTTGGCGGTGGCGCTACTTACCGTGAACCACCAGAAGATATTCAAACAATAGCCACTGATTGGAGCTTTAATGGGAGAAGCGTTGTCTCTTTGATCGGCTCTAACACTATTGGGGGAAGTGCAGACCCAGAATTAATCGCATTCCTACCTTATGTAACTAAAGAATTTTGTTTATTAGTTAATGACAATAATAACATTACAAACCCTTCAGATTCTCCTCCACAAGACACTGCACAAGTAAGGTTACAACACCCTTTTGATGGAGTTTTCTTTTATAATACAACTATTTTAGATGCCACAGATCATTTATCTGGACAATTGGAAGGTTGTTTTGAAGGTGACGTTGATCCTGTCGCAGGTACCTATCATTATTACCGCGTTTTATTAATTCGATAAAAAAACCTTGACATTATAGGAATATAATCTTATTATGCTTTTGATCGATCAGCACAAGATCGTCAAAGACAGCAGGTGCGGTGGAGTATCTCCCATCGTTTAAATCCCGCTCAGAGGGCTCTTGTGCAATAAAGGATAAAGCGCTATTGGGCGCGCCCTGTTGCGGCTTATGATATAAGAAAAAGCCACGCGAAAGGATATCCACCCTAATCACTCATTATCTTGATAGATAAAAATGCATCAGCATTCATGACGACATGCCAATAATTAAATAGACTTAATATTGAAGTGGTTTGGAAATTTTACCCGTCATCGACGTACCCAATGTTGGACGATTATCACCCAGCGCGTCTGGCTCTTGAAGCGTGCCATTTTCATCAATATACGCTTCCACGCCCGAGTCATACTCAGCAACAATAGGTTGCTGTGCCTGTAATGATGGTGGTGGCATATCTAACGGCACTTGTGCAGATAAAGGTAGCGGTTCTGCGCTATAAGAATCTATCTCAATAGTTGGTGCCATTGGAGTCATATTTGACTCAACTGACATGTCCATCATTTGAATTTCAGCATTTCTATTCGGCATTGCCATGACTGGTTTTGACCGTCTAGCGACAGCAGGGCGGTCTTCATTGTTTACGCTATCTGCCGTTGGCAATAAATTATAACGCGCTTCTTCAATGTGCAGAAGCTCAGCACCTTTAATAAAGAACCTACCCGTCTCATGCGTTAACATACGTGACTTTGATCCAGCGCCATTAAAGATTTTAAGCGTCAGGGCAACGTTTGGCTCACCTGAGCTAATTTGTTCTTTTTCACCACGGCTGTTCACATAGTTGTTAAAGCTACGGCCAATAATTGTTGCGTCATAAGAAAAGACATACGCATTTTCTGGCGTGTCAGAAATAACATAGCCAATTGAGCGCATTGATTCACGCAAGTCATTATCAATGTTCGCATAGAAAGCCGTCATTGGTTCTGGACGTAAAATATAAACTGGCTTCGGTGGCATACCGGCACGATCCGTAATACGGACTAATAATTCATAAACGCCATCTCTAAATTGTTCCGCCTGTTCAACATCCATATATTTACGCTGTTTCGTCGTCAATTTTGGTGTTGGGGGAGGATTAGGAGATTTATAAACTTCACTATGGTACTTGTAACCAGTTGGCATCGCGCTTGGTCCATTACCAGCACAACCTGCCAAACTAAATGCAAGAACGCTCATCCCTACAGTAGCGGTTAATAAAGGAAATTTTGTGTAAGTTTTCATTATTCTGGAATCCATCAATTTTATTCGAAATAACTATAATATCGCTGATGATTCTAACAGTAATCTTAAGAGTCGTATAGCCTTACTATACGAAATACCCAAATTTATGACTGAAGATTTAAGCGCGGGCTTTTTGAATGATATTAGTTGTGCTGTAACCTTCATAAAGAGTCATAATTTCAACCTCACCACCATAACTTAAAACAACTTTGGCTTCAGGTAATTGATCGATGGTGTAATCACCACCCTTCATCAAAATATCTGGCTTAAGCTGACCCAAAACAGGGCTTGGTGTATTATCCTCACCTTGCTTATCGGCGCCAAAATAGACAACCATATCAACAGAGCCTAACGCACCAATAACATTGGCGCGGGCTTGTTGATCATTTACAGGGCGCGTAGGCCCTTTTAATATACGGACTGAATTATCATGATTCAGTCCCATAACAAGACGATCACATTTTGTTTTAGCTTCATTTAAATAATTCACATGACCATAATGCAAAATATCAAAACAACCATTGGTGAAACCAACTTTCAGCCCCTGTGCTTGCCATTTTCGCACCTGCTCAGATGCCAAATCAACATCTTCATAGATACCAGCGATAAATGATTTTTTATTAACGGGCACTATATTTAATCCAGCCATTACTTCTTCTAAACGCACAATTGCTGTACCAACCTTCGCAACAGCCAGCCCTCCAGCGATATTAGCAAGTTCCGCTGCATGTCCTAAGTCATACCCACCAGCAACGCTAGCGGCAATCATGGCAACAACTGTGTCGCCCGCACCAGAGACATCAAATACTTCCAATGCTTGCGTTGGGATATGAATTGGTTCCTTAAATGTGCCTTTCTTATCCGCAGATTGAATAACGCTAATCCCATCTTCAGAGCGTGTTGCAATAACATGCGCAATGTTACTTTGTTTAATTAAAGCTTGCGCTGCATTCACCACCTCAGCATTTGTTTCAACTGGCATATTATTGGTCGCTTCTGATAATTCTTTCTTATTCGGTGTGACCAATTTCGCCCCAGCATAAATACTGAAATCAGTACCTTTAGGGTCAACAATCACGGGAATTTGATGTTTATTGGCTAATTCAATAAGTGACTTGATGAAATCAGGCGATAAAACACCCTTGCCGTAATCTGAAAGGATAATGGCATTGTAGTCATTAATTGTTCTTTTAATATGATCTAGGATGTTTTCTTGGGTTTTTTCGTCAATTTCATCAGTTTTTTCGTTATCAACCCGTAATAATTGCTGATTTTTAGCTAAATAACGTGTTTTTACGCTTGTAGGGCGATCATTCGCCACCACAAAATTATGGCTAGCCCCTTGAATCTCCTCAATTTTTCTTAATATGGCCTGCCCATCTAAATCATCACCAATCACAGAAATTACGTGTGATTTAGCCCCTAAAGCTCCTAAATTAGCCAAAACATTACCCGTTCCCCCCAGCATATTTACCTCTCTGGAAGCAGTCAAAATAGGGATTGGTCCTTCTGGTGATATCCTTGATACCGCACCATAGATGAATTTATCGAGCATAATATCGCCAACCAATAAAATATTAGCTTTGGCGATTTTTTTGGCTAAGTCATTAAAATCATTCATTAATATTTAACTTCTCTTTGGTAAAATAGTATTATTAAGTATTACATATACCTTATTTATAAGGATATTGAGAGAAAAATGCATTTATTTAAAAAAAACAACACTTTTTAGCTAATTTGTTAATAGTTTATACATCTTTTCCAGTCATAATTAATAGGTAATGGTCATTTTTGCCATTTTTAACAAACGAGGTTTATTGTGAAAAACGAGAAACAAGAGTACGAATTAGAGGCCCATAAGGGAATTCTCTCCAAAATGAAGTCACGGTTACAGAAAAACCGTCTTGGGGAGCTCTTGGTCTTAGATGGTGTCCTATCCCCTGTTCAATTAGAACAGGCTCTTCGTGATAGTAAAACACAACATAAGCCCTTAGGACATGTCCTAATAAAAAGTCATTCTGTATCTAGTCAGGTTATTCGCCGTACATTGATGGAGCAATTTACGCTTCGTATTATGATGGCGGGTGTTGCCGTCTTTATTTCTATCGCATCCATGGGATTTGCCAAGCAAGCCCGTGCAGGACAAGTAAAAGATACACCAGCAAAAATTTCACTTGTACAAGCATCTTTTGCTTCTGTTGCAAGTCATCCAAAGATTTTCAATTCAACTGAAAAGAAATCAAGTTCTTTAAAAG
>JABAZY010000023.1:18945-23729 GCA_018608245.1 Alphaproteobacteria bacterium | reverse complement strand
AAAAGCATTTACAAAATGGACAGAAATGTTTGACCGTTTTGATGCATCACTTAATCAACCAAGTGCAAAAGGACATATTTCAAAGTTAAGAGGCGATTTACAAGCCTTACAGGGTTTACCATTAAATAAAATGGCGACCAAAGTTAATGATATGATGAATTCTAAGCGTTACATCACAGATCAGGCCAATTACGGTAAGTCTGATTACTGGGCAACGCCAGTTGAGTTTCTATCAAAAGGTGGAGATTGTGAAGATTTTGCGATTGCAAAATATACAGCATTACGTGTGTTAGGCGTTCCTGAGAACCGCTTACGTATCGCGATTGTTCAAGATTTACAAAAGAACATTCCACACGCAGTTTTAATTGTGTACACAGATAACGGCCCAATGTTGTTAGATAACCAAATCAAATCAACTGTAAGCGTTAGCCAAGTACAACACTATAAGCCAATTTTTTCAATTAACCAGCAAGCATGGTGGTTACACACAGCACCGCAAAACAACGTAACTGTTGTTGCTTCTGCAATACATTAATTCTAAGGGGGCTAAAGAGGGTATTAGCCAATCAAACTAATAGTAATATAAATGACCTCGCTTTTAGCGGGGTCATTTTTTATGGGCTGTAATTCTCTATTTCCTCAGCAAAGACTTTTAATGCTGTCTGCACACGCACCTTCCAATTAGGAAAATCATATTCTATGCGTTTGATCAAATCTTGAAAGGCCAGCACATAATAAATCTGACCTAGGATATTAATTATTACACGTATATCTTCAAAATCTTGAGTAGGAATATCCCAGCCATCAAAGAGCATTGTCTCTAATTCTTTATACTCTTGAGGTGTAAATTTATAGCGATCAGATAATCCATATAAGCAACTAGATAGTGACAATAAAGGGTGACCAATACTAACTTCACCCCAATCAATAATAGACAGATTGCCTGACATAGTATCAATCACGATGTTATTATCTTGAAAGTCAGTATGGTTTAAGACATCAGGAATATTGAGCGCTTCAATTTTTGAACATAGTTTCTCGAAAATAGGCTTTTTTTGCTTTAAATAGGCCTGCTGAGCGCTTTTGATTTCCCAGGCGTCTATACAAGCCTTATCATCTAATAAAGCCTCATACAGCGCAGGGAATTGGCTAAAACGCCAATCAGCAACTCCTTGAATAAGATACGCCTCTATATGATGAACACTCGCGCGTTGAATTGATTTATATAGCGCTACGCCCTCTAGCATAAGCGTAGTATTCAACTGGCCATCAAAATATTGTCGTAGCGTTTTATCGCCGCAAGATTTTGTGATGAAGCAGGATAATTTTTCACTGCTAGCCAAAATTTCAGGCACAGATTTAAAACCACAATTATTTCTTAAGTGATTTGATATTAGAGATTCAATGAATAATTTTTTAGGAATATGTTTTAAATAATAGTCATTACCTTGAACATTTATTTTCAAAACATATGAATACCGTGTTGCGTTAATTTGGCTGACTGTTTGAATATCCTCTTTAAAATATTCAGCTGACCAGTTGATTAAATGCTCATGAATATGCGCATAGTGCGGATCAAACATCTACAGAATTACTTCTTAAAGCTATCGGTAATTTTACTAATAGAGTCACCCATTCCAGAGAATTTCTGACCACCAAGTGATGCATACATTAGCAAACCTTCTGTTGCATCCTTACGACCATCGTTAAAGCTAGCTGTTTGTATATTCATCCAGCGCAGAATCTGATTAGGGATCAGGTCAATCAACTTAAAGCAACTAGATCCAATCATGTAGAGCAGAATAGTGTAAAGGATGGTGAAGAAAAACTCATCAACAGGGCCTTTTGTGACTTCTGTTCCGGCACTGCTGCCTTCAATCGCATCACCAGCTGGATCTTGGAAACAATTATTTCTTGCTGCAATATTATCTGTAGTTGTTGTTCCTGTAACAACGCCTGCCGCGTCAGTTGTATTCGTTGTTACCTGCAAAGCTGCACGTGAATCATGCCCAGATAAATTTGTTAAGGCCATATAAAAGACGTCATGTAATGATTTTGCCATGGCGGTAAATATACCAATGGCTGCTAACAACCCAAACACAATCAATATTGGACGAATAAATATTTCAAATATTAAATAATATCCTTCAATAGCAGCATCTCCAGGAATACCTTCACCATCTACACGCAAATGCGCTAATGCCCATAAAGGCATTGCCACCATCGCTTCAAAAATTCCTTTTACCCAACCACCTAATGCGAAGAAGAAATAGATAAACGGAAAGAATGGTAAAATATAGAAAAGTATAAATCCAACCAATAAACCAATACCTGCTGTGGCACTAAAATATTTAGATAATGCAGTAAAAGAAGCTGACGCTTCCCCCGCAAAGATAGAGCCAACACCAGATCCCACTGCAAGTGTAAATGACCCAATTGAGCGATCAAGCATTGACTTACCAAGTGCAGATAATTGAGCCAAAGGATGAATATCTTTGTTTTTACAAACTTCAAATAACCCTTCCGTACCCAAAACTAAGTTAATCGTATCAATAAGCTTGTTACCTGTTAAACTTGTTTGACCAGATAATGCATCTGAACGATATCCATCTGTTTCCCAAAAACTATAGGCCTTACTCATCGGTAAAACGAGCTTATCATAGCCTGGTTCTTCAAATGGGCGTGGTGTGTCTTGAGAATATGAAGGTGTAAAGAAATCTGCTGCCGTTACATTTGTATCTTCTGCTAATTTCGCCTGTCTAACAATCTCCATAGGTTTTGGATATATTTGTGCATCTGGTGCATTATGTACTGCAGACATTAATGCGCCATTTTTCTGCGCCACTTTATTGTACCAAATAGCCGCACCACCCCAGCCTAAATCTCGCAGAGCAGGATCAAGCGCCCAGCCTGTATCTAATCTTTGTTCATCAACAGCTTGTTGGATAGCAACACCTACTTCATTATAAAGCCCAAGTGTAACCTGTTCTTTATACGCTTCGGTGGGTAAAGGAATATCAGAAATTTGCGGAACAACATCTAAATATCTGTATGTATAATGTGCTCCCCATTCGTTAACGTTATAATCTCCTCCATTAACTGCCGCAACTAGATTAGCACCCTCTGGATCTGGAGTATATGCGTCACCGCTGCCACCTTCCCAAAATTCCATGATTTTATTAAAATACCACTGCTGTATAACAGCGGGACCCGGTTCAGAGACATCTGTTACCCTAAAAGAAAGCGCTCCACAAAGGAGTCCAACGTTACCTGGTGAGCCATTAAATCTAATTGAATCTTGAACACCAAAAACAACCAGAAAATTTTCACCAGAGCTTAACTCTGAAATATCTTGATAAGTATCTCCCAAGCCAACAGCTCGAACATCACCTACGCCTGGTCCCCAAACTGCATATGGTTGAATAATCTCACGAAACTTACGGCTATAAGCCCAATCACATGTCTTCACAACCAGCATAAATGCGCCCATATGCGTAATTTCTGGATTATTGGGCAGTGTAACCAACTGCGTTTGATCACCTAAATAAGTGCCTTGTTCAAGAGAGTCATTAAAAACAACCCACCCTGTACTAGCCAATCCTGATCCTAGCTTAGCTGCATGCAAAACAATATATTGCCCTCCGTTCAAGCCATTCAAGAGCGGCAACAGTAATGCAAAGAATAAAACTAATCGTACGGGTACCCAAGCATGATTAAAACGTTGCCCAAATGGGGTGCCTGTAACAGCCGTTTCTGCAACAATAGTAATAATTGAGTAAATAATAATAATGGCACCTACAACTAGAATACCGTAACTGTAGAATTCAAATAAGCCTTGCAACGCATCATGAAAAGCAGTTCCAATAGGTGCGCTTGATCCAAACATGTTGGGTACACCAAACACATAATCCAGCATCTTAAAGGCTAGATCTTCTTGTGGATTAGGCGTAACAAAAAAGTCAGCAACCGTTGCTGGCATAGCCGCATTTGCCGTTGAAATAGCAAAAGCGAGCGCAAATAAAATAAATTGCATCGCCAAAATAATCAAACCAGAAATAATGGCGATAAAGACAACAACCTGATCTATGTTCTTTTTACTAAACTCAATATGATTAGACGCTTCTGCAATTACCTGACGAATAGAGTATTTACCTGCAGACCCTGCTCGAATATAAGGATGATTTTTCGGCAAGATACGCACCGTATTAAAAACAATCGCGATTAAGTAAGCTAAATTACATAGAGTAGATCCCAACAAGCCTCTCACCCTAGGAATAATCCCCGGGAGCATTACATGCTTAACAACTTGTCTTTTTGTAATATCCATTTTTTACTTCATTACCTTATATATTATGTAGGATCTGTTGCTACTCGAGCCAATCCACCAGCTGCTTGACCTAAGCCTTGTCCAGCTTGACCTAATTGTCCACCAAGAACACCACCACCAATAGCAATACGTGATGTTAGTCCTTCAGCAGGCTCTCCTGCTTGGTCATTAAAGGTCGAAACCCCCATACCCATCCAACGCAACATTTGGTTCGGAATCATATCGATCAATTTGAAACATGACATTCCAATCATATAAACCAGAATAGCATATACAATTGTAAAGAACAGTTCATCGACAGGTCCTCTTAAATTTTCAAGGCTACCCCGTTCAGCTTCACCTGGTACACCAGATCCACATAGTGATAATTCATCGCCACTGAAACCAGATAAATTGGACACCACGAGCGTAAATGTGTCATGTAATATTTTTACCATTGCCCCAAAAATAGAAATAG
>JABAZY010000023.1:6161-18935 GCA_018608245.1 Alphaproteobacteria bacterium | reverse complement strand
TAATAAACCAAAGACAATTAAGATAGGGCGGATAAATATTTCAAATATTAAGAAATAACCATTTAAGGCCGCTTCTCCAGCCAATCCGTTTCCATCGATGCGTAAATGTGCTAGCGCCCACAGAGGAACACCAACCATAGCTTCAAATATACCTTTAACCCAACCACCAACGGCGAATAAAAAATATAAAAACGGCATAAAGGGAACAACATAAAATAAGATAAAACCAATCAATATAGTGATACTAGCAATACTCATCATAAAGCTGGAAAGCGCGTCTGCAGGTCCTAAACCTGCCAATCCAATAAAGCCAAAACCAAACCCCAGTCCAATATTCCGAACAGCACTTTCAACTAACCCTTTACCTAAGCCTGAAATTTGTGCCAAAGGATGAATATTTGTGTTTGCACACATATCAAAGAGCCCTTGCGTTCCGAATAACAAATTAATTGTATCAATAAACACGTTATTACTGTTGCTAGATTTATCTTCAATCCAATATTTATGTGCTTCATTTAAAGCACCACCAATTATTTCATCTACGGCGTTAGCGGGAATAGAATTTTTACCTTTACTTGAATCAGGATCAAATTCTCTCATTTCACTCATATTAGAGTTTTCGAGTAAGTTTTTATATTTAAAAAACTCCATCGGCGCCGGTCGTTGCCTAATAGTCGGCGTATTCAGTGCACTTGATACAAGCGCACCATTATATTGAGCGATTTTATTATACCAAATAGCCGCACCACCCCAACCATATAAAAGTAATTCATTACCTTCACTTGCATTATCCTCACTTGTGTTCGCTAATAAGGCTTGTTGTTGAATTGCTACACCATCAAGAATGGCCGTGTCGATCTCACCTTCCATGTAGGTAACAACCTCATCCCTAAATTCTGGTGGAGGAAGCAGTGCTACTTCATGTGTTAACATATTAATAACTTGTTGTTCAGCATGATCAGCATTTTGCCCTGCAATACCGCCACCAGCTACCCAAAATTCAGCGATCAACTCATAATAAGCCCGTGTAATTTCATGCGCACCATCATCATTCGCATTAGGCGTTTGTAAAACAAGTTCGCCACAATAAGGAAAAATTTTTGACGTATGTGTTGAATATTCTGTTCTAAACTCCCCAAAGCGTATATGTATATCCCCATTATTATAAAAGTTTCGAGCGGCATCATAATCTAACCCAACAAACCCTAATCGGCCGCCACCATTCGCTGTTTCAACCAACCAACCTTGGATATTAATATCTGGATATTTTATTACATAAGCAGCACGACAAGCGTGTGCTGTGTACATAAATTGAGCAAGATTTTTTAAATCTGTTGGGCCTTCTGGTGTACCAATAAGATCCTCAATTTCGCCCAGATATTCATTATTTAATTCTGCATTAAAGGCAAGCCACCCATTCGTTGCAAAAGCAGAACCAAATTTAGCGGCATATAGCGTAATCCATTGAGCAGAATTCATTCCGTAGCTAATAGGGATAAGTAAACCAAAAGCAGCCACCAATCGAATAGGTGCCCAAATATGATTATATCTTTTTCCAAACGGTGTTCCGGATTGTGCTGTTTCAGCAACAACAGCAAAAACAAAATAGACAAGAATTATTGCCGCAACAACAAGTATAGCGAAACTATAAAATTGCAGTAAGCCATGTAGAGACGTATGAAAAGGTTCTGTTCCAGCATCTCTGGAATTAAAAAAATCAGGGATACCAAAAACCATATCCAATAAACGAAGAGCTAAGTCTTCTTGAGTGTTTGCCGTTACAAAAATTTCACCAAAGCCTGCAGGTGGTTCAAATCCTTGAGCACGGGCCGTACCGGAGAACATGGCGATCATTAATATAATAAATTGTAGAGCCAAAATAACAACACCTGCTATCAAAGCAAAAAATACAATAACCTGATCTATATGTTTCATATTGAATTTCAGGTTAGAAGATGCCTCACTTAACACGTGATACATCGCAAATTTACCAATAGAAGATGTTTTTAAGTATGGATGATGTGCAGGTAAAATATTTACAGCACGGAAGACAAGCGCCATAAAATACGCAAGCTGTCCAAAACCAGTCTGGAATACATTATTCAAGCGCGGCATTATTTCTGGCAGTAACGTATAACGTGCTACTTTACCTTTTGTGATGTGCGATGCTAATAATGCCATTCCAATCATAATAACCTATCCATTTCTATATATTTAACTTCTTTCATATTATTTTGTTCCCAATACAGCAGCTAAGCCACCACCGGCTTCACCAACTTTTGTTACGCCCTTACCCACCTGAGCGCTAATCTGATTACCGCCGATAGCGGAATATTGTGCCAAACCTTCAGTGGGATCTTTTTGATTATCGCTAAAGGCTGAAACACTGCCACCCATCCAACGTAAAATATTATTTGGAATAAGATTGATAAGTTTAAATGAAGATACAGCCATCATATAAACCACCATTGTGTATAAAATAGTAAAGAAGAATTGATCAATAACATGACGACCCATTTCTAATTCTAACCCTGCTGCACCATCAGCGATTTTAGTGCCAGTTATATTTGAAACAACAAGGTCAAAAACTGCATCTAATATTCTTACCAGTGAGATAAAAATAATCATACTACCCACTAACCCAAATATTGTTAAAACGGGCCTTATTGCTATTTCTAAGATAAGCAAATATCCATTCATCGCCATTTTACCTGGAATACCATCACCATCTATACGCATATGTGCTAGTGCCCATAAAGGCGCGCCGACCATGGCTTCAAAAATACTCTTTACCCATGAACCAACAGCAAAGAAAACATAAATAAACGGCATGAAAGGAAGAATATAATAAAGAATAAATCCAATAGACAAGCCCACGGTTGCAATAGAAGTAAACGCACCACTAGCTGCACTAGCTGCCTGCCCTAGTTGTGGATTTATCACTTGTGCCAAACCACCACCAGCACCACCAACAAGCGCAAAGCCCATATTTCGAACAGAACTTTCTATCATACCCTTACCTAAAGCAGATAGTTTTGATAATGGATGTAAATCTGCATTTTCCTGTTTACGCATTTCAAACAAACCACTGATACCAAAAACAGCACTCATAGCATCTACAATAAAATTACTCGTTAATTCTTTTTTATCGCAACGCCAATATTTAAAAACGGCATTGAATGTTGTTGCATAATATATTTTTGCCTCAGTTGTGAGTACAGCCTTGTTGTGTGCCAAATTAGGTTCAAATCTGTTGCAGTCAGTAATATTATTAACTGACTTAGCTTTTTGATCTAACATTTCTTCCATAACAAGCGGGTATTTAACACGCTCAGGAAGCTCCATAGACCCTGTCATAATAGCACCATTTACTTGCGCAATTTTGTTATACCAGACACCAGCTCCACCCCATCCCAACCTAAGAATAGGTGCTTTTATCTCAAGGTCTGCCAAATTTCGCATTCTATTAACGTTACGAATAACGTTATATTCCGCAATTGAATCATAACGCTCTACTAAAGTTTGTTTATGAATAGCAGGAGGAACCGATGTTCCTTCACATGCCGCATTAGCCGCATTAGCACGCGCAGCAGCAATAGTTGCTTCAGTGGCACCACTAGCAGCAGCGGCCATAGTCCCTGCCGCCTCTATACTAGCAGCGTTGGAGCATGGATCACCATGATCATAACTAGCTTGAGAAAACCTCTCTGCAACTAAAACATTGGATGGATGATTCCATATAAAAATATTAATGATGTTAAAATAAAGCTGTGAAAATTGAGAAGCATTAACATTCATGGAAGCAATATTTACAGATTGCTTTGGTAATCGTATTTCACCACAATATGGTTTTACATTTGCTTCAAACTCTAAATGTAAATTATCTAACTGACCATAAACAATTCTTATATCCGTATTTGGTGTTTGTGTACCAAAATCTCTTATACTCTGAACCGTTGCAAGAACAGCTACATCGTCACCAAACATAACATAAGGTTCAATCTGCACTGCACCACCTGTTTGTAATGCATAAGCTTCACGACAGGTACGAATAATTGAAATTAATTCTACTGCAGAAATACCGCCTGGTGCTTTGGGCATAACAAGCAAACGACGGTTAACTAAGTTCCCTGCTGCATTTTCATTTACTTGAGTTACAATTGGACCATCAACGCCTTCTGAAATACCACTAGGGTTCTCCAAGTCACGGTTAAATAAAACCCAACCATTTGTTGCAAAACTAGACCCAGTTTTAGCCGCATAAAATGTCAAATATTGACTGGCGTTAAAACCATAATTTAGAGGCACCAATAATCCAATAGCAACCACCAAACGAATAGGCGCATAAATATTTGCAAAACGTTTTCCAAATGGTGTGCCTGTTGTTGCTGTCTCACCAATAACAACCAAGATATAATAAACAAAAACAACAGCCGCCACGATTAAAATAGCAAGGTTATAAAATTGGAATATCTCATGTAATGCCAATTGATACGGTGTTGGCGTGTGCGCGCCGAACAAATCTGGAATGCCAAAAACATTACGTAACATTCCAAAAGCAATATCGTTATCTGGGGAAGATGTGATAAACATGCCCTCAATAGGGATATTATTTGCATCCCCTGCAATTGCAGTACTTGTACCTAATACAATCCATATTAATGCAAAAAATTGTAACACCAATAAAGCAATACCAACCAACACCGCGAAAAACACAACCAGTTGATCAATATTCTGACGATCAACCTTCACATTGTTTGCCGCCACCGCAATAACCTGTTTAAAGCCAAATCGACCAATATTGTTTGGATTGGCATAAGGATGATTAGGAGGCAAAATTCTTACTGATTGATAAATAACCGCAATCAAAAATGCAATATATCCAAAACCAGATAAGGCTAAGCTCTTGATTAAAGGCATAATTCCAGGCAATACCATATAGCCAGCAACGCTTCTCAGCTTCACTTTTGAAGACTGATTAACGTTATCATCAGGGCCTTTTAAGCCATTTTTTGCTGCATTAATTGCCATTTAGAGTATTTTACCCACCAATTTTCCGTTAAAAACATACATTCCTACTGCTTAAATTATACCATAATGACGCTGTCGGTTGCGAATTTAGAGAAACCCCAAGAATATATACATAATCACATAGGGACTTGCGCCCTAATGAACTTATTATAACACACTGATTATAAAGAAAATATTAAAATATAAAGGCTTGCTACTAGCTCTTGCCCAGTTGTCCAGCAACCTGTCCACCGGCACTACCCAGAGAGGTTAATCCTTGGCCAATTTTACCACTAATTTGGTTACCACCAATAGAGGCATACTGTGCCAGTCCTTTAGTTGGATCATCTGCGTTATCACTGAAGGCTGAAACACCTGCACCGATCCATCTTAAGACGTTGTTAGGCACTAAATTAATCATCTTAAATGATGAAATAGCCATCATGTAAACAACGATTGTATATAAAACAGTAAAGAAGAATTGATCGACAACGTGACGACCCATTTCTAATTGTACGCCTGCAGCACCATCTGCAATTTTTGTATTTGTAATATTTTCAACAACAAGGTCAAAAACTTCATCTAAAATAGTAACCATCGAGGTGAAAATAATCATACTGCCTACTAATCCAAAGATAGTTAATATAGGTCGCAATCCTATTTCAAAAATTAAAAAATATCCATTCATCGCCATTTTGCCGGGTATACCATCTTCCTCTATACGCATATGAACCAGAGCCCACAAAGGAACACCGACCATTGCTTCAAATATACTTTTTACCCAAGCGCCAACCGCAAAGAAAACATATATAAACGGCATAAACGGTAAAATATAATAAAGAACAAAACCGATAGATAGTCCAATGGTTGCAATCGATACAAAGGCGGATGAACCCGCCGCTAATGCACCACCCAATTGAGGATTAAGAACTTGTGCAGCACCACCACCAGCAGCACCAGCTAAAGCAAAACCCATATTACGCACGGCGCTTTCGACCAAGCCTTTTCCAAGATTTGATAACTTGGCAAGTGGGTGAACATCTTCAGCACCATTGATACGCATGTTGAATATACCGCCAATACCAAAAACCGCATTCATCGTATCCCAAATAAAATTACTGGTCATTTCAGTTTCATCGCAACGCCAATATTGAAATGTAGCGCTGAGCGCTTTAGCGTAATAATTAAACGTTCCTTGAGAAAATTTTGGATCTCGGTTATCAGCTAAATAGGCTTCGTATTTTTTACAATCACTATTATCTGTGTCTTCAGATGTCTTATCGCCCGCGAGCTCTTCCATCACCATTGGATATTTCACTTTTTCTGGAACACTTAAATTAGCGACAACAAATGCACCATTAACTTGAGCAATTTGGTTATACCAAATACCAGCGCCTCCCCACCCCAAATTCAATACTTCTTCGTCTAAAGTAAGTTGAATTGAATTATTTGCAGCATTAATTAAAGCAATAGATACCCCTTCTATAATCACTTGAAAAGCATCAATAGCACGCTCTTTTAATACAGGATCAGGTGTAGGCGAAGGATCACAGGTATAACCTGTAGGGCAATCACGTGAGGAAAGATGATAAATATGAGAAAATCTGTCAGCAATTTCTTCTAATTGATCATTTGCATTCCATAAAAGCGCTAACGTCACCATGACATAGGTTCTAGGAAGAGTCACAGGTGATGCGCCCTCTGTTAAACCAATAGACTCCATATCACTAACTGCTAACGGTACTTTCATTTCACCACAATAAGGCTTCACAGATCCACCCCATATATTAGCATGAATAGCATCAAACTCACCAAAAACAACAATCATATCTTTTCCCGGGTTGGCTTCGATATATGGATCAACTGCGTCAAGCGTTGCTAATATTGAAGTACTTGTCCCATCATCATTATAATCAATGATATATGGCTCAATTACTGTGCCTGGAACACGCGCATAAACTGCTTTACATGTACGTGCAATGGAAATAAATTCCACAACAGATAGCCCCTGAGGTGAGGCTGGTTGTGCTATAAATCTTGTTTCACCTGTATTCCCTGTTGGGTTATCGATACCTGCATTAAATAAAACCCAACCATTCGTCCCTAAATTAGACCCTAATTTTGCACCATAAAATACAATATATTGCGCGCCATTAAAACCATGAGGTGCCAGCGGTACTAGCAAGCCTATACCAATAATTAGGCGGAGAGGTGCATAAACTGTATTAAAGCGACGACCAAATGGTGTACCTGTTGTCGCCGTCTCACCCACAACCACAATCACGTAATAGAGAAAAATGATAATGGACATGAATAAAATAAGATAATTATAAAAATGGAACATGGCATGTAAACCAGCCTGATAGGCCGTTACTGTATGAGGCCCATATACATCAGTAACGCCAAAAACCTCACGTAACATACGGAATGAAATATCCGTCTGCATCTGAGCATTCGTCCGCGTAAACATATTCAGATCAATACCTGCATCAACGGCCGCCCATGCAGTATTATTTAAAATTAAAAATATAAGAGACAATAACTGTAAGATAATAAGCAATACAGCCATTAAAACAGCGCCAAATACAATGACCTGATCAATGTTTTGACGATTAAAGGTAATATTGTCCCTTGCCTGAAAAATCACATGACGGAAGCCAAAGCGGCCAATATTAACTGGATTAACGTAAGGATGGTTCGCCGGTAAAATACGGACAGATTGATATACAAGCGCCATTAAAAAGGCCAAATAACCAAAACCTGAACGGCTTATTTCTTTAATCTGAGGGATAAATCCTGGCAAAAGCATATAAGAAGCAACATTTTTAGCGCCAACACGCCTTTTCACAGACGAAATATCATCCCCATCGTGATGAGGATCCTCCATATGTGAATTTGCCGTGTCTATCGCCATACTTTATAATACTTCCCTAATGATACTTTTGGGTGATCTTCGTCACTTTCATTAACAAGATACATTACTACAGTTGAATTATACCATAGAGCATAAGCCTGTTACGAATTTAGATGTAAGAGAACTGCCCCAACAGAATATGGAACAGTATAATACACTGATTATAAAGGAATTATTAAAATTTACGACCTAATTTTAACCAGCTTTACTAATAGGCTTATATTTAATACGCTGTGGCGTGTCTGAATCTTGCCCCATGCGGCGGCGGCGATCAGCCTCATATTCCTCATAATTCCCTTCAAACCACACAACTTTTGAATCACCTTCATAGGCAATAATATGGGTGGCAAGGCGGTCAAGAAATGAACGATCATGGGAAATAATTACCGCACACCCTGGGAAATTCTCTAATGCTTCCTCAAGCGCGGATAATGTTTCCGTATCCAAATCATTTGTTGGTTCATCGAGTAGAAGTACATTTGCGCCAGATTTAAGCATTTTCGCCAAATGGACACGATTACGCTCCCCCCCTGATAATTGCGCCATTTTCTTTTGCTGGTCGGGACCGCGGAAATTAAAGGCAGACACATAGGCACGAGAAGCCATTTCGATCTTACCAAGCTTCAAAATATCGAATCCATCAGAGATTTCATCCCAAACATTCTTATTGGGGTCCAAATCATCACGGCTTTGGTCAACATAGCCGAGCTTAACCGTGTCACCAACTGTAAACGTACCGTCATCAGGCGTTTCTGAGCCAGTTATCATTTTGAATAATGTCGTTTTACCTGCGCCATTTGGCCCGATAATACCAACAATACCCCCTGGTGGAAGTTTAAATGAGAAGTCCTCCATGAGCAATTTGTCACCGAAGGATTTTTTGACGTTTTCAGCCTGAATAACCAAATCACCCAGTCTTGGTGGTGTTGGGATAACAATTTGTGCTGTGCGGACCGTTCTGTCTTCTGCATCCAGCAACATTTGATCGTATGCCGCAATACGGGCTTTTGATTTTGACTGACGTGCTTTGGCGCCCTGACGGATCCATTCAAGCTCACGTGCCAAGGTCTTCTCACGGGCGTCATCCTGCTTCGACTCTTGCTTCAGACGTTTTGACTTAGTCTCAAGATAGTCAGAATAATTACCTTCATATGGAATTCCGCGGCCACGGTCAACCTCTAAAATCCAGCCTGTTACATTATCAAGGAAGTAACGATCATGGGTCACCATAATCACTGTTCCTTGGTAGTCTCCTAAGAATCTCTGTAGCCATGCAACACTTTCAGCGTCCAAATGGTTGGTTGGTTCATCGAGAAGTAAGATATCTGGCTTCTCTAGCAGTAAACGACATAGTGCTACACGACGCTTTTCACCACCTGAAAGCTGCGTAACGCCGGAATCAGAAGGTGGACAACGAAGCGCATCCATCGCCATTTCAACCGTACGGTCAATTTCCCAGCCATCCACGGCATCAATTTTTTCCTGTAACTCACCCATTTCTGCCATTAAAGCGTCCATATCAGCATCAGGTTCACACATTTCAACACTTACCGCATTATAGCGGTCAATCATAGTTTTAGTGTCGCCCATGCCTTCCATGATGTTTTCAAAGACAGTTTTATCGGCATCTAAATGCGGTTCTTGCTCCAAATAACCAATACGCGTGCCCTCAGCCGCCCATGCTTCCCCTTGATATTCTTTATCAACGCCTGCAATAATCTTCAATAATGTGGATTTACCCGCCCCATTTGGCCCCAAAACACCAATTTTAGCACCTGGTAGGAAGCTTAAGGTCAGATCATTCATAATCGTCTTGCCACCCGGCCAAGTTTTGGTCAGGTTTTTGATTACATATATATATTGATAAGAAGCCACAGTTTTTATTCCTTATTATTTTTGAACCTATGTCATTTTTTAGCGTATGCTTTAAAGACGCTCTTATTTAGCATATAGTTAGCCCAATAGAAAAGGACAATTTATGGACAAGCAAAAGACATCTGGACATTCAATCGAAGATGCGACCAATAGCCGAGCAAGTTTTTCTGGGCATGGTACAAATTCTTTGGGCGCTGCTGGCTTTATCAGCCCGCATGACGAAGAGCATAAGGCATCATTTTTATCAAGCCCTGGACAAACAGCCATTATTAACCCGCCAAAAGACGGCATGGATAATTTTGAGGTAGGCGTCGCGTGGGACAATATCAGTAAAAAAGGAAAAATCCTTCAACCCAAACAAGGGCTTTTAAATAAATTATTAAAAAAATCTGCGCCTACTAATCAAAAATCTAAAGGCGTTGATTTGGATATTGGTTGTTTATATGAAATGGAAAACGGTGAAAAAGGCGCGATACAAGCCTTTGGTGAAATGTTCGGAAGCTTAGAGATTAAACCATTTATTCATTTATCAGGTGATGAGCGCACAGGCGATGCGGAAGGCGAAGATGAAGTTTTGACTATCAACGGCGCCCATTGGAAAGAATTCAAACGCGTGCTTCTTTATATCTATATTTATGACGGTGCTTCAAATTGGAATACTGTGCAGCCACAAATACAGGTACGCGTGCCAACAGAAGACCCTATGGTTGTGACTCTTAAAGCGCATAGAGAAGAGCTAGCCTTGTGTGCAGTAGCCAAAATGGAGAATGTTCGCGGTGGAATTCGTATGACCAATATCATGGAATATTTCCCAGGTCATGCCGAAATGGATCGTGCGTTTGGATATGGGCTACAATGGGCTGATGGCCAAAAATAAAAACTAAATAGAAATGTATCTGCTATTCCCCACAGCCACTTTTCCCTTTATATTCTTAATGATGAAAAATTCTAAAAAGATCGACAAATAAATGAACTATACCGAAGATCAAATCTTTATCCTTGCCTTAGGCGCTTTGGGCCTAGGCATGTATCTCCTTTATAAAGGGGGGGATTGGACGATTGATGGTGCCATATATGTCGCCAGACGTTTTGGTATATCACCTTTAGTCATTGGTTTTACAATTGTTGCGGCGGGAACTTCCTTGCCCGAATTAATTGTTTCTATTAATGCCAACTTGACGGGCTCCCCCGGTATTGCGATTGGTAATGTGATCGGGTCAAATGTTGCTAACATCTTGTTGGTCATTGGAGCCACGGCTTTTGTGGCGACCATGCATGTGTCACCGCGGGCTATCCTGCGCGACACCATTGCTATGCTTGTCGCTACTTTTCTAATGGTTGGATTAATGCTTTATGGTCATATCAGTCAGCTGACTGGTGGATTAATGTTAGTTGCGTTAGTACTCTATTTATTGTGGCAATATAGCATGGTGTCTAAAGGTAAAATTGAAAGCTCAGACATTGAAGTACCTGATTTTAAAAATCTTGGTCATGGATTGCTTTTCTTAATTTTAGGGATGTTAGCCATTGCGTTAGGAGCAGAATTTTTGGTGCGTGGTGCAAAAGTCAGTGCGGAAATTATTGGCGTTCCTGAAGATGTTATTGGGTTGAGCGTTATCGCTCTTGGCACGTCCCTGCCAGAGCTATCAACCTGTATTATTGCGGCGATGAAGCGTCAATCAGACATTGTTATTGGTAATATTTTAGGATCAAATTTCTTTAATATTATGATGATTATCGGTGTGACCGCCTTAATCAAACCTATTCAAAATTCAGATATTGCACATCAGGTTGTGACATTGGATATTTGGGTCATGCTGGGCATTACTTTATTGTTCACAGCCATTTTGATGTTTGTTAAACAATTTAACCGCTTTATTGGAATTATATTTATTAGCGGATATGTTGTTTATATTGGGCTTATTTACGCTATATATTTGAGTGCAGATATTATTGATCCCAACCTTGTTGAAATTATAAAATAGGACTGAATTTTATGAGTGACGACCAAGAAAAAAAAGTTGAAGATAGCGTGAAAGCAAATCCTGCGCCAGATGCTAATACCGAACCTGAAAACAACTCGGCACCTGAAGCAAATCCTGCGCCAGCACCTGAGCCAGAAAATGAAATTCAAGATGATCGTCAAAGTAATATTAATGATGATCAACTAGACGACACCATTCCTGAAGTTATATATCCAGATGAGCCGCGTAATAAAATTAAACGTGGTGATGAAATTAATATCACCCAAAAAGACCCAACAATGCGCCAATTAAATGTTGGTGTTGGTTGGGATTTACGTGCGTTCGAAAGTGATCCGCTAGATTTGGACATGAGTATTTTCTTACTCGATAGAGATGAAGAAACACGTATGGACGAAGACTTTATCTTTTATAACAACCCAACCGATAAAGAAGGATCCGTTGTTCATCATGGTGATAACCGTACAGGAGCAGGCGACGGGGATGATGAAAATGTTCATATAGATCTCAACGCTCTTCCGTATGACATCACCAAAATCAGCTTTGTTTTATCGATTTATAATATTGATGCCCAAGACAACACGTTGAAAGATGATAATTTTTCTATGGTGAAAAATGTTTATTTCCGTTTGGTAAATGAAAACAGTAATCATGAAATATTCCGCTATGAGCTAGACGAAGAACTAACTGGTGATGAGGGACTTCTAATTGGTTTCTTAGAGCGTATTGGAGCCGAATGGGTTTTCACAGCCGTTGGCGAAACAGTTGAAGGCGGATTAGAAGAAATAGCCTCTAATTACGGCATTTTAGTTGCCGAACGTGTTCAAAGCTAACCTAGCCCGTACTTATACACTTGAAGCTAATTTATATAAGTTGCAACTATATGCATCTTTGCCTATAAGTTACACTGTCAAAAATTAAGTAATAAACCAGAATTAACGATTAATCTAAAGATGAAAACAGTCATTCGCCCAGAAACAAAATCTTCTGTCA
>JABAZY010000023.1:4658-6151 GCA_018608245.1 Alphaproteobacteria bacterium | reverse complement strand
GATTTATATGAATCAACAAAAACTGTGTTGGATTTATGTTGGCCACGCCTGAACCCAGGTGGTGTGATTTTGTTTGATGAAATTAATCAACCGAACTACCCAGGTGAAACCGTTGCATTCATTGAGCACTTCAAAGATAAGCCTGACAGCTATACAATGCATAGTGTAAAATCCATGCCACAGAAAAGATATTTGATTAAAAAATAACCTTTAAATAAAAGTTTGGTTCAAATGACTAAAATAACGCCAGTTATATTATCGGGAGGGCAGGGTGTAAGACTCTGGCCTTTATCGAGAAGCAATAAGCCAAAACAATTCATTCCTTTATTAAACGACAAAAGTTTATTTGAAGATACGATTGACCGTTGTCATGATCAAGAATTATTTGATGCACCAACAATTATCTGTGCCCAACATCACAGATTTATTGTTAAAAATATGTTACCTGATTGGGCAAAAGAAAATACTCAAATTATCATGGAACCATTTGGGCGTGATACAGCAGCAGCAGTTTGTATTGCTGCTTTATCCGTTAAAGACCCTAATGATATTATTTTAATGTTACCATCAGATCATTATATTCCTGACCAAGAAGCGTTTAGTAAAACGGCTCAAAAAGCACTACCATTAGCCGAAAACGGTCATATTGTGGCATTGGGCATGGCACCAACTTCTCAACATACTGGATTTGGATATATTGAGCGTGGTGATAAAAAAAATAACGGTTATCAAATTATTTCTTTTCATGAAAAACCAACGTTGAAAAGAGCTAAAGAGTATATTGCAGACAATAATTATTTTTGGAATGCAGGTATTTTTATGATGCAGGCGCAAACCTTAATTGATGAAATAGAAAAATATGCGCCTGATATTTTATCAACCGCGCGCGATACGTGGAATGCACGTCAAAATGATTTAGGTGATGATTTATTAGACCCTAAGTCATTTAAAAAAATTCGCGCGACATCTATTGATTATGCTGTGCTTGAAAAAACAGACCGCGCAGTTGTTGTACCTGCTAGTTTTGAATGGAATGATTTAGGATCATGGGAATCTTTGTGGGGTGTGTCCAAAAAAGACAAACAAAACAATGTACTTAAGGGCACTATTTTCTCCCATGATGTTAAAGGCTCATACCTGCACTCAGATGGTCCCGCATTAGCCGTATTAGGATTAGATGATATTATTGCTGTGGCCGCTGATGACGCCGTCTTTATTGCGCCCAAAGCCAGATCAGAAGAGATTAAGACGCTTGTGGCAGAGATGAAAAAATCTGATCAAATTAAAATCACTGAAGATGTTACAGCTCAGCGCCCTTGGGGATCATATGAAGTGATTGAAGAGCGTGACACTTTCAAAGTAGCGCGTCTACGTGTCGATGCTGGCTATCAGATGGCGTTAAGAAAGCACCAAAAACGGAGTGAACATTGGGTTGTAACCAAGGGCGAAGCCACTGTCACGCGCGATGGCGAGGTTTTTGTTGTTCCTGTAAA
>JABAZY010000023.1:0-4648 GCA_018608245.1 Alphaproteobacteria bacterium | reverse complement strand
GAGCTTACTACAGATTAGAAAATAAGAGCGAAGAGACACTAGAATTAGTGGAAATTCAAACTGGAAGCTATTTAGGCGAAGATGATATTACCCGCCTTGAGGACAATAAAGCAGAAGGAAATTACACTAGCAACGCATTTGAGCAAGAAAAGGCAGCCAATTAATGAGCCAAGATTCTAAAAAAACGGCCCTGATTACGGGTATTACAGGGCAAGATGGTGCCTATCTAGCCGAGCTATTGATTAGCAAAGGTTACATGGTACACGGCCTTAAACGTCGCTCATCATCCTTTAATACAGGTAGAATTGACCATATTTACCAAGACCCACATGAAGAAGATATTAATTTCAAACTTCATTATGGTGACATGACAGATGCCACAAATTTAATTAGTGTTATTCAAAAAACCCAACCAGATGAGATTTATAACCTAGCCGCACAGAGCCATGTACAGGTTAGCTTTGATACGCCTGAATATACCGCTAATTCAGATGCGATGGGTACATTACGTGTTTTGGAAGCTATTCGTATTTTGGGTCTAGAGAAGAAAACAAGATTTTATCAAGCCTCAACATCAGAATTGTATGGAAAGGTTCACGAAACACCGCAAAGTGAGACCACTCCTTTTTACCCGCGCAGCCCATATGCGGCGGCTAAATTATATGCTTATTGGATTACCGTGAACTACCGTGAAGCCTATGGCATACATGCCTCAAACGGTATTTTATTTAACCATGAAAGTCCTATTCGTGGTGGCACTTTTGTCACACGTAAAATTACCCGCGCCGTTTCTGCTATTCATAATGGTATGCAAGATTGTTTATATCTAGGTAACATGGATGCTAAACGTGATTGGGGACATGCACGTGATTACGTTGAAGGTATGTGGCGTATTGTTCAGCATGAAACACCCGACGATTTTGTGCTAGCAACAGGAGAGACACATTCAGTACGTAAATTTGTTGAAGCGGCATTCAGCCATATTGGCCATGAAATTAAATGGCAAAGCGAAGGTGTAGACGAAGTTGGTATCAGTAGCAAAACAGGTAAAACTGTTGTTGCTGTTGATGAACGTTATTTCCGTCCAACAGAAGTTGATTTATTGTTGGGCGATGCCAGTAAGGCAGAAAAATTATTAGGATGGAAACCGACTACTTCTTTTGATGAATTAGTAAAAGAGATGATGGATTCTGATCTTGAGTTAATGCAACATGAAGATAGTGACCTTCATAAAAAATCATACGCTTAATGACTTATTCTCTGGCCAATAAAAAAATTTGGGTGGCAGGCCATAACGGCATGGTTGGATCCGCTATTGCGCGCCGATTAGAGCTTGAGAACTGCACTATCCTTACGGTTTCAAGAGATGAAGTCGACTTAACCCGTCAAGATCAAGTTGAGAATTGGGTCGCAGAGAATAAGCCTGATGCCATATTTTTAGCTGCCGCAAAAGTCGGTGGTATTCATGCGAATAATGCGTATCCAGCAGATTTTATTTACGATAATTTAGCGATTGAAACAAACATTATTCATGCCGCAAAATTACAAAAAATTGAAAAACTTTTATTCTTAGGGTCATCTTGTATCTATCCTAAAGATTCACCACAACCGATGAAGGAAGAGTATTTACTGACAAGTGAATTAGAGCCAACGAACCAATGGTATGCGATTGCAAAAATTGCAGGCATTAAAATGTGTGAGGCATACCGTAAACAATATGGATGTGATTTTATATCAGCAATGCCAACTAACTTGTACGGTGCGGGCGATAATTATCACCCAGAAAATTCACATGTGCCTGCCGCATTTTTACGTCGTTTTCATGAAGCAAAAGAATCGGGTGATGATGTAACAATATGGGGTACAGGCACAACCCTGCGTGAGTTTATGTATGTCGATGATTTGGCTGATGCCTGTATATTCTTAATGAAAAATTATAGCGAAGATGAATTCGTCAATATTGGCTCTGGGAAAGAAATTTCAATTTTGGATTTTGCGGGTGTCGTATCCGACATTACTGGTTTCAAGGGTGAAGTTAAAACTGATTTATCCAAGCCAGACGGCACCATGCGTAAATTAATGGATTCTTCCAAATTAAGCGCAATGGGCTGGAAACCTAAATATAGTCTTCAAGAAGGCTTAAAACTAACCTATGATGATTTTTGTAATAATGGCGGGCGTCATTTATCAGAGAAGCCTGCAAAAACAGCCTAAAAGATAGGCGAGCACATTAGGAGAGAGCAATGATGTTAAGATCTTTAAAACAAGTGGCGGGTAACGTTGTATGGAAATTACAAGGAGAGCCTATTCCGCAGCCTCATGTGGTAAAAGAATATTTTTTAAAGAAAATACTGCTTAAAACGGGCATACGTACACTTGTTGAAACAGGCACTTATTTAGGGGACATGATAATTGCTATGCGCCCCCATTGCCAAGAGATTAAGTCTATTGAGCTGAACGGTCCTTTGTTTGAGCAGGCTGTTGAAAAGTTTAAAAATGATCCTTCTATTACGATCTTCCAAGGGGATAGCGGTGAGATCATGGGTGACGTTATCAAAGATATTAAAGGCTCAGCCGTTTTCTGGTTAGATGGTCATTATTCTGCAGGCGTTACATCAAAGGGCAGTCTTGATACACCAATTCTTCGGGAAATAGACCATGTTGCGGCACACCCAAACGCATCTGAGCATGTTTTATTGATTGATGATGCGCGTTGTTTTGATGGTACGAATGACTATCCTACAGAAGAAGCACTAAAGAAATACTTAGCCGAAAAGGGCTTTGGACATTTTGAGAAGATTAAAGATACATATCTCAGTTCGTCTAAGCCTGTTTTATAGTCTCGGCACGATCCCAAAATGAGCACGGATACGATTAGCAAATTATCACGTACGAATTTCGCTGATACGGAGTTCATCACGGGATTGCGTGCTTATGCGGCGCTTTTGGTTATCTTAATCCATGCGGGCGGTGGTGGCTTGCGCGCCTTTGGCGATGTAGGGAACCGTATCGCAGACTTGGGCGCCACAGGTGTTTATATGTTCTTTGTGATATCGGGCTTTTGTATCTCACATTCTTTGACCCAAAAACAAAATATCAAGCATTTTTGGTGGAAACGGTTTTGGCGCGTTGCACCGTTATATTATACGGCCTGTGCCGTAGCGCTCCTCTTCCTACTCATTTTTAATATATCGATAAGCCCTTGGCGTGAGATATTGGGTACTGAGAATATTTTTTATGATATTTTCATGCATTTAACCTTTCTTTCTTTTGCAGATTACCGCGTCACCAACTCTTTGATCGGTGTTGAATGGTCAATCCCGATTGAGATGTTCTGGTATATGGTCATCCCTTTTGCCCTGCCTTTTCTTAAAACATGGCCTAAAGCTGTTGCATTACTGTTGTTAACTTGTGGGGCTTTTGCCTTAAAAGAATTTTATGGTCATTTCATCGCAAGCGATGTTGTGGGTTATGCCGAACAATGGAGCCCGCTACGTTATGCACCCGCTTTCTTCCTTGGTATGGTGGCCTTTCGTGTACGTCCTTGGTTTTTAGAGAAATTTAGCCCTAAATTGCTAGATATAGGCTTAGCCGTCTTAATTATTAGCGCGCTTATTGAGCTTATTTTCTTACAATTAGGCAATGATTTCTTAAATATCCTTCTTTTAACGACAGGGATTATTACTATTGGCGGTACGGGGCTTGTTTCCTCTATCCTTTTTGAGAGTAAGGTCGTTATATATTTAGGCGTAATCAGCTATTCCCTTTATATGACCCATATGTTTATATTGTTTTTTTTGCCAGAAAATTTAGATAACATGCTCTTTGTAAAATTCATTATTGTCGCCCTTGCCAGTGTTTTAGTCAGCACGTTAAGCTATATTTTGATTGAGCAAAAAGGAATCAAATTAGGTAAAAAATTATATAATGGCTTTGATCAAAAACCTAAAAAGGAATCCGCATGCTAAAAAATACAAAAAGATTTTTGGAAATGCATGGGTTTGATATTTTAGGTCTATTATCAAATCTTACAAAAATTCCTAAATTTGTTAAAGATTACAAAACTTATAAAAATTATAACGATCAAGATTTCCCATTAAAGCTATCACAATCCATGCCTGTTTTAACGGACTATAAAGATAGTGCCGGCATCATTAAGGGGCATTATGTTCATCAAGACTTATGGGCAGCAACAAAAATATTTAATGCTAACCCTAAGCGTCACGTTGATATAGGGTCTCGTATTGATGGATTTATTACATCCCTGTTATCTCATAGAAGCGTTGAAGTTGTTGATATACGCCCCTTAACATCACCCTATGAAAATTTAATTTTCGTACAAGATGACGCGACAAAAATGGATAATTTCCAAGATGGAGAATTAGGGTCTGTTTCCTGTTTACATGCAATGGAGCATTTTGGGCTAGGCCGCTATGGTGACCCGACACAGCCAGATTCTTATAAAATATTTGCTAGCGCCCTTACGCGCGTTATCAAGCAAGGTGGTGTCCTTTATCTCTCCGTGCCTATAGGGAAACAAAGAGTTGAATTTAATGCACATCGTATTTTCAATCCGCAAACTATTTTAGATATCTTTCCTAATTTTGAACTAGTCAGTTTTTCTGCCGTAAATGATGATGGTGAGTTT